>NZ_JBNWCF010000004.1:0-395210 GCF_053522545.1 Rhizobium sp. 21-4511-3d | reverse complement strand
AGCCCCCGCTGAAAACATGCGAGGGACGGTTGAAACATGGGTCAATTCTCAATGGAAATATTACGCTGCGCCGGGTCAGCTCTCAGTGGAAATCAACACTGAACTGCACAAATCTCCAGATCGGTGAGCATAAGGGCCTTTGTATCAAGATGTCTCGTGTGGGACTGGTCGACGCCGCGATCATAGCGAGCAAGGCGATCAATATGTTTTCGCCGAAGGTGGTCGCCATGTCTGGAATTTGCGCCGGAGTTGCTGGCCACTCCGAAATTGGAACGCTCGTCGCGGGCAATTTTGCCTGGGAATATCAAGCAGGAAAGTGGAGCGTCGACGACTTCAAGATGGAGCCTTATCAAGTCCATCTCCACCCCCCTGTCCTTGACGAGTTGGAATTGTTCGTTGCGAAAGACAAGCTTGGTTTGCAGTTCAAGGAAAACACGTTTCCCGATCCTAAGACCAGGCATCATGAGATCGTAATCGGACCGTTCGCTTCTGGATCGGCCGTGATAGCAGATCCAGAAAGGGTGAAGACAATTAGTGAGCAGCAACGGAAAATGGCCGCCATTGATATGGAGATGCATTCCATTTACCGAGCGTGCGACATCTCGGCCGAGCGCCCAGCATTCTTCGGTGCCAAATGTGTCGTCGATCTTGCCGACCACAACAAGGGCGATGAACATCACGTTAACGGCTCCATCATTTCGGCGCGTTTTGTCTCTGCATTCGTTCATCACCTGCTCGAAAAAAGGGGTTGATCGATATGTCGAGTGAATTAGAGAACGAAAACGCCCAGGTGGGCTTGGAAATCTCGTCGAAATGGTTCGAATACCACTCGGGACAACGTCAGGATATGTTCAAGACCTTCTTGATCATCACGGCGGGTCTCGGCTCAATCATGGGCTATCTTCTGCAGGCAAAACTGTTACTTCTTCTCGCCCTTGCAGGCATCTCCCTGGCGGCTCTCGCAGCGCTGTTTTGGATGATCGATGATCGATCGCGATATCTCGTGGGCTTGGGAGAGGTCGCTTACGAACGCTTCTGGAGAGCGCTCGGACTGCCAGCCGAAATCTGCCCACCTGCACAATCCTCCCGCCACGCACCGGGAATGATTCGGTTTAAGACGCTTTACCGTGCTGCATTTCTCGCGTGCATTATGACCGGCAGCATCACAGCGATGGTCGCGCTCTCAATGGTGGCTAAAGGTTGAGAAGACTATCATGTGCGTATGAACGCGTTGACGGAAAGCGGTTGCCGTGTAACTCCGTCTGCTAAAAGGGCTGCCGAAACCTGTGATGGGGGGCCTTGACGCCCGTCTTCTGGTTCTTTATTTGTTCCGCTTATGAAAAGGATTCATCGACAACAACGACAACGCTGACTGACCGCGCGCCGCGGCGTCGACCAGTATTGTTGTGGAGTTTCGGTGATGAGTCCTTTGAATGAAGAAGGCCGTATGGCCTCGAACGACGTCTGCAATCCTCCAGCGCGTTTCCGCCCTTATGGTGAAATCAGATGCTCGAGTCCTTCCCACTACAGAAGCCAGCTCGCGCGAGACCTGGGCTGCCTGCTCGACGTTGACGAAGAAGTCGTCGCCTGGTGCTGCCGGCCCTACGGCATGGATGACGTACTCCTTGATATCGGCTGGAAGGGGCCTCCTCCAGATTTCCTGGCGACATACAGGGATGGCCGAGAGGAATTCTTGCATGCGGCGGAGGGAGCCGGAGATCCGGAAGTCACCGAAGCGGCGGCGTGCCGCAGGATGCGGCACCGTTTCGTCACAATGTCCGAGATCCGGCAGGGCTACCGGCTGCAGAATGCCAAGGATCTCCTGCGGTACTCTTCATACCAGACTCCTTTAGGTGATCGAATTCGGCTCCTCGCGGCTTTGGAGCAGGAGGGCTCTGCCACGGTGGCGGAATGCCTGCCAATCTTCAGAGAGGTCAGCCCGGTCGCGGGTCTCTCGTCACTCGTCCTGCACCGTTGGATCACGGTGGACCTAGATGCCGAGCCGATCGCCCCGCACACAGTCGTCAAGCCGGCGAGGAGCAGATCATGAGCCGAAATCCTCGAGCAATGTCGGAGGTCGCTGCCTCGGCGACCGCACTGGCTAGAACCGCATGTGTGCTTGCTCTTCGCGAAACCTTGTTTAATCACCCGCCTGTCTTCTCCGGTCGGCCCTTTACGCTCGCGCTCGTGGTGCCAGCGGATCTTAGAAAGGATCTTCAGAGCGCCTACCTCACGTTGATCCGCGACGAGCCTGTGTTGCACGACGTGGACTTGGCCGAGCCTGTGACGCGGACCAGGGGCGGGCCGGATTACTCGCCAGTTCAGGTCTATTTGCGAACAAGCAGGAGGTTGATTATTTTGCTTGATCGTCCCGAGACCGTGCCCCCATTCGTCGTCGCGGCGGCTGATGCCGTTATCCCGATCCGGCGGATCGACGCGAATGTTCTGACCCTCGCGTTTCGAATTGTCGAGAGAGAGGAGCTTGCGCTGAAAGACGCCAATTCCATGGCGTCGTATCCCATCGCGGACGTGCTGGCAGCAGCGCGGCCGGGCCGGTCGGCCAAAGACGTCCTCCTCAGGTTGGCGGCCGCGCATGAAGCCAAAATCGATCGAGGCGTCCCGCCGGTCGAAGCGCTCGCGGGATATGGAGACGCAGCCGCCTGGGCGGGAACTCTCGTCGCCGAACTTGCCGCATGGAAGAGAGGCGAACTCCCTTGGACGGATCTCGACGCGGCCGCGCTGCTCAGTGGGCCGCCTGGGGTGGGCAAGACGTTGTTCGCACGTGCCTTGGCGAAAAGCTGTGGCTGCACCTTCATAGATGCATCTCTGGCGCAGTGGCAGTCGACGGGACACCTTGGCGATCTGCTCTCTGCGATGCGTGCATCTTTTAAGAAGGCAACCGACCGGGCCCCCGCTGTCCTCCTGATCGACGAATTCGACAGCATCGGTGACCGATCCAAGTTCTCAGGCCCGAACGCGCAGTACACCACCGAAGTCGTCGCGGGCCTTTTGGAATGCCTCGATGGCGCACACCGGCGCGAAGGCGTCGTGGTCGTAGGTGCCTGCAACAACCCTGAAAGGATCGATAGCGCGCTGCTGCGCCCTGGGCGACTTGGCCGCCACTTCAGACTATCGCTCCCCGACGCCGCCGCCCGCAAGGGAATAATCCGGTTCCACATAGGCGACGCATTAGACGAAACTGGCACCGACCGTATTGTCGCGGCGACGGCCGGGTGTACCGGAGCGGACATCGGACAGCTAGCGGCCGACGCCCGGCGCAGGTCGCGAACGAGCGACCGTCCCCTTCGGCTGGAAGACGTCTTGTCTTGCCTGCCGCAGGCCGAACGGATCGCGGGAGAAATGCGGAGGAGGGTCTGCGTCCACGAAGCCGGTCACGCCGCCGCGATCCTGGCATTGGACGTTGGACGCCTGAGCGGTGTGGTCGTCATGGACGAGGTGCCGGCAAGGCTTCGCATCGGAGGCGGTGCAATCTTCGAGCGGGAGGCGCGCCTTCCTACGAGCGAGTTCTACAGGAACAGCATTGTCGTCCAGCTCGCCGGCATGGCAGCAGAGGTCGAAGTCTTCGGCACGCATCTGGAAGGCGCCGGGGGAGGCCGGGGCACGGACCTGAACAGAGCTGCCGACATCGCCACGACCATGATCGCCCAGCTCGGTATGGGGGGACTCAACTATTTAGATGCCGGGGACGAGATGGATCTCGAGCAGATCAGACGCTCCATGCCTGACGTAAATCGGCGGGTCGAGGAAATGCTGACGCAGCAGTTCGAGCGCGCTAAAGCAGTGATACGCAACAACTTGTCCTTCATCGACCAGCTCGCCGGCTTGCTCGATGTGGAGGGACGGCTCGCGGGCGAGCGCGTGGCCGCGATGTTCGCACAGAGGAGCACGGTCCATGCGGAGTAGATGGAGCAAGGACCTGAGCCTCCTACGGAAGCTTCCCCACGAAGACAGAGGTACGGCGTTTCGCGCCTTCATTTCGAAGGAATGTGGTCAGGCACTCAATGTGCGCGAAGCCAGGTCCAGACTGTTCATGATCACCTGCGGCGCATTGGAGGGAAGACCCAGTCTGATAGCGGTGGACGACGCCCAAGCTATCTTGATGTCCTTGGCAGACCTGCAGGCAGTTCTCCTGGACATTTCGCTAGCCGGTTTCTTGGAAGGACTCCAGAGGCTGCCGAAACGGCGAGTGAACAACCGTTAACCTGAAAAGGCCGCAGGAGCGAGCGATCTCGTTATGGGTTCGGTCGGTCCAAATCTGGGACTAGCAGATGTCAACGGCAGATTTCATGTTTTCCAAGCGTCAGCAGAAGATGCTGGCTGCATTGCTACTACATCCGGATCGGTGGTACGGCACCAACGAACTTGTCTCAATCGGAGGAAATGGGACCGGAGCCGGGCGCCGGGTGATCGAAGGACTCAAAAGCTCGGGTATTGTGCGAAGATCCGTCCGCGGAAATCAGGTGGTCTACAGGATAGATCCGGACAACCCGATCTTCGTCGAGCTGCATTCCATCTGCGTAAAGACGTTTGGAATCGCGGAGGTCGTTCGCGAAGAACTCGCCGCGCATCGTGATCGTATAACCGTGGCCTTCATCTTTGGTTCGATAGCTGCGGGACGGGAACG
The DNA here is from genome assembly GCF_053522545.1 of Rhizobium sp. 21-4511-3d. Lineage (NCBI taxonomy): Bacteria > Pseudomonadati > Pseudomonadota > Alphaproteobacteria > Hyphomicrobiales > Rhizobiaceae > Rhizobium > Rhizobium sp. 21-4511-3d. The sequence continues at coordinate 390,565 of NZ_JBNWCF010000004.1, read as the reverse complement.
AGCCAACAGCGATGTTGATCTCATCGTTGTCGGAGATATGGACATTTTCGAGCTGGGCGAACCGATACAGCGGATGCAGCAGGCATTTGGCAGGGTCGTCGATCTGAATCTTTACACTGCCTTGGAGTGGGAGCGCCTGGAGGATAACCGAGTTGTTGACGCAATCATGAAGGCGCCACGGATCGTGATCTGGGATAAATCTTAAGGTACCTGGGCAGCCTGTGATTCTGCTTGAGCTGCATCGATCTTCCCCGCGTTTTCTTCTTTAGAAAAGTGTGCCAACTTGCGAATATCATAGGCTTATTTGTTAATGTTCTGTGCCAGGGAACATTAATGTGTTCGTTGAGGTTTTACCCCGGCAGGCTTGTCATTCATGCCTACGACAGCAAGCTCGGGTCTTTGACCATATTAATTCAAGCCCGGCCAATCGCTCTCGAAAGAACCGGGTGTCTTCTCCTCTGGACGCAGGCCCGAACAAAGGTCTCAACGATCCAAACGAGAAACCCTGACCATTTCACATGTCGCCATCGGACCCGCGATCCTTTACCTCGGTACGCCCGTTGTGCTGATCAGCACCGTTAACGAAGACCGCACGTTCAACATCGCTCCATTGTCTTCCGCATGGTGGCTCGGCTGGCGCTGCATGCTCAGGCTTCAGACTCTGTCGCTGACACCGCAGAATATGATCCGGACGGGCCAATGCGTGCTGAACCTACGGTCGGGCTCGGTCGCGTCTTCGGTCGCCGGCCAACTGGTATGCTTTTTCATTTTCGTTTGCATCTTGGAGCTAATGCCCGCGATGCCCTATTGTTAAATCCTCGGCGTCATTATCGGTTCGCTGCTATCTGGGGCCGCGGCCGCAGGTGCATGCATCCTTTACAAGTCCCTTTAATATGCCGCGAGTTTATAGAGGGGCGGCCCGCAAGCTTGGTAGCCTCTTCCCGGCGAGCGGAACTGGCTGCATCACGTTAACGCGTACCCGTTGTCCAGGCGACGGAGCAGGGACTACATCGCTAGATCGCGGGCCTGCGCCGATGCCTGGATCAGCCCCGCGTCGACTGTCTTTGCTTTCGCCGCCGATGCCTTTAACCGGGTAAGATTCAAGTAAGAACGTTCCTCATCAGAATCATCTCGGGAATACATTGCCGGGTGGGATAACCTTCTATTCACCAGCCCTGTTTAGTAGTGCGCTGAACGGCCTCCGGGCCTCTTAGCGCGACCGGGCGAAAATGGAACTTGATCACCTTACGGTAGACGAACTGCACCAACGGGTTGTTGGTGATGACAACGTTCAATACGTTGCGGAAGCCGTACGGTGCTACCACGCGAAGGCATACCGGGCCTGCATTATCATGTCGTCCAACGCGGTTCACGATACCCTACGAAGGCTCGTTGCGGATCTCTCTGAAATCTCGTCCGTGGCGAAAGGCATTACGAAAACGGTCGAGGAACTCCGCGATAAAAACAAGGGGTATGAAACCCGTCTCGTGGATGAGCTTATCGAAAATAAACTCCTGGACCGCGATCGCTTGAACGCGCTAGCCCGCATTTCGACCTTCCGTCATCAAGCGGCACACCCTACCGAGGTCAATCCATCCGAGGCCGACGCTAAGTACATTCTTCGCACGGCAGTTGAGCATTTCCTAGCCGCGCAACTTGCTCCTGCCGATATGGCGATTACGAGATTGATGGCGGCCTTGGGCCACGACAACTTCTTTCCGGCTTCGGATAGCCTTGCGGTTGCTGAAATCGTGGGAGAGGAATTTCTGCTGGTCGAGCAGCCGGGGTGGCCACGTTTGATCGACAATCTTGTCAAGGCCGCGGAAAATCAGGCGTCCGACAACCGAACTCAGGCGGCTAATGCTAGAGCTTTCCTATGCGGTCTGGTGGCAAATCATCCAGGTGAAATTATTGAGCTGGTTTTCAAGAAGGCCATGGAACGTCCGAAGGTTTTTGATGCCAGACACTACTATTTGTTGCAGTTGATCGCTTCAAACGCCGAGATCACGCGATCATCGTCCGATGCGACCCTGAAGCGCCTGGACGCCGCGCTCGCGGCGGCCATAGAAAATGCACCCGCGGTTGATGATAGGAGCCCACTCCATCCGCAATGGTTCCTTAGAGGGCTGACGAATGAATTTGGCCGGGATGAAATACGCGATGCAGAAGATGCTTTCAAATTAACAATCCGGGCTATCGTCCACAAGTTCTGGTATCACGACGTGATACCGCAATCGAATGCCGCCGGGATCTACCGGCCAATTCTCGATATGATTGCTAGCAAGATCGATACCGCGGTCGATATGGAGGAAGATCGCTTGGCAGCACTTCTTATAAAAGGCGATCACCTATTTCAGCGCGGGATCAATGAACGAGACGCCTACAAGCTTCTTGTGGCTATGCAAACCGGCCCCTTCAAAGGGCCGATACGCGAGTTGGTATCTAGCGGCTTTGTGAAGATTCCCCGCCTCGCCGCGATGGCAAGGCGTCACGCGCGCCATTGCGAGATTGCAGATCCCACGTCTACGAGGTCTACAGCGGCATGACCTTTGAGATTCAAAATTAACGCCAACCGAGGGCGGGCAGCCCCGGCGACATTAGCTTGTCTAGCTCCTCTTCGCTCGTGACGCATTCGTACTCGGCACTTTCGAAAATGAACCGAAGCATTGCCTGGTACTCGGCTGTAGTGAAGCCTATCCTCTCGATGTCCGATAACGAGAAGAACCCGACGCCCTCTTCGGCGATCGTGCGCTCAGAGACCCAAGTCTCATTGGTCTCGACATCTCTCATCAAGTAATGACTGTTGAATCGATCATTGACAAAGTCGACGGGTTCTCCGGCATCGTTTAGCCAAGCCACGAATTCCATGCATTTGTAGAAGTCGGTTCGAGCGTTTCTCATGAGCGGTTCCTCCTGGATGTACTCCAAGCATGTCTGCAGGAACTGCAAGTGAGAAATGCCTGTTCGGACCGCCGGCGAGCCTCTCGCCTTGGCTCACATTTAAAATGGGCGCCTTAATCATGGGACTGCGAAGTTGGCTGAAATTTTCGGTCGTCCATCAACTGGTCAGCTACTATGGTTCTTCTCCAAGGCGACGAGCCGTTTCCAAATGACTGGCTTCCGGTGTCAGGCGCCTCGAGCGCCCGAGGCTCCAACCAATCTGTATACCAGACCTCCCCAAGATTGATCCTGCCACTCGCTAGCTGAATCTCCTTTGTTTGGAAATCGTCGCGGCGACGCGGGCCCTCACGGATGAAGAGCAGATGGTGCAAACAACGTGTGGAATCGAACCTCATGGAGATCGGCATCATTCGAGTAGGGCGAGGATCGATCCGCAGACCAATCGCTTGGGTCAGGTCTACTAAACCTCAGCCTTGGAACCACGCCTCCCGAATGCTGATCGTCCCGCTCGCCAGATCGTGTCCGCGACCCAACGCATCGTTGATCAAGTCCAGACGATCATCTTCTGCGAAAACCTGCGCACGGGTAATCTGTGCGGTCACGGCATCCCATAACTTTTGTGGCCGAATGTCTGGTCCATGAAGGTGAACGTCGCTCAGCGTGCCTGCGCAGACATTATCAAAGGCGATCACCGTCAGTGTATCGACCAAGGCATGAGGCGGTAAAGCGCTCAACTCGGGACGCCCTCCCATCATCTCGATGATTGCTTCTCTCCTCGATCGGACTGCATCAAAGACTCCGATTGGATTGGTTTTCATGCTGACGTCTTCGTTATTCATCGCGCTCTCCTGTCACCTCAAAATGCTCGGTCCATTGTTAGGGTTGGTCAAGAGCTTCGTGTTGCTGGTGATCAGCATCCGAGCGTGGTCCCTGTCAACAGCGAACTTGCCGGCCGCGTGGTGGTGTTCTCCCGCTTTGCACCCGTGGATGCGGCGATCGCCTGAGGTCGATCTCATTGTCCGATCGCTGGTCTGGGGACGCTTCAGAGGCAAAGTGCGGGATAAGTTCCGATCAAGAAGGTGCGCACACTTAGGCTTGAAGCGGAAGCTACTTGAGTGGCAAGGGGCAAAAATGTCGTCTTTAGTGTCGCAGTGTCAAGTCGAGTGTCGCCCTATATAGGTCGCCGAATTATTCGAGGCGGTCTCCTCAAGCACCTCTTCCGGGATATCGTCAAAGGAAGCGTAGTTAAGATTGTAGAGCCGCGAATAGAGCTTGCCGTTCTTCATCAGCTGATTGTGATTGCCGCTCTCGATCAGCTCGCCGTTCTGCAGCACGATGATGCGGTCGGCTTCGCGGATGGTGGCAAGGCGGTGGGCGATGACGAGGCCGGTGCGGTTTTCGAGAAGCTTTACCAGCGCCTTCTGGATCAGCATCTCGGTATAGCTGTCGATATTCGCTGTGGCTTCGTCGAGAACGAGGATCTTCGCGTCCGCCACCAGCGCGCGGGCGAAGGAGAGCAGTTGGCGCTGCCCAAGCGACAGGTTGCCGCCGCGTTCGCCGAGCATGCTGTCATAGCCCTGCGGCAGCCGCATGATGAAATCATGCGCGCCGACGGCCTTGGCCGCCTCGATCACTTGCTCGCGCGTCGCCTTGGTCTTGTGATAGCGGATGTTTTCGAAGACGGTGCCGGTGAAGAGGAACGGCTCCTGCAGCACCATGGCGATCTGGTCGCCGAGCGAATCCTGCGTCAGCTCGCGCACATCATGGCCGCCGACGACGACCTGGCCTTGCTGCACATCGTAGAAACGGTGGATGAGCGACATGCAGCTGGATTTGCCGGAGCCGGTCGGCCCGACCAGCGCGACAGTCTCGCCCGGGTTTACCCGGAAGCTGACGTGTTTCAGCACCGGATGCTTCGGATTGTAGCCGAAGACGACGTCGCGGAACTCGACCGAACCGTCCATGTCCTTCGACAGCACCTTGGCGTCAGGCGCATCCTTGATATCGACAGGCACGTCGAGAACTTCGGTCAGCCGCTGGCCGGATGCCATGGCGCGCTGCATGACGGAATATTGCAGCGTCAGCGAGCGGATCGGGTCGAAGAAGCGCTGGATATAGAAGAGGAAGGCGACGAGCACGCCGACGTCGAGCGCCTGGTTGAGCACCCGCGCACCGCCGACGACGATGACCAGCGCCATGGCGACACCCGTCAGGCTATCGACGATCGGCACCATGACCTGCGCATAGCGCGCTGCCGTCAGGTGGGTCAGCAGGTTGGCATGCGCCTTGTCGTCGTAGAGGGTGAAGTTGACGCCCTGGCGGTCCATGCTCTGGACGGCGCGGACACCATGAATGGCTTCGGCGAGCGCACCGGCCGCCACCGAGTTCGTCTCGTGCGCGGCCATGAAGGATTTGCGGGCGAGCGGCAGCCAGAACAGGCGCACGACAAAGAGCACGGGGAGGACGGAGAGCGTCAGCAGGCCGAGCTTGAAGTCGAGATAGAGCATCACGAAGACGATGCCGAAGAGCAGGGCGATGTCGCCGACCGAGAGAACCGAGGTTTCCAGGAATTCCTGCATCGAGTTGACGTCGCCCTGCAGGCGCGACATCAGGCGGCCGACTTCCGTCTTGTCCATGAAGGAGAGCGAGACGCGCTGCAGATGCGAGAACATCGCCTTGCGCATGTCGAAGAGCACGTTTTCGGCGACGCCGCCGACCAGCGTTTCCTGCGCATAGCTTGCGGCATAGTTGACGAGGATGGCGCAGAGGAAGGCGACGATCGCCCAGGTCAGCGCCGAGGAATTGCTGCCCGGCTGCATGCCGTGGTCGATGGCATAGCGGATGATCAGCGGGATTGTCAGCTGCATTGCCGTGAAGGTGAGCACGGCGACGACAGACCAGACGATCTTGTCGCGATAGGGATGAACGAAAGCCCAGATGCGCTTGACGATATTGCCGTCGAAGGCCTTGCCGAACATCTCTTCCTCGACACGATGCGACCCGACCACCGCCCGCGGCGGCCGCCTGCCGTCTTCGCGCGGATCCGGACGCTCGGTTTCCATCTCCTCGGCCATGCCATTCCTCCCGCGGCCATTTCTTGTAGTGGCCGGCATTTCGTTTTATTTCCTTTCTCCCCGCTGGGGAGAAGGAACTTCATGCACTCAGCGCCTCATCACCCGGCCGGATCTGCAGGTCGTAAAGCGCCTTGTAGCGCCCTCCGAGGGCCAGCAGCTCCGCATGCGTGCCGCGCTCGACGATCCGGCCTTCCTCGACGAAGAGAATCTGGTCGGCATGCATCAGCGAGCTCAGGCGGTGGGCGACGATGAGGGTGACGCGGTCGGCGGCATATTTGCGCATGGCGGCGCGGATGCGCTGCTCGGTCGCCGCATCGATCGCCGCCGTGGAATCGTCGAAGACCATCACGGCCGGCCGCAGCATCAGGGCGCGGGCGATCGACAGGCGCTGACGCTGGCCGCCGGAGAGCGACACGCCGCGTTCGCCGACGACAGTGTCATAGCCCGTCGGCAGGCCCAGCACGTAATTATGCAGTTGGGCGCTTTCGGCGGCGCGCTCGATGCGCTGTTCCTTCGCCCATGGGTCGCCATAGGCGATGTTGTTCTCGATCGAGGTGGTGAACAGGAAGGAATCCTGCTGGACGACGGCGACCGAACGGCGCAGCGACTGCAACGTCGCCTGGCGGATATCCTGTCCGTCGATGGTGATCTTGCCGCGGGTCACGTCGTAGAAGCGCGGGATCAGATGCGCGATCGTCGACTTGCCGCTGCCGGGCGGGCCGACGATGCCGACAGTCTCGCCGCGCTTCGCCTCAAAGCTGATATCGTAGAGCACCTGATGCATGTCCGAGCTCGGATAGGCGAACTCGACATGCTCGAAGCGCAGCGTGCCCTCGGTGACCTTCAGCTCTTTCGCGTCGGGCGCATCGCGCACCGCGATCTCAAGATCGAGCAGGTTGAACAGTCGGGTTCCGCAGGTGGAGGCGCGGGCAAAGGCATTGACCATCAGACCGAGCTGGCGCACCGGCATCTGCAGAATGGTCATGAAGGTCAGGAACGAGGCGAGCGTCCCGACGGTGATCTCGCCGGACATGACCTTGCCGCCGCCGACCCAGAGCACCAGGCCCATCGAGGCGAAGAAGGAGAAGGTCATGGCGCTGGTATTGGCAACGCGGATGCCGACGCGCTCATGGGCAAGCTCGACGGCATTGGTCGAGGCAGCCTCGAACTTCGCCATCTCGTGATCCTGCGCCGCGAAGGCGCGCACGACGCGGATACCGCCGAGATTTTCTTCCATGATGCGGGTGAGAACCGAGAGCCGTTCCTGCAGCTCCAGCCAGGTGGCACGCAGCTTCAGCTGCGTCACCGAGGACCGCCAGCCGACGAAGGGCACGAAGGACAGCGCCAGAAGCCCGAGCACCACATCCGTCGAGATCAGCATATAGGCACCGATGCCGATCAGCATCGACAGCAGGAAGACACGCACGAGCGCCGTCGAGAAATACATGCGCACGCCTTCGAGATCGAGAAGGCCGACAGTGATCAGATCGCCGGAATGGACGGTGTCGTGAAAGCTGAAGGAGAGGCGCTGGATCTTCTCGTAGCAGGCGAGCCGCAGCTCGTAGCCCATATGGTGGCCGACGCTCTCGGAATAGTAGTTCTGGATCATCGTGAAGATGCCGCGCAACACGCTGGCACCGAGCAGCATGAGTGCGGTCGTCAATAGCGCATCCTGCGCCATCTGGCCCGCCGTCCCGCCGCTCAATGCAACCTGCGTGTGGTCCACGGCCTGGCCGAGAAGCCGGGGAATCAGCAGCTGAAACGTCGATGCGACAAGCGTCGCACCGATCGCAAAACCTGACTGCCAGGGATGACGGAAGGCCATGACGGTAATGCGGACCAGCGTAAAGAGGCCCTTACCCCAGCCCGCCGCAGTCGCTTTCGCCAGCGAAGCCGAAGGCTTCGTGACGCTCATAGACGCATCGCTGCTCACGGTAATGATTCCAAATAGATGTGTGTGTCCGGACGGTGGCCCGAAAAGACGGCAATTCCATGAAGGGATTGATAGTACGCTTACTTTTGCCGATTCCATTCGGCCGTTCAAGTAAAGAATTCACCAACTGGTTATTTTATCGTGAGGGGAAGATCCGGCGGCGGGCGCGCGTGAAAGACAGCTGGCTTTCCGTTCGCCTTCTGGTGGAAATCGCTGTTGTCTTGGCGGTGTGCCGGAAAAAGGGAAAGTCCGCATCGGGATCAACGGGTTAGCATGTCGCGTGAGGGCTTCGTGGGCGAGGGGGTTGCCAGCCGCATCATTTTCCGCTCTCATACACGACCAGTTTGATAGACTATGGACGGCAGCGATTGCTCCCCTAGTTCTTCCTCCGGCGCGTGCCGGACAACCGCTTGTATGGCGGCGCGAACCCTGGCCGACGCAGCGCGATTTTTCTGCGTCGATACCCTGATCGAGACACGGATGCGGCGATGACCGCGAGGAGTTGAGATGACGGTTCAAGGACTTTTCTCTGCGAAGGCCGCGGCGGCGGCGAAGCCTTCCGCCATTCCGCGCATCGCCATTGTCGGGCGCGGCTTTTCCGGGATGATGACGGCGATTGCGCTGATGAAGACGGTTCGCACACCGTTCCATCTGCAGCTCTTCGATCCCAATTCCTCCGTCAGCGGCGGGCAGGCGCTGTCCTCGGCCCGGCGCTCGGCGATCCTCAACACCCGCGTTCGCGATCTCTCTGTCTCGACCGGGGATGCCGATGATTTCAACGACTGGCTCTGTAGCAACGCGGAGTTCCGCGCTGCGGTGCCCGCGGCGATCCCGGGATTCCGCCAGATCTTCGTGCCCAAGGAAATTTTCAGCGATTACGTTTACCAGCGCTTTTCCGAAGCGCTCGCCACCCGCAAGGACATCACCGTCCAGGTCAGCCACGAACCCGTCGTGGCGATCCGCAGGAGCCACGGCCACCGCTTCCTTCTCGAACATGCCGGTCCTGCCAATCCGCTCTTCGATACCGTTTTCCTGGCGACCGGCTACGGGCTCCCGCAGGCCGATCTGCTCTCCGGCGAAGGTGCGCCCGTGCGCGCCCAGCGCCTCGTTGGCCGCCCGCATACGATTCTTCTCGGCAGCGGCATCCGCGTCGTCGACCAATTGCTGCAGCTGCGCGACGAAGGCTATGGTGGTCAGATCACCATCGTCTCCAAACACGGCTTCCTGCCGCAGAGCCATACGCCGAACTCCGCCGAGCCGGTTTTCCCTGCAGAAGAACTGCCGAAGGATCTGCCTGACATCCTGCGCTTTATCCGCAATGCCTGCCGTGAGGCGGAGGAGGCGGGGCGCAGCTGGCAGTCGGTGATGAACGGCTTGCGCAAACATGCCCGCTCGCTCTGGCGGGCGCTGCCGGGGCGCCAGAAGCAGCAGTTTAACCGGCATCTGCGCGCCATCTATGACAGCCACCGCAATCGTTTGCCCGAAGCCATGTATCTGCGTCTGAAGCGCGAGCTCGCCGGTGGCAATACCGTGCTTCGCCGCGGCATTGCCGGGCGGCAGGGACTGAGCGGCATCTTCTTTACGCCGGCGGGATCGGCCGCTGAGGAAGTGATCCATGCAGAGCGGGTCATCGATTGCCGCTGCCGCGCGGCGGATCTTGAGGCGCCCCTGCTGCAGAGCCTCTTTGCTGCAGGGCTCGCGATGCCTGACGAGCTCGGTCTCGGCATTGCCGTGAACCAGAGGGGCGAGCCCTATCTTGAGGATGGTTCGGCGGTGGATGGCATCTTTGCGATTGGTCCGCTCGGTCTCGGCAGCCTGCCGGATATCGATCTGGTGCCGGAGATCGTCAGCCAAGCCTATGCCGCGGCGGAAGAGGTCGCGGCCCGCGCCTTCCCGCAATGCCGGGCGATGTGATTAGCGGCGGCGCAGCTCGTTGCGGATGACGACGGCGAGCAGCCCGGCCATCATGATCGCCATGGCGAACCAGGTGATCGCGTAGCTTAGGTGACTGTTCGGGAAGACGACGCGGGTCAGCCCGCCGACCGGCGAACCGCCGGGATTGGGCGTCGCATCGGCATCGATGAAATAGGGCTCTGCCTTCGCGACGCTCTTGTCGGCGGTGATCGCCGCGACGTCGCGCGAATACCACCGTCCCGTCGCGGGATTGTTGGATTGCAGCAGCGAGCCTTTCGGCTCGGTCGGCCGCAGCAGGCCGGTGATGGTCACCGTGCCGGAGAGCTGCCCTTCGGCGCGGGTCTTGGGATCGCGCTTTTCGGAGGGTACGAAGCCGCGGTTGATCAGGATGGCATTGCCATCCGCCAGCATCAGCGGCGTCATCACCCAATAGCCGGGGCCGAGTTCCGTCGAGGTATAGACGAAGGTTTCCTTGCTGTTATCCAGCGTGCCGGTTGCCTTGACGCGCAGATATTCGTCTTCGGCGGGATTGATGTTGCGCCCTTCTGGTGCCGCGACCGGTTCGGCATGGATGCGCTGGTCGACGCGGGCGATCAGGTCGAGCTTCCAGTAAAGCCGCTCGATCTGCCAGATGCCGAGGGCTACAAATGCGGCCATGGCAACGAAGATCAGGCCGCAGAGCGCAAAGAGCTTAACGGGCGAACGGCGGCTGTCGGGCTTGGTGTCGGAAAGATCGGTCATGGCAAAAAGAGCGGGCGGCTCATCGCCGCCCGCGTCATGCTCAGGGCATGTTCTTCATCATTTCGGGGCTCATCGGCATCATGTTGGTGTTCAGATGATGCATGACCCAGAAGGTACCGGCGAGGGCGATGGCGACGATGACGATCGTGAAGATCAGCGCCATGATGGTCCAACCGCCTTCAGAACGCGTGTTCATATGCAGGAAGTAGATCATGTGGACAACGATCTGGATCGCGCCGAGGATCATCACGGCGGTTGCCGTGACAAGCGGGTTTTCGAAGACGCCGGCCATGACGAGCCAGAAGGGGATTGCCGTCAGGATGACCGACAGGACGAACCCGATCATGTAGCTCTTGAACGAGCCGTGATCGGCCTCGTGACCGCCGTGACCGTGGCCGCCATGGCCATGGTCGTGATGTGCGTCGTGGGCGTGAGTGTTCGAGCTCATCCGAGAACTCCCAGCAGATAGACCAAGGAAAAGACGCCGATCCAGACGACATCGAGGAAGTGCCAAAACATCGACAGGCACATCAGGCGGCGCTTGTTGGCTTCGATCAGGCCGTGCATCGAGACCTGGATCATCAGCGTGATCAGCCAAATGATACCGAAGGTGACGTGCAGACCGTGGGTGCCGACCAGCGTGAAGAAGGCCGACAGGAAGGCGCTGCGCGTCGGGCCTGCGCCCTCATGGATCAGATGCGCGAACTCATAGAGTTCGAGGCCGATGAAGGCTGCGCCGAACAGGCCGGTGACGGCCAGCCAGAACAGCACGCCGGCCTTGTAGCCACGCATCATCTGCAGCATCGCAAAGCCGTAGGTGATCGAGGACAGCAGCAGCATGGAGGTGTTGATTGCCACCAGCGGCAGATCGAACAGATCCTTCGGCGACGGGCCGGCCGCATAGTTGCGGCCGAGCACGCCATAGGTGGCGAAGAGCACTGCGAACATCAGGCAGTCGCTCATCAGGTAGAGCCAGAAACCGAGATTGGTGCTGCTCTCCGGATGATGCTCCTCGGTGAGGTAGAAAACGGGCTTCTCGGCCGTGTCGATTGTGTGATCGGTCATGGTCGTCATCCCTGCGCCGCGGCAAGCTGCTGCGTGCGCTTGTCTTCCGTATTGGTGACTTCTTCCACGGGAATGTAGAAGTCACGCTTGTAGTTGAATGTGTGGACGATCGACACGAGGACGATCGCGGCGAAGGACAGGATCGCCAGCCACCACATGTACCAGATCAGGCCGAAGGCGAGGCCGATGCTGAGCGCCGAGAGGATCGCGCCAGTGCCGGTGTTCTTCGGCATGTGGATCGGCTTGAAGCCCTCGAGCGGACGGACATAGCCGCGCTTCTTCATGTCGTACCAGCTGTCGTGATCGTGGACGACCGGCGTGAACGCGAAGTTGTAATCCGGCGGCGGCGAAGAGGTCGCCCATTCCAGCGTACGGCCATCCCACGGGTCGCCGGTCTCGTCCTTCAGCGCTTCGCGCTTGCGGAAGCTGACGAAGATCTGGATGAGGAACGAGGCGATGCCGATGGCGATCAGGCCGGCGCCGAAGGCGGCGATGATGAACCAGATCTGCAGCGACGGATCTTCGAACTGCGAGACGCGGCGCGTGACACCCATCAGGCCGAGCACGTAGAGCGGCATGAAGGCGAAGAAGAAGCCGATCTGCCAGAACCAGAAGCTCATCTTGCCCCAGAACGGGTCGAGCTTGAAGCCGAAGGCCTTCGGGAACCAGTAGTTGACGCCTGCGAAGAGGCCGAACAGCACGCCGCCGATGATCACATTATGGAAGTGGGCGATCAGGAACAGCGAGTTGTGCAGCACGAAGTCGGCCGGCGGGATGGCGAGCATGACGCCGGTCATACCACCGATGACGAAGGTCACCATGAAGCCGACGGTCCAGAGCATCGGCACTTCGTAGCGGATGCGGCCGCGATACATCGTGAACAGCCAGTTGAACATCTTGGCCCCTGTCGGGATCGAGATGATCATCGTAGTTATGCCGAAGAACGAGTTGACGCTGGCGCCCGAACCCATCGTGAAGAAGTGGTGCAGCCACACGAGGTAGGAGAGGATCATGATGACGCAGGTGGCGTAAACCATCGAGGCGTAGCCGAAGAGGCGCTTGCCCGAGAAAGTGGCGACCACTTCCGAGAAGATGCCGAAGGCGGGCAGTACGAGGATGTAGACTTCCGGGTGGCCCCAGATCCAGATGAGGTTCACATACATCATCGGGTTACCGCCGAGATCGTTCGTGAAGAAGTTCGTGCCGGCATAGCGGTCGAGCGACAGCAGAACGAGGGTCGCGGTTAGGATCGGGAAAGAGGCGACGATCAGCACGTTGGTGCAGAGCGAGGTCCAGGTGAAGACCGGCATCTTCATGAACGTCATGCCGGGCGCGCGCATCTTGACGATTGTCGCGATCAGGTTGATCCCCGACAGCGTCGTGCCGACGCCGGCGACCTGCAGGCCCCAGATATAATAGTCGACACCGACGCCGGGACTGTAGTCCGCGCCCGAAAGCGGCGGATAGGCAAGCCAGCCGGTCCGTGCGAATTCACCGATGAAGAGCGAGATCATGATGATGATCGCGCCGGCGGTGGTCATCCAGAACGAGAAGTTGTTGAGGAACGGGAAGGAGACGTCGCGGGCGCCGATCTGCAGCGGCACGACGAAGTTCATCAGGCCGGTGACGAAGGGCATCGCCACGAAGAAGATCATGATGACGCCATGCGCCGTGAAGATCTGGTCGTAGTGATGTGGCGGCAGATAGCCTTCCGAACCATTGAAGGCGATCGCCTGCTGGATACGCATCAGGATGGCGTCGGAAAAGCCGCGCAGCAGCATGATGACGGCGAGGATCACATACATGATGCCGATCTTCTTGTGATCGACGCTGGTGATCCAGTCGCGCCAGAGCGGTCCCCAGAACTTGAAATAGGTGATGAGCCCCACGACGGCGATGCCGCCGATCGCAACGCCGATGAAGGTGAAGATCAGGATCGGCTCGTGATAGGGGATCGCATCGAGGGTCAACCGGCCGAAGATGAACTTCAGGAGGTCAGGATTGGAAAACATGGAGTAACCCGTTCATTGGTGTCTTAGCGACGCAAAGCGCCAGGTTTAATTGTTGCTCGGCTGGGCTGGTGCCGGATCGCCGCTGCCGTGGTTCATGCCCGGCATCGAATGGCCGTCGTGGCCGCTGCCGCTCATGTCCATACCGGGCATGTTCTGCATGTCCTGCTGATTGCCGTTTGCAGCATCTGCCGGCTTCTGATCGCTGGAAGCAGGCGTAGCGGCCGCGGGGACTGCTTCGGCTTCTGCGCCATGGCCTTCGCCGACGTGGCGGTTGTCATACTCCAGCTTTTCGCGGTTCTCGGCGCTTTCCTTGCCGCCGCCACCCATCATGTCGATATGCATCATATCGCTCATGCACATCTTGCCCGGCGTGGCGCAGAGGTTGAGGATCGCCTGGTAGAGGTCCTTGTCGGCGGTCGCGTAGTAGCGGACCGGCTCGCGCTCGGACGGCTTTTCAAGCTTGAGATAGGCGTCACGGTTCAGCGCCGTGCCCTGGCTCTTCACCTTGGCGACCCAATCGTCGAAGCCCCGCTGGTTCAGGCCATGGAACTTGAAGCGCATATGCGAGAAGCCTTCGCCGCTGTAATTGGCGGAAAAGCCCTCATACTCGCCTTCCTTGTTGATGACGGCATGAAGCTGCGTCTGCATGCCGGGCATCGCGTAGATCTGGCCGGCAAGTGCGGGAATGTAGAAGGAGTTCATGACCGAGGATGCGGTGATCCTGAAATTGATCGGCACATCGACCGGCGCCGCCAGCTCATTGACCGTCGCAATGCCGAGCTCCGGATAGAAGAACAGCCACTTCCAATCGAGCGCGACGACTTCGACAGTCATCGGCTTGACGTTCTCAGGGATGCTGCGCTCGGCATCGATGCGATCGAGCGGACGGTAGGGATCGAGCTTGTGAGTCGAAATCCAGGTGATGGCGCCAAGGGCGATGATGATGGCCAGCGGTGCCGACCAGATAACCACTTCCAGCCGTGTCGAGTGATGCCATTCCGGATCATAGGTCGCTGCCGTATTCGAACGCCGGTAACGCCAGGCGAAGAAGAACGTCAGGAACAGGACCGGCACGATGATCAGCAGCATCAGGAAGGTGGAGACCAGAATGAGGTCTGCCTGCTGACTTGCGATATCGCCCGACGGCGACATCACGACCATATTGCATCCTGCCAGCATCATCAGCGGCAACACGGATAGAAGGCGGGAAAACTTCACGAGTTTTTGCACGTCTCTAAGCTCTTGTTGTTTCGTCCAAACCGCGACTAAAGCACTGAACCTGATGGCAACATGAGGTGTTTGGTCGCACTGCAGCAAACATGCCGCAGCGCGGCAAAGAATGTAAGGCGCTACGGCGTTGAAATCCTGATAAGTTTCGGAAGGATTTGGCCCCAGCGCATGCTTTTGTGCGGCATAATATATCCGCGAAAACGAAAACGGCCACTTGAAAGGCCGCGAATCGGGCGATCACGCTCAATTTCTCATCCACATCTAATTTTGAGAATGGATGATGAACTATTTACGTCCGTCAGACTTGATAACCTTGCAGGTTTGATCAAGATCGTCTTGAGGCGCTTTGCCGCAAGCGTCTCGACGAGGGAGGCGTTTAATGACTGCAGCACACTATGGACCATCGTCCACGACACTCGAACGTGACGCAAGACAGATTCATGCCGGCGAAAAGGTTTCGCCTGGAAGTATTGCTCTTGGCGTCATCATCGGGCGAATGTCCGAATTCTTCGATTTCTTTGTTTATGGCCTGGCCTCTGTCCTGGTCTTCCCGCAGCTGATCTTTCCCTTTGCACCGGACAGGCTGACGGGGACGCTCTATTCGTTCGCGATCTTTTCGCTGGCCTTCTTGGCGCGTCCGGTCGGCTCCGTCGTCTTCATGACGATCGACCGATTCTATGGCCGCGGCACGAAGCTGACGATCGCGCTGTTCCTGCTCGGCGGCTCGACCGCTTCGATCGCGTTCCTGCCCGGTTATAACGAGATTGGCTATTGGGCGATCGCGCTTCTGGCGCTCTTCCGGCTCGGCCAGGGCTTCGCGCTCGGCGGCGCCTGGGATGGTCTCGCCTCGCTTCTGGCGCTGAACGCGCCGCAGAACAAGCGCGGCTGGTACGCGATGATCCCGCAGCTCGGTGCGCCGATCGGCTTCGCGCTGGCGAGCACTATCTTCGGCTTCTTCATTGCCAATCTCTCCAACGAGGATTTCCTCTCCTGGGGCTGGCGCTATCCGTTCTTCGTCGCTTTCGCGATCAACGTCGTGGCGCTCTTTGCGCGCCTGCGTCTGGTCATGACGCAGGAGTTCGGCACGCTTCTGGAACAGCACGAACTTGAAGCCGCGCCGATCGGCAAGGTTTTGAAAATCCACGGCCGCGATATCCTGATCGGCGCCTTCGTGCCGCTCGCGAGCTTCGCGATGTTCCACCTCGTCACCATCTTCCCGCTCGGCTGGATGAGCCTCTACGGCACGCAGCCGCTCGACACTTTCATGGTGGTGCAGATCATCGGCGCGCTTGTCGGCATCGTTGCGATCATCGCGTCGGGCCTGATCGCCGACCGAATCGGCCGCCGTGCTCAGCTGGCCGTCTGTGCGGTGCTGATCGCGATCTTCTCCTTCGTTGGTCCGATGCTGATCGCTTCGGGTGATGCCGGTCAGGATGCCTTCGTCATCATCGGCTTCGGCGTGCTCGGCCTGTCCTTCGGCCAGGCGACCGGCTCGATCTCCTCGCGCTTCGGCCGTGGCTACCGCTACACAGGCGCTGCCTTCACGTCCGACCTCGCCTGGCTCGTCGGCGCCGGTTTTGCGCCGTTGGTGGCGCTCAGCCTCTCCAGCAGCTTCGGCCTGACCTTCGTTGGCTACTACCTGCTCTCAGGTGCCATCTGCACGCTGGCAGCGCTCGCCTTCAGCAGGGCGCTGGAGCAGCGGGAATAGGTTAGGGGCCGCGCCAGGTCGATTCGAAAAGCCCGGTTTCGACCGGGCTTTTTATTGATCGATGCGTTGCAAATTATAATTGATTGCATATCCTTCTCTACGAAGGAGATGCCGCCATGACCCGTTCCACGATCGACCATGCAACGCTCGCCCAACTGGCCGGCGCCGGTGCCATCGAAAAGACGCTTGTCGTCGGCCAGACAGGCGGCTGGTCCATCGTCGTGCGCTACGGAAAGAGCGAGCATCCGCTTGCGGCGCAGCGCAGCCGTCAGGTCAGGCTCTTCAAGAAGATGGAGACGCTGGTGTCTTATCTCCGGGACGTCGGCATCTCCCAGTTCGACGTCGACGCCAGCGATTATGCCGCCGAGCCCGCCAAGCGTCCCGATCGCGCCGACGCTCTGAAGCGCGCGCATGAGGCGGCCGAGCATGACCGGTGGTTTCGCGAGCAGGTCCAGATCGGTCTTCGCGAAGCGGACGATCCGAATACGGTCTGGATCAGCGATGAAGAGGCCAACAAGGAAATGGACGAGTTGCTGACTAGCCTGAGGTCGCGCTTGCCAGGTGATCAGCAGTGATCGTCAGATGGCTGCCGCGCGCTCTGAACGATCGCCGAAACCAAGTGTCTTATATATTCCAACGAAACCCTCAGGCAGCAGTCCGTTTGGAAACGCTTGTACGCAGCCAGAGCGACCTCCTGCGCAGTTACCCTCTCGCTGGCCGAATTGGTCGCCAGAAAGGCACGCGGGAGCTCGTTGTTCCCAACAGCTCCTACGTCATCATCTATCGTATCGACGAGAAAGCCCAGCAGGTACACATCCTGCGCCTGCTTCACGGCGCCCAGCAATGGCCGCCGGAAGAGGAGTGAGGCTGGTTAGCGAGCGACGGCTTCCGGCTGCTTGGCGCGGGCGGCGGTCAGTTCGGCGGTCGTGTGGTTAAGGCGGTCGGCCAGCACGCGCATGATCTCGACGGCCATTTCAGGGAAGTCGCTCAGGAGCTTCAGGAAGTGTTCCTTGCTGATGCGCAGGACTTCGAGGCCCGAGGTGGCGCGCACGGTTGCCGTACGCGAGACGTCGCAGAGAATGGCGATTTCGCCGACGATGGAATTGAGCTCGACATCGGCGACCTTGATGTCGCCGGCGGGCGAGTGGACGAGAATATCGGCCGTGCCCGAGAGGATCACATAGGCTGCGTCGCCCGGGTCGCCCTGGTGGAAGAGGTTCTGACCGGCCTTGTAGGTCATCCGGTCGGAGGTGAACGCCAAAAGCTTGAGTTTCGCCGGAGCGATCCTGGAAAAGATCGGCACCCGTCGCAGCATTTCGACTTCATCTCTCAACAGCATGAGCGTTTTACCCCCTGCCGCGCCTCCTCGCCAAAGGAGATCGCGCTTTTTAAAACTCTACCAGGCATTCCCTCGCAAGAATGCCGTCTCAGCCGCCCCAATAGATTATTACGATAACAGTTCCTTGAACATAGTGTTTTTCTCCGAAAGTTCCGGATAGCCACCGGCTTCGGCAAGGCCGCCGCGCTCGAACAGCAGAATCCGGTCGAAGATTTCCGCCAGCCGGGCATTGGAGAGCACGAAGATGATTGCGGGCCGCTTGCCCTCTTCATGGAGCCCGGTCACGACGTTGCGAATGATCTGGTCCTGGACGCGCTGGTCGAGTGCCAGCAGCGGCCGGTTGAAGATGAAATAGTCCGAGCGCTTCAAGAGCGTACGGGCCATGTTGACCTTCTGGCGCTGGACCATCGTCAGGCGCTTGCCGCCGGAACCGACGTCGAATTCCATGCCGATTGACAGCACGTCGTCATAGAGATCGAGCTGATCGAACAGCTCGCCCATGATCAACCGGATTTGGTCGGAGGCATCGGCCTGCTGATAGGCGATGCGGCCGAAGAGCACGTTGTCCATCAGGCTTGCCGATGCGGTGAAGCGTTCTGGATCGTAGCGCTCGATCAGGGCCGAGAGGTCATCGGGAATATGCTCGTGGAACTGCTTGCGGGCCGAAACGATCTTCGCCATCAGCTCGTCGGTCAGCAGACCGAAACGGTGGCGGGGTTCGATATAGGCAAAGCTCAGCCGGATGATGCTCGAGCGCTCTTCCGCCGTCGCATCCTCGAATTTCCGGCTCGTCAGTTTCTGGAGCAGCGCCTGATAGGTCGGAATGTCATCCGCCGTCATGAAGGTCAGCTGCTGGAAGAACGGGTGGTCCGGCGGCAGGTCATGGAAGAGTTCGACGGCGTTTTCCGCGATCTCGAGACCCATGGCGTAGAGATCGTTGCTGAGGCCTGTGTCGCGGAACAGCTGCTGGAAATAGGGATGCGCCGCCAGCCGGCGGTTGGTCATCATCGGCCGCTTCATCGTGCCGAACAGCAGATTTTCGCCGACGGTCGCCTGTGGATTGTAGGCGTCGAAATCGAAGGGAACGACGATCGTATCGAGGTTCTCTTCCTTGAGGCGGTCACGCAGTGCGAGGCGCAGATCGACGATGCGGTCAGCCAGGACGACATGCACGGATGTATCGACCGAGGAGCGCAGGGCGAGGTCGAGGATATCCTGTGAGATCATCACCGCGTCGAGAACCGGGCGGATCGCCTTCAGCAGGTCTTCGGGCCCGTTGGCACCTGCGGCATTGTAATCCACCCAGTCGCTGTTCAGGTCGAATGTCGGATTGCCGGCGCGCAGCGCCTCGGCATTGCGCCACTTGAGTTCGAGCGCCTTCTGCGAGTCGTAGCCTGGATCGGTCAGCGGCGCGTGCTTGAGCCCGTAAAGCAGGTTGTCGCGCAGCGTGCCGTGGAAGAAATAGGTGTCCGACGAAGCATAGGAGATGCGCCGTCCTGTTACCGATTCCGGCATGTCGAGAAGGTCGCGCCCGTCGATGCTGATGCGGCCGGAATCCGGCCAGACGATGCGCCCGAGCGCTTCGGCAAAGGCTTCCGCGCCGCTGCCGTTCGGCCCGACGATGGCGACCGTTTCGTTCGGCTTGATCTCGACCGAGACGTGATCGACGAGACGCGCGCCGCTGTCGTCGCTGACGGCGAGATTGGTGACGACGAGAGCCGCGGTCAGCGGGCCGACGACGTCGCCCGGAATTTCCTGGATCTTGCTGTCGATCAGCGGCTCGACGTTGAACTGTTCGTAGACCTGCTGGTACTTGACCTGCACGTCCTGACGCATCTGGTCCCAGTCGATCAGTTCCTTCAGCGGGCCGGGCAGGTCCTTGTAGGCCGAGATGACGGCGACGAGCTGACCGATATCGAGCCGTCCCTGCAGCGCCAGATAACCGCCGATCGCGTAGAACAGGAAGGGCGTGACCTGGGCCAGGAAGTTGTTCAGGAATTTGACCAGGAACTTCCACTGATAGAGGTCGTAGCGGATCTTGAAGATCAGCCCGAGGCGCGACGCGATGTCGGCGCGCTCGAGATTCGACGTATCGTTGCCATGGATCGTGCCGATGCCATCGACGATTTCGCCGACGCGGCCGGAGAGTTCGCGGGCGGTCAGCTGGCGCTGGCGGCCGAGATCCAGAAGCCGCTTTCTCATCCGCGGAATAACGATGGCCTGCACGCCGACGATACCGGCGGCGATCATGCCGAGCCAGAAATTCTGGACGATGATGAAGGCGAGCGCCGTCAGCGCCTGGCCGCCGAGCAGCGCCGGGGAAACGAAGGCGTCGCCGGTAAAGCCGCCCATCGGCTCCACCTCGTCCTTGATCATCGTCGCGATTTCGGCCGACTTCACCTTCTTGAAGTGCGACGGTGGGAAACGCAGGACGCGGTCGATCAGCTGGAAGCGGATACGGCGCAGCATGCGCTCGCCGAGGCGGCCCTTGTAGGTGTTGATATAGAACTTGAAGAGGCCGTTCAGCACCACCAGCGCCAGGAATACCAGGCTCAGCGCCATCAGCATCTGTAGGCGGTTCAGCTGGATGCCCTGGAAGAGCTCAACATGCCCGATCAGCGGCAGGTCGTAGGACAGGTGCATGAAGGTCTGCGTCGCATTGGCATTGTCGAAGCCGTCACCCTGGATCGGTCCGTTGACGATCTGCTTCGGCAGATCGAAGGACAGGAAGTAGGGGATCATCGACGCCGCAACGACCGCCAGAATCCAGAGCTGCTGGAGGCGGGTGTTCGACCAGATATAGCGGGCGAGGCTCTTTTCCATTGCTAACCGTCAGCCTGATGGGAGGGTCCGGAGACGTTCGAGGAGGGAGATTCGGGAAACAGGATCATGCCGCCGGACCGCCGGATATCGTAACGAAAACAAGGCGAAGCGGACTGCCGTCGAAAAGCCGATTCTGCCGGAAACTCGTTTATATCACAGGACTTTCATAAAGTGCGAGCAATTCAGCCGAGCATCGTGCGAATGATCGCAGCTGTGGTCTCCGCGCCAGCCAAATCCAGTGTGGCCGCTTTGCGCGGCGGCGCATCCATCGCTTCGGCAACGGCTGCGGCGACATGCGCTGCGGTCAATCCGGTTTCCGGCAAGATGCCCGCGAGCCCCATCGCCTTCAGCCGCTCGGCCCTTACCGTCTGTTCGGTTTCTCCACCTGCGACGAAGGGGATGAGGATCGCCCGGCAATCGGTGCGCAGGAGGTCGCCGACGGTGTTATAGCCCGCCTGCGAGATCGAGACCTTGGCGCCCTTCAGCAGCGAAGGGAAATCCTTGCGGAAGCGCACGAGGGTGACATTGGCGGGCGCATCGTCCTGCAGAGACTGAAAATCGGCCTCCGGCAGGTTGGGTCCCGATATCAGCAGCCAGCGGTATTCTGCGGGCAGGGAGTGCGCCGCATCCCGGGCCGCGCGGATCAGCTCGAGCCCGACGGCGCCGCCGCCTGCGGAGGCGATGATATCGAAGCGTTCGGCCGGATCGGCCGCCGGTGGCGGCGCGACCATGCCGGTATAGCGGACCTTGCCGGCGATCTCCGGTGTCAGCGGAAACGTGTCTTCGAGGCGGACGAAATCGGGATCGCC
Organism: Rhizobium sp. 21-4511-3d; assembly: GCF_053522545.1. Lineage (NCBI taxonomy): Bacteria > Pseudomonadati > Pseudomonadota > Alphaproteobacteria > Hyphomicrobiales > Rhizobiaceae > Rhizobium > Rhizobium sp. 21-4511-3d. The sequence goes on along the minus strand of NZ_JBNWCF010000004.1, from coordinate 369,016 downwards.
GTGAACGAGCACGGCATCGAAATGCTCCTGCACCAGCTTCACGGTTTCCTCATCGCGGCCAGCCTTGCGATTTTCCTGCAGGATGTCGCGCACCGAGCTGAAGAGTTTCGGCCGCGGATTGGCTGCAGCGATGGCATCGAGCAGCGGCAACAGTTCGAAGCGCATCTGGCGGCGGCCGAAGGGGAAGGCCTCGATGATGACGGCGTCGGGCTTGGCGTTCGCGAATGCGGCGAGCAGCTGGTCGCGGCGCGCATTGAGGAAATCTTCCGTTGCCGGATTGCCGTTGGCATCCGCGAGGCCGGAGAAACCGGCATTGCTGGCAACGACCGCCGGCAAGGCGATGGTCTTCAGGCCCTCGGCCGGGAAGCCGGGCACCGGCAGGCCGCCGGTCACCACAGTGACGTCGAAGCCATCCTTCGCCATCGCATTGGCGATACGGCTGGCGCGAGCGATATGACCGATGCCGAGCAGATGCTGGACGTAGAAGAAAACGCGTTTGGCGCTCATGGGTCTTTCCGCCATTCGTCTTCGAAAAGCTGTGTCAGCTGCGCGATGCTGGAGTGATAGTCAAATTGGGTCCGCACCCGCTGCTCGGCGGCATCGCCCAGCCGCTTGCGCAGCACTGGATCGCGGATCGCCTTCTCAAGTGCTGCGGCAAGCGCCTGCGGGTCCTCAGGCGGAACGACGAGGCCGTTCTCGCCATCCGTCAGCAGCTCGGGCACGCCGGAAATATTGGTGGAGAGGCAGGCGAGCCGCTGGCTCGATGCCTCGACGAGGACATTCGGCAGGCCATCGCGGTCGCCATTGGCGGCGATGCGGCAGGCGAGTACGAAGAGATCGGCGCGGCGGTAGTGGTCCAGCACGTCTTCCTGGGCGAGCGCGCCTTTCCAGGCGATACGCTTGCCGAGACCGAGCTCATTGGCGAGGGACTTCAGCTTCGACAGCTCCTCGCCGCCGCCAATATGATCCAGCCGCCAGTTGAGCTCCGGTGGCAGAAGCGCAAGTGCCCGCAGCAGGATGTCGTAGCCCTTCTTCTCGACAGCGCGGCCGACGCTGAGCAGGAAAACCGGATCATCGGCCGACGAGCCGTCCCGCAGCGAACGTTCGCCGGAGAAATGGCCGAAGCGGGCGAGGTCTAGCCCGTGATAGCTGAGATGCACCACATCCGGGCGGCTGGTCAGCGTGCGCATATGCTCGTAGCCTGTGCGCGTGCACGTCACCGCCCAGCGGGCGCTCGAGAGCTTCTCGTTCAACTCCCAGTCCGGCGACGTCCAGATATCCTTGGCATGCGCTGAAACCGTCCAGGGCGTGCCTGTCAGGATGCTTGCATATTCCGTGACGGATGCCGGAGTGTGGATGAAATGGGCATGCAGCCAGCGGCCGTTGTCGGGCCATTCGCGGGCGAGCACCAGCGCCTGGCCGAGACGGCGAAAGCGGTTGCGGGAGATATCGCGCGGCAGGTCGGCCATGAAGCGCTTCATCAACGCGCCGAAACCTGCCTTGCCGAAACCGGCAAACAGGCCCTTCAGAACGCGGAGCGGCTCTTCATGCAGATATTCCGGCAGGTAGACGACGCGAGCCTTGATCTCGTCGTGGACAGGATGCCGCTTCTTGTCGGTCGGCCGGCGCATGGAAATCAGCGTCAGGTCGAAACCGGCCTTCTCGAGGCCGAGCAATTCCTGCGCGATGAAGGTTTCCGAAAGGCGTGGATAGCCCTTCAGCACGACGAGGATCTTCCGGCGTTCTGGCAAGGCTGTTATCTTCACTCTGCGCCGACGAGGGAAAGGTGGCCGCCGCGGTTGTCGAGCCAGTGGCCGACCGTCTCCGAGATGTGATCAAGGCCTTCGAGGCGCATGTTGCAGCCGCTTTTCGACGGCGGCAGGCGGCTCGGAAGGCGCTTCAGCGCCTCAGCCATCACAGCCGGATTGGCTGACTGGTCCGGCAGCAGCATATCGACGAGGCCGAGTTCGCTAGCGCGCTGGGCGCGCAGCAGCTGCTCTTCGCGCGGCTTGACGCGCGGCACGATCAGTGCCGGCTTGTCGAAGGACAGGATCTCGCAATAGGTGTTGTAGCCGCCCATGGCGACGACGGCCGTGGCGCCTGCGATCAGCTCTTCCATGTGATTGTCGAATTCGATGACCTCGATCGCCGCGATCTTCTCACCCTTCTTGACGAGCTTGGTCCGCTCCGCCGCGGGCATATAGGGGCCGAGGACGACGAGGGCCTTCTGCTGCAGTGTTTGGTCCTGTTCGTAGGCGTTCATCACGTCATGGACGAGATCTGAGCCATCGCCGCCGCCGCCGGTGGTCACCAGGATATAGTTGTCCTTAGGCGTGTTCAGCGACTTCTTGCTCTTGGAGACGCTGCGCTGCAGGAAGCCGACGAAATCCATCTTGCGGCGGACATTGGCGGGAACGTCGAGACCAACGAGCGGGTCGTAGAAATCAGGCGGGCCATAGACCCAGACGCTGTCGTAATACTGATCGATCTTCTGCATGATGCCGTTGCGCTTCCACTCGGCGTCGAGCAGATGCGGGGCGTCCATGATTTCGCGCAGGCCAAGCACCAGCGTCGTGCCGCGGGCCTTGAGATAGGCGAGCGTATCCTCGACTTCGCCCTTCAGGCCCATGGGCTCCTTGTCGACGATGAAGATATCCGGCTGGAAGGTTTCCGCCGTGTGGCGGATGCTCGATTCGCGCATCTTCAGCGTATCCTGAAGATCGATATGGCTCGCCATCGACGTATATTCGCCGTTGCGAAGCTTGATGACGCTCGGGATCTTCACGAAATCGACGCGGGCGCGGTAATCGAAGGCGCCGGCGATCGTGGCGCCGGAGATGATCAGGATGTTCAGGCCGCGATAATCCTCGACCAGCGCGTGGGCGATGGTCCGGCAGCGGCGCAGGTGGCCGAGACCGAACGTATCGTGGCTGTACATCAGGATGCGCGCGTCTTCGACACGTCTGGCCATGGGCAATACCTCTGGGGCGAACGACATTATCGCCCCCGCTTTCCGGAGGCCGCGCGACAGCGGATCAGACAGCCGCCGGGCGCCCTGTTATTTGTAGGGGTCTGCTGCATCGCGCAAGCCGTCTCCCAGAAAGTTGAAGGCTAGAATGACGAGAACCACCGGAATAATCGGAAAAAGCAGCCAAGGGTAGAAGGCAATCACACTTACGCTTTTTGCTTCCGTGAGCAAGATGCCCCAGCTGGTGATCGGCGGGCGCAGACCGAGGCCGAGGAAGGAGAGGGCCGTCTCGCCGAGGATCATGCCGGGAATGGAAATGGTAGCCGACGCAATGAGATGCGACATGAAACCGGGCACCAGATGGCGGCCGATGATACGCGGGGTGCTGGCGCCCATCAGTTGCGCCGCCTGCACGTAATCTTCCTCGCGCAGCGCCAGAAGCTTGGATCGCACCGCGCGCGCCAGTCCTGTCCAGTCGATGATGCCGAGAATGACCGTGATGCCGAAATAGATGACGATCGGGCTCCAGGTCACCGGCATGATGGCGGCGAGCGCCATCCAGAGCGGCAGGCTCGGCAGCGATTGCAGCACCTCGATCATGCGCTGGACGATGAGGTCGAAGACACCGCCGCGATAGCCGGCCAGACCGCCGATGACGATACCGAGCACGAAGCTGATGGTGATGCCGATCAGGCCGATCGTCAGCGAGATACGGGCGCCGTAGAGGATGCGCGAGAGCACGTCGCGGCCGAGACGGTCGGTGCCGAGCAGATACATCTGGCCGCCTTCGGCCGGGCAGACGAGGTGCAGGTTGGAATCCACCAGACCCCAGAAACGATAGGCATCGCCGCGGCAAAAGAAGCGGATCGGCTGAATATCGTTGGGCTTCTCGGTATAGATGCGGCGCAGCGTATCGATATCGAGCTGCATCGAGCGGCCATAGACGAACGGGCCGACGAACTCGCCCTTGTCGAAGAAATGTACCCGCTGCGGCGGCGAATGAATGTAATCGACATTGCGGCTATGCAGGCCATAGGGTGCCAGGAATTCGACGATCAGGATCGCGAAATAGACGATGGCGAGGAAGATGCCGGAGACCAGCGCCAGGCGGTGCTGCTTGAACTTCCACCACATCAGTTGCTTCTGCGAAGCAAGGTGGATGCGCGACTGCGCAGAGGTCATCGTCTCCTGCGCATGCGGATCGAACGGCGTGGTCGAGACAAAATGCTCCAGGGGCGCGCCGGGCGGCGGCAAGGGCGACATTATTTGGTGCTCCTGCCTTGCAAGCGGATGCGGGGATCGAGGAAGCCGAGCGCGATATCCGAAATCAGCACGCCGATGACGTTCAGGAAGGCGAGGAACATCAGGAACGAACCGGCGAGATACATGTCCTGGCTCTGCAGCGCCTTGACCAGCATCGGTCCTGTCGTCTCGAGCGAGAGGACGATCGCGACGATTTCGGCACCCGAGATGATCGATGGCAGGATCGAGCCGATATCGGCGACGAAGAAGTTCAGCGCCATGCGCAGCGGATATTTGATCAACGCCCGGGTCGGGTGCAGGCCCTTGGCGCGCGCTGTCGTCACATACTGTTTCTGCATCTCGTCGAGTAGATTGGCGCGCAGGCGGCGGATCATGCCCGCGGTTCCGGCGGTGCCGACGATGATGACGGGAATCCACAGATGCGCGAGGATCGACTTCGCCTTCTCCCAGCTCATCGGCTCGTTCAGATATTGCTGATCCATCAGGTGGCCGATCGACAGCCCGAACCAGACATTGGCGAAATACATCAGGATCAGCGCCAGCATGAAATTCGGAATGGCGATGCCGAGCAGGCCGAAGAAGGTCAGCCCGTAGTCGCCCCAGCTATACTGATGCGTGGCCGAGTAGATGCCGATCGGGAAGGCGATCAGCCAGGTAACGAGGATCGTCGTGAAGGAAACCAGGATCGTCAGCCACAGGCGGTCGCCGACCACTTCGGAGACCGGAAGCTGGTATTCGAACGAATAGCCGAAGTCGCCGTGCAGCATGCCGCCGACCCAGTAGAAGTAACGGACGATCTCCGGCTTGTCGAAGCCGTATTGCTTCCGGAGTTCCTCGATTTCCTGCAGGTTGGCGGTCTCGCCCTGGGCTCGCAGTTCGGCGATCTGGCTTTCGAAGAAGTCGCCCGGCGGCAGTTCGATAATGGTGAAGACCAGCGCCGAGATCACGAAGAGCGTCGGCACCATGGCGGCGATGCGCCAGAGAATATATCTCAGCATCTCACGTCTCCTTCAGCCAGAATGCATCGGGCATGTAGATGCCGAGGAAGGAGGTCGGGTCGAAGCCGTAGAGCGCGCGCTCGGGCACGTTCTGCATCTTCTTCGAGATCAGGATCGGCTGCAGCGCGCCGTTGATCAGGCCGATCGAATAGACCTGCTGGGTATAGAGTGCCAGCATCTTGTGCCAGATCGCTTCGCGTTCCTTGAAGTCGGCGGTCGCGCCCCACTGGTTGAGGAGATCGACGAGATCGACGACTTCAGGAATGTCAGGCGCTTTGCCTTCCTGCCCAGCGGAGAGATAGTACATGCCCCAGATCGGCCATTGCAGCTGGTCGTCGACGGTGGGCGCCAGCTGGGTCGGGGCCATATCGGCGGTCGGCACGCCGTTTTCGATACCGAACCAGATCGCCATCATGATCGAGCCGCTCATGGCGCGGTTGCGGAAGATGTCGCGCTGCGAGGTGCGGGTATAGAGCGCAATGCCGATGGTGCGGAAGTGATCGCGCACCAGCTCCAGCACGTCGGTATCAAGCGTGCTTTCGCCCGGTGTTTCGACGGTGATCTCGGCGCGCCGGCCGTCCGGCAGCAGGCGAATATCCTCGTCGTCGCGATTGGCAAGACCCAGCTCGTCGAGCAGCTTGTTGGCCTGATCCACGTCGTGCTGGATATAGGCGTCGGCATATTCCTGCTTGAAGAGCGGGCTGTCCGGCAAAACGGTATCTGCGCTCGGTGTGCCGAGCCCGTAGAAGGCGACCATATTGATCTCGTGGCGATCGATTGCCATCGACAGCGCACGGCGGAAACGGACGTCGCGGAAGAGATTGCGCCAGACATCGTCGGCACAGTTGAGATTGGGCAGCAGCGCAAGGCGGGAGCCGCGCGCCTGCTTCCAGAGATTGACCTTCACCGGGAAACGCTGCTCGGCTTCCTTCAGGAAGGTATAGTCGTTGAAGTCGATGCCGGTCGCCTGCAGGTCGGATTCGCCGGCACCTGCCTTGGCGGCGATGATCGACGACGAGCTGACGTTCAGGATAAAGCGGTCGATATAGGGCAGCTGCACGCCGTTTTCGTCGACGCGGTGGAAGAAGGCGTTGCGGTCGAAGATGAACTGGTCGGCCGGCGGCTTGGTCATCACCTTCCAGGGATCGAGCGTCGGCAGATCTGGATTTTCAGGGCGCGAGGCGCGCGACATCTTGATGTGCAGGTCGGCCCACTTCTTGACCCGGTTTTCCTTCATCAGCGCCGAGAGGCGGAAGTCGTCTTGATACTTCTTGTGGAACTGCTTCAGGTAGTGCGCCGGCCCGAAGATGACGAGCGGCAGCGGGCCCGCGAGTGCCGGCAGGAAGGTCGGGTTCGGCTTTTCCCAAGTGTAGCGGACAATGAGCTCGTCGAGCACCTCGAACTTCGGCAGGTCGCCATGCGGACGCAGCTCGAGAGCGCCGCCGCCCGGCGTCGCTTCCTTGTTGAGGATGATGTCTTCCCACCAGTAGCGGAAGTCATCGACCGTAAACGGCTTGCCATCCGACCACTTGTGGCCCTCGCGCAGGTGGAAGGTGAAGATGCGGTCTTCTTCGCTCGTGTAGCCGCCGAGAATATCTGGCTGGAACTGCAGATGCTTGTCGTAGCCGATCAGCCGCGAATAGCCGTAGACGGTCATGTAGCGAACGTCGCGCGGGCCGCCGATGATCGTGCGTACATTGCCTCCATAAGTGCCGGGCGTCAGCCCTGCTTCCTTCATGTTGACGATGCGCGGATGCTTCGGCAGGCGTTGCGGCATCGGCGGAATGGCGTCGGCGCGCAGCAGGTCGCGCAGGAACTCCGGCTCGATGTCGCGATCATCGGAAGCGGCCTGCACGAAGCCGGGTGCCATGGTCGCGCCGATCATGCCGCCGAGGAAAGTGCGACGCGTTACCATGCCCGCAACTCCTTGACATCGGCGCCCTTGCGGGCGCGCACGAAATGCCCGTCGCCGAGATCGGCATAGGCAAGCTCGGAAGCGTCGTCATGCTCGGCGGTGAAGGTCAGCCCCCAGTTCTGCTTGTCGGCTGCGCCATTCTTGCGCAGCGCCTCGAAATCGAGCGGCCGGTCTAGATCGGGGAAGGGGACGGCCGCAAGCAGTGATTTCGTATAGGGATGCACAGGGTCGCGCAGGATGATTTCGCGCGGCGCGATCTCGACGATGCGCCCCTTGCACATGACGGCGATGCGATCGGCCATGTAATCGACGACGGCCAGATTGTGCGAAATGAAGAGGTAGGTCAGCCCTAGCTCTTTCTGCAGATCCTTCAGCAGGTTGAGAATCTGTGCCTGAACCGAGACGTCGAGCGCCGAGACCGGCTCGTCGAGAATGACGAGCTTGGGCCCGAGCGCGAGCGCGCGGGCAATGCCGATGCGCTGGCGCTGGCCACCAGAGAAACTGTGCGGGTACCGGCTGAGATAGCGGCGATCGAGACCGATCGCGCCCATCAGCGCCTCGACCTTGCGCTTGCGCTCCTCGCTGTCGCCGCGGTCGTGGATTTCCAGCGGTTCGCTCAGGATGTTGCGCACCGTCATGCGCGGAGAGAGAGACGAGACCGGATCCTGGAAGACCATCTGGATCTTGGTGCGCAGCTCCTGCAGCGCGTCGCCCTTGACCGAGAGGACGTCGATGACTTCCTTGCCGTCGTTGAAAACAACCGAACCGGTGTCCGGCGTGATCGCCCGCATCAGGATCTTGCTGACCGTCGTCTTGCCACAACCGGATTCGCCGACGAGGCCGAGGCACTCGCCGCGCTTGATATCGAAGCTCACGTCATCGACGGCGCGCAGCACCGACCTTTCACCCTGGCCGAAAAGGCTGCGCTTGCGCGTCGTATAGGTCTTGGAGAGATTGTTGACCGAAAGCAGCACCTGCGGGGCATCCGCTTCGACGGTCTTCTTCTTGCCGATCAGCGATTCCAGATTGACCGGAACATCACGCAACGCCTTCAGCCGCTCGCCGGGCTTCATGTCGAAATGCGGAACCGCCGCCATCAGTCCCTTCAGATAGGGATGCTGCGGGTTGCGGAAGATCTCCTTGACCGGCCCGGCTTCCATGATTTCGCCGTGATAGATGACGACGACTTCGTCGGCCATGTTGGCGACGACGCCGAGGTCATGGGTGATCAGCAGCATCGCCATGCCGAGCTTGTGCTGCAGGTCGCGCAGGAGTTCGAGGATCTGCGCCTGGATGGTGACGTCGAGCGCCGTCGTCGGCTCGTCGGCGATCAGCAGCGCTGGCCGGCAGATCAGTGCCATGGCGATCATCGCGCGCTGGCGCATGCCGCCCGACAGCTCGAACGGATACATGTCGTAGGTGCGCTTCGGATTGGCAAAGCCGACGAGACCGAGCATTTCCTCGGTTTTCTCGCGCGCCAGCTTCTTGTCGGCATCGGTATGGATCAGCAAGGACTCGCTGATCTGGTTGCCGACCGTATGGAGTGGCGAGAGCGAGGTCATCGGCTCCTGGAAGATCGTCGCCATGCGCTTGCCGCGCAGGTCGCGCATCTCTTCGCTGTCGCGGCCATATTGCAGGATGTCGGTGGTCTTGCCGTCGAGGGGATCGGTGAACAGGATCTTGCCCGTCGCCTTGGCCGGCGTCGGCAAAATGCCCATGATCGATTGGCTGATAACGGATTTTCCTGAGCCGGACTCACCGACAAGCGCGGTGACTTTACCCGGAAGGATACGAAGCCCGGCGTTTCTTACGACACGCAGCTTGTCCCCGAAAACCGAGAATGACACGTCGAGATTCTCGATACGCAACAAGTCGGACGCGGACGCCATACCAATGATATTCCCCAGTCTTTTAGTCTGTTCCCGTTAAGGCACACTATCGTACCGCAGGCGGGGTGTCCAGTTTATGACAGGCTGGGGAAAACTGGCGCGTTCCTGCTGATTTTCAAGGATAATCCGATGTTTCAGGTTCGCCTTACTGAACGAACCTCTCAACCATCGGACGCTTCTCCTGCTTCTTCGCGTCGCGGTGAAGCAGGATGACCTGTTCGGCCTCGGACAGCCCGTTCTGGGCGACCTCCGGGAAGCTTGCGCCATCGGGCAGCGCCGGCGGCGTGATGCGCGGCTGCAGCACCGTGACCTTCTGGCGGATGCCGCGCAGCTTTTCCTCGCCGAGCGTCGTCCACTCGCCGCCGCAATAGCCGGCGAAGGCCTGACTCGCGACCACTTCCCGATTGTATTTCTTGGTCAGCGACTGCAGGCGCTGCACTTCGTTGACCGCGGAGCCGAAGGCCGAGAAAGTCAACCGGTCCTTGAGGCCGACATTGCCGAACATGACATTGCCGATATGCAGGCCGATGCCGTAGCGGATGGCGTTCAGGCCCTTTTCGGCGCGCTCGCCGTTCAGTTCGGCGACGCGGGTCTGCGCCTGATGGACGGCCGAGAGAGCGGCCTGCGTGGCGATCTTCGACGGATCTTTGTGGCGGCCGCACGGATAGACGGCGAGGAAGCCGTCGCCGAGGAAGCTCAGGATTTCGCCGCCATTGCGGTTGAACGGTGCAGCGATCGCGTCGAAAAACTCGTTCAGCGTATCGATATAGGCCTGGCGGCCTTCCTTCTCGGCAAACATCGTCGACTGGCGCATGTCGCCCATGACGAGGGCGGCGCGGATCGTCTCGCCGTCGCCGCGGCGGATCTGGCCGTTCAGCACGCGCTTGCCGGCATCGCCGCCGAGATAGGTCGTCAGCATGTTGTTGGCGAGCTTGCCGAGCACGGCCATCTTGGCAGCGACCGCCAGGTGGTTCTGCATGCGCAGCAGCGCCTCGATCATATCGTCGGAAAAGCCGGAACGCGAGTCCGTCGACCACGAACCCATCATGCCCTGGACCGAACCGTCGCCGAAAGGCTGCACGAAGGCGAGGTAGTCGGTGATCTTTTCCTTGCGCAGGTCGTCGAAGATCGGAAATTCCGCCGGTCCTTCCTGGCTCATCCGGCGGCGGATGTGCTGCAGGTTGTTGTCCAGCAGGTAATAGTAGGGGCTCTGCAGGAAACGGTCCGGCTTGGCGCCGGCAGAATGCCGGTAGCCCTCGATCGTCACGCCGCTGGCGCGCCGCCAGGTAAAGCTCAGCGCGTCATAGAGCGGATGCAGCATCGAAAAGGTCAGGTGGACGCGGGCGATCGGCAGACCGGCAGCGGCAATGCGCTCGCAGAAACCGCGAACGATATTTTCCAGATCGTCCCCGGCCAGCGAAGAATTCGTCAGCCATTCAGCGACGCGGTCCAGAAGAATCGAGGACACGCTGGATTCGATCGTGCTCATCTTTGGTATTATCCTCATCAAGCACGTCCATTCCCGAAGCGACGAAAAACCTGCCTGCAGCACGGTCGCGCGCAGGGCGGGGGTCAAGATGGACGAGCGGTATTATTGTGTCAACGATCTGCCGAAGACCCGGCAAACCTACCTTTCAGAGCCCGAAAAGAGCGAGGACGGATGTCCTTTCTGGTGGTTCATTATCCTATTCAAATAGGCATATGATCGATCCGAAACAATGCTATCCGGATAATTTTCTGCCTTCGGTTTCGATGTCTGCGCCAAGCGAGTCATTTCGGCCACAGTCAGCGCCAGTTGCCGGGCGATTGAGGCGGCTATCGGGCAAAATCGATCACGATCGCTTCACCGATGCGTCAGCGCCAAGGCGGGTTTAAATCCTTGCGATCTTGCATTATCTCACGAGGACTTTCCTCTTTCGAAGAGACCCGTCTTGGCCAGCTCGCAGACTTCAATCGCCCTTTCCGCAAAGATCAAAGACCGCACCGCCCGCGCCGGCATCATCGGCCTCGGCTATGTCGGCCTGCCGCTTGCCATGGCGATTGCCCGCAGTGGCTTTCCGGTCACCGGCTTCGACATCGATCCGAAGAAGATCGTCGCCCTCGATGCGCGCAAATCCTATATCGACGCGGTCACCGACGAGGCGCTGAGTGCGGAGATCACCGCCGGCCGCTTTGGCGCGACGACCGAGTTTGCCGGGCTGAAGCAATGCGATGTCATCGTCATCTGCGTGCCGACGCCGTTGACCAAACATCGCGATCCCGACCTATCTTATGTCGAAGCGACCTCGCGGGCGATCGCCGAGCATCTGCGCCCCGGCCAGCTCGTCGTGCTGGAATCGACCACCTATCCCGGGACGACCGACGATGTCGTCAAGGTTATCCTGGAGAAGACCGGCCTGAAATCCGGCACCGATTTCTTCATCGGCTTTTCGCCGGAGCGCGAGGATCCGGGCAACCAGCATTACAACACGGCGACCATCCCGAAGGTCGTTGCCGGCGACGGTCCCGATGCGCTGGAGCTGATGACGGATTTCTACGGCGCGGCCGTCAAGACGGTGGTGCCTGTGTCGTCGAACGCGACGGCTGAAGCCGTTAAGCTCACCGAGAACATCTTCCGTTCGGTCAATATCGCCCTCGTCAACGAACTGAAGACCGTCTACGCCGCGATGGGCATCGACGTATGGGAAGTGATAGATGCGGCGAAGACCAAGCCCTTCGGCTACATGCCCTTCTATCCCGGCCCCGGTCTCGGGGGACACTGCATTCCGATCGATCCCTTTTATCTCACCTGGAAATCCCGCGAGTACGAACTGCCGACGCGCTTCATCGAACTTGCCGGGGAGATCAATTCGGCGATGCCGCGTTATGTCGTCGGCAAGCTTGCCGAAGCGCTCGACATCCGGGCCGGCAAGGCGCTGAGCCGCAGCAAGGTGCTTGTGCTCGGCCTCGCCTACAAGAAGAACGTCGCCGATATCCGCGAGAGCCCGTCGCTGCGGCTGATTGAGATCATCGAGGAGCGCGGCGGCAAGGCCGATTACAGCGATCCCTTCGTTTCAGAAATTCCGCCGACGCGCGAATATCAGGCGCTCAAGGGCCGAAAGTCGGTCGAGATCAGCGCTGCGACGCTGGCAAATTACGATGCGGTCCTGATCGCCACCGATCACGATGCGGTCGATTACGCAGCGCTTTCAAAGCGTGCACCGCTGATCGTCGATACGCGCAACGTCTTCACGCGCCTCGGCCTCACCGGCGATCACATCATCAAGGCGTGACGCTGACCGCACCGAGCTTCTTGCCGGTCAGCTTGCTGGCGGCGACGGCATAGCCGCCGCTGGCGCCATCGATGAAATGCATGTGGTCGCGTGACAGCGGCGTCGGCACGAAGCAGGTCATCAGCGCCGATTCCTGCCGGTGCAGGCCGTAGCGGGCGATGCCGTTCCGCTGCGCGTCCTCGAGCAGCGCCTCGATGCGCTCGAACCGCGCGCGGTCGACATCGATCGTCATCTTCAATCCGTCGTCGAACTTGCGGAAATCGGAATTACCCGCGACATCCCGCTTGTAGCGCCGGGCGTCGAATGGGCCGAAGGGAATGCCGAGCCTGTAGAACAGCGTTGTCAGGGCAAGCTGCATGATGATCATGAGCTTCTGGCGCAGCCTGTGGCCGGGCGCGGTCGCCTTCGCCTCGCGGTCGATGCCTTTCATCGAGAAGGAAAGCTTCGGTCCGTCGAACGGTACCGGATGGCCGCCACGGCCCTGTTCGGAGGAGATCGCCACGATCTTGGTGACCAGCGACTGGAATTCCGGGCCGGAGCCTGCTGCGCCGGGTACGGCGATGATCGAGACGATCTCGCCATTCTCGGCGGCAATCGGGTTCCACCGGCAGGAGAGGCCTTCAAGATCCGGGCGCGTGCCAGGCGATGCAGGATCGATGGCATACTTGCCGTCCTTCATCTGCCGCTCAGCCCAGCTGTTGCCGCCGCCGGCAAACATCGCATAGGTCACGTAGGGGCTCGCCGAGTAGCGCGCCACGCGGACATCGAGACCTTCCTGGCGGATATCGGCTACCGGAACGATGGCGGCGCGCAGCGTCAGATCGAGATCTTCCTTCACCCAGGCCTGAACGGCGGCAAGCGCCTGCCGGGCGGCGTCCTCCTGCGAGGCGGGAAGCGCAATCAGTGCGCCGTCGCCACCGAAGACGAAGGGATAGTCGCCCTTTCCGACCGCGTTCAGAACGGCCGAGATGACCGAGGCGCCGGCCATGTTGACGTCCTTGTAGCGGCCGTCTTCGATCGCCTGCGTCGATCCCACGATATCGGCAAGGGCGAGAATCCAGCCCTCGGGGAGGGGGCGGTAGTTGCCGGTATTGGCCACGCCTTCGAATTCCGCGAAGACGGGTACCGAGGCAAAGAACTGATCATTCGAAACGGCGCTCATGACCCCGACCTTATCACAGACAGTTGTTGCGGCGGCAACGCCATTTCCTCAGTTACGGCAATCGACTTCTGACAGTTTCGTGTGATAGCACCGGAAGATAAAAATGAATGACGGACAAGGACATAGATGAGCCGCCTCGACAGCTTCATCCGCCGCCTGACGGCTCAGCGCGATATCCTCAATTCCATCGTCGACCTGGTTGGCCCGCTTGAGGGACCGGTGATCGAATTCGGTCTCGGCAACGGCCGCACCTACGATCATCTGCGCGAAATCTTCGCGGGACGCCGCATTATCGCCTTCGACCGCGAGGTCCGTTCCTATTCGACGTCGACGCCGCCCGCCGAAGACATGGTCACGGGCGACATCAAGAAGACCGGCCAGGCTTTCATCGGCATCGATGCGGCGCTTGCCCATGCCGATATCGGCACCGGTCACGATGAGATCGATGCGATCACCCTGACATGGCTGCCGCAGCTGATGGTCGGCGTGCTCCGCCAGGGCGGCATCGCCGTCTCCGGTCTGCCGCTCGACCGGCCGGAGCTCGAGCAGCTGCCGCTTCCCGAAGGCATCAAGTCCGGCCGTTATTTCCTCTACCGCCGCAAGTAATCAGTCGTTGCAGATCGCCGGTACAGGTCCGCTCGTGGAAAGCCGCGCATAGCGGCGTTCGAAATCGGCTGCGAGATCGCCGAGCGTCACGGATTTCAGCCGGGCGAGGATCAGCGCCTCGGCCTCGCGCAGCGCATCGCCGACGGCATCGTTGACCGCCTGTTCCACGAGACATTCCGGATGGTCCGAGGCGGGGCCGATCGCAAACAGCTCCGGCTCACCGATCGCCTGATAGACGTCGAGCAGGGCGATCTCCGCCAGCGGCTTGACCAGCGTCCATCCGCCGTGATGGCCTTTTTCCGAGCGCACATAGCCCTGATCTCTCAGCCCCGCCATCGTGCGGCGCACGACCACGGGATTGGTGTTCAGCATTCTGGCGATCATCTCCGATGTCGCGGATTTCTGATGCCGCTCCATGTGGATCAGCACATGCAGCATGCGGGAGAGGCGGCTGTCGCTTCTCATCGTGGGTCCTCATATTCCTGTCGCCGATCTATCTCATGTCTATCGTAACAACACAAGTGACATGAGGCTTGACTGCGCCATTTCATGTAACTTATGTAGGTGCGTGATCATCGATATGGAGTAAGGTCATGCACTATGAAGCGATCGTCATCGGCGGCAATTTTGCCGGTCTCTCGGCTGCCATGCAGCTCGCCCGCGCCCGCCGCAAGATTCTGCTGATCGACGCGCAGAAGCCGCGAAACCGGTTCTCGCAAGCTTCCCACGGTTTCCTGGGGCAGGACGGCGTAGCGCCGGCCGCGATCATTGCGGAGGGAAAGCGCCAGCTCGCCGCCTATCCGACGGTTGCCTTTGCCGATGGCGAAGCGATCTCGGCATCAAAGACCGGCGACAAGTTCTCGGTTGCCCTGAAAGATGGCCGCGAATTCACCGCGAGCCGCCTGATCCTCGCGACCGGCGTGAAGGACACGCTGCCCGAGATCCCCGGCCTGTCCGAACGATGGGGCCGCACCGCGCTGCATTGCCCCTATTGCCACGGCTACGAAGTGCGCGACCGCGCGCTCGGCATTCTCGGCAGCCATCCCTTCTCGGTGCATGCGGCGCTGCTTCTGCCCGATTGGGGACCGGCCACCTATTTCTCGCAAGGGCTCTTCGAGGCTGATGCCGACCAGCACGCGCAGCTGGCCGCCCGCGGCGTCACCATCGAAAATACGCCGATCGCGGAATTTATGGGGACAGCCCCGGAGCTAGAAGCCGTGCGTCTTCAGGATGGGCGCGTCCTGCCGCTTTCTGCGATCTTCGTCGCGCCGAAGGTCTCGATGGCAAGCCCGCTCGCCGAGCAACTGGGATGCGCATTCGATGAGGCTCCACTCGGCCCGGTCATCCGCCTCGATGACCGCAAGGAGACGACGGTGAAGGGCGTCTATGCCGCGGGTGACGCCACGAACCCGATGCATAACGCGACGCTCGCCTCGGCCTCGGGTGTTCTTGCTGGGGTGCATTGCCACCAGTCGCTGGCGCTGCCGGTCCTGCACTAAGGCAGGAAGAGTACGTCGTACTGATCGATAGAGCCGGGCAGATCGCGGACCTTCATCTGCTGCTCGCCTTCCTCGAAAAAAACGAGGCAATCCTCGTAATGGGAGGCGAGCGTCATGATGAAGTCGCGGGTCTGCTCCGGGCCGTAGAAGAGCGGCGTGAACTCCATGTAGAGAGGCACGCGGCGGCCCATCAGCTCAGTCATCGACCGGCACGCGACGGGCTCGTAGCCCTCGATGTCCATCCAGACGAGACCGACGGCACTCTGGTCGAGCCCGAGATCGCCGAGAATGGCGGCAACGGGCCTGACGGGTACGCTGATCCTGATGTCCGTCGGGCTTTGCCGGATGGCACTGCTCTTGCCGTGATTGGCGGCATTCATGAAGAAATCGATCTCACCGGATGCCTCGCCTGCGGCGCAATTGACCGGAGTGACCGTCGTCTCCAGCCCGTTCTGCTCGATATTGGTCTTCAGCAGCGGGAAGTTGCGGGGATCGGGCTCAACGCTGACGATGCGCGAATACGCACCGCTCAGTGCGAAATAGACGGTCTGCGTGCCGATATTGCCGCCGAGCTCGAGGAGCAAGCTGTCCTTGCGCAGCAGGCCGCGTTCGCGCAGCACGGCAAGCAGCCGGTCGACATTCTCACGCTCGAAATGGCCCTTCCGGAACACCTTGCGGCCGATATAGTCCGATGGCGAGAAGGTCATCCGGTGGTCGCCGGCATCGACGGTCATCGTCAGAACGCGCGGCCCGATGTTCTCGATCAACAGGCGGCGGCCGAAGCGGGTATCGAAGAAGCGCGTCGCGGCCGCATTGCGCAGCTTCCGGATCCGCTTCATCCAGTATTTCTTCGTCAGCAGCGGATTTGCGGCCATCAGGCTTTTCCTTGAAGCGGCTGCGCCGCCTTGTCCTTGGAGATCACGTAGACCTTGAGCGGCAGCGCCCGGCCGCGAACGCTGATCTCATGGCTCTCGATACCTTCCATATCGGCACCCGCGAGTTCCGCAACCGGCTCCGAAATGACGATCGCCGCGTCGAATTCCTTGGCCGCGTGTTCGAGGCGGCTCGCGACATTCACGGTGTCGCCGACGGCCGTCAGGCTGCGCACGCGCCCGTAACCCATCGTACCGACGACGGCGGGGCCAGTGTGGATGCCGATGGCGATATGCAGTGGTATCGAAAGCTCATGCGCCAGTTCCTCTCCGAGCTTCTCGATCTCTTCGGCGATCGTCGCGGCAGCGCGCAAAGCTTGGCGGCAGCCTTCTTCCGGCGAGGTGTTGATGCCGAACAGCGCCATCGCGCCGTCACCGATGAACTTGTCGACGCGTCCACCCGCCTGTTCGACGGCCTTGCCGACCAACGCGAAATAGCGGTTCAGCAGGAAGACGATATCGAAAGGCAGGCGCGGTTCGGTCAGCGTCGTGAAGTTGCGCATATCGCAGAAGAGCACGGCAATATCGCGTTCCCGCCCAGGGCTCGTTTCCTGGGTATTGGCGGGCAGGGCGGCTTCCGTCGCCGGGATCAGGAGCGGTACGACGGTCAGATCGTGGTTGGGGCGCAGCTGGCAGGCGAGGCGTACGTCGGGTGCGGCATTGATGCGCTTCAGCGTCGTCTGTTCCATCTTGTCGGGCGGCGGTAGGCTTTCGTAATCGCTGAGGATCTGCACGCGGCAGGTGGAACATTGCCCCTTGCCGCCGCAGACCGAATAATGCGGCACACCGCCAAGGCGGCTTGCTTCCAGCACGGTGAAGCCGCGCGGCACCTTGATCGTTTCGCCCGCAGGATAGTGGACCGCGATCTGGTCGGTGGCTTCCTTCCACCGGCGGCGGCTGCGGGCAAGCACGACAGTCAGGAGAGCCAGTGAAAATCCGCCGTAGAGCCCGGCCCGGATCATGGCGATCTGGCGCTGCGCATCGGGATCGGAATAGTAACGGCTGTTGAGATTTTCCTGGTAGCGGCCGGTATCGACGAGGCCTTCATAATCGGGCTCGGCGATCGTCCGGCCCATCTCGACGAAGCCGAGCAATGCCAGCACCGGCAACAGGATTGCCAGTGCCAGCAGCAGCGGCGAGAAGGCCTGATACCAAGGGCGGTAGCGCAGCCAGTAATGCAGGCCGATACAGCCATGCGTCCAGACGATTACGACTGCGAGAGCCTGACGGACGCCGTTACCCGGCGAGGTGATCCACAGCAGCCGGACGATCGTCTCGTAATTATCGACGTAATTATAAAGCTCGTGGACGACGCGCGTGCCGATCACGTGATCCATGATGATCAGCGGGATGGCGAGACCAAGCGCGATCTGCGCCAGCTCACCCTTCGGCATCACAAGGCTGCGCCGGATATAGAGCGAGCGCAGCGCCAGCGCCATGTGGATGAAGATCGCAGTATAGAGCACCACCGTGCCGACGGGATTGCGCCAGGGAATCATGAACAGGCGGCGGGCATCGTCAGCGGCGTTGACCGAAATCAGCCCGACCGCGTGATTGGAGAGGTGCAGCGTCACGAAAACAAACATCACGAGTCCGGCGCCGAGGCGCGCGCGCCGGATGTTCCGTTCCGTAAAAAAGCCTGTGTCTGCGACCGCCATTCATTCCCGTTCTTGAAGATCGAATCTCTTATGAAATAGAGATGTTCGAAGAGAAGCGGAATGCCGCCTTCTTCAACTGCGATCACATTCTATATGTTCACCGGTAACTCTTAAGGAAGCAGACCATAGCGCAGAATTTCGCCGCCGGCCGGACCGGGAATTGGAAACGGTGCGTCTCCGGAGGCGTCCACTGATGCGCATTGCATTCTACGCTCCGCTGAAGTCCCCGGATCATCCCGTACCATCGGGTGATCGGCTGATGGCGCGGCTCCTGATGCAGGCGCTCGAGCTTGCCGGTCACGAGGTCGAGCTCGTCTCGTCGTTCAGAAATTTCGCGGCTTCGCCGGAGGCGGCTGCAGCGCTCGAAGAGGGACGTCAGGCCGAACTCTTACGGCTGAGGCAGAAATTCGTGGCGGGCAGCAGGCCCGATCTCTGGTTCTGCTATCACCCCTATTACAAGTCGCCCGATCCGTTCGGCCCGGCACTCGCCGCCGAGTTCGGCTTCGCCTATGTCACGGCCGAAACCTCCTATTCGCCAAAGCGCGATCATGGCCCCTGGCAGCCATATCAGGTGCTCGTCGCCGAGAGCATCCGGACGGCCGCGGTCAATATCGCAATGACGGAGCGCGACCGGCTGGGTGTTGTGAGCGCAATCCCCGAAGCACGCGTGGCTTCGCTTGCGCCGTTCATCGACCCGAAGCTCTTTGCAGCTCCGCCTGCAGGAGAGAATCCGAAGCGCCTGATCGCGGTAGCGATGATGCGTCCCGGCGACAAGATGCAGAGCTATGAGCGGCTTGCCGCCGCACTCGGCAAGATCGAGTCCGCCGACTGGATGCTGTCGATCGTCGGCGACGGACCCGAGAGGGCGGCTGTCGAAGCCCTGTTTGCCAGGTTCGAGCCCGAGCGGATCGAATGGCATGGCGAGCGTAGCGCCGAAAAGGTTGCGGCGTTGCTCGGCCAATCCGGCATCTATGTCTGGCCGGGATGCGGTGAGGCCTATGGTGTTGCCTATCTCGAGGCGCAGGCCGCGGGCCTCCCCGCCGTCGCGGAAAATACGGCCGGTGTGCCGGCAGTGATCGAAAACGGCCGCAGCGGCGTATTGACAGCAGAGGGCGATATCGCCGCTTATGGTCAGGCCATCCGCGATCTCCTGGAGCAGCCGGAGAGACGTCGGACGATGGGAGAGGCGGCGCGCCGCTTCGTGCTGGAAGAGCGCTCGATCGCGACAGCGGCCAAGGCGCTCGACGGCATATTGAAACAACATGCAGGAGTGAAGTGATGAGCGGCAACGAAGCCTGGGAACCTCTTCACAACGAGTTGGCACGCTGGCAGGAGGCCGGCCGCACCGCCGTTTTCTGGTGGCGCGATGACGACGCCTTCGAGCCGACGGTCGCCCTCGATACGCTGCTCGATCTCGCCAATCGCTACGAGGTACCGGTGACGCTCGCCGTCGTTCCGGCGAAGGCCGGTCAGCCGCTCGCGCGCCGTCTCGCGGGTGAGCGTCACGCCGCCGTCGCCGTCCATGGCTGGGCGCATCACAATCATGCCAGCGAGAGCGAAAAGAAGCAGGAGCTTGGGCATCACCGGCTGGCCGAGGCCGTGCTCGGCGAGCTCTACCATGGCTTCCTGCACCTGAAGCAGCTGCACGAGACCTCCTTCGTGCCGATGCTGGTGCCGCCGTGGAACCGCATCGACCCGCTGCTGATCCCCAAGCTCTCGGCGCTCGGCTTCGAAAATCTCTCGACCTATGGCCCTGCCGCCGACGAAGAGCCGATCGGTATTCTCAATACCCATGTCGACATCATCGACTGGCACGGCACCCGTGGAGGCCGGCCGGATGAGGAGCTGATCGCGGAATTGGTGGCGGAGCTGCAGACCCGCTTCGACGGCAGCGACGAGCCGATTGGCCTGCTGACCCATCACCTCGACCATGATGTTCAGGCCTGGGGCTTCTGCGAACGCCTGTTCAATGCAACGGCAGGCAATAAGGCCGTCGCCTGGAAGCCGGCGGCGGCGCTGATGAAAGCTTAGATTTCGACGACCTGATTGTCGCGGGCGGCAAAGGAGCCGGGGAATACGGCCTGCGCGTCGAGCTCCATCTGGGCGAGCTGCGTGTCGGTGCGCGAGGGCGCATGGTGGAAGAGCGCGAAACGCTTGGTGCCCGCCATCTTTGCCAGCTCGGTGCCGTGCTGCCAGGTGGAATGGCCGAAGCCCTTGAAGCGCTGCATCTCGTCTTCGTTATAGGTGCAGTCATAGACCGCCAGATCGGCGCCCTTCATCATCTCCAGCGATACGGGATCGTAGGAGCCGGGGATGTGTTCGACGTCGAAGACCAGTGCCAGCGACCGCCCGCCATATTCGATGCGGTAGCCGATCGCGCCGCCCGGGTGGTTCAGCATGTAGGTCTTGATCCTGACGCCTTCGCGCGGCTTCAGGATTTCGCCGGCATGGAAGTCGCGGAAATTCATCGTCGCCTGGCAGATATCCGTCTTCACGGGGAACCACGGCGGGCTGATGAACTGGTTGACCATCTCCTTGGTGCTCATCTTTCCGTCCAGATGACCCGACCAGATATTCAGGTGGATCGACGGATAATAGATGGCCTTGAAGAAGGGCAGGCCGATGATGTGGTCGTAATGGCAGTGGCTGAAAAACAGATCGACATCGCTGACGCTCTCATTGAGCATCGCGAGACCGGCTTCGCGCAGGCCGGAGCCCGCGTCGAAAATCATACGGTGGGCGCCGCAGCGGACTTCGATACAGGAGGTGTTGCCCCCGTAGTGATCGAATTCGGGTCCCGAAACCGGGATGCTGCCCCGTACGCCCCAAAACTTTACCTGAAACAGTTCTTTGCTCATTCTTTCGTCAAGCGGACCGTGCCGAGGCTGCAATCGTAACCACAATCTGATCGGGTTGCGAAGTGCGCAGTTCTACGGACAAGCCGTTTCCTTACCAATCCGCCTACCGCTACAGGCAGAACAAGTAGATTTTCCTAAGCAAGCGGTTTTCGCCTTGGATTGCAACTGCATATGGTTTGTTTTCCGTAAACGGAAGCGGCTGGGCCATCAAACGGCGGAGAATGCATCCGTTTCTCTCGACATTAGATGGGTTCTAATGTCGCAAATTGCAAACTCGGTTGTCAGCCGGGATGTAAAGGCAATGTCACAAAACTGAAATCCAACTGTCGCAAAGCTGTCATGTGGCCTGCCTAAATGTCGCCTTACTTTTTGCAGCGACATCGGTCCATCCCATGAGTGCCCCCGAAAATTCACCGATTTCCGCCGTTTCCGCGGCCGGGCTCGAATTGAGCTATGGGGATACCCGCATCCTCAAGGGCATCGACTTCATTCTCGATCGCGGGCAGACGCTGGCGCTTCTCGGCCCTTCGGGCTGCGGCAAGACCACGCTGCTGCGGCTTGTTGCCGGTCTGCTGGTGCCGACCAAGGGCTCTGTCGCCATTGCTGGGCAGACGGTTGCGGCTCAGAATGTGTTCGTTCCGCCGGAGCGCCGCGGTCTCGGCATGGTCTTCCAGGACTATGCGCTCTGGCCACATCTGACGGTCGGCGGCAACGTTTCCTTCCCGCTTGAAATGCGCGGCGTCGGCAAAGCCGAGCGCCAGGAACGGACGATGCGGGCGCTCGACAAGGTCGGACTTGCGGCCTACGCCGACCGGCGCCCGAGCGATCTTTCCGGCGGCCAGCAGCAGCGCGTCGCAATCGCCCGCGCCATCGTTGCCGAACCGCAGCTGATCCTCTTCGACGAGCCGCTTTCGAACCTCGATCGCGAGCTGCGCGAAAACATGGTCGGCGAGCTCGCTGATCTGATTGCGACATTGGGCCTGACGGCGATCTACGTGACCCACGATCACAGCGAAGCGCTCACGCTTGCCGATCACGTTGCGGTGATGCGCGGCGGCTTGATCGAGCAGCTTGCATCGCCCGACATGCTGATCGAACGCCCGGCCACGCCCGAGGTTGCCGACTTTTTGCGGCTTGGCTGTCTCGCCGGGATCGAGCGCCGCGGCGCGATCTGGTTCTTCAAGGGCAGCGACGTGGCGCTGATGCCGGCGGAAGACGGCGCGGCGCGGTCTGCCCGCATCCTGATCCCGACCGCCGGTATTTCGGCGGGCGAGGATACGCCGGAGCGGCTGAGCGCCGAAGTGCTGCGCTCGCAGTTTCGCGGCGACGGTCATCTGGCGACGGTTGCGCTTGCCGGTCTGCCTTCCGTCGAGCTGCAGGTGCTGAGCCGCCTGAAGTTGCGCCCCGGCGAACGCATCGGCCTTGCCGTCGATGCAGCACAGATCCGCTGGTTTCAAGAGACTGCCGATAATTCAAAACAGGAGAGACTAGAAAATGTTTAAGTCTTTGAAGAGCATCACTTTTGGCGTTGTTGCCGCCGCGCTGATGGCCGGCGTCGCCCACGCTGACGTTACCGTTTACACCGCTGGCCCACAGAGCCTGATCGACAAGCTGTCGGCTGGCTTCACCAAGCAGACCGGCGTCAAGGTCAATGTTTTCCAGGCAACGACCGGCAAGGTCATGGCCCGTATCGAAGCCGAAGCCGCCAATCCGGTTGTCGACGTCGTCATCTCGGCTTCCTGGGACACGGCAAACGATTTCGCCAAGCGCGGCTGGCTCGTCAACTATTCCAGCCCGAACGCTGCCAAGGTTCCCGACTTCCTGAAGTCCGAAGGCGCCGTCGCGCAGGGCATCTCGGCTCTCGGCATCGTCTGGAACTCCAAGAGCGGCACGCCGAAGCCTTCCGAATGGGCCGACCTGACGAAGCCGGAATACAAGGACCTCGTCAACATTCCGGATCCGGCCCAGTCCGGCTCCTCCTTCGAGCTGACGGCGGCTCTCGCCGGCCAGGACAGCTGGAAGCTCTTCAAGGATCTGAAGGCCAACGGCGCGATCATCGCCGGTGCCAATGCCGACGCCCTGAACCCGGTTCTCCAGGGTGCCAAGGCCGTCGTCTTCGGCGCGGTCGACTACATCGCTCTCGCCGCCCAGAAGAAGGGCGAGAACATCGAAGTCGTCTTCCCGGCATCCGGCACCGTCATCGCGCCGCGCCCGGCCATGATCATGAACTGGTCCAAGAACCAGGACGACGCCAAGAAGTTCATCGACTACATGCTGTCCGATGAAGGCCAGGCTCTCGTTGCCGGCGAAATGCTGATGCCATCGCGCACCGACGTTGCCGCCAGCCGTCCGCTGATCAGCGACCTGAAGCTGCTGAAGTACGATTCGGCTGCCGTCTACGGCAAGCGCAAGGAAACGCTGAAGACCTTCGCCGATCTCTACGGCGCCAAGTAAGCAGGGCAGGCAGATGAAAGCGAACGGCATCGGCGGCACGGCTCCGGCCGCCTGGCTGGCAACAGCGGGTCTCATCCTCGTCGTTGCCGTTCCCTTCGTCGCCGTGGTGCTGCAGGGCATCTTCCCCGAACTCGGACAGGGCTCGTTTGCGAGCCCTTTCTCATCGCTCTACGCGACGCTGGCCGATAGCTCGCTGATCCGCATGGGCGGCAATACCATCCTGCTCGGCGCCTGCGTCGTTCTCGCCTCCGCGCTCGTCGCCGTGCCGCTCGGCGTCTTCCGCGCACTCTACCGCATTCCCTTCGCGACTTTCTGGGATGTGGTGCTGCTCGTGCCCTTCATGATCCCGCCCTATATCGCCACGCTCGGCTGGATCATGACGCTGCAGCCGCGCGGCTATCTCGAGCAGCTCGCCGGCTTCAACCTGGCACCCTACCTCTTCTCGCTGTTCGGCATGACCGTCGTCATGGCCTTCAATACATTTCCGGTCATCTATTTTGCCGTGTCGCGCACCGTCGAGGCCGTCGGCGCCCGCTATGCCGATGTCGGCCGTGTCTTCGGCGCGAGCCCGGCGCGTGCCTTCTGGCGCATCACGCTGCCTCTCTCGGCGCCCGGCCTCACCGCGAGCCTCATGTTGGTCTTCGCCGCCGCGATCGAGGAATACGGCACGCCCGCAGCACTCGGCCGCCGGGCCGGCTTCCAGGTGCTGGTGACCGGTATCGACCTTCGCGTCACCGACTGGCCGATCGATCTTCCGGGGGCGGCGATCCTGTCGCTGGTGCTGGTCGGCATGTCGCTCGCCACCTTCCTGCTGCAGCGTTGGATCCTGGCGCGCCGCTCCTACCAGACCGTCGGCGGCAAGCCGATGGCGAAGGACAAGCGCCCGCTCGGCGCGATGAAAGTCCCCGTCATGATCGGCTTTGCTGTCGTCGCTTTCCTGGCGACCGGCGTGCCGCTCCTGGCGATCCTGGCGACGGCGCTGGCGCGGACGATCTCCGGCGGTCTGGCAATGGACAATGTCAGCCTCGACAATTTCATCGCGGTCTTCAGCAATAGTGCAGGCGCGGTGACAGCGCTGATCAACAGCTTCTCGCTCGGCATCGGCACCGCGGTCATCACCGGCCTCGTCGGCGTTACCGCCGCCTATACGGTCGTGAAGACGAAGATGCATGGGCGGATGGTAATCGACATCATGACCATCCTGCCGAATGCGCTTCCGGGGATCGTCGTCGCGGTCGGCCTCATCCTCGCCTGGAACATGCCGGGCCTGCCGTTCACGCCTTACAATACCGCTTTCATCCTGCTGCTCGCCTATTGCTGCATCCTGCTGCCGCAGCCGGTGCGCTACACGACGGCGGCCTTCCAGCAGATCGGCGACAATCTGGAAGCGGCCGCGCGCGTCTGCGGCGCCAGCGGTGTTACGGCTTTCCGCCGCATCCTCCTGCCGCTGGTTTTCCCGAGCCTCGCGTCTTCTATGCTGCTGGTCTTCGCGCTGGCTTCGCGCGAGCTCGTGGCCTCCGTCGTCGTCGCCCCTGTCGGCATGCAGACGATCGCCACCTTCATCTGGCGTCAGTTCGAACAGGGCTCGATCGGTCTCGGCATGGCCATGGCCTTCATCGCCATCTGCATCACGACGCTTTTGCCGCTGATCCTTATGCGGCTGATGCGGCGGGGAAATATCGTCGCCGATTAAAGGCTGGTGGTAATCCCGCCATCGACCATCAGCATATGGCCGTTCACGAAGGACGATGCCTCGGAGGCCAGGAACACGGCCGCGCCGACCAGTTCCTCGACATTGCCCCAGCGCCCAGCCGGCGTGCGGCCTTCCAGCCAGGCCGAAAACTTGGGGTCATCGACCAGCGCCTGGTTCAGCGGCGTCTTGAAATAGCCGGGCGCGATCGCGTTCACCTGCAGCCCGTGTTTCGCCCAATCCGTTGCCATGCCGCGCGTCAGGTTCTTCACCGCGCCCTTGGTCGCCGTATAGGGCGCAATGCTCGGGCGGGCGAGCTCGGCCTGGACCGAGGCGATGTTGATGATCTTGCCGCGCCCGCGGCCGATCATCGCCTTGGCGACCGGCTGGCTGACATAGAAGATGCTGGAGACATTGGTCTTGAATAGCTCGTCCCACTTCTCGACCGGAAAGTCTTCGAGCGGCGTGCGGAACTGCATCCCGGCATTGTTGACGAGGATATCGATCGGGCCGATCTCGGCTTCGATATAGGCGATGCCGCTCAACGCAGCCTTCGCATCGGTTACGTCAAAGGCCGCGCTCAGCGCATGATGGCCCTTGGCCCGGATCGTCTCCGCCGCTTCCGAAGCCTTGGCGGCATTGCGCCCATTGATGACGACGGAGGCGCCATGTTCGGCAAGGCCGAGCGCCAGCGCATAGCCGATCCCCTGGCTGGAGCCGGTGATCAGCGCGCGTTTTCCGGTAAGGTCGAATAGCGGGAAGGACAAGCGAAGCACTCCTCTTTGATGGCGCGATCAAAGAGGAGAAGGAGGTTCAATGCAAGCCACCGACGCCGAGCAGCCGTTCGACAGCGTCGTGATCGGCCGAGAGCGCTTCCGGTGTGCCGCTCCAGGCGAGGCGGCCGCGTTCGAGGATGATCACCTGGTCGGCGAAATCGAGGGCGCTCTGGATGCGCTGTTCGACGAGCAGGATCGTCATGTCGCCGGTCTTGGCGAGTTCGGCGAAGGCCGCCATCAGCTCTTCGCAGATGACAGGCGCCAGGCCTTCCAGCGGCTCGTCGAGCAGGAGCACGGAGGGGCGGCCGAGGATGCTGCGGGCGGTCGAAAGCATCTGCTGTTCGCCGCCGGAGAGCTGATTGCCGAGATTGCGGCGGCGCTCCTTCAGGCGCGGGAACATCTGATAGGCTTCCTCGATCGCTGTCTTCGGGCGGCCCTTCAGGCCGACGAAGAGGTTTTCCTCGACCGTCAGCGTCGGGAAGATGCAGCGGGCCTGCGGCACGTATCCGAGGCCCTGATGGGCGCGGGCGGCACTCGGCATCGCCGTGACGTCGGCGGAGCCGAGCCGGACCTGGCCGTCATAGCGCTTCGTCTGTCCGGCGAGCGTCGCGAGCAGCGTCGTCTTGCCCATGCCGTTGCGGCCGAGCACGGCGAGGCGGGCGCCTGCCGGAACCGAGAAGGAGACGCCTTCGAGAACGCGCGTCGGCCCGTAACCGGCCGACAGGTTTTCCACCTCAAGCGGCGTGGCTGGCATTGGCATAGCTCCCGAGATAGGCCTCGCGCACGCGGGCATCCTTGGTGACGTCGGCGGGCGAACCGTCGAAGATGATGGCGCCGGCGGCAAGCACGATGACGCGCTTGGCGAAGCGGAAGACGAGGTCCATGTCGTGCTCGATCATCAGCACAGCGAGATCGGCAGGCAGATCGGCGAGCGCCTGCTCGATGCGGCCGGTATCGCTCTGCGGCACGCCGGCGGCGGGTTCGTCGAGCAGCAGCACTTTCGGCTTCAGCGCCATGGCGACGGCGATCTCGAGGAGGCGCTGCTGGCCATAGGCGATCTCGCTGACCTTTCGATGCATGAGAGCACTGAGGCCGAGCGTATCGAGGAGGCCGGTGGCTTCAGTCATGACATCGGGCATCGACAGGAAGTTGCCGAACATGCGGCCCGAACGGCCGTTGCGCTGCAGGACGGCGAGCGCGACATGTTCGGCGGGCGTCATGTCCTGGAACAGACGGGTGACCTGGAAGGAGCGCACCAGCCCGCGCTTCACGCGGCCGGCGGCATCGATCTTCGTCACCGTCTCGCCGCCGAGGCGGACTTCGCCGGAATCGGGGGCCAGATTGCCGGTGACGAGATTGACGAAGGTGGTCTTGCCCGCACCGTTCGGCCCGATCAGCGCGACGCGGTCGCCCGGCGCCATGGAGATCGAGACGTCGTTGGTGACGGCGAGGCCGCCGAAGGACTTCTTGAGGTTGACGACTTCGAATACGGCGCTCATTCGCCTGCCTCCTTGCGGCGCGCGAAGAAGGCTGCGGCCGTGCCATAGAGACCCTTCGGTGCGAAGAGTACGACGGCGATCAACAGCGCGCCGACCATCGTCAGCCAGTGGAACGGATTGGCGGCCGAGACATAGTCTTCGAACAGCATGAAGATGACGGTGCCCGAAAGCGCGCCGAACAGCGAGCCGGTGCCGCCGAGAACCAGCATCACGAGGCTCTCGGCCGAGAGTGTGAAGGAGAGGCTGTCGAGGCCGACGACCTGCGTCGAGATCGCCGTCAGCGCGCCGCCGATGCCTGCGACGGCACCCGAGATCACGTAGAGCTTCATCAGCGCCGCCTTGGGCGATGCGCCCATCGCCTTGATGCGCAACGGATCTTCCTTGATGCCGCGGCAGAGCATGCCGAAGGGCGAGCGCACCATCAGGCGCAGCAGCACGAAGACGGCGAGCAGCAGAATGACGCCGAAGAAATAGGCGGTGTGGCCGTAGAGATCGAACTCGAAATAGCCGAAGATCGGGTCGGCCGAGATGCCGGAAAGGCCATCGCTGCCGCCGGTCCAGGACGATGCCTTGTTGGCGAATTCGTGGAACAGGTTGATCAGCGCGATCGACAGCACCAACTGCGGCAGCCCGTGGGCGCGCAGGATGATCGCGCCGCAGATGAGACCGGCCAACGCGCCGCCGATGATGCCGGCAAGCGTCATCAGCAGCGGATCGGTGATGCCGTAATGCGCCGAGACGATGCCGGCCGCATAGGCGCCGGAGCCGAACAGCGCCGCATGGCCGAGCGTTGCGATGCCGCCGTAGCCAGTGACCAGATCGAGCGAGAGCACGAGGAGCGCGATGGCGATGATGCGGGTCAGCAGCGCCAGATTATCGGGGAAGAGCACGTAGCCGATCGCCGCGAGGACGATGATCGCGCCGATGCCTGCGAGGTCGCGTCCGGCGGAGCGGTGACGGCGCGCGGAGGCTACGGCTATTGTTGTCGTGTCGGTGTTCATGGCAAGCGTCATCCTATTTCGCCCTTCCGGCAAAGCCGCGCGGGAAGATGCAGATGATGGCGATAACCGCGAGGTAGAAGAAGAACTCGCCGAACTCGGGCATCAGGTAGCGGCCTGTCGTATCGATGCCGCCAAGCACCAGACAGGCAATCAGCGCACCGGGAATGGACCCTGCGCCGCCGACGGAGACGACGACCAGGAACGTCACCATATATCGCAGCGCATAGTAGGGCTCGACCGGCAGCAGCTCGGCGCCGACAACACCACCGAAGGCGGCAAGGCCGACGGCAACCGCGAAGCTGAGCGCATAGATGATCTCGGTGCGCACACCGAGCGCCGCGGCCATCGCGGCATTATCGACAGAGGCGCGCAGCTTCACGCCGAAGCTCGTCCGCTCGATGGTGAACCAGAGGGCGACGGCGACCACGAGGCCGCAGGCAATCGCGAAAAGGCGGTGAACCGGAATGGTGCGGAAGCCGAGATTGGCGGAACCCTGCAACCCCTCAGCCAGCGGAATGGTCTTCAGCGTCGGACCCATCACATAGTTGGCTATGCCGATGATGCAGAAGGTGATGCCGATGGTCATCAGCACCTGCGTGAGCTCCGGCGCGCCGTAGATGCGGCGGTAGAGGAATCGCTCCATGGGTATGGCGATGATGATCGTGCCGACGACGGCGGCGATGACGCCGATGCCGTAACCGAGGCCGAGATCGCGCACCGCGTAGGAGGCGATATAGCCGCCGATCATCGCGAAGGCGCCGTGCGCGAGGTTGACGACCCGCATCAGGCCCATGGTCACCGAAAGGCCGATCGAGATGACGAACAGCACCATGCCATAGGCGAGCGCATCGACGGCTATGCTGAAGACAGTTTGCATGGGCTTGGTGTGGTCCTTGTTCTACGCGAGGGCAGCGATTTGCAGGCCTTGTGCCGCTGGCCCCCTCATCCGGCCCTACGGGCCACCTTCTCCCCGCTGGGGAGAAGGGAGTGCCGCACCACGGTCACTTCCCCTCTCCCCGGCGGGGAGAAGGTAGGGTGAGGGGGCTCACGGCACAACGTCTACGGTGGAAATCCTTACTTCACAGCAGCAAGGCCCGGATCGCCCTGCTTCTCAAAGGTCTGGATTTCCTTGTTGATGAACTTGCCGTCGGCATCCTTGGCGACTTCGCGCAGGTAGATGTTCTGCGTGATGTGGCGGCTTTCCGGGTCGATGGAGACAGGGCCGCGCGGGCTCGTCCAGGCGAGGCCTTTGACGGCTTCGACAGCCTTGGCCGCGTCCTGCTTGCCGCCGGTCGCCTCGATCATTTTGTAGATGACATGCATGCCGTCATAGGCGCCGACAGCCGGGAAAGTCAGTTCGGCCGGGTTGCCGATCGCCTTGTCGGCGGCTGCTACGAAGGCCTTGTTTTCGGGCGAGTCGTGCGAGACGGCGTAGTGGAAGGTGGTCAGCATGCCGAGCGCGGCGTCGCCAAGCGCCGGAAGGTCGGATTCCTGCGTCAGGTCGCCGGGGGCGAAGAGCTGGATGTTGGCGCCCTTCAGGCCGTTTTCGTTATAGGCCTTGACGAAGCCGAGCGTGGTCGGGCCCGAAGGCAGGAAGGCGAAGACGCCCTGGGCGCCCGAATCCTTGATGCGCTGCATGATCGGGCTGAAATCGTTGGTGGCGAGCGGCATGCGGATCGCTTCCACGACTTCGCCGCCGGCCTTCTCGAAACCAGCCTTGAAGGCGTTCTCGGCATCGACACCCGGGCCGTAGTCGCTGACGACGGAGATGACCTTCTTGACGCCCTTGTCGAAGGCGACCTGCGCCATCGGCGTCGAAGTCTGCCATGTGGTGAAGGAGGTGCGCACCACGAGCGGGCTCTTGGTGACGATCGCCGAGGTCGCGGCGTTCATGATCACCAGCGGCGTATTCGCCTGCTTCAGGATCGGGGTGACAGCCATGGCGTCAGGGGTGAAGTAGAAGCCAGCCAGATACTGGACCTTTTCCTTGACGACGAGCTCCTGGGCGAGCGCCTTGGACTGAGCCGGGTCGGCTGCCGGGAGGTCGCGATAGATGACCTCGACCGTGTGATCGCCGACCTTGGCGCCGTTGGTCGCCATATAGGCGTCGATCCCGGCCTTGAAATTCTTGCCCTGCAGGGCAAACGGACCGGAAAACGGTCCGACGACACCGACCTTGATCGTGTCGGCATAGGCGCTCGTGCCCATGACGATGGCCGCAGCGGCGGCCAAAAGCAGCTTCTTCATTCTTCTCTCTCCCTTTGTCGGCGTACTCCAGCGCCGTATTAGCTCGCAGCTAGAACTTTTCACGCTAGTGTGTCATGCGAAACGGTAATGTAAAATGAAATAAATGCCAGAATGCATGTTGGAATGGTTATGGATTGGCGGCGCCAAGCCGATTTATGTTGTTCGCCAGCTCGCGCGCAAGGCGTAGTGCGGCTCCCGTGGCGATCGCCATCTGTGGCAGCACCAGCCATTCAAGCGTCCAGGCCGCACCCGAGCGTTCCTGCTCGTGGATCATCGACTGGTGGATCGCCGAAATCTGCGTGGCGTTGAAGCGTGCCAGAGCCACCAGGGTTTCCGCTGCGACCGGGTTCTGCTTGTGCGCCATGGCGGACGAGCCGCCGCCGCCGCTGAGCGCGATCTCGTCGCCCGCCTGCGCCATCAGCGCGATGTCCTGGCCGAATTTGCCGAGACTGCCGGAGATCAATGCGAGAAGATTGGCAAATTCGGCAATGATGCCCCGCTGGCTCTGCCATTGCGGCAGGTCGGCAAGGCCGAGTTCCTGCGCCAGCGAATTGCGCACTGCGGCCGCCTTGTCCGCGAACTTCTCGAGCGTTCCGGCGGCACCGCCGAACTGCAGCGGGAAGCGCAGCTCGGTCAGCTTCTCGCGGTAGCCATCGAAGGGGTTACGCCAGGCACGCAGCCGGTCGGCGACGGTGATCGGGATTGCCGCCTGCATCCGCGTGCGGCCCATCAGCGGCCGGCTGCCAAAGGTCTGGTGCAGTTCGGCGAGACGGACCTCGATTGCGGTCAGATGGCCCGCGAAAACGAAGGCGACCGGCTTCAGGCGAAGCATCAGGCTGGTGTCGATCACGTCTTGGCTGGTAGCGCCGATATGAACCTGCGTGCCAGCCTCTCCCGCGGCTGCGCGCAGCTGGCGCACGAGTTCCGGGATGACGACACCGTCGCGCGCCGTGGCCGTGCGCAGGCTGCCGATATCGGGCGCGAAACCTGCGCAGGCGGCTGAGATGGTTTCGGCGGCGCTGAGCGGAATGATGTCATGCGCGGCCTGCGCCCGCGCGAGCGCAGCCTCGAATTGCAGCATGGCGCGGATATCCGCTTCGGCGCTGAAATAGGCTGCGGTCTCCTCATCGCCGAGGAGACCGGAGAGGAAGGGGTGGTCGAAGGCAATTGCGCTCACTGTTCGTCTCTTCTTGGCTTGCCGGCTTCCTGCCGCCTTGAAGCGGCAGAAAGCCTTGTGCCTGTCGAGACGTCAAGTGCGGGAAGGCGCGATGCCTATGCCTTGGCTGGCTTCTCGACCGGCAAGATTGTCGTATCGGGGTTTTCGTCGACGCCGCGCGCCTTGGCGACGAAGGAGAACTTCTTGCGCATGCCAAGAATGGGTTTCTCGATCATGTGCCAGGAAATCACCGCAACCGTCATCGCCGCGCAGATGCCGATCGCATAGAGCGCAAGCGCGCCAACCTTCGGCGCCAGGAAGATGCCGGGGGCGAGGCCGATCAGGATCTGCAGGAAGGGGTCGTGATAGAGATAGACGCCGTAGGAATAGTCGCCCTTGTGAAACACCGAAGGCAGCGGCACCGGCGTCAGGCCGATGAAGACGGTGATGTAGACGAGCGCCGGGATGACGATGATCCGGTTGGGAACGGTCTCGATCGACGGGCTGCTGAGGACGAATATCGCAGCGATCGCGATCACCGCACTGATGGCGAGAAGCACGCGGCTGTGCGGGATCACCTCACGCAGTTGATAGGCCAGGATGCCGAGCGAGAAGGCGAAGACCAGCTGGGCGCCGCGGCTGACGAAGAAGGTGCTGAGCACGAGATTGACGCGGTAGGGCAGGTGATGCCCGTACAGCTGCACGACAATGCCCATGACGATGAAGGCTGCCGTCAGCGCCGCGGTCTTCTGCCAGGATTTGACGATCGAGGTGATCATCAGGCCGGACATGATGATGTAGCAGAAGATTTCCCAGGGAACCGTCCACAGCGCGCCGTTGACCCGGTGCGTCGGGTTGTTCTCGAAGACACCCGGCAGGCTGTAGTGGATCCAGCCGACGATGTTCAGGAAATATTTGAAGAAATCGGCGCTGCCGAAATAGTAACTCAGCGCCACCGGCGTCACCAGCGGACCGATGATCAGCGCGCAGACGACGATATCGACGGCAAGGGCCGGCACGATGCGCAGACCACGATTGAGCAGGAAGTTCTTGAGACTGAGGCGCTGGGCACTGCCCGCGATCAGGAAACCGCTCAGCGCAAAGAACATCGGAACGAGCGCATATTCCGCAAACCAGAGCGGACTGGAGCGGAAGAATTCGTCGTTTCCGGTCAGAAGGAAGCTGTGTGAAAAAACGATCGTAAAGGCGAGAGCGATTCTCAAAAAGTCGAAGCCTGGACCGAGGCCCTTATGCGTCGCCAGGACGTGTCCGAAAGTCTTCTGCATGTTTCCACCATCAACGTTCAGCCCGTCCTTTTCATATCGCGACGCAACATGAATGCCAACCCGCTTTACGCAGGTGCAGCATGCGAAATATATTAGAGGTTGTGTTTAGAGCTGCGCGTGCTTAACGAAAAACGTCTGCCGGCGGATTTCCGGTATCGGTCCAAAATCCGCAGCAGTAATGCCTGTCAAATATCCAGGAAGACTGTCTCGTTTTCTCCCTGCAGCCGGATATCGAACGTATAGGTTGAGCCGTCGCGTGCGGCAATAAGTGTCGCCACGCGGTCGCGATGCTCGATGCGCAGCAGCAGCGGATCGGCATTGTTGGCCTCTGATTCTTCCGGGAAATACATGCGCGTGTGCAGGCCGAGATTGATGCCGCGCGCTACGATCCAGAAGGTGATGTGCGGCGCTTGCTTGCGCCCGTCCTTGAACGGCACCTTGCCGGGCTTGACGGTCTCGAAGCTGTAGACGCCGTCTTCGGCGCGCGTCGGGCAGCGGCCCCAGCCGGTGAAATTCGGATCGGCAGTGCCGCGCATTTCCGAGGGGCTGTTATAGAGCCCGGCGCCATCGGCCTGCCAGATTTCGATGACGGCGTCGCGCACCAGCGCGCCGGCACCGTCGAAGATACGGCCGGTCACGGTGATCCGCTCGCCTGTCGTCTTGTCGTTGATCATCGCGGTGCCGAGGTCGCCTTCGTAGACGCCCGTGATGTCGCAGAAATTCGGCGTCAGGCCGATATGGACGTAAGGTCCTGCCGTCTGCGACGGGGTTTCCTTGAGGTAACGGATTTCCTGGGCCATCAGTTGCCCTCCAGCTTGTTCTCGAACATCGTCGCGCGGCGGCCGCGCAGCACGATGTCGAACTTGTAGGCACGGCTGTCCATGGGGATGGTATTGCCCCAGTCCATCGGCGCGATCAGCTGCTCGATCGCTGCCTTGTCGGGGATGGTGCCGACGATCGGACACTTCCAGATCATCGGATCGCCTTCGAAATACATCTGGGTGATCAGCCGCTGGGAAAAGCCCTGGCCGAAGACCGAGAAGTGGATATGGGCCGGGCGCCAGTCGTTGACGCCGTTCGGCCAGGGATAGGCGCCGGGCCGGACGGTGCGGAAGTAATAGCGGCCTTCCTCGTCGGTGATGGCGCGGCCGCAGCCGCCGAAATTCGGATCGATCGCCGCCAGATAGCTTTCCTTCTTGTGGCGGTAGCGCCCACCGGCATTGGCCTGCCAGAATTCGACGAGAACGCCGGCCTGTGGGCGTCCGCGTTCGTCGAGTACCTGCCCGTGGACGATGATGCGCTCGCCGATCGCGCTCTCGCCTGATTTCGCGTAGTTGTGGATCAGGTCGTTGTCGAGTTCGCCGATCATGCCGTGGCCGAAGACCGGGCCGGTGATCTCGGAAATAGTGCCGTCGAGCGACAGCAGCGCGCGCTGCGGCGAGCGCAGGATCGACGTCTTGTATCCAGGCGCGAATGCTGGCGGATGCCAGGCGTGGTCGCGGGCGAAAAAGGCGCCGGTTTCGGGCTTGCGGTTCGGTATGTCGGACATGGCTTCCTCTTATGCCGCCTTCCCGGCGTCCATCTGTTCGAAGACCTGCTTGGCGATCTTGATCGCATGATTGGCGGCAGGCACGCCGGCATAGATCGCCACATGCAGCAGCGCCTCGCAGACATCGTCGCGACTGGCGCCGGTATTGACGGTGGCGCGCACATGCATGGCGACTTCATCGTCCTGCCCGAGAGCGGCCAGCAGCGCGATCGTCACGATCGAGCGCTCGCGCTTCGTCAGCCCCGGCCGCGACCACACATGCCCCCAGGCCGCTTCGGTGATCAGGTCCTGGAAAGGCTTGTCGAAATCCGTCGATCCGGCCTCGGCGCGATCGACATGGCTGTCGCCGAGAACGGCGCGTCGCGTCGCCATGCCCTGCTTGTAGCGCTCGGACGGGCGCGAACTGTCACTCATGGGCTCTTTTCTCCATGCAATGCGAAATCGATGAATGCGCGAATGACCGCTGTCAGCGCCTCGGGCTGCTCGACGCAGGGGATATGCCCGGCATCGCGGATGATCTCGTAGCGGGCGTTGGGGATCAGCTGCGCCAGCGACTTGACGAGATCGGGCGGCGTCGAGCCGTCCTGATCGCCGACGATGCAGATCGTTGGTACGGCGATGGTCTTTGCCACCTCGGTAAAATCGGCGTCACGCACGGCCGCGCAGGTCGCGACGTAGCCGGCGACCGGCTGGCGCGCCAGCATGTTGCAATAGCCGTTATAGGCAGTGTTCTCCGGACGGCGGAAAGCCGGTGTGAACCAGCGCTCCATGATGGCGTCACACATGCTACCGATGCCATCCTTCTCGATGGCGGAGATGCGGCTGTTCCAAGTCTCGGCCGTGCCGATCTTGTGGGCCGTGTCGCAGAGGATCAGTGCGCTGACGAGATCGGGGCGCTGCTGATAGAGCGACTGGGCAATCAGCCCGCCGACCGACAGTCCGCAGATGATCGCCTTCTTGATCTCGAGCGTCTCCAGGAGGCCGATCAGATCGGAGGCATGATCCTCGATCGAATAGGGCGTCTGGCCGACATCGGAGAGGCCGTGGCCGCGCTTGTCATAGAGCAGGATGGCGAAATCGCCTGCCAGCCGGACGATGACGTCGCGCCAGATGCGGAAATCGGTGCCGAGCGAATTGGCGAAGACAAGCACCGGCTTATCGGCGGGGCCGCCGATAACCTGATAGTGAATGGCGATGTCGTTGACGCGGGCAAACTGCACTGGAAACTCCTCCGGACAGGAAATTGAATGTTTAATCTGGTTAGGTAAAATGATATTTCGTGGCTTTCCGATAACTCCGGAGTTATGTGATCGATGATCGACAGCCGCATAAAGTTCCGCCATCTGCAGACCTTTGTCGAGGTCGCGCGCCAGAAAAGCGTGATGAAGGCGGCCGAACTGCTGCATGTCAGCCAGCCCGCCGTGACCAAGACGATCCGCGAACTCGAGGAGGTTCTGGGCGTCGAAGTCTTCGAGCGCGATGGCCGCGGCATCAAGATCACCCGCTACGGCGAAGTCTTTCTGAAACACGCCGGAGCGGCGCTGACGGCGCTGCGCCAGGGACTGGATTCGGTGACGCAGGAGCGTGTCGGCGATGCGCCGCCGATCCGTGTCGGTGCGCTGCCGACGGTTTCGACGAGGATCATGCCGCGGGCGATGGAGCTGTTTCTCAAGGAGAATACCTGGAGCCGCCTGAAGATCGTCACGGGCGAGAATGCCGTGCTGCTGGAGCAGTTGAGGGTCGGGGATCTCGATCTCGTGGTCGGGCGCCTTGCCGGCGCTGAAAAGATGGCCGGGTTCTCCTTCGAGCATCTCTATTCGGAGCAGGTGGTATTTGCCGTGCGCGCCGGTCATCCGTTGCTGAAGACGAGGCAGTCGCATTTCAATGCGCTCGGCGATTACACGATCCTGATGCCGACGCGCGCCTCGATCATTCGCCCCTTCGTCGAGAGCTTCCTGATCGCCAATGGCGTGCCCAGCCTGCCGAACCAGATCGAGACGGTGTCCGACAGTTTCGGCCGCGCCTTCGTCCGCTCAAGCGATGCCGTCTGGATCATCTCGACCGGCGTCGTTGCCAAGGATGTCGAGGATGGCGTTTTGGCGGTGCTGCCGATCGATACCAGCGAGACCAAGGGACCAGTCGGGCTGACGATGCGGACCGACGCGATACCGTCGCTGCCGCTGTCGATCCTGATGCAGACGATCCGCGAGGCGGCCGACGAGGTATCGGCCGAGGCCTGATCCTACCAGGCAAGCGCCTTGCGGCCGATCAGGGCGCCGAGCGTCGCGACGATGACGATCGCCAGCCCGTACCAGATGGCGACGAACAGCGCGCCGTCATTCTTGCAGACGAAGGCATAGGCGGCCCCGCCGATCGTCCCGGCAAGGAAGCCTGCCGCAAGCCCGGCCCGCAGCGGTTGCACCGGCACGCCGCGCTTCAGAACGCCCAGGCCGGCCGCGAGCGCCGGCAATGACAGGAGAACGATCGCGCCGACGCAGCTCGGCACCGCGCCGCCATGACGGCCGAGAAGCGGGAAACCGGAACTGTCGAGCGCCAGGCCCATGGCGAGCACCAGGAAGCCCGGAATGAGCATCATCCAGGCAGAGTTGCTGGTGCCCGGCTCGCCGGCGCTGCGAACCAGCGCCAGGCCGCCTGCGGCAAGCAGCAGCATCGTTGCGAATTTGAACAGGAACGGCGCACCGGCGAGCACGGTAGGCAGATTGGGGCGGATGCCGAAGACGCCGAGCGCCAGCGCGATCGACAGCATCAGCGAGAAGCCGGCCGCGAGCAGCAGCAGGCGATGGAAACGCAGGCCCTGCGGCGGCTCCTTCTCGGTCGCTTCGCGCGCCAGGCTGCGGATGAGCGCGGATGTGTCTTGGGCGGATTTCATGATTTGCCTTTTCTTGCATAGCCGGACGCCGGATCGGCAAAAGCCGTCAGGCGCTGCAGGGCGCGATGCAGGGTGACGCGGACCGCACCCTCGCTGGTCTTCAACCGTTCCGCCGTCTCGCGAACGGACTGCCCCTCGATCGCCAGGGACGAGACGACGTCGCGCTGCCCGGAGGAGAGGCTGGCAAGCGCTCTGGCCATATCTGGCATATGGCGGTCGCTCTGATCGGGCGCGGCGATGACGTCTGAGAGCTCGTCCAGCGTCACATCGCAGCGGTGGCGGGCCTCGCGGCTGCGCTTGCGCACCGCATCGCCGATCTTGTAGCGGACGATCGCGTGCAGCCAGGGCAGGAACGGCCGGCTGTCGTCCCAGCGGTCGCGCATCATGTGCAGGCCGAGCAACGCTTCCTGGACGATATCCTCCGTCTGGTCGGTGCCCATGCCGAGCCGCGACAGCTTGCGTCCGACGAGCACGCGCAGCGTCCGCCCGATATCTTCGAGCAGCGCTTCGTATGCTCCGGTATTGCCGCCGCGGGCGGCGCGCATGGCGTCCGCCCAGGTGTCTTCGCGAGGGGTCATGATCGTCTTTTCGCTGTTGCCAGCGTTTCGTTACACGGGCTGATGAAAAAATTGAGGCCGTCACAAAGGCGTGATCATGTTGCGCCGCGCGGATGCCGGTCGAATAGGGTTTTGAAGCGACGTGCTTCATCACGAAAACGATACGGACGTCAGATCATGAACATCTTCCAGAAGGCCGCCTTTGCCGCGGCAACATTCATCGCCGCAGTCTCCTTTGCCGGTGCCTCCTCTGCTGCCAATCAGGCGCCGGTCAAGGCGCGCAACATCGTCCTCGTCCACGGAGCCTATGCCGACGGCTCCAGCTGGTCGAAGGTCATCCCGCTGCTGCAAAAGGCCGGGCTGCATGTCACCTCGGTCCAGAACCCACTCACCTCCTTTGCCGATGACGTCGCCGCGACCAAGCGGGCTCTCGCCTTGCAGGACGGCCCGACCGTGCTCGTCGGCCATTCCTATGCCGGCATGGTGGTCAGCGAGACCGGCGTCGACCCGAAGGTTTCGGCACTGGTCTATCTGGCCGCCCGCGCGCCGGATGCCGGCGAGGACTATCCGGCACTCGCGGCCAAGTTCCCGGCTCCCCCGGCAAGCAAGGGGCTGGTTCATAACGGCGGTTTCGCCCAGCTCAGCGAAGATGCCTTCGTGCATGACTTCGCCGGTGACCTGAGCCACAAGGACGCGCTGGCGCTCTATGCCGTACAGGGCCCGATTTCCGATACGCTCTTTACCGCGAAGACGACGCAGGCTGCCTGGAAGACCAAGCCGAGCTGGTATGCCGTTTCCAAGAACGACCGCACCACCAATCCGGACCTTGAGCGCTTCCTTGCCAAGCGCATGAACGCCACCACGGTGGAGCTGAATTCGAGCCATGTGTCGCTGATTTCGCACCCGCGCGAGGTTGCCAACCTGATCCTCGCAGCCGCCGGTTACCCGGTTAAGAAGTAGCCCGTTTGAGCCGGGCATGCGCCTCATGCGGGTAGTGTCCGGCCATTTCACCAACTCGCGGCTGAGTAATCGTCATGTGTGCGCTGCACAACAGTTGAATTCGCGCGCATATTAAGCCAAACTCATATCTCCTGACCGCTTGGCAAGCGCTTGCTTTGCTGAGCGTTATTCGTATTTTGGTTGCATAATTGTCTCGCATGAGAGATGCGACTCGGGGCGGCGCGCAACTCATAGGTTAAAATGGCTTTTATCGTCGAAACGTTCGGACGCTTGCGGCTTGCCGACGCGGAAGGCAACGATATCGCTTTCCCGGAAAAAGGCCTGCTCCTGATCGCCTACCTGCTGACGCTCGATAAGAACGCCGCACACCGCACCATGGCCGCCGATTTCCTGTGGGGCAACGAGGACAAGGCCGTCTCGCTTTCCAACCTGCGCAAGACGATCTCGCGCATCAAGGCGCGCCAGGACCAGCTCGGCGCCCAGTTCCTGATCTTCACCGATACCGCCGTCTCGCTCGACCCGGCTTCGCTGACCGCCGACTTCACCGATCTGCCGCTTCCCGGCGATGCGATGCCACGGCTTGCGAAACTGACCAAGGCGATGAGCCATCCCTTTCTCGGTCAGGTGAATTGCCAGAGCGGCGTGTTCGAGACCTGGCAGAAGGATCAGATCTACCGCCATTCCGGCCTGCTCCAGGATGCGCTGAAAGCGGTTTCGCTGCCGGTCGAGTCCACAGAGGATTGGGAAATCCTGCGCAAGGCCGGTCTCCTCGTCTTCCGCGACGAGCCGAAGGATTCCGACATTCTTCGCCTGCTGCTCGAAATCTTCGATGCGCAGGAGGAGGTTGATTATATCCGGGATTATATCGAGCGGCGCAAAAGCTCGATCTCGCGCGGCCTCGAAGCCGTGGCGCCGAACGGTACGAACGGCCAGCACAAGGTCGAAGCGCGCCCGGTGGCGGCCAATGACGGCATCGATGCGCTGCCGCTCAACAAGATCGGCCGGCCGGCCATTCCGCGTCTCGTGCTGCTGCCGCCTCGCAATCTTTCCAGCAATCCGCAATCGATCCTGATCGCCGCCTCGCTGATCGAGGACATCACCATCGGCTTCTGCGCCTTCAACAGCCTGCAGGTGATCGCCCCGCATTCGGCCGTGCAGATCGGCCATCAGAACGAGGACCAGTCGGCCTTCTTCGAGCGTCACTCGGTCAATTACGTGCTGGATACGCAGATCACCGGTTTCGACGAGGTCAAGCTGTTCGCCCAGCTGATCTTCTTCGACGATAACCAGATCGTCTGGGCCGAGCGGTTCAGCCTCAGCCAAGCCGACCTGCTGCGCGACCGCCGGGTGATCTCGCGCC
The DNA here is from genome assembly GCF_053522545.1 of Rhizobium sp. 21-4511-3d. Taxonomy (NCBI): domain Bacteria; kingdom Pseudomonadati; phylum Pseudomonadota; class Alphaproteobacteria; order Hyphomicrobiales; family Rhizobiaceae; genus Rhizobium; species Rhizobium sp. 21-4511-3d. Next base: position 328,571 of record NZ_JBNWCF010000004.1, on the reverse strand, counting down.
GGGTGGCGCTGTCGGTCTCCAGCGAGATCGAGCGCCACGAGGCGACGCGCTCCTACCTGGAGCTCAATCCGGCCGCCTATCACCAATATCTGGTCGGCAAGCAATATCTCGGCCGGCTGACGCTGCCGAACCTGCGCCGCGCCCGCAAGGAGATGCGGGCTGCGCTGAAGGCGACGCCGGATTTTGCTCCGGCGCTGAGCTCGACGGCGCGCACCTATTCGAAGGAATGGCTGCTGACCGCCCGCGGCGACATGGAACTGCTGAAATCGGCCGAGGAATTCGCCACGAAATCGATCGAGGCCCGCAACGATCTGGCCGACGGCTACCGCGAATTCGGTGTTGCCAAGCTGCTGCAGGGCGCTTTCGACGAAAGCGCCGAGGCGATGGAAGTGGCCGAGACGCTCTCGCCGCACTATGCCGACGTCATCGCCGACCATGCCGATACGCTGGTTCATTGCTCTCGCCCGGGCATGGCGCTGCAGAAGATCGAGCGGGCGATCGAGCTCAATCCGCTGAGCCCGGATCCCTATCTCTGGACTGCGGCCGGCGCCAACTATGCGCTGGGCGAATTCTCGGCTTCACTGGACTATATCAGCCAGATGAGCGATCCGAGCCTAGCAGACAGGCTTGCGGCCGCCAGCTGGGCGATGCTCGGCAACAAGGACAAGGCGCGTGTCCTCGTTCGCCGTGTCCGCGAGGCCAATCCGAACTTCGATGTCGATAAATGGTTGTCCGCCGTTCCGAGCAAGGAACAGTGGCATAAAGACCTTTATCGCGAAGGACTGAAGAAGGCAGGCTTTTAACATCAACTCTGGAAGAGGGAATTGCAGCATGACTAAGGTTGTTGTGATCAGTGTTGAAGGTGAAAAAGGGCTTTGGGTGGCGGATCTCGGCCGCGGGACGGTGACGCCGCTCAGCGTGCCGAAGGCGGGCGCGCTGGCGGAGGCGGCGGCACTTGCGGCGCGGGGCAGCGTCATCACCAAGGGCGTCAATCTGGCCGTCGCCGTGAAATCCGCCGATTCCGTTGCTGCCGGCCATTACGACGGCTGATATCGACTGATTGAATTTTGGGATCTTGAAGCGCGGGCGGCGGTCGAGTTGCCCGCTGCTTTCGTGTGTCCAGATGGTAGCCATCAAGGCCAGATCCGGTCTGCTGCGCGAAGGCGTGTCTACTTCAGCGGCTTCGAGTAGATGCGGTGATTGGGAGACTGCTTGTAGCTCGCGGACCGGTAATAGTCCGCGGCGACGCCCTCGTTCTGTGACAAGAGCCAGGTGCCGGAGAAGCCGCTGGCCAAGGCTTCCTGTTCGAGAAGCTTCAACAGTGTGGTGCCGATCCCCTTGCCCTGGTGAGCGGGCATGACGGCGATTTCGGGAATGTAGAGCATGCAGCCGGTGGCCGCCGTGTGCGGATAGCCGATGGCGAAGCCGTGCAGATCGTCGCCATCCAGCGCGCCGACGCCCATCCAGCCCGGCGTCGTCGACAGCTCGACCATGCGGGCAGTCGCCCGCTCGATCGACCAATGTTCGTGCCAGGGTTCGGCGCTATAGGCTTCGACGATGATGGCGGCGCCGAGAAGCGCCTGATCTTTATTGATCCGCTTGAAAACGACTGTCATGGCCACTGTCTAACGAAGCACCGCAAGGGCTATGTAATGATGATGAGTATTATGCGCACCGGTCCTAAACAACTGGTTGCTGTATTTTTTACCGCTGAATTGTGGTCTAAAGTTGTGATTTCAATGACGCTACACGTCTTTATTTTCGCCAGCCTTCATCGACCCGGCACTAACGTTCAAGACAGCCCGGTCCGCGCCCGCGCATAGTCTTCCCGAATGGGAGGACAAGCCATGCGGATAGGGGTCATCGGGCTCGGGATCATGGGAACGCCGATGGCACTCAATCTGGTGCGCTCGGGCCAGCCGCTCACCGTCTGGAACCGCTCGGCGGACAAGGCCGAGTCGCTACGTGCGGCGGGGGCTGAGGTTGCCGCGAGCGCCGGCGAGGTCTTCGCCAGTTCTGATGCCATCATCCTGATGCTGGCGACGCAGGCGGCGATCGACGACGTGCTCGGCCGCGGCTCCGCTCTCTTTGCCGAACGTGTGCGTGGCCGCACGCTGATCCATATGGGCACGACCGCGCCTGAATTTTCCAGGGCTCTGGAAAGCGATATCCGCGCCGCGGGCGGATTCTATGTCGAGGCGCCGGTTTCCGGATCGCGCGTGCCGGCCGAGGCTGGCGAACTCGTTGCGATGGTTGCCGGGGAGAGTGATGCCGTCGAGCGCATCCGGCCGCTGTTCTCGCCGATGTGCCGCGATGCGATCGCCTGCGGTCCGGTGCCGAATGCGCTGCTGATGAAGCTCGCCGTCAACATCTTCCTGATCTCAACGGTGACGGGACTGGCGGAAGCCGCCAATTTCGCCGCCAGCCAGGGGCTCGACATGCAGCTCTTCAAGCGGATCGCCGATGGCGGCCAGATGGCGAGCGGCATATCGAGGATCAAGACCGGCAAGCTCGCCGATCGGGATTTCGCGCCGCAGGCGGCGATCGCCGACGTCTTGAAGAACAACCGGCTGGTCGTCGATGCCGCCCGCGCGAGCGGCACGCCGGTGCCACTGCTCGATATCTGCGGCGATCTCTATGCGGAAGCCGTGGAGATGGGCCTCGGCGCCCTCGATATGGCCGCCGTCATCAAGGCGATCGCTGCCCGTGCACCGAAGTCCTAGGCTGGTTTCTCGGCAGGCGTTTCCACCGCGGCCAATGCCTCCATCAGCGCCGCCTTCACTTTGTTCCTTTCGGCCGGTTCCAGCTGCGACATGTTGAGATGCAGATCGAGGCCGGCGAAGTGCTCGCTCATCACCCGCGTATGTCCGTCGCCCCCGACAAGCAGGCCCTGCACCTCGTAGGGCACGATATCGCGCTGAATACCCTTCATGGTGATCGGCGTCAGCGGCACCGCCTCGACGATGTCCTCGACCAGCGCATAGGTCTCATAGCTCATGACGATCTTGCCGCCTTCGGCGATCGACTGCAACCGCGCCGCAAGATTGGCCTCGGCGCCGATGATCGTATAGTCCATACGGTCGGTGCTGCCGAAATTGCCGACATTGCAGTAGCCGCTATTGATGCCCATGCGCACGATGAAGGGCTCGGCCGTGCCATCGCGGCGCCATTTCGCCTTCAACTCGCCGAGGCGCTGCTGCATGTCGACGGCCATGCGCAGGCAGGCCTTGGCATCCTCTACCGCGCCCTTGGTCTCGGGATCGCCGAAGAAAACGAGGATCGCGTCGCCGATGAACTTGTCGACCGTGCCGCCATGTTTCAGCGCGATCTTCGACATTTCCGTCAGATACTCGTTCAGCATCTCCGTCAGCGCTTCCGGCTGCAGCCGCTCGGTCGTGGCGGTAAAGTCCTTGATATCGGAGAAGAAGATCGTCAGCCGCTTGCGCTCGGTCTGGATGACGACGTCGCGCTGGCCGCTGAATATGCTCTTGTAGATCTGCGGCGAGAGATAGCGCGAGATCTTCAGCGAGATGCTGGCCAGGAACTCATTGGTGGATTCGAGGTCGTGGTTGAAAGCATGGAGCAGCGAAGCCTGGCGGCGCTGCATGACGATGAAGGAGGCGCCGAGCACCGCAACGCAGATGAAATAGGCCAGCAGATACTTGAAGGCGAAGATATTGGCCGCAAAGGGCTGGCGGATGATCACCTCCTGAATGCCACGGACATCGCCGACCTTCCAATCGGTCTTCGGGCTTTCTGGGTGCGTGTTGTGGCAGGCCACACAAGGCGGCCCCATCAGAACCGGCGTCACCAGCCGGAAGACGTTGGTGAAGCCTGAGCGCTTGTTTTCCGTCAGCGTCTGTTTCGGATTGCTCCTGAGAGCGGTCAGCGCATCGCTCTCGAACTTGTCGAGATCGTGCGACGCCCGGTTCTTGAAGGGAAGGTCGGAGACAAAGCGATAGGTGATATTCGCCTGCTGTTCCTTGATGACATCGCCGAGCTCCAGCGAAAGCGTCGCCGGGATCGGCACGGCGCCCGGAATATTCGCATAGTTGTGCGATACGGCGGTTCGCTCTTCCTGTCCGGCTGTGTGGGCCGCCAGAATCCGGCCGACGACATTGGTGGCATAGTAGGACCGGATGCTGGTGATCAGCGAGCTCATGTCCTGCGCCTGGCGATGGACGGCATCGCGCGACAGGGTGCTGACATCGAGCCAGGCGGCAAGCGGCAGGCCGGCCAGCATGATCAGCGTCACCAGACCGACCAGATAGGCGTTCTTGCGCGCCGTCGAAATTTCCTGTTCCCGCGTCTCCACGATCTGCCCCGCTCGCTGACCGGTGTTCAAAACCCAACGGTCACAGGATCGGACATCGTATTTCAGTTGTCGAGCATATTCATCGGCGCGTTGCCTGTTGTGGTGAAGCGGCGGCGGGAACGCATGAGACGCCGCCGCTTCCAGGCTGCCTTCCGTGGATCGCGAAAGGCATCAGGCTAGTAGGGGAGACCCACATAGTTTTCCGCAAGCGCTGTGGCGGCAGCGGTCGAATGGGTGAGATAGTCGAGCTCGGCCTCCTGGATCTTCTGGCCGAAATCGCCGGTATCCGGGAAGCGGTGCAGCATCGTCGTCATCCACCAGGAGAAGCGGACGGCCTTCCAGACCCGCGATAGAGCCCGGCCGGAATAGGCATCGATCCCGGCGTTAGAGCGTTCGCCATAATATTCCGCGAGGGCGGAGAAGAGGTAATGCACATCGCTCGCCGCAAGGTTCAGCCCCTTCGCGCCCGTCGGCGGCACGATATGGGCGGCATCGCCGACCAGGAACAGGCGTCCGAACCGCATCGGCTCGGCGACGAAAGAGCGCAGCGGCGCGATCGACTTCTCGAAGGACGGCGCGGTCTGCAGCGCCTCGGCGTGGTGGGCGGGCAGGCGGCGGCGCAGCTCGTCCCAGAAGCGCTCGTCGCTCCAGTCCTCGATCTTCTCGTCGAGCGGACACTGGATGTAATAGCGGCTGCGGCTTTCCGAGCGCATCGAACAGAGCGCGAAACCGCGCGGATGATTGGCATAGATCAGCTCGTGGCTGACGGGCGCGACGTCGGCGAGAATGCCGAGCCAGCCGAAGGGATAGACCTTCTCGAAAGTGCGGATCGCCGATGCGGGCACTGCCTTGCGGCTGGCGCCATGGAAGCCGTCGCAGCCGGCGATAAAATCGCAGTCGATGCGATGGGTGACCCCATCCTTCTGGTAGGTCAGGTAGGGCGTATTACCGTCGAAATCATGCGGGGTGACATTGGCCGCGTCATAGATCGTCGCTGCACCACTTGCTTCGCGATGCTTCATCAGGTCGCGTGTCAGCTCGGTCTGGCCATAGACCATGACCCGCTTGCCGCCGGTGAGGCCGTGTAGATCGATACGGTGATCGCGGCCGTCGAAGGCGAGGGAGAAGCCGTCATGCGGCAGTCCCTCGGCATGCATGCGCGCGCCCGATTTTGCCTGATCCATCAGTCCGACCGTGCCTTCTTCCAGCACACCGGCGCGCACGCGGCCGAGAATGTAATCCTTGCCGGCGCGATCGAGGATGACGTTGTCGATCCCGGCTTCCGTCAGCAACTGGCCGAGCAACAGGCCCGACGGGCCTGAGCCGATGATGGCGACTTTGGTGCGCATGTTTCCTCCTGGCGTCCTCTTGTTGCAATTCTGCGAAGAGGGGAGGTCCGGGACAATGGACATTTCAGGCCAGAAATTGCACTAATCGAACATTGAAGGAGGCTGCAGCGATGACGAAGTTCGTCCCGACCTATGAGCTCTATGGTGAAAATTCCGGGCGAAAGCCGGATTTCTGGCTGCATTGCGAAACAATTCCGTCGCGTAGCAGCCTGCATCACTGGGAGATCAAGCTGCATCGCCACGAGAGTTTTTTCCAGATCTTGTACATCAGCGCCGGATCGGGGGATGCGATCTTCGGCGCCGAGCATCATCAGATCGCGCCTGACACCGTCATCACCGTGCCGCCCGGTCTCACCCACGGCTTCCGCTTCTCAAGGGATATCGACGGCTTCGTCATCACCGTGCTCGCCTCGCACCTGAAGGCGCTGCCGGGCGGCCGCAGCCCGCTCGGCGAATGGCTCGCCCATCCGCATCTGACCGTGCTCGACAGGAATAATCCCGATGCCGCCTATGCCGGGCAGACGCTGTCGCGCCTCGGCGCCGAATTCGCCACCCGCAACAGCGGCCGCACGGATCTGCTCGAAGCCTATGTGACGATCGCCCTGCAGCTGACGATGCGGCTTTCCGGAAGCGCTGCGGGCGAGGGCGCGGACGAGAATGGCCGGCGCATGGAGCGGCTGAACGGCCTGATCCAGCAGCATCTGCGCAGCCACAAACCGGCCGCCTTCTACGCCGCCGAACTCGGCATCTCCCCGACCCATCTCAACCGTATCGTCAAGGCGGCGACCGGCCTCGGCACCCACGAGATGATCGCCCAGCGGCTCGCCGACGAAGCCAAGCGCGAACTAGTCTTCACCTTCGGCAGCGCTCAGGAAATCAGCTATCGCCTCGGCTTCGCCGATCCCGCCTATTTCTCCCGCTTTTTCGTGAAGCAGACGGGCCAGACACCGCGCGCCTGGCGGCTGGCGGAGCGGGCGAAGCTCGGGATGTGATCAGCGCAGCACGAGGCGAAGCGCGGCCTGCGTTTCCTTCATCAGCGGCAGATAGCGCGTCACCATCTCGTCAGCCGAAGCATGCGCCGCCGGGGCGCCGATATTCAGCGCGCAGATCAACTGGCCGCGGTCGTTCTCGACGGGGACGGCGATGGAGCAGAGGCCGAGTTCGAGTTCCTGATCGATGACCGCATAACCCTGGGCGCGGACGCGCTGGAATTCGGCGATCAGTTTCTCGGGGTCGGTGAGCGTGCGCGGCGTATTCGCCTTGAGATCGCTGCGGGCAAGAATGGCGCGCGCCTCGGCTTCGGGGAGTGCAGCCAGCAGAACCCGGCCCATCGAAGCGCAATAGGCGGGCAGGCGGCTTCCCGGCGTCAGGTTGATCGACATCACCCGCTTCTGCGAGGCCCGGGCGATATAGAGGATCTCCGTGCCGTCGAGCACGGAGGCGGAGGCGCTCTGCCCTGCCTTTTCCGACAGCAGATCGAGATGCGGCTGCAGGATGGCGGGCAGCGGTGTGGCCGAGAGATAGGCGTGCCCCAGCCGCAGCACCTTTGGCGTCAACGTGAAGAACTTGCCGTCGTAATCGGCATAGCCAAGCTCCGAAAGCGTCAGCAGCGAGCGCCGCACCGTTGCACGGTCGAGCCCGGTCAGCTTGGCAGCATCGGTAATCGAGAGACGCTGATGCATCTCGCCAAAGGCCTCGATGACTTTCAGCCCCCTCGCAAATCCGCTGACGAAATCTGTTTCTCGCATCTCGTGTCTCGTTCAATTGTCATGAAGACATTGTGCGATATGAGAACAAATGTCAAATAACGCACAATTTGCTTGCCTGCCCCGCCGCTGCGGACTTATCCATTCCGCCTGAGGCGGGAGATCCCCGCGATGCCAGGCGAGGAGATATCCGGCATGGACAAGACGATCCGGAGCGCGGCCGACGCCGTATCCGATATTGGTGATGGCGCCGTCGTGATGATTGGCGGCTTTGGCGGGTCCGGCGCGCCGATCGAGCTCATTCATGCGCTGATCGACAAGGGGCCGAAGAACCTTACCGTCATCAACAACAATGCCGGCAACGGCCGGATCGGTATTGCGGCGATGATCGATGCCGGGATGGTCAGGAAGATGATCTGCTCCTTCCCGCGCTCTTCCGATCCGCGGGCCTTCACCGACAAGTATCTGGCGGGCGAGATCGAGCTCGAGCTGGTGCCGCAGGGCACGCTCGCCGAGCGCATCCGCGCCGGCGGGGCCGGGATCCCTGCCTTCTATACGCCGACGACCTATGGAACCGAGCTCGCCGAAGGCAAGCCGATCGCCGAATTCGATGGCAGGCATTACGTGCAGGAGCGGTGGCTGAAGGCCGATTTCGCGATCGTCAAGGCGCAGCTCGGCGATACGCATGGCAACCTCACCTACAACAAGGCGGGGCGAAACTTTAACCCGCTGATGTGCATGGCGGCGGCAAAGACGGTCGCCCAGGTCTCGAAGCTGGTGCCCGCCGGCGGCATCGATCCGGAACAGGTGGTGACGCCCGGCATCTTCGTCGATGGCGTCGTCGAGATCGCCAATCCGCAACAGGAAGAAGAGCTCATTCGAGCCGGGGTGGCCTACGTATGACACTCGATACGCGCGAAGACATCAAGCTTTCCAACGCCCAGATCGCCTGGCGCGCCGCCCAGGACATTACCGACGGCGCCTATGTGAACCTTGGCATCGGCTTCCCCGAAATGGTCGCTCGCTACCAGCCCGAGGGGCGCGAGGCGATCTTTCATACGGAAAACGGCATCCTCAATTTCGGCGAGGCGCCGCCCACCGGTGAAGAGGATTGGGATCTGATCAATGCCGGCAAGCGGGCTGTGACGCTGAAGCCGGGTGCCGCCTTCTTCCACCATGCCGACAGCTTCGCCATGGTGCGCGGCGGTCATCTGGATATCGCCATTCTAGGTGCCTATCAGGTTTCGGAAAACGGCGACCTCGCCAACTGGCGGGTCGGCTCCAAGGGCGTCCCGGCAGTCGGCGGAGCGATGGATCTCGTCCATGGCGCCAAGCAGGTCTGCGTCATCACCGAGCATGTGACCAAGAACGGCGAGCCGAAGCTGGTCGAGAAATGCACCTTTCCGCTGACCGGTGTCGGCTGCATCACCCGCGTCTATACGAGCCATGCCGTGATCGACATCGTCAAGGGCCGCTTCGTGCTGCGCGAGAAGCTTGCCGCCATGTCGGTCGAGGAACTGCAGGCAATGACCGGCGCAAAACTGCAAATCGAAGGCCCGGTTGCCGATCTCGCCGTGCCCGAGCTGTAAGGAGTTCACCGATGGCTGAAGCTTTCATCTGCGATTACATCCGCACGCCGATCGGCCGCTTCGGCGGCTCGCTCTCATCTGTTCGTGCCGACGATCTCGGCGCCGTGCCGCTGAAGGCACTGATGGAGCGCAACGCTTCCGTCGATTGGGATGCGGTCGACGACGTCGTCTTCGGCTGCGCCAACCAGGCAGGCGAGGACAATCGCAATGTCGCGCGCATGTCGCTGCTGCTGGCCGGTCTGCCGCTTGGCGTCTCCGGTACCACGATCAACCGTCTCTGCGGTTCCGGCATGGACGCCGTCATCACCGCGGCGCGGGCGATCCGCGCGGGCGAGGCGGAGCTGATGATCGCCGGCGGCGTCGAGAGCATGTCTCGCGCGCCTTTCGTCATGCCGAAGGCCGATACGGCCTTTTCGCGCAATGCCGAAATCTACGATACGACGATCGGCTGGCGCTTCGTCAATCCGGTGATGAAGAAGCAATATGGCGTCGATTCCATGCCGGAGACCGGCGAGAATGTCGCCGAAGATTACAAGGTGAGCCGTGAGGATCAGGACGCCTTTGCCGTTCGCTCGCAGGCAAAGGCGGCTGCCTCCCAGGCAAGCGGCCGGCTCGGCAAGGAGATCGCCGCCGTCACCATCCCGCAGCGCAAGGGCGATTCCATCGTCGTCGACAGGGACGAGCATCCGCGCGCGACCTCGATGGAGGCGCTTGCCAAGCTCGGAACGCCCTTCAAGAAGGAGGGCGGGACTGTCACCGCCGGCAACGCATCGGGCGTGAACGACGGCGCTGCGGCGCTGATCATCGCCTCGGAAGCGGCGGCGAAGAAACACGGTCTCAGGCCGATCGCCCGCATTCTCGGCGGTGCGGCTGGCGGTGTTCCGCCGCGTATCATGGGTATCGGTCCGGTCCCGGCATCGCGCAGGCTGATGGCGCGCCTCGGCATGAAGCAGGAGCAGTTCGACGTCATCGAGCTCAACGAGGCCTTCGCCTCGCAGGGGCTGGCGGTATTGCGCGAGCTCGGGATTGCCGATGACGACGGCCGTGTGAACCGCAATGGCGGCGCCATCGCGCTCGGCCATCCGCTCGGCATGTCGGGCGCCCGTATCACCGGCACGGCGGCACTCGAACTTGCCGAAACCGGCGGCCGCTATTCGCTCTCGACCATGTGCATCGGCGTAGGCCAGGGGATCGCCGTGGCGCTCGAGCGCGTCTGACCCGATACAAATTCCCGTGTCCGGCATTGCAGTTGGCGGACACGGCCTGCTAAGACTCCCGCATATCATTACCATGCAATTGTTTTAGGGAGGCTTTGCAGCCATGGCTGATCTTGCTCAATCACTCGCGTCCATCAAGCTGCCGGATCTGGCCGGCAAGGCCGTGCTCATCACCGGCGCATCGACAGGCATCGGCGCCGCCCTTGCCCGCGCTTTCGCCGCACAGGGCATGAAAGTCGGCATCCACTACAATGCCAGCCGCGAGCCGGCCGAAAAGCTCGCCGAAGAAATCCGCGCGACAGGTGCTACGGTCCATCTGGTACATGGCGACGTTTCCAGGGAAGGCGAGACGGAGCGCGTTGTCGAGGAGACGGCCAAGACCTTCGGCCATCTCGACGGCCTGATCAACAATGCCGGCGGCATGCTCGGCCGCAAGCCGACGTCGGAATATACCGGCGAGCACTACGACAAGGTGATGAACCTCAACGCCCGCTCGGTGCTGGCAGCAGTGCGCGCCGCCCATCCCTGGCTGAAGAAGCAGGGCGGCTTCATCATCAACACCACCTCGATCGCCGCCCGCAACGGCGGCGGCAACGGCGCGATCCTTTACGCGGCATCCAAGGGCTTCGTTTCGACGATCACCCGCGGCCACGCCAAGGAATTCGTGCCCGATCGTATCCGTGTCAACGCAGTCGCACCCGGCGTCATCGCCACGCCCTTCCACGAGCGCTATACCAATGACGAGCAGATGGAGCTACAGCGCAAGTCGATCCCGATGGGCTTCGTCGGCACGTCAGAGGATTGCGTCGGCGCCTATCTCTTCCTGGCCTCGCCGACGCTGTCGGGCTACATCACCGGCCAGATCATTGAGGTCAATGGCGGCCAGCTGATGCCGTAATCGGCGCTTCGTCTCACCGATATTTTGCACTGCACAAGGGAACCTTCGGGTTCCCTTCACGTTTCGAGGATTGGGGGAAGGCGATCGCCGTTCCTGTACCTTCGAGACGGACGATCATGTTCAAGCCAAGCCACTCTCATCGCTGTGCCGGGCATTGTTGCCGGACGCAGTGTTTTGTTGTGCCTGCTGGTTGAACTGCCTGCACGCCTCGCCTGCTGTCATGGCAGCGAAACCATTTAATGAAGCGATATAAAGGATGGGCGACACAACAATGAGCTACTCGTTCTCGGAACTCGATTTCCTCAAGCCTGAACTTGGCGCGGAATATACAGGCTCCGGGACGCATTTTGCCGTCTATTCCGCCCATGCCGAGCAGATGGAGCTCTGCCTCTTCTCCGCCGACGGCAAGAGGGAGGAGGCGCGCCTGCCGCTGCCGAAGCGGGAGGGCGATATCTGGTCGGGCTATATTGCCGGCGTCGGGCCGGGCACTGTTTACGGCTACCGCGCCCACGGCCCCTATGATCCCCGGAACGGCCATCGCTTCAATCCCAACAAGCTGCTGCTCGATCCCTACGCCAAGCAGGTGGTCGGCGATCTCAAGTGGGACGACGCGCTCTACGGCTACACGATCGGCAAGGACGATCTTTCCTTCGACGAGCGCGACAGCGCCCCCTTCATGGTCAAGGGCGTTGTGCAGGATCCGGATTTCGATTGGGACGGCGATCAGGCGATCCGCCGCCCGTGGACGGAGACGATCGTCTATGAAGCGCATGTGCGCGGCATGACGATGACCCATCCCAAGGTGCCCGACCGGCTGCGCGGCACGTTCTTGGGCATGGCGAGCGATCCGATCATCGAGCACCTGACGAAGCTGGGGGTCTCCGCCATCGAGCTGCTGCCGATCCAGTTCTTCCCGAACGACCGCTATCTCGAAGAGAAGAACCTGACGAATTACTGGGGCTATCAGACGCTCGGCTTCTTTGCCCCGCAGTCGCGATATCTCTCGAGCGACAAGATCACCGAGATCAAGACCATGGTCCGCAAGTTCCATGCGGCCGGGATCGAAGTGATCATGGACGTCGTCTACAATCATACCGCCGAAGGCAGCGAGCGCGGCCCGACGCTCTCCTTCCGCGGCCTCGACAATGCGAGCTACTACATTCTCTCGCCCGACGACGCGCGCCATACCTTCGACACGACAGGCACCGGAAACACGCTGAATATCGCCAATCCGATGGTCATGCGCATGGTGCTCGACAGCCTGCGTTATTGGGTGGGCGTCATGCATATCGACGGCTTCCGCTTCGATCTGGCGAGCACGCTCGGCCGGCAGGATCTGGAGTTCGACCGTCAGGGCATCTTCTTCAGCGCCATCCGCCAGGATCCGATCCTCGCCGGCGTCAAGCTGATCGCCGAGCCTTGGGATGTCGGCGAGGGCGGCTATCAGGTCGGCGGCTTCCCGCATCCCTTCCGCGAATGGAACGACAAGTTCCGCGACGATGTCCGCCGGTTCTGGAAGGGCGATGGCGGCCTCGTCTCCAGCCTGTCGCAGCGCATCACCGGCTCTGCCGTCCAGTTCAACCATTCCGACCGCGGCGCCACCTCCTCCGTCAATCTGCTCGCCGCCCATGACGGCTTTACGCTGATGGACACGGTCTCCTTCAACGACAAGCACAACGAGGCGAATGGCGAGGACAATAACGACGGCCATTCCGACAATCATTCGGACAATATGGGTGCCGAAGGTGCGACGGATGATAAGGGCATCAACGACAACCGTGCGCGGCGCCGCCGCAACATGATGGCGACGCTAATGCTGTCGCAGGGCGTGCCGATGATCGTCGCCGGTGACGAGATCGGCAACAGCCAGCATGGCAACAACAATGCCTATTGCCAGGACAACGAGATCGGCTGGATCGACTGGAGCGGCCTCGACGATCCGTTCCTGACCTTCTGCCAGAAGATGATCGCACTCCGGAAGGCGCATCCCGAGCTGCATCAGGAGCGATTCCTCACCGGCGAGACCAGTGAGGACGGCCGTATCGAGATCGCCTGGTACAAGCACGACGGCACCTTCATGGATGACGGCGCCTGGAACGATGGCGAGCTTCGCGTTCTCGGCGTCTATATTTCCCGCAGCGTCCACACGCCGGACAGCGAGAAGATGGACGGGCTCTTCATGCTGTTCAACGCCGGCGGCGATTGCGAGATCAGCCTGCCTGAGGTGAACGGCATCGATCACTGGCAACGGCTGGTCGAAACCGGCGCGGACGATGCCTTCGAGATCATCGATGTCGATAGCCCGATCACGCTCTACCGCGAAAGCGTCGCCGTCTTCGCGCCAAAGGGCGCGACGGAGCCGCCGAAAGAGGCAGACACGGCCGAGCGCCGCCGCTGGTTCAACTTCGGCCGCAAGCCGAAATGACGGGCCACTGATAGCGCGATGAATGCGGACGCGATTGCCGATCTCGGCCTGATCTATGTGAGCGATACCGAACCCGGCATTCGCCGCAGCCGCAAGGGCAAGGGCTTCTGCTATCGGCTGCCTGACGGCAAACTGGTTGCCGACCCGGAGCTCAAGGACCGGATCGCCGCGCTCGGCCTGCCGCCCGCCTATGACGATGTGTGGATCTGCCTGCAGGAAAACGGTCACCTGCAGGCGACCGGCTACGATGCCCGCGGGCGGAAACAGTACCGCTACCACAAGGATTGGAACGCCTTTCGCAGCGTCGAGAAGTTCCATCAGCTGATCGAGTTCGGCCAGGCATTGCCAAAAATCCGCCGGCAGGCGCTGAGGGATCTCGACACCGGCGTCGACGATATCAGGGGCATCCTGGCGGCGCTGACGACACTACTCGACGAGGCGCATCTGCGCGTCGGCAATCAGGCCTATGTCAAGGAAAATGGCACCTACGGTGCCACCACGCTGCTCAAGCGCCATATCAAGCTCAACGACGGGAAGATCGAGCTGAAGTTCCGCGCCAAGGGCGGCAAGCGGGTGCAGCGCAGCCTCAAGCATCCGCGCCTGCAGAAGATACTGGAAGAGATCGCCGATCTTCCCGGCCGCCAGCTCTTCGTCTGGAAAGATGAGACGGGATCGCTGAAACCCGTCGAGTCCGGGCGGCTGAACAGCTATCTCGCCGAGATCTCCGGCATCGCTATCTCTGCCAAGACGTTTCGGACATGGGCCGGATCGCTTGCCGGTTTCGGCGTGGCGAGAAGCGCAATCCTCGAAGGGCGCCGCCCGACCGTGAAGGAGATGGCGGAGGCCTCGGCCGAGGTGCTGCACAACACGCCGGCGATCTCGCGCTCCAGCTATATCCATCCGCGCATCATCGCTCTGGCCGACCGCGAGCGCGATGTTCCGCAGGAGATGCCCGAGGCGGCGGCACCGCTGCGCGGTCTGCGCGCCGAGGAAAACCGGCTGCTGGATTTCCTCATGCGCGAAGCGGGAATGACCGCCTGAGGCATGGCTGGCGAAAAAAGCCCGCGCCGGGTGGACGCGGGCTTCTCAGGTGACAGGAGGTCCACCAAGGGCGGCCCGGTTCTGTCGCCGGCCTTCCTCGATTGCTCCGCTTTGCGAGCCGCACTTAGCTGGCGCTCTGCAAAGCGCAGGTTGCAGGGGAAGAACAGTTGAAGCCGCCGATCGTTCCGCAATTTCTGGACGGAACAATTTCTCTTACATCACGTTTCAAAGCTTGATCGGGAGCAATTCTGAAAGGGCTTTCCTATGCCGAATGTTCGTAAGGTCTCGGAAAAGAACCAGAAGTTCGATCCGCGTGACCGGCTGATCATCGCGCTCTATGCGCAATTGAAGGCCGAACGCGAGACGCGGGAAACGCTCGAATGGGTCATCCGCAACGGCGGGCTGTCCGACGCGGTGCTTGAGGCGATCGCCTCCGACCCCGTCCGGCCGGTGACCAGCGACGAGATCGCTTCCGTCGAGAAGATCATAGCTTTGGACGAGCGCCGTAAAGGCGCTCCACGCGACTACGACTGAAGAGAGGAGAAAAAGATGGTCGACATTACCTATCAGATCGTGCCGCATGATGAAGGCTGGGCCTACAAGCTCGGCGATACGATATCCGAAACCTATGCGACGGCGGAGGAAGCCGCCGATCGCGCCAGGAGCGCCGCATCGCGGCAGAAGATCGGCGATGGTGATGCTTTGCTCGCTTATCCGGCTCCTGATGGCGGTTGGCAGTTCCAGCCCCTTGAAACTGACAGAAGCGGTAGCAGACTCTGATAGGATAACTGTAGCGTAGGAGAGTGACATGGCGGCGCGGGCAAGCTGGAAAGGCCATCTGAAGATTGGCGACCTTGTCTGCGGCGTCGGTCTCTACACCGCCATCTCATCCTCCGACCGCCTGTCCTTCAACATCATCAACCGCAAGACCGGCCACCGCGTCGAGCGGCAGTTCGTCGATAGCGAAACCGGAAAGCCCGTCGATCGCGAGGATCAGGTGAAGGGCTATCGGATGGACAATGGCGACTATATCGTCATCGAAGGCGACGAGATCGCCAGCGTCATGCCCGACAGCGACAAGGTGATGGGTGTCCAGAGCTTCATTCCCCTAAACGAGATCGACAAGCTCTATTTCGACCGTCCCTATTACCTCGCCCCCATTGAAGATCACGATGCCGAAGCCCTCGGCCTGATCATGCGCAGCATGCGCGACAACAAGGTCGCGGCGCTTGCCCAGGCGGTGCTGTTTCGCCGTAACCGGACATTGCTGATCCGCGCGCAGGATGATCACGTCATCGCCACAATGCTGAATTTCGACTACGAGGTTCGCTCTGCCGAGACCGTCTTCAAGGACATCCCGGACATCAAGTTCGACAAGGAAATGCTGGAGCTCGCCGGCCATATTATCGGCACCAAGAAGGGCAGCTTCAATCCGGCCGAATACGAGGACCGCTATGAGGCGGCGCTGACCGAGCTCGTCAAGGCCAAGATCGAGGGCCGCGAGCCGCCGAAGCGTAAGCCGAAGCCGGAGGGCAAGGTCGTCGATCTCATGGAGGCGCTGCGCCAGAGCGCCAAGATCGGCGGCAAATCGGGATCCGGTAAGCCTGCCGCCAGCGCATCCAGCCGCCGCAAGAAGGCGAGCTGACAATGGCGCTCGAAACCTATCAGCAAAAGCGCGACTTCAAGGTCACCCCGGAACCGCGCGGCGCGAAAGGCAAGAGCAAGGGCAACAGCTTCGTCATCCAGAAACATGATGCGACGCGCCTGCACTACGATTTCCGCCTGGAGATGGATGGGGTGTTGAAGAGCTGGGCGGTGACGCGCGGCCCGAGCCTCAATCCTGACGACAAGCGGCTCGCCGTCCATGTAGAGGATCATCCGCTCTCCTACGGTGATTTCGAGGGTGTCATCCCGAAGGGTCAGTATGGCGGTGGCACCGTCATCGTCTGGGACCGGGGCACCTGGGCGCCGCTCGGCGACGCCAAGAAGGCCTACCGAAAGGGCCATATCGAATTCGAGCTTGATGGCGACAAGCTGAAGGGCCGATGGCATCTGGTGCGGATGCACGGCAAGCCCGGCGAAAAGCGCGAGAACTGGCTGCTGATCAAGGGCGAGGACGAGGAGGCCCGCCACGGCCGCCGCGAGGACATCCTGAAGAAACGCCCGGAATCCGCCAAGAGCGGACGGACGATCGAGCAGGTCGCCAAGAACCCCGACGATACCTGGAATTCCAAGCCGAATGGCCGCAAGACGGCTACGAAACCCGCTGCCAAGGCCAAGGCGCAGCCGCAGGTGCATCAGTGGCCGAAGGGCGCGCGCAAGGTGGCGATGCCGGATTTTGTCGAGCCGGTGCTTGCCAAGCTGAAACCGCGCCCGCCTGCCGGAGAGGGCTGGATCCACGAGATCAAGTTCGACGGTTACCGCCTGCAGATCCGCATCCGCGACGGCAAGGTGACGATGCTGACGCGGACCGGGCTCGACTGGACAGAGAAGTTTGGCGAGGAGATCGCCACCGCCTTCGGCGCGCTGCCTGTCGATAGCGCATTGATCGATGGCGAGCTCGTCGTCGAGCGGGAGAACGGCGCCTCCGACTTTTCGGCGCTTCAGCACGATCTGAGCGAAGGCCGCAGCGACCGCTTCTCCTACTATGCCTTCGACCTGATCTATCTCGACGGCCACGATCTGCAGAATGTCGCGCTCATCGACCGCAAGGCACTGCTGGAAAAGCTGCTGCCCGCCGGCAGCGCAAAACTGCGATACAGCGAGCATTTCAACGAGAATGGCGGTCTCGTTCTCGATCATGCCTCCCGGCTTGGTCTTGAGGGCGTGATCTCCAAGGACCGCGACAGCCATTACGTCTCGGGCCGCACCGGCGATTGGGTGAAGTCAAAATGCGTCAAGCGACAGGAATTCGTCATCGGCGGGTTCGTCCCCTCGACATCGATGAAAGGCGCGATCGGCTCGCTTGCCATGGGCTACTACGACAAGGGCAAGCTGAAACATGTCGGCCGGGTCGGCACAGGCTATACCGTCAAGCTGTCGCACGATCTCTACCTGCAGCTTTCAAAGCTCGAACAACCCGACAGCGCCTTCGAAGGCAAGCTGACGGCGGACGAGCGCCGCGGGCTGGTTTTCGTCAAGCCGGAGCTGGTGGCCGAGGTTGAATTCAGCGCCTGGTCGGCGGATGGTAATCTGCGCCACGCCGCCTTCCGCGGCTTGCGCGAGGACAAGGCGGCGAAGGAAGTGGGGCGCGAAATGGGTGCAACTGCTGCAAAAGAGCTGCCGGTATCGGATGTGACGCTGACGCATCCCGATCGCATCTACTGGCCGGACGAAGGCATCACCAAGGCCGGGCTGGCGGATTACTACGCCAATGTCTGGGAGCTGATAAAGCCTTTCGTCGTCAACCGGCCGCTATCGCTGCTGCGTCTGCCGGATGGAATATCGGGCAAGCAGCGCTTCTTCCAGAAACATGCCTGGAAGGGCATGAACGCCCATATCGAAGAAATCGCCGATCCCAAGGATCGCGGCGGCGAGAAGCTGTTGCGGATCAGGGATTTCGATGGTCTCATCGCGCTCGTTCAGTCAGCCGTTCTGGAAATCCATCCCTGGGGCGCGACGACCGCCAAATGGGAAAAGCCCGACATGGTGATCATGGATCTCGATCCGGCCGATGATGTGCCCTGGACGTCAGTCATTTACGCCGCGCATGAGATCAAGGCGATCATGGAAGGCGAGGGGCTTGCGGCCTTCGTCAAGACCTCGGGCGGCAAGGGTCTGCATGTCGTGGCGCCGCTGGCCCCGAAAGCCGGCTGGACCGAGGTGAAAGTCTTCGCCAAATGGATCGCCGATACGATGGAAGGCTCCGATCCCTCGCGCTACATTGCCAAGGCGACGAAAGCGGAGCGCAATGGCAAGATCTTCATCGACTACCTGCGCAACGGCCGCGGCAACACCGCCGTCGCCCCCTATTCGGCCCGCGCCCGCAAAGGCGCACCGGTTTCGATGCCCATCGACTGGAGCGAGCTCACAAGCGAAATCGGCCCCGCCTATTTCACCGTCGATAATACGCCTGCCAGGATCAACGCGCTGTCGCGCGATCCCTGGGCCGATTTCTTCGAGGCGGCAAAGCCGCTCGAAAAGAAGAAGCGGTCCTGAGGGACCGCTCTTCCACGGATCATACCGCGACTGCCTTCCGCCGATCGAGCAATCCCGCGAGACCTGCCGCAACGAGTGCCGATGTCGCCGGGATCAGGATCACGCACAGCAATTCCCGCCCGGTCGAGGCCTCATCGAGGAGAAGTCCGGCAATCGAAGCGATCACCGCACCGCCGCCGACGCTGACGGCGGCTGCAAGCCCGGCGGCGGTTCCTGCCAGATCGGGCTGGACGGCCAATATGCCGGAATTGGCGGCGGGCATGGTCAGTCCGTTGCCGATGCCGATGAAGATGCAGGCCGCGAAAAAGGCCGGAGGGGCGGTGATCCCGGCGATCGCGAGCGCCAGGCCGCCGAGCAAACCGGTGCATGTCAGCGTCCGTCCCGCGATCAGCACGCTGGCGATTGGCATGTGGCTCGCACAACGCCCGGCGAGATAGCTGCCGAGAATGAAGCCGGCGGGCACCATGCCCATGTAGAAACCGAGTTTGGCGCTTGACCCTCCGAGTGCCTCGTTCATGACGAGAGGAGCACCGGCAAGGAAGACGTAAAGCGTCCCCATCGAGCAGGCCATGCAGGCGGCATAGACGAGGAAACGCGGCGAGCCGAGCAGCAGCCTGTACGATGCGAAATAGCCGTGCGCGTGAGATCGCTGCTTGCCAGCCTCGTCACGGATTTCACGCGCGGCAAGCGCCAGCATGATTGCGCCGAGCGCGGCAAACATCACGAAATTCGCCCGCCAGCCGAAGAGCTCGCTGACCGCTCCGCCGATCGTCGGGCCGACCATCGGCGCGACTGCCCAGCCCATGGCGAGATAGCCGAACTTGCTGGTAGCCTTCTGCCCGCCCCAGCTTTCCTTGACGATGACGAGTGCGATCGAGAAGCAGGCGGCAATCGCCGCCTGCAAGGTGCGGAACAGCAGGAAGACATAGATATTGCCCGCTAGCGCGCAACCCGCCGAAGCGAGAATGAAGATCGACAGCGAGACAAAGACCACCGGCCTGCGCCCGAAGCGGTCGGACAGGGCGCCGCCGATGATTTCGGCAAAGGCGGTCAGTGCGGCATAGGCCGCGACGCTGAGAGCCACCAGCGCCGGATCGGTGCGCAGGTCGGCAGCGATTTCGGGCAGCGACGGCAGGATCAGGTTGACGGGCAGGACGGAGAGGGCTGTCAGCAGGATAAGCGTGATCAGCCGTGGCGGTTTGGGTTGGCGTGCGCGTGCGAGTTCGGATGCGGAATTTCCGGTCATCGGTCGTCTCTCGGGTGATGGGAAGAGGGATGTCCGGCAGGCCGTTGCCCGGAATCCGGGCAATAAAAAAGGCCCCGCCGGGAGCCTGCTTACCGCGCATGGGTGCTTTCGCCGGATGGCTACGCCATCCTGCCCATGCGCCCTATCACCACTACGAGAACCGTCGCGATCATCATGCTCTAGAGCTACCGGCAAACTTTGGGCCGGTCAATCGCGTGCGGAAATGAAAAGGGCGGCTTGCGCCGCCCTTCCGAAATCAGGCTGCCTTGGAGACGACGCCGTGCGGGTCGAGGACGAATTTCGTCGCCGCGCCCTGGTCGAAGCTCTCATAGCCCTGAGCGGCGTCTTCGAGCGAGATGACCTTGGCGTTGACGATATCGGCGATCGGCAGGCGGTCATGCAGGATCGCCTGCATGAGCTGGCGATTGTACTTCAGGACAGGCGTCTGGCCGGTATGGAAGGACTGTGCCTTGGCCCAGCCGAGACCGAAGCGCAGCGACAGGCTGCCCTGCTTGGCGGCGGCGTCCACCGCACCCGGGTCTTCAGTCACGTAGAGGCCGGGAATGCCGATCGAGCCTGCTGCGCGGGTGATCTCCATCATCTGGTTCAGGACGATCGCCGGCTGTTCGCCGCCCGAGTGACCGCGGGCTTCGAAACCGACGGCGTCGATCGCGCTGTCGACTTCATTGGTGCCGACGACCTGGGCGATCATGTCGCCGAGACGGTCGCTCTTCGACAGATCGATCGGCTCGAAGCCGACCTTGGCGGCATGGGCGAGACGATCCTTGTTGAAGTCGCCGATCATGACGACGGCAGCGCCGAGGATACGGGCCGAAGCTGCAGCGGCAAGGCCGACCGGGCCGGCACCGGCGACATACACCGTCGAGCCGACGCCGACACCGGCGCGGACCGCGCCATGGAAGCCGGTCGGCAGGATGTCGGACAGCATGGTCAGATCGCGGATCTTCGCCATCGCCTTGTCGCGATCCGGGATCTTCAGGAGGTTGAAGTCGGCATAGGGGATGGTGACGTAGCGCGCCTGGCCGCCGATCCAGCCGCCCATGTCGACATAGCCGTAGGCGCCGCCGGCACGCGCCGGATTGACCGTCAAGCAGACGCCGGTGTCCTGCGACTTGCAGCAGCGGCAGCGGCCGCAGGCGACGTTGAACGGAACGGAGACGATATCGCCGATCTCGAGCATCTCGACGTCGACGCCCTTTTCGATGACTTCGCCGGTGATCTCGTGGCCGAGAACCAGGCCGGGCATCGCGGTCGTGCGGCCGCGGACCATATGCTGGTCGGAGCCGCAAATGTTGGTGGAAATGACCTTCAGGATGACGCCGTGTTCGATGCGGCGGCCATCCGGCGCCTCCAGCTTCGGATCGTCGATGTCACGCACATCGACCTTGCCGGGTCCTAGATAGACGACGCCTCTGTTCTTGCTCATTTTCGTCTCCTCCGTTGAAAATGCCAACATCCCACGGGGCTCCTCCCGCCGCAGGCTGTGATCACAGATTAGATGATATGCCCGTAAGCGTTGTTCCGAATGCGACGGTTTGGGTCCGGAAAAGGCCGGTCAGTGGCGCTTCGGCTGGCCGCTTTCTTTCGCCAGGCTCTTCTTCAGCGCATCCATGATGTTGACGACATTGCCGGTCGATTTGACCGGCGGCGCCTTCTTGACCGGTGTCATCTTCTTCATGGTCTTCAGCTTGGCGCGGATGATGCTCTGCAGCCGCTTCTGTACCGGGTCCTGCATCATCGCCGGGCTCCAGTCCTGCGTCTGGTCCTTCACCAGCTTCTTCATCATTGCCAGCACCTTGGCATCCGGCTTGGCGTCGATATCGACGGTGCCGGCAGGCTCGCGCAGCTCGTCGCCGTAATGCAGCGTCCAGAGCACGATGCCCTTGCCCTGCGGCTCCAGAAGCACAGCGCGTTCGCGGCGGTAAAGCACCAGCCGGGCGATGCCGACCACGTCGTTTGCGGCCATCGCCTCGCGGATGACGCAGAAGGCCTCGGTGCCGACCTTGTCTTCAGGTGCCAGGAAATGCGGCTTGTCGTACCAGATCCAGTCGATCGAGCCGCGCGGCACGAAGGTGTCGATATCGATCGTCCGCGTGCTCTCGAGACCGACCTCATCGAGCTCGGCATCCTCGAGCAGCACATAATCGTCCTCGCCGCGCGGATAGCCCTTCACCTGCTCCTTCGCCGCAACCGGCCGATGGGTGACGCTATCGACATAGCGGCTCTCGACGCGGTTCTTGGTGTTGCGGTTCAGGACGTTGAAGCGGACCTTGTTGCTGTCGGTGGTCGCCGGGGTCAGCGATACCTGTGCCGTCACCAGCGAGAGCTTCAGGTAGCCTTTCCAGAATGTCTGCCGGGGCATGGCTCGTCTCCTCACGCAGCCTGATCGAGTTCGGGATAATGGCGGAAGATGCCGTTGACGTTGAAGGCGAGGCGGCGATCCGATTTCAGGTAGGCCGCAATATTCGGTCGCTGTTCGACCATGTCATGCAGCCTGCAACAACGGATATTGCTTCTCGGAGCCCTTCATCGCCTTTGGAAAGGCGTAGCGCAGCCCTTCGAGCACCTGAAACAGCGACAGGTCCACATAGCTCAGCTTGTCGCCCGAGATATGCGCCGTTCCCTTCGGATTGTTGGCGATGACGCGCTCGAAATAGCCGAGGAACTTCGGGATGCGTTCCTTGATGAATTCGGCCGAACGGGCCTTCGCCTCTTCCTTCTGGTCCTCATAATAGAGCGAGGTGGCGATCGGGTGGTGCGTGTCGTGCACCTCGGCGACGAAATCGGTGATCGTCAGCTGCAGGCCGTTGAGCACATAGCGTGCCGTATCGTGTTTCGGAGCCAGATCGAGCTTCGCTCCGAGATAGAAGAGGATATTGGCGACATGCGAGACGATCAGATCGCCATCCTTCAGAAAGGGCGGCGCGAAGGGGATGTCGGCGCTTGCGCTACTTTCCATGATCTTCATCATCGCACCGGTGCCGCGATCGCTGCCGGATTCGCGTGTCACGTCGATATAGCTGACACCAGCCTCCTCAAGCGCCAGACGCACGAACTCCCCGCGCCCCTGTATTCCGTCCCAATAGTAGAGCTCGTATGCCATGCAATTCCCCGACTAACGTCATCCTGTTCCACCCCTTGAAATGTGGCGGCTTGCCTATCCGTCAACGGGCGCGGCTCGTGCGTCAATGATGAGCGTGTTGCTCATTGCGCTTGCGGGTCGCTGCTGCCTTCTTGGCGGAAGCCGAACGCTCTGCCGCCGGGCGTGATGCCGACGCCTTGCCGCCGATCCGGCCGCCCTTTTCGGAGGAGACGTGGGTATCCTTCTTGCCGCGTCCGGAGCCGGATTTGTTACCGCCGCCCTCTTCCTTGTTGACGGTGGCCCAGGCTCGGCGTTCGGCTTCCTTGTGGGAGACGCCGCGGTCTTCGTAGCCTTCTTCGATGTGTTCTGCCTTGCGCTTCTGCCTGTCGGTATAGGCCGATTTATCGCCTCTGGGCATGGCTGCCTCCTCTTCGTGCAAAGAGGTTCAAACCGTTCGGAACCTGAAAGGTTCCGCTCTTTTTACGCTGCAGAACGATTCTTACGTAAACGGAACAAAAGCCGCGTTAACCCTGTTTCCGGGGGCAAGTCCTGCAAACCTGATGACCAAACAGGAAGGAGCAGAGAGATGGATAACCACATCAGCGAAGCCGATGGAAACGGCAAGATCGATCTGAATGGCCAGCTGTCGCCTGTTGCCTACAGCCTCAAGGTAAGGAAGGGCACAGGCCGGTCCTTTGAGATCAGCGTACGGCTGCTCGCGCCACGCGACTGGCTGCTGCAGCGCGGTTTCGGCAGCGATGCCGTCCTGATCAGCGCCAGCGGTGCGCGCATTCCCGTCTATCATCCGGGCGGAGAGTTGGGCAGCGGCGATGCGCTATCCGTGGAGCTCGTCGCCCGCGACGACAGCTGCACCAGCACGGACGATATCGTCCGCAAATATCCGGAGTTCAACAGCGGCAGCCATAAGCTCGATGGTTTCTGAAGTCTCAGGCAATCGGGCGCTGTAACGCGGCGGTCTTGACGGCCTTGTCGAGAGCGGTGCTGCTGAACGGCTTGGTCAAAAGCACCGAGCCGGTAAAGCGGGCCGCTTCCGGCAGGCTGCTGTTGCCGGTCGCAAAGACGATGCCGACCGAGGGGAAGGCCGCCCGCGCTTTGGCTGCGAAGGCCGGGCCGGACATGCCGGGCAAGCCGACATCGGCGACGATGATATCGATCGCCGCAGCTGCTAGGATTTCCACGCCGCGCTCGCCGCTTTCCGCCTCGATCACCTCATAGCCGAGGTCCTGCAGGATCTCGGCGGTATCCATGCGGATGAAGGCGTCGTCCTCGACGAGAAGCAGCTTCAGCTTTTCCTGAATGATTTCGCGCGGCGGCGTACCGGGAGCGGCGGAGGCCGCTGCATGCCCCTGCCGGCGCTGCGCCTGATTGGCAAGCACATGGCGGATTTTCCGGGCGAGCGCTTCGCGCGTATAGGGCTTGGAGAGCAGTTCGAGGCCTGGATCCAGCCGTCCGCCGTGGACGATCGAGTTTTCGGTATATCCTGACGTATAGAGCACGCCGATATGCGGCAGCCGCTCGCGCGCCATGCGGGCAAGCTCCGGGCTCTTCAGCGTGCCGGGCATGACGACATCGGTGAACAGCAGATCGATGTGGACGCCGCTTTCTATGACGGTGAGCGCGCTCTGCGCATCGCGCGACTTCAGAACGTAATAGCCGAGATCGGTCAGCATCTCGACGACGGTGGCGCGCACGCCCTCATCGTCCTCGGCGACCAGAATGGTTTCGGTGCCGCCGACGGCCGGAACCGTCTCGATGCTGGCGATCCGGTCCTCGCTCTGGAAGGAGCGCGGCAGATAGAGCTTGATCGTCGTGCCCTCTCCGACCTCGCTGTAGATCTTCACGTGGCCGCCCGATTGCTTGACGAAGCCATAGACCATCGAGAGCCCGAGGCCGGTACCCTTGCCCTCCGGCTTGGTGGAGAAGAACGGCTCGAAAGCCTGCTCGATCACGTCGGCGGTCATGCCCGAACCGGTGTCGGTCACTGCGAGCACGACATATTGCCCGGGCACGACCTCGGGATGCGTCCGGCTGTAGGAATCGTCGAGAAAGGCATTGCCGACTTCGATCGTCAGCTTGCCGGAACCGTCCATAGCATCTCGGGCGTTGATCGCGAGGTTCAGCAGCGCATTCTCAATCTGGATCGGATCGGCAAAGGTGTTCCAGAGACCGCCGGAGACGACGGTCTCGACCTCGATTTCTTCGCCGAGCGCGCGGCGCAGCATGTCGTCCATGCCGGCGACGAAGCGGCCGACATTGATGACTTTCGGCTCCAGCGGCTGGCGGCGGCCGAAGGCGAGAAGCTGGCTCGCCAGCCGTGATCCGCGATCGACAGCGGTCAGCGCATTGGAGATACGCTCCTTGGCGCGGGTATTGCTGGAGACATCCTTGCCGAGCAGCTGCAGATTGCCTGAGATGACTTGCAGCAGATTGTTGAAGTCGTGCGCCACGCCGCCGGTGAGCTTGCCGATCGATTCCATCTTCTGCGCCTGCTGTAGCGCGGCCTCGGCCTGCTGGCGCTCGGCGATCTCGGCGGCGACGCGCACCTCGAGCGTCTCGTTGAGGCGGCGCAGCTGCTCCTCGACATTGCGGCGCTGGTTGATCTCCATCTCCTGAGCGCGAACGAGCCGCGCATTGTCGATGGCAACAGCGGCCTGACCGGCGAGGCTAACGAGACTTGCCTCGGCCGCATCGTTGAACCGTCCGGGCTGGGCGTGACCGAAAAACAGGCCGCCGATCACGCTTCCGTCACGGGATTTGACCGGCACGGCGAGATAGCTGCGCACTGGCAGATGCCCCTTCGGCATTCCCTGATGCGGCGCGTTCTTGCCGTAGCGCGGATCTTGCAGGATATCGTCGGAGCGCACCACGCCCTCGCCGCTGAAAGTTGGCGCGAAGACCTTGGTGTTGCGCGGCATCGGGAAGCGCTCGAAATTCTTCCGGTCGACGCCCGACAGCGCGTAGAGCATGTAGCTGCCGCCTTCGCCGTCATCGACATTGTAGAAGAAAGCGCCGAATTCCGCGCCGGTCAGCGCCACGCCGGCATCGACGGCAGTCTGCGTCAGACGCTCGACATTGAGCTCGGCGGTGATCGCCGCACCGGCGGCGTTGACGATCGACAGCGCGTCGGACTTGATCCGCAACTCGTCGAGCGCGCGCCGCTCGCGCCGCTTGGCCATAACCTGCGCCGAGACTTCCATGGTGGCACAGAGGATACCGGCTATCGAGCCGGTTTCATCACGCAGTGGCGTGTAGGAGAAGGTGAACCAGGTATCGGCGACCTTGCCGGCGCGCCGCATCGGAACCAGTAGTTCCTCGAAAAGCTGTGCCTGGCCGCTTAGCGTCGCCTTCACGATCGGTTCGAACTGCTGCCAGATATCGCTCCACACCTCACGGAACGGACGGCCGAGCGCCTGCGGATGGCGCTCCTCGAAAACAGGCACATAGGCATCGTTATAGATGAAGGCGAGGTCTGGACCCCAGGCGACAAACTTCGCATGGCGGGAGTTCAGCATCGCATCGGCGTAATAGCGCAGCGAGGCAGGCCACTGATCGACAGGCCCTATGCCCGAGGCGTGGAATGCTGGATCCCGGAGCATCTTGCCGATTTCGCCGCCACCTTTCGGCCAATCGCCTTCAGTCTGCCCCGTCATTCATTTCACTTCCGTGCCAAGCCGCGAAGACGCGGCGCGATGCTGCCCAATTGCAGCTAAAATAGAGGGTCGCACGTATAGGGAAAGGGCTTGCGGAAAATAAGCTTAACACGCGTGTATTCGCTGAGGCGAATAACTGCCGGGTGGAAGAATTTTACTTGCGATTGAAGCGCTGCGCCGCAGCGATCGCCTTGGCGATATCGAAGAAGCGGCCCGATGTGGTGCGGCGTTCAGGAAAGACGAAACCGACCATGTTGTCGATCGCAAGCACCAGCCCGAGAGCCAGGATCAGATAGGCGAGAGCGGCGATCGTCACGACCAGCATTTCCCCTCACACCGGAACGACGAACATGTAGCAGCTGGCTACAATCAGGGACACGAGGATGACGTCGAAATAGCCTTTGTTCATAGCGGTTCTCCCATTCTCGCCATAAACATTCGAGGCGATCTTTGGTTCCGCTATTCGTGGCCATTTCACGGCAATTTTTTGAAGTTGCCCCGCTGTTGACGCCATTTTCCTGGAATTATCCCCCCGGGGCGCGAACCGCCCGTGAATCACACCATAAAACGCAAGTAATTCAGATATATGACATGAAACAGCTGACGCGGTTTTCATCGCGTCTGCGCGTCGCCGACTGGCATGCTGCTTCGTCTGCCTTCAGGCAGACTTGCGGGTTGCCGTCTTCTTCGGAGCGGCTGCAGCTTTGACGGCGCCATTGGTCTTGGTGCCGGTCGTAGCGGTCCGCTTTGCCTTGGTCTTTACTTCGGTGCCGTCCTTGGAGGCCGCAGAGGTTTCGAGCGTCTCGCGCTCCTTCCTTGCCTGCTCCCAATGAATTGAATCGCGCCCCGTCGGATGGCCCTCTTCTTCCCAGAGAGCATATGCACGCTTCTTGATCCACTCTTCGCGAGTTTCTGCCATCGCTGATCTCCCGTCACAACATGCCGCAGTCAAACGCTAGACTAGGTGGGATGGTTCCAGAGGAATCATGCAGTTTCAAGAAGAATTTTGACACACTGCAAAACATTGTTTGCGCTGCAACATAAATGGGCAGTGAAGCCTCTTTAATATTCAGTGGTTTGTACTTTTCTGCCCAATAAAGCGGCGTTCGCGCATCCCGCGCAGAAACGCCAACGCCGCAGGGAACAAGCGGCCGCTCCTGGCAGTTCAAGACCCGTCGCATCGGATCAAGCGGGGTAGGCATGCAGAAGACGGGAAAGCGCAGGATGGCCTGGGGGCCGCAAGCAATCGACGGCGGCATGCGCTTTCGTCTGTGGGCGCCGGGAGAGGCCGAGGTTTCGCTGCGCCTCAATGGACGCGATATGCCGATGGTGCGTTTCGAGGATGGCTGGTTCGAGGCGGCGATCGCCGACGTGAGAGCGGGTGACGCCTATGCCTTCGTCACCGGGGATGGCCGCGCAGTACCCGACCCAGCCGCCCGCCGCCAAAAGGGCGGCGTCCACGGATTGTCGCTTGTCGCTTCCTCCGACTACCGCTGGCGCTCCGACAGCTGGACGGGCCGCGATTGGGAAGAGGCCGTCATCAGCGAAATCCATATCGGCACCTTCACGCAAGCAGGCACTTTCGCCGGTGCTGCCGAACAGCTCGCCGATCTCGCGGCCGCAGGGATTACCGCAATCGAAATCATGCCGGTGGCGCAATTCGCGGGTCAACGCGGCTGGGGCTATGACGGCGTGCTGCATTATGCGCCGCATCCCGCCTATGGCACGCCGGATGAGTTCCGCGCCTTCATCGATGCCGCGCATGCTGAGGGCATCATGGTGCTGCTCGATGTCGTCTACAATCACTTCGGGCCGGAGGGAAATTATCTCCACGGCTACGCGCCGGAGTTCTTCCGCACCGACCGGGCGACGCCCTGGGGCGATGCCATCGATTTTAGCCAACCGGCGGTGCGCCGCTATTTCATCGACAATGCGCTCTACTGGATCGGCGATTTCCGGCTGGATGGCCTGAGGCTCGATGCCGTCGAGCAGATCCATGACATGTCGGCCCGCCATGTGTTGGACGAGCTGGCACAGGAGGTACGGGCCGCTTTTCCCGACCGCAAGGTGCATCTGGTCATCGAGGACCAGCGAAACCTGGTGAGCCTTCTCGAACGCGACGCCCGCGGCGGCATAAAGGCATTCACCGCGGAGTGGAACGATGACTTCCATCACGTTGCCCATATCATCGGGACCGGCGAGGCCGATGGCCACTACACCGCCTTTGCCGGAGATCTCTGGCAGAAGACCCGGCTCGCCCTGCAGCACGGCTTTGTCTATCCGGACCGTGCCAACCCGCCTGTGCTGCCGGATGGCGAGCGAGTCTACCTGCCGCCGGAAGCCTTCATCAACTTCCTGCAGAACCACGACCAGATCGGCAACCGCGCCTTCGGCGAGCGTCTCGTAAGCCTCGCCCCGCAAGAGACAGTCGAGGCGCTGACCGCCATCATGATGCTGTCGCCGCAGATACCCTTCCTGTTCATGGGCGAGGACTATGGCGAGAGCCAGCCCTTCTATTTCTTCTGCGACTATACGGGCGAACTCGGCGAGATCGTCCGCAAGGGTCGCATGGCCGAGGCGGAAGGTTTTGGCGGGTTGAAGGGCGGCCGCTCGAAGGATGAGCTGCCGGACCCGAATGCCCAATCGACCTTCGACGGCTCGAAGCTGCAATGGCAGCGCGCCCGAAGCCCGGAAGGCCGGCGCCGGAGAGATCTCGTGCGCGAGCTTGCCCGTCTCCGCCAGCGGCATATCGTTCCGCTGATCAAGGAGACCGGCCGGGTGTATGCGAAGGCGTTGGAGACCACGGACGGCGGCCTGGCGATCGATTGGCATATGGAGGGTGCGGTGCTGCAGCTGCGCGCCAACCTTTCGGGAGAGCCGTTGACGCTCCCCGCCGCCAGCGGCCGGCCGATCTACGGCGCGCCGCCGGATAGCGGGCTCTATGCGCAGAACACGGTTGTTTTCGCCATCGCCTGATCCCTGATGAAAAATTCGCGCAGAACGCGAAGGGCGGCGAATTGAACGCCGCCACTTTACGTCTATATTTCGAGCCGATGTTCTATCTCATATCGACTTACTGGCCGCATATTCTCTTCGTCATATCGATCGCCATGGGAGCAGCGGCGGCGATTCATGCTGCCATGACCAAGGAAGAGGTGCGCGCCGCGATCGGCTGGGTCGGCGTCATTATCCTGTCGCCAATCGTCGGCGCCGTGCTCTATGCGATCGCGGGTGTGAACCGCATTCGCCGCAAGTCGCTCAGCCTGCGGCGCGACGCGCTGCTGCCCGAGGATGAGCTCGATGAACTGGAGACCTTCGATGCCGACGCCGAGACCGTCATCGGCGGCTTCGGCTATCGTTTCGCCGCACTGCAGACTCTCGGCGATCGCGTCGCGCGCAATCCGCTGACGACGGGCAATACGATCGACATGCTGGAGAATGGCGACGATGCCTATCGCGCCATGAAGACGGCGATCGATGGCGCAGCGCGCAGCGTGCTTCTCGAAACCTACATCTTCGATCGCGACAAGATCGGCCTCAGGATCGCCGATGCGTTGATCGCGGCGGTCAAGCGCGGCGTCGAGGTTCGCGTGCTGATCGACGCGGTTGGCGCCCGCTATTCGGTGCCCAGCATTCTCGGCTATCTCTCGGAGGGCGGCGTCACCGTCTCGGTCTTCAACGGCAATGTCATCATGGGTCTCCGGCTGCCCTATGCCAATCTGCGCACCCACCGCAAGATCGTCATCGTCGACGGCCGGATGGCGCTGACCGGCGGCATGAATATCCGCGAAGGGTTCAGCGAAGAGATATCGGGTGAGGGCTATGCCCGCGACACGCATTTCTCCGTGACCGGCCCCGCCGTCGCCGATCTCTTCGACGTGGCCGCCGAAGACTGGCGCTTTGCGACGGGCGAACTCCTGAACGGGGAGCCCTGGCGGATCGAGACACCAGAGCGCGAACCCGGCGATCCCGTTTTCATGCGCGTCGTCGCCTCCGGCCCTGACCGCAGCGTCGAGACCAATCACAAGATGCTGATGGGCGCCTTCTCCGTGGCGCGCAAGTCGATCCGCATCATGTCGCCCTATTTTCTGCCGGATCGGGAGCTGATCAGCGCGTTGGTCACGGCGGCGCGTCGCGGCGTCGAGGTCGATATCGTCGTACCCGCCGTCAATAATCTGATGCTGGTCGACAGGGCGATGACGGCGCAGTTCGACCAGATCCTCAAGAATTACTGCCGCATCTGGCGGGCGACCGGCAGCTTCAGCCATTCGAAGCTGCTGACGGTCGATGGTGCCTGGGCCTATGTCGGCTCGTCGAATATCGATCCACGATCGTTGCGGCTGAATTTCGAGATCGATCTCGAAGTCTTCAACGAGGGATTTGCCGCCGAGATCGACGAACATCTCGAGGAACTCCTGCGCACGGCAACGCGCGTGACGCTTGAGGGGCTGCGGTCGAGACCTTTCTATGTGCGGCTGGTCGAAAAGGTGCTGTGGCTCGGTTCGCCCTATCTCTGATTTTCTTGATGCAAGCTATGGCCGCCCGCGGCGTGCTGCCTATAATCCCTTCCAGAGCCACTTTCGATCAACGGAGCCATGCCCACTCCGATGCATGCCAGAAAAGACAGCCTCCCCGCTAACATCCTCGCTTCGATCCGCAACAGGAAGAAGCGGCTGGACGCTGCGCTTGCCGAGGCGCGTCCGCGCGCCGAGGGCACGCTGATCGCCTCCTACAATGTCCACAAATGCGTCGGCGTCGACCGCCGCTTCGATCCTGAGCGTACGAGCCGCGTCATCCACGAGATCGATGCCGATGTCATCGCCCTGCAGGAGGCCGACACCCGTTTCGGGGAGCGGACCGGCATTCTCGATCTCTCCCGCCTGGAGCGCGAGACCGGGCTGATCCCGGTGCCGGTCTCCGGCATGGCGAAGGCGCATGGCTGGCACGGCAATGTTGTGCTGTTCAAGAAGGGGCTTGTCCGCGACGTCCACCAGATCGTTCTGCCGGGACTGGAGCCGCGCGGAGCCCTCGTTGCCGAAATCGAACTCGAACGCGGCGGCGCCTTGCGCATCATCGCCGCCCATTTCGGGCTGCTGCGCCATTCACGCGCCCGCCAGGCGCAGATGCTGGTGGAACTGATGAACGACCGCCACGAGATGCCGACCATCCTGCTCGGCGATCTCAACGAGTGGCGGCTGGGCGACCGCTCCTCGCTCAACACCTTCCAGTCGGCCTTCGGCCCGCAACCGCCCGCCGTTCCCAGTTTCCCGGCGCGTCTGCCTGTCCTGGCGCTCGACCGGATCATGGCGAACCGAAAGGGTGTGCTGACGACAGTCGAAGCGCATGACACACCGCTCTCCCGCGTCGCTTCGGACCACCTGCCGATCAAGGCGATCGTCAATCTGCAGCAGATCGAAAAACTGACGACGGCATAGGCTTTTTCAGCGCATTTGCTCGGCATAGATGAAGTGGTTGCCGGGCTTTGCGGCGATGACCGCATCGAGCGCGGCGGCAGCAATCGCTTCCGCCGGATTGAGATGGAATTTCTTCGGCAGAACCGGCGCCAGAAGCCGGACCAATGCCAGCGCCGCTCTTTCCGCTCGCCGCCGATCAGGCTTGGCCTGCAGATCGTCAGGGATTGAAACCCGATCTTCTGGATGTCCCGTTCGACCTCGCCTTTCGTCCGCGTGTAGAAGTTGACGGATGTCGCAGAAGCGCCCATGGCGGACACGAGCGCATAGGTTTTGATACCGGCGTCAAATGCGGCCTTGCCGAAAGCAATCGGCAGTTCGTGGTCGACGTAGCGAAACGCCTCCTTCGAGCCGGCTTTGGCTTGCGTGGTGCCGAGAGCGCACAGGACCGCGTCCGGCTGGTGGGAGATGGAGCTTTGAACAAGCTCCTCAAGACGCGGTGCAACGGGATTCAGCAGCCGGTCGCGGGTCGGGAGCGGCGTCCTTGCCGGCGCAATGACCTCTGAGATTGCGGCGTTGGCAAGCGCCAACTCCAATGCCTTGTTGCCGACAAGTCCCGTCGCGCCAAGCAATAGCAGCTTCATTTTCCACTCTCACAACTTGAGATAACGACCCGTAGAGAACGCCACGCCCCGGAAACCGTCAAGCGATCGCCGGGGTATGCGATCTAGACGCCAGGGCTGCCCTGAGCTTCATTGGTGACGGTTTCCCACTGGGCCCAGTTACTCAGTCGCGCCTCGTAGGCCGATCTGAACTTCGTGATCGTTCCCTTGCCGAGCGCCAGGCGTAGTGGCGGTTTATCGGCGTCGACCGCTTGAAAGAGCGCCGCGCTGGTGGCTTCCGGGTCGCCAAAATCCTCAGGTTTGAACGAGGCGCGAATGGCTTGGCGTATCGGATTATAGACCTCGATGGCCGGCGCAGAGCGGGCCGATGAGCCGAAACCTGTGGTGAAGTGGCCGGGTTCGAGGATCGTGACGTTGATGCCGAATGCCGCGACCTCTGCAGCCAGACCTTCCGACATGGCCTCGATCGCAAATTTGGTTGCCGTATAGGTCCCGCCCGTCGGGAAGCCGATCACGCCGCCGATGCTCGATACCGTTATGATGTGACCGCTGACCTGCGCGCGCAGGATCGGCAAGACGGCTTGCATCAGCCAGAGCGTGCCGAACAGGTTGGTGTCGAAATTGACACTGGCCTGTTCAGGCTCGATCTCCTCAATGGCGCCGAAATAGCCGTAGCCTGCATTGCTGACCGCGACGTCGAGGCGTCCGAAGTGGCTATGTGCCTTGCCGACCGCGTCGAAGACGGCGCTGCGATCTGTGACATCGAGCGGCAGGATGAGGACCGCGTCGCCATAGGTGGCCGCCAGATCGTTGAGCGATGTGGTGTCACGTGCGGTGGCGGCGACCTTGTCACCGCGCCGCAGTGCGGCCTCGGTCCAGACAAGTCCGAATCCCCGGGCCGCGCCGGTAATGAACCAAACTTTGGGCGATGTCATCCTGCTGTTCTCCGTTAAATTAATTGCACTGAGTGCAAAATAAATATCGCACGGAGTGCAAGTTTGGCAAGCGCCTTTTTTGCGGTAAGAGTGGTCGTCATGGAAACCGCTGACACCGCCCCCATCGGCTTGCGCGAGCGCAAACGCAGGTCGACACTCGACCGTATCGCCAAGACCGGCCTGAAACTGTTCATGGAAAACGGCTATGAGGCCACGACGCTGGATGCCATCGCGGCGGCGTCGGGAATATCGCGCCGGACGTTCTTCTCGTACTTGAAGTCGAAAGAGGACGTTCTTCTCGCCCACGAAAGCGGTGACATCCCCGACATGCTGCGGCCCACATTTCTGGCGCAGTCGCCGGAACAGCCGCCGCTTGAGGCTGCTCGCAAGACATTTCTCATTCTGGCTTCTAGATATGAGAGCAAGGAATCCATTCTCGCCGACAGGATCCTGCGATCGACGGAAACACTGCGGCTCCGCAAGGATGCGCTGCACATTCAGATGGAAGATGTGCTGGCAGACGCGATGTGCGAACTATGGCCGGACGCGGCGAGACGGCCGGGCTTGCGGCTTGCGGCGATCATCGCCATGGGAACCCTTCGCTTCGCCAAGGAGAACTGGCGGCAGGCAGACGCAGCGCATCCGCTTACGCACTACATCGATGAGGGCTTTGATCTCCTTCAGCGTCAGCCAGGCCTGACGACGGCATAGGCCGGAACGAAAAAGACCCGCCGCAAGCGGCGGGCCTTCCGGAGACCGCGGTCTCTTTCCTTGGGAGGAACTATTCGGCCGCCTGCAGGGCAGGAACCTGCTCTTCGGGTATCTGGCCGGAAAGGGCGCTGGCGAGCATCTTCGTGTCCAGTTCGTTTTCCCAGCGGGCGACGACGATCGTGGCAACGGCATTGCCGACGAAGTTGGTGAGCGCGCGGCATTCGGACATGAAGCGGTCGATGCCGAGGATCAGTGCCATGCCGGCAACCGGAACCGAGGGAACGACGGAGAGCGTCGCGGCCAGCGTAATGAAGCCCGCGCCGGTGATGCCTGCGGCACCCTTGGAGCTCAGCATCGCCACGAGCAGCAGCAGGATCTGGTCACCGAAGCTTAGCGGCGTATCCGTTGCCTGGGCGATGAAGAGGGCGGCCAGCGTCATGTAGATGTTGGTGCCGTCGAGATTGAACGAGTAGCCGGTCGGGATGACGAGACCGACGACCGAGCGCTTGCAGCCGGCGCGTTCCATCTTCTGCATCAGGCCGGGAAGGGCAGCTTCCGACGAGGAGGTGCCGAGAACCAGCAGCAGCTCTTCCTTGATGTAGCGGATCAGCGCGAAGATCGAGAAACCGTTATACTTGGCAACCGCGCCGAGCACGACGATGACGAAGAGCAGCGACGTTACGTAGAAGGTGCCGATCAGGAAGGCGAGATTGGCGATCGAGCCGATACCGTATTTACCGATGGTGAAGGCCATGGCGCCGAATGCGCCGATTGGGGCGGCCTTCATCAGGATGGCGACGAGGCGGAAGATCGGGGCGGTCAGGGCGTTGAGGAAATCAAGCACCGGCTTGCCGCGGTCGCCGACCATGCCGAGCGCGATACCGAAGAGCACCGAGAAGAACAGCACCTGCAGGATATCGCCCTGCGCGAAGGCACCGACGATGGTATCCGGAATGATGTTCATCAGGAAGCCGGTGATCGTCGCGTCATGCGCCTTGCTGGCGTAGCTGGAGACGGCATTGGCATCGAGCGAAGCGGCCGAGATATGCATGCCGGCGCCCGGCTGCAGAACGTTGGCGATCAGCATCCCGACGGCAAGCGCCAGCGTCGAGAACACGAGGAAGTAGATCATCGCCTTGCCGGCGACGCGGCCGACCTTCTTCAGATCCGACATGCCGGCAATGCCGGTGGCGACGGTCAGGAAGATGACGGGTGCGATGATCATCTTCACGAGCTTGATAAAGGCATCGCCGAGCGGCTTCAGCGCGGTGCCGGTATCCGGATAGAAGTGACCGAGCAGGATGCCGGCCACGATGGCGGCGATGACCTGTACGTAGAGATGCCGGTAGAACGGCAGTGGTGCACGCGGCTGCGTGTCCTGGTGTGCAATGTCCATGTTATCCTCCATGTCGCCCAACCAAGGGATCCTGGCTCTCCCGGGCGAATTGCGTTTCATCGCTATGGAAACAGCAATCGGCGTGCCAAACTCGATGCTGACAGGTAACGTCATGTTTTTGTTGCGTTGTCTGTCTGGTCATAAAACGCGCGGCTAGGCATTGTGCGTAATTCCGCACGATTTGATTTGAAGAAAGTGCGGATTTATGCTCAATATCTGCGATGTCTATTGTTCTTCCACGGACTGAAGAAGCGCGCCTGCGGCTCGGCATTCGCCGGACGTGGATTGCCTTCGCGCTGATCTCGGCCTTGATCGCGGCAGCCGCGCTGACTGCGGCCGCGATCTACGGCCGTTCGGCCGCGCTTGCCGCGCTGGAGCAGCAGGGGCGCACCGATGCCAACCTGAAAGTGGCGCTGCTGCAGGCCGTGCTGGAGCGGCCACGAGCGCTGCCCTTGCTCCTGTCGCGCGATCGCGACGTCGAGGATGCGCTGACGACGCCGGGGCCGGAGAAGAAGGATGCGCTGAGCCGCAAGCTCGAGGATCTGGTCAACGGCACCAACGCCGCGGTGATCTATGTCGTCGGCGCCGACGGCATCGCGGTGTCGGCGAGCAACTGGCACGAGGCGACCAGTTTCGTCGGCAACGACTACACGTTCCGCAACTATTTCACCCGCGGCATGCGCGAGGGCATGGCCGAGCATTTTGCACTCGGCTCGGTCAGCAAGCGTCCCGGCCTCTACATTTCGCACCGCATCGGGCCGGCCTCTGCGCCGCTCGGCGTCGTCGTCGTCAAGATGGAATTCGACCAACTGGAGAGCGACTGGAGCGATACGCAACGCCCCGCTTTCGTCGTCGATGACCATAATGTCGTGCTGATCACCAGCATTCCCTCCTGGCGGTTCATGACGACGGAGGCGCTGTCGCCCGATGGCCTCGCGGCGATCCGCGAAAGCCTGCAGTTTGGCGATGCGCCGCTCCTGCCGCTGCCGTTTCAGGAGGAGAAGGCATTCGGCGCCGATGCCGGGTTGATCCGCGCCATTCTCCCAGGCGGCCGCGCCGCCACCTATCTCAAGATCATGACGCCGGTGCCCTCGACCAACTGGACTTTCGAGTACCTGTTGCCGGTCGAAATTCCGGTGGCCGCGGCCATCCGCGAGGCTCTGCTAGTCGCGGCGCTGGTGCTTCTGACGGCGATCGCCATTGCGGCCATCTGGCTGCGCCGCCGCGAGGCGGCATTGATGACCATCGTGCGCCAGGAGGCGGCACGCGAGGAGTTGGAGCGGCGGGTTGCTGAGCGGACGCGCGATCTCAGCGAGACCCGCGACAATCTTCAGGCCGAAATCGTAAGGCATCGCGAGACCGATGCGCGTCTGCAGTCCGTGCAGCAGGATCTCGTCCAGGCCAACCGGCTTGCCATTCTCGGCCAGGTCGCCGCCGGGGTTGCTCACGAGATCAACCAGCCCGTCGCAACGATCCGCGCCTATGCCGACAATTCGAAGGTCTATCTGGAGCGCCAGCAGGTGGCGCCGGTGATTGAAAATCTCGAGCTGATCGCCGGCCTGACCGAGCGGATCGGCACCATCACCGAGGATCTGAAGGCGCTCGCGCGGCGGGGCAGGGCGGTGGCCGAGCCGGTCGCTGTCGGTGAGGTGATCGAGGGTGCCTTGATGCTGCTCCGCAGCCGCTTCACCGGCAGGCTGGATATGCTCGCCGTCGCCCCCGTCGCCGAAGGGCTGAGTGTGATGGGCAACCGGCTGCGGCTGGAACAGGTCTTCATCAACCTCTTCCAGAATGCGCTGGAAGCCGTGGAGGCACAGGATGGCGGGCGCGTGGATGTGGCCGTGACCGCCGCCGGCGAGGATATCGCCATAGCGGTTGCCGATAACGGACCGGGCATTGCTTCCGATATTCTCGAGGCGCTGTTCGAACCCTTCAACTCCTCCAAGGAAAAGGGCCTCGGCCTCGGCCTCGTCATCTCCAAGGATATCGTTTCGGATTATGGCGGCAGTATCGAGGTCGAGAGCGGCCCGGCCGGTACCCATTTCATCGTCCATCTCAAGAAGGCTTCGACATGAGCAGCGCAACTCCGGTCTTCCTGATCGACGACGACAAGGATCTGCTGCGCGCGACCGGCCAGACGCTGGAGCTCGCGGGCTTCGAGGTCAGCCGTTTTTCGTCGGCTGCCGAGGCGCTCGGCAGGATCGAGCGGAATTTCGCTGGCGTGGTCGTCTCCGATATCAGGATGCCCGGCCTTGACGGCTTGCAGCTGTTTCAGCGCATCCGCCAGATGGATCACGAACTGCCGGTCATCCTGATGACCGGCCACGGCGATATCCCGATGGCCGTCAAGGCGATCCAGGACGGCGTCTATGATTTCATCGCCAAGCCCTTCGCGACCGAGCGTCTCGTTCAATGCGTGCGCCGGGCGGCCGAGAAGCGGGCGCTCGTTATCGAAAATCGCAGCCTTCGGGAAGCTGCGCAGCAGGCGGAGCAGGGCATGCCGCTGATTGGCCAGACGCCCGTCATGGAACGGTTGCGCCACATGCTGCGGCAGATCGCCGATACCGATGTCGACGTGCTCGTCACCGGCGAGACCGGCAGCGGCAAGGAAGTGGTCGCGAGCCTGCTGCATGGCTGGAGCCGCCGCGCCAAGGGCAATTTCGTGGCGCTGAACTGCGGCGCGCTGCCGGAGCAGATCATCGAAAGCGAGCTCTTCGGCCATGAGCCGGGCGCCTTTACCGGCGCGCAGAAGAAGCGCGTCGGGCGCATCGAGCATTCGAGCGGCGGCACGCTGTTTCTCGACGAGATCGAGAGCATGCCGCTTTCGACACAGGTGCAGATGCTGCGCGTCTTGGAGATGCGGCAGGTGACGCCGCTCGGCACCAATGAGGTCCGCCCGGTCGACCTGCGTGTCGTCGCCGCCGCCAAGGTGGATCTCGGCGATCCCTCGCAGCGCCAGAGCTTTCGCGAGGATCTCTATTACCGGCTGAATGTCGTGACGCTGGCGATCCCGCCGCTTCGCGAACGGCGCGACGACATCCCGCTGCTCTTCACCTATTTCGCCGAACGCGCCGCCCGCCGCTTCGAGCGCGATATCCCATCGCTGACACCCGCCATTGCCCGGCATCTGAAGGAACATGACTGGCCGGGCAATGTCCGCGAGCTCTCCCATTTCGCTGAACGCGCGGTGCTCGGTATGCAGCCGCCGGAGCCGGTTACGGAGATCGAACCGGTTACCGGCGAGGGGACCCCGCTCCCGGAGCGGCTGGACCGCTACGAGGCCTGCATCATCCGGGAGACGCTGACCTCCTTCGGCGGCAATGTGCAGCAGACGATTGCGGCGCTCGGCATTCCCCGCAAGACCTTCTACGACAAGCTGCAGCGCCACGGCATCGTCCGCAGCGACTATGCAGATAAACGCTGAGGCATCACCGGGATTGCGTGATCCCGGCCACGGTGATCTCGGGGCTGCTATCCACCACGAGATAGAGGGTACGCAGCATGTCTGCCGCCATCAGCAGTGCCCGGGCGAGTTCCGAAAGCTGGTGCCGCTCCGGCGATGACGCGATCTTCAGGAGATCGAACACGGTGTCATAGCTGCTGTTGTTGGGCATGCCGACCCGCGTGCGCATGTCGCGGATCATCGTGACGGCCCTGAGGATCAGTCCCCGGGCATCGGTATGGCTCAATCTGTCGATCTGGTTTGCAGCCCGGATCAGTTCCGTAATGAAGGCGTTGGTACTGGACATATGTGCCTCCTCACGCTGCACTGCCCTGCCACGACAAAAAAGTCTTGAGCCCGCCACGCGATACGAAGGCGAGCCCGTCATCGGATTTTCGGATTGAGAGAGGCCCCCACAGCCCCTCGGCGCCGGGACATAACCACAAAGCATTCGGGCTGTCGCGTGACACTGCCGTGACGCAATTTTCGTGGCGGGCCGGGATGTGGGAGCGATCGGGTGGATGGACGGTGCGCAATTCGCGTGTTGCGCTCGGGCGCTGAGGAAGTGAGGCCCGCCGAATTCCGGTTCAACGGGCCCCGCCTTTGGTGGCGGTCATCTGTCCTGCCCACCATAGCCAGTTGGATATGCTCGCGCGGGGCTCGATCGGCAATCTGGCCGAAAGTGGTAGGCGTTCTACCCGCCAGCCTCGATGCGCCACGCCTTGCGCAGCTTCGCGCAAGAATCAGCTAATATAAACATGATGCGAGGCAGAGGGCGATCGATGCGGCTGTCGCATATATCGATGTTTGCATATCTGATCGCGGCCTGCTTCTGGCTGGCCGCTTCCGGAGCCTGCGCCCGCGATCCGGCCCCCTGGAACAGCCCCGACGCGGCACTTGTCGTCGACGCCTATGAGATGAACCCGATCGACTGGCAGGCTCTGCTCACCGACAAGCGGATCGCCGGCGTGATCTCCAAGGCATCGGACGGCCTGCCTGAAGTGTTCGATTGCAGCGGCGAGCATCGCGGCGATACGACCGCCCATTGCAAGACGATGTGGCGCAAATATGCGGTAAGCCGCGAGCTCTACCAGACGCGCAAATTCATCGCCAAGCAGAGCGGGCTGCTATGGGGTGCCTACCATCTGGCGCGGCCCGGCAATCCGATCGACCAGGCAAACCATTTCCTCGACTATGCCGAGCCAGGCCCCGACGATCTCATGGTGCTCGATCTCGAAGGGCTCGATGGCGAGCAGTATATGTCGCTCGCCGATGCGCAGATCTTCGCGGGGCACATCCGCGCCCGGACCGGCCGTTATCCGATCCTCTACACCAATCATGTGACCGCCCGCTATATCGCCGCCTACCGGCAGACCTACCGCATCCTGTCACGGCTGCCGATCTGGTATGCGCGTTACAAGCCCGGCGTCGATGGCGTCTTCCCGATGGGAAACTGGCAGCAATATTTCCTCTGGCAGTTCTCCTCGGCGGCGAACTGCTCGAAGCGGCGCTGTCCCTATCGCGTGCCGGGAACGCTGACCGATATCGACGTCAATCTCGCTCCGGTCCCGCGCGACCAGCTGAAGGCGATCTGGGCCCAGGGCGGCCTGTTGCCGCCGCAGGATCCGGATCCGCCGCTGATCCTCGCCAAGATCGAGCTTCCGGGCGTCTATATCAAACAATATGACGCCGATCTGCTGATCACCTCGGCGATCCCCGGCGACGGACGCCGCTGACGCCGTCAGCCGATCCGCTGGCCGCTATCGGCATCGAAGACATGGATAGCACCCTTCGATAGCGACAGCTTCTGGCTGCTGCCGACCTCGAACCAAGGCCGCTCGCGCAGAACCGCCGAGACCAGCTGGCTGCCGAGCTTCAGCTCGAGGAAGGTTTCGGAGCCGGTCGGCTCAATATTCTCGACGGTGGCCTCGAGCGACCCTTCC
Organism: Rhizobium sp. 21-4511-3d; assembly: GCF_053522545.1. NCBI lineage: Bacteria > Pseudomonadati > Pseudomonadota > Alphaproteobacteria > Hyphomicrobiales > Rhizobiaceae > Rhizobium > Rhizobium sp. 21-4511-3d. Next base: position 287,392 of record NZ_JBNWCF010000004.1, on the reverse strand, counting down.
GGGCCGAGGGCGATTTCTTCGGGGCGCTTGCCGATGAGCAGCTTCTGGCCGTCTTTCACACCGGCCGGCGCAGTGAGACCGGAAGCCTGTCCGCCCTGCAGCACCAGCTGTCCGGCGGATACGGTTGCCGGGAACAGGTTCATCGCCGGCGAGCCGATGAACTGGGCGACGAAGGCATTGGCCGGCCGGTCATAAAGCTCCAGCGGCGTGCCGATCTGCTCGATGCGCCCGGCCTGCATGACGACGATACGGTCGGCCATGGTCATCGCCTCGACTTGGTCATGCGTCACATAGACCATCGTCGTTCCCAAACGCCGGTGCAGGCTCTTGATCTCACCGCGCATCTGGACGCGCAGCTTGGCATCGAGATTGGAGAGGGGCTCGTCGAACAGGAAGACCTGCGGATTGCGGACGATCGAGCGGCCCATGGCGACGCGCTGGCGCTGGCCGCCGGAAAGCGCCTTCGGCTTGCGCTGCAGCAGGCTTTCCAGGCCGAGGATCTCAGCGGCCTCGCGTACCTTCTTCTGCTTCTCAGCCTTGCTGGCGCCAGCAAGCGTCAGCGAGAAGGCCATGTTTTCCTCGACGGTCATATGCGGGTAGAGCGCATAGTTCTGGAAGACCATCGAGATGTCGCGGCTCTTCGGCGGCAGGGTGTTGACCACCTTTCCGCCGATCGAGATCGTGCCGCCCGAAATGTCCTCCAGCCCGGCGATCATCCGAAGCAGGGTGGACTTTCCGCAGCCCGATGGCCCAACGAGGACGACGAATTCGCCGTCGCCGATCGCCGCGTCGATGCCGTGGATGACCTCGGCGCTGCCGAAACGCTTGGCGACCTTGTCGATCGTGACGCTTGCCATGAAGTCCTCCTTATGCCGCGCCGATATGGATGCGCGTGGCCGACAGGGCGCCCTCGTGGATGATCAGGCCGGCGGAACCGCCGGCAAAGGTCTGGTCATTGGCCTCGACCACGGTATCGCCGACCTTCACCGAAAGCTTGCCGCCCTTGGCCGAGAACTTCATCGTGAAGCGCGTCTCGAACTCGACGCGAAGCGGCGCGGAGGCGAGCACGGTCTGCTTTTCGTCCTTGCGGCAGACGATCTGCAACTGCCCCTGGCGCGTCACCTGGGCCGCATAGTAGCGGCGCTGGCCTTCGGCGCGGATCACCAGGCCGCCGTGATCGCCGAGATGCAGCATCATGTCGGCTTCGATTGCGTAGTCCGTCCAGTCGCGCGTGCCCTGCAGGATCATGCCTTCGCCGCGGTTCTGGCTGATGCGGAAATCCTGCGGGAAGTTCTTCGAGAAGAAGTGCACGTTGCTGACCCAGGCGCGGCGCCAGAAATCGCCGCCGTCTTCGGGACGACGGAAGGTGACATCCGGGCAACCGTCCCAGGTGACGGTATCGACGAGCACGCGGCCGTTGGCGCGTCCCTGCGGGACACTCAGTACGATGCCGATTTCGGCGATCGGCTGGTGGCCGGTTGCCGGAACGGTCCATTCCAGCGTCGCCGAGCCGCCGGGGCCGAGCAGCTTGCCCGAGGGCATGTCGATATCGACGAGATTGTCGCTGCCGTCATAGTGGCGGATGCGGAGCTTGGCTTCGACCGTGCCGCTGTTTCCGGCTTCGGCCGAAAGCGTGGCGCGCAGCGTCTGACCGGCGTGAATGCGCGGGCTGGCGACCAGATCGTAGGTGCGCATCTTGGTGACTTCGTGCGGCGTGAAGACTGGCGTTGTTGCCGCAGCCTCGCGGCCTGGCGCCAGCGCCAGATAGTCGATCGCCAGAGCCGAACCGGTGCCGGTGACCTTGAGGCCGTCGAGCGCCGTCTGGCCGGCCTGCGGGCGGAAGCCCTGGACGGAGCCCGGCAGCGCGAAGTGGAATTTCGCACCGTTCTTCGGCGCCGGCTTTGCCGCCTCGCCCGCAAGCTTGCGCCCGAGATTGGCAAGCCACAGCGAAATATCGGCGGCATCGGAGATCGAGCGGCCGCCATCTGCGGTCGACATGTAGAGACGGTCGGCAACGGGGCCGCGCCAGTCCGGCCCGGCATCGAGGCCGTCGAGACCCAGCATGATCCCGTGCAGGCATCCGAGGTTGCCGGCGTTGCAATCGGTATCCCAGCCGGAGGTGTTGACGATCATCTGGCCGCGCTGGAAATCGTGCGGGGCATGCAGCAGCGCCATGATCATCAGTGCGTGGTTCGGCACGACATGGCAGTTGCCCGGATATTTGTCGTAGCCGTAATTGTCCTCGATCTTCTGGCGCGTCGCTTCCCAGTCCTCGTTGCCGGAGGTCCAGTTGCGGATATCGCCGACCAGCCTGGCGATCAGGCTGTCCTTGGGGATATGGGCAAGGCCGGTGTCGAGCAGGTGGTTCACATCCTTGCTGACGAAGGCTTCCGCCTCCATCGCCGCCCAGAGCACGGCGGCGTTGACGGCTTCGCCGTCATGGCTGACGGAACCGGCAGCGCGCGCCAGCTTTGCGGCCTGTGCCGGGTTGCCCGGCGAAACCAGAGCCCAGCCGTCGATGAAGATCTGTGCGCCGATCTGCTCGGCGACGGTCGCGCCATTGACCTCGATCGAGCCGGATGCCGGAGCCGGGATGCCGCGCTGCAGGTTGAGCCAGGCGGTGTGTTCAGTCGAATTGCCGGCGCCACCCCACCAGAGGATTGAGCGTTCCTCGATGATGTAGTTCAGCCAGGCCTTGCCGATGTCTTCGGCCGAGAGATCCGGCGAAATGCCGTAATCGTCGAGGGCGCGCGGGAAGGTGAAGGTGCCGGCGACGTCGTCGTCCGTCACGACGAGCGGATCGCCGAGGCGGTCGTGGACGTAGTAGGTGATCGGACCGAGCTTCTCGAGGATGTCCTTGTAGCGCCAGTTCTCGAAGGGGCGGCCGAGATAGACGCCGATCAGCTTGCCGAGAACGCCGGCATAGACGCGGTTGGTGTAATCTGCGGGGATTGGCATGCGAAACTCCTTGTCAGCCCTTCACCGAGCCGCCGGCCATTCCTTCGATGAAGTGGCGCTGCAGCAGGACGAAGAGGATTACGATGGGAAGAATGATGATGAGGGCGGCGGCCATGATCTCACCCCAGTCGGACGAGTATTGGCCGGAGAGCAGGAAGAAGGAGACGACGGCGGTGAGCCTGTCCTGTTCCTGCAGGAAGGTCGTTGCGATCAGGAACTCGTTCCACGAATAGAGGCCGATGATCAGCGCCACAGTCAGGATTCCGGGCGAGACAATCGGCAGGAAGACGCGGCGGAAGACCTGCCAATGGGTTGCGCCATCGATCAGCGCGGCTTCCTCGAGTTCCTTGGGGACTGCGAGGAAATAGGTGCGCAGCAACATGATCGCGAAGGGCGAATAGACGGCCGTATAGATGAAGGCGACGGCGATCGGGTTGTTGCTCAGCCCGAAACGGGCAAAGCCGAAATAGAGCGGAAAGAGGAAGAGCTGGATCGGCGCCGTGGTGCTGGCCAGCAGATAGAAGGTCAGGACCTTCCAGCGCTTGATCTTCTGGCGCGCCAGGACATAGGCCGTCAGCGAGCCCGTCGAGCAGACGAGAATGATCGTCAGCCCGGTCAGGACCGCGGAGTTGACCAGCGTCGTGCCGAAATTGGCGTCCGTCCAGGCGCGGGTGAAGTTGTCCCAGCGGATCACGGAAGGCATTGCCAGCGGGTTCTGGACGATCTCCGCGGATGGTTTCAACGCGTTGAGAACCGTCAGCGCAATCGGAAACAGCGTGATGATCAGCAACACCGAGAGCGTGATGTAGACGATCGCGAAGGTGAGGCGGCTTTCTGAAATGTTCATTGTTCGAACTCCGTCGCTTGGGCGCGGATATAGAAGATCGTGGCGGCGAGGCCGAAGAGGCTGATGACCACGGAGATCGCTGCCGCCTTGCCGACCGCGAGGTCGTAGAAGGCCGAGCGATAGGCGAAGGTGGAGAGCACCTCGGAGGAATAGGCCGGGCCGCCCTGCGTCAGGATGTAGACGAAGTCGAAGACCAGGAACGACCAGATGACGGTCATGATCATCATCAGCGTGATCGTCGGCATGATGCCCGGCAGCAGCACGTAACGGATCGTCTGGAAGAAGGTGGCACCCTCGATGCGCGATGCCTCGATCTGCTCGGCCGGAACCTGGCGCAGCGCGGCGAAGAAGATGACGCAGAGGAAGCCCCACCAATGCCAGAGGTCGACGACGGCGATGCCGTAGAGCGCGCTCGACGTTTCGGTCAGCGGGTTGGCAATATCGAGGCCGAGGCGTTGAAGCAGGCCGGTGACGCCGGTGACCGGCGAATAGATCATGCCTTGCCAGACGCGGCCGGTGATCGCCGTCGCGATGATGACGGGCAGGAAATAGATGACCTGGAAGAAGTTCGAGCCGCGGCGCACGACAAGCATCATAGTTGCCGCAAGCAGACCCATGGCGATCGGCACCGTCAGGAAGATCAGCGTCCAGACGATGTTGTTGGTCAGCGCCGTCCAGAAGACGCTGTCGTCCCAAAGGGCACGGAAATTGTCGAGCCCGACGAAAACTGGCGTACTGATCCCGTCCCACTCAAAGAAGGCGAGAGCCACCGTCAGCAGCGCCGGAATGGCGATGATGACGACATTGATGATCAATGTCGGCAAGACGTAAAGTCGGTGCATTATCTACCTTTCGAGGCAATCGGGCCGCCTGGCGCCAGATGGCGCGAGCGGGAGGTGAGGGCGCGCGAACCGCACCCTCACGGTCGTTGCGATCAGCGGGCCGGGACGGCGGGCGCCTTTCCGGCCTTCATTTCCTTCTGGAAGGATGCGTCCATCTTGGCGAGGAAGTCTGCGGTGGTCGTCTTCTTCAACCACACTTCCTCGATGCCGTTGATGACATAGCTGTCGGTCGCCGGCGGCAGGAAGGTCCAGGTCGTGTAGCCGTATTTTCCGTCGTTGACCTCGGAGGAGAGGGTCTTCATCGTCTCGGTGAAGAGCGGCGTCACTTCGCTTGCCATCTTGACGTTGGAGATATCCTTCAGCGGGATGTTCCACTCGCCCTGCCAGGCCGAATTCATCGTGCCGTAGACTTCGGGCGAGAAGACGTAGTTGATCGCTGCTGCGGCGCCATCCGGGTTCTTCGCCTTGGTGGCGATCGAGAAGGTCGAGCCGATGCCGAGCGGGAAGACCGGGTCGCCCGAAGCGCTCGGGAAGCCGACGAATCCCGCCTCGCTGCCTGCCTTCTTGCCGTAGGTATCGACGTTCTGGAACTGCCAGGTGCCTGTCGGCATCATGCCTGCCTTGCCGGATGCCATGGCATCGGCGGCCTGCTCGCCGCTGGCGATCGAGAAGTAGTTCTTGCCGAAATAGCCCTTCTGCCACCAGGAGTTCAGCCGGTCGATCGATTTGACGAAGGGTTCCGCCGTCCAGGGCATCTCGCCGCGGAGCGCCTTGTTGAGGTTCTCGGGGCCAGCGACGGAGTTGAGCGCCAGCGTCACGAACCACTCGTTTGCGCCGCGCCAGTCGGCGTTGCCGGCCGCAAACGGCGTGATGCCGTCCTTCAGCATGGCGTCTGCCACGGTTTCCAGCTCATCCAGCGTCTTCGGCGGCTGCCAGTTCTTCTGCGCAAACAGCGTCTTGTTGTAGAACAGGCCGACGGTTTCGTAGGTCTTGGGCAGCGCATAGATCTTGCCGTTATACTCGCCCATCTTCAGGAATACCGGCAGGATGCGGTCTTCCCACTTGTACTTGGCGGCATAGTCGTTGAGCGGCATCAGCTGGCCGGACTGGGCCATCGGCGCGACATAGCTCGGGCCGGCAGTATAGACGACGTCGGGGCCGTTGCCGGAGAGCATCGCGACGCGCAGCTGCTTGTCGAGCTCGTTGCCACGGTAATCGATGACGAGGCTGTAATCCGGGTTCGCCTTGGCGAAGGGCTCGACGATGTTCTGCTGGATCAGCTTCTGCTGGTCGGGCGTCGCCTGCTCGTACCACCAGGAGACCTTCTCCTGGGCGGCGGCCATCTGTGCGGTGCTGGCGATCAATGCGGTTGCGGCTAAGAGCTTCAGCCTGGTCATGATATTTCCTCCCTTACTGGATGCGTTTGGTCCGGCCGCGCCGAAAACGGGGCGACCGAAGCGCGGATGATGATTTCGTATGCCATTTCCTCCGCCTCGCCCGGTGCGGAGGCATCGCCTCCCAGGCGCTCGACGAGCTTTTCAGCGGCGCGGGCGCCGATCCGGTCCTGAAATTGCGCAACGGTCGTCAGCGGCGGGGTCACGAGCGCTGCCGCCAGGATGTCGTCGAAGCCGGCAACCGAGACATCACCGGGCACCGACAGTCCCTTCGCCGAGAGACCCTGCATGACGCCGATCGCCATCAGGTCGTTTGCGGCAATGACGGCGGTAACCGAGCGGCCGCTTTCGATCAGCTTGTCGGCCACTTCTCGCCCGGCCTCCAGGGTGAAATGCGCCGCTTCGAGCACGATCGGCTCAGCGCCTATCGTCGCCATCGCCTCGAGATAGCCCTGCAGACGCACCTGCTGCGGTCCGCCGGGTGCTGCGATCATGGCGATCGAGCGGTGGCCGAGTTCCAGAAGGTGAAGCGTCAGCGCCCGGGCGGCGGCGACATTGTCGATGAAGAGATTGTCGATCGGCAGCGGCCCGCCCGTCTTGCGGCTGACCTCGATGCGCACGACGGGAACGCCGCTCTTGCCGAGCGGCGCCAGATCGCGCGCGCTGGTCTTGAAGAAAACGCCGACGACGCCGTCGAAGCGGCCCTGCTGCGCGGCGAGAATGACCTGGCGCTCGTTGGCAAGCTCGCCTTCGGTATCGATCGTCACGACTTCGTAGCCGGCGGCGCGCGCCACCTTCTGCACGGCAACGACCAGAGAGGGGTAGAAGGGGTTGGCAAGATCGGGAACGACGCAGGCAATGACATAGGTGCGCTTGGTGCGCAGTGCCTGCGCGAAGCGGTTCGGCTGGTAGCCGAGCTCGGAGATCGCCGCTTCGATGCGCTCGGCCGTTTCGGGGGTCACCCTGTCGCGTCCGCCATTCAGGACGAGCGACACCGTGGCCTGCGCAACGCCGGCTCTTTCTGCAACTTCCTTCTGCGTAATTCGTCGCCCGCTCACGCAAGAAAACCCTAATTGATACGTAGCAACAAATTATTGCTACGTATCAATTAGTCAATAGCAATATTTGGATGATCCCCAGCGAGGCGGTTTGGCAAAACCAAATCCGTGCCTGCGCGTCCCGCCGGAAACGGTTGATCGGGCAACGCAATTCTCTGCGGCGAAAGCGCGAATGAGGTGGATTTCGCTTTCCCAAGCCTTCATGATCCCGATCGAAAATGATCCGGAGGAAGGGCATGAACTGGAGTGGACGGCGCGTTCTGGTGACGGGAGCAGGCAAGGGGATCGGGCGGGCAACCGCCGTGATGCTGGCATCACGCGGGGCGCGGGTCGTGGCGCTCAGCCGCAGTGCGGATGATCTCGCTTCCCTCAAGTCGGAAACCGGCTGCGAGACGATCTGCGCCGATCTCGGGGCGATCGATCAGATCGAGGCAGCGGTGAAGCCTGCTCTTCCCATCGACCTGCTCGTCAATTGTGCGGGAACGACGACATTGCAGAGTTTCGTCGACAGCGATCTCTCGGAGTTCAACCGGGTGCTCGGTGTCAACACCGTGGCGCCGATGGTTCTGTCGCAGATCGTCGTGAAGGACTGGCTGGCGCGCGGCATCAAGGGGGCGATCGTCAATGTGTCGAGCGATGCGGCCCGGCGCGGCGTCGTCAATCACACGGCCTATTGCGCCTCGAAGGCGGCGCTCGATGCGATGACCAGGGTAATGGCGGCCGAGCTTGGGTCATCGGGCATCCGCGTCAACAGCGTCAACCCGACCGTGACGCTGACGCCGATGGGCGAACTCGCATGGAGCGACCCGGCGAAGGCCGATCCGGTCAAGGCGCGCATCCCGCTCGGCCGTTTCCTTGATCCGGACGAGGTGGCCGAAGCGATCCTCTTCCTGCTGAGCGACGGCGCCGCGATGGTCAACGGCGTTTCGCTGCCGGTTGATGGTGGCCTTTCAGTCTCCTAGGCGGCTGACTTCGCGGTCAGCCTTGCCTGCAGGATGACGACGACGAGCAGGAAGGCGCCGCGGATCACTGATTGCCAATAGGCCGACAGCGAAATCCAACCGAGCCCGTTTTCGAAGTTCAGCACGTTGAAGACCATGCCGAGCAGCAGCGCGCCGGCGAGTGTCGCGCCGACCGATCCGGAACCGCCGGTCAAAAGCGTGCCGCCGACGACGACGGAGGCGATCGCAAAGAGCTCCCAGCCGACACCTTCCGTCGGCTGCCCCGCGCCGAACTGCGCGGCGAGGATGACGCCGGCAAGGCCCGCGAGCGCCCCTGAGAGCGCGTAGATCGCAAAGAGCGTGCGGTTGACCTTCAGGCCCATCAGCGCCGCGGTCTGTTCACCGTCGCCGATCGCCAGGATATGGCGGCCGGAGGGGCGGCGCTCGAGGAAGATCCAGCCGGCGACATAGGCCGCCAGCGCGATCCAGCCCGGGATCGGGAAGCCGAGGAAATCATCCTGGCCGATCGAGACGAAGGCGGTGTCGTAATCGACCGAAACGGATTGATTGTCGGCGAGGAGCAGCGCTGTGCCGTAGGCCGCGAGCATCGCGGCGAGCGTCGCGATAAAGGGCTGGATCCGCATCTTGGAAATGACGAAGCCGTTGAGCATGCCGACGACGAGACCTGCTCCAATGCCGGCGGCAAGCCCTGCCGCCCATCCATAGGGCGATGCCAGCGCCGATACGACGCTTGCAAGTGCCGCAACGCCACCGACCGAAAGATCGATGCCGCCGGTCATGATCACGAAAGCCATACCGAGGGCGATCAGCGCGAACATCGAATTGTAGCGCAGAAAGCTCAGGATGTTGAACGGCGACAGGAAGTTTTCATAGCGAAGCGCGCCGAACAGGATCAGTGCCGCGAGCGCGATGAGTACGCCGAGACGCGCAAGATCGCCTGAGGATTTCGGAGCGAAGGGTTTGATGAGAGCGGAAAGCATCTTGTTGTCCTCAGGTCTTGTCGGCGCGCTGCTGGATGAAGACAGCGACGACGATCAGGCCGGCCTTGACGACAAGGGCGGCGGCATCGGGTACGCCATTGGCAAGCAGCGTGTAGCGCACCAGCTGGATGACGAAGGCGCCGAGAAGCGTGCCGAAGATATTGGCGCGTCCACCCGTCAGCAGCGAACCGCCGACGGCAACCGCGGCGATCGCATCGAGCTCCATGCCCATGCCGACGAGATTGGCGTCGCTCGCGGAATTTCGCGCCACGACCACCAGCCCGGCAATACCGGCCAGTGCACCGCTGATCACATAAACCAGCGTCTTCACCCGCTTCACCGGAATGCCGGTCAGGCGCGCCGCCTTCTCGTTACCGCCAACGGCGATGATCTGGCGGCCGATGACGGTGAAGCGGATCAGACAATAGGCAAGTGCGGCGATGACGACCATCAGCAGCACCTGGGCCGGGATGCCCGCGACATTGCCCATGGCGATCCACTGGAAGGCCGGGTTCTTGAAGACCTGCAGATTGCCGTTGGTCATCACCTGGGCGATGCCGCGCCCGGCGATGAACAGCACCAGTGTCGCGACGATCGGCTGGATCGAGAAATGCGTGACGAGAAAGCCGTTGAACCAGCCGAAGAGCATGGCGACGATCACCGGCAGCACGAAGGCGAGGCCGACGGCGAGCGCCGCATTGTCGATCGGCACGAGCGTGCCGAGAAAGATCATCGGCGCGACGGCGCCCGATATTGCCATCAGCGAGCCGACCGAGAGATCGATGCCGCCGGTCGCGATCACCAGCGTCATGCCGGTCGCGACGATGACGATGGTGGCGACCTGGGTCAGGTTGACGTTCAGCGTCTGCCACGAGAGGAAGTTCGGGGTGATCGCGATGTTGACGACGATCAGCAGCAGGAAGGCCGCGAACGTGCCGTAGCGGCTGGCGATCTGCAGGGCGGAAGGCCGGGGTGGCGCGGCGGCTTTGAGGGAAGTGTCCGTCATCGTCATATCAATCTACCTGATGCGCCATCGCGGCGAGAAGGCTCTGTTCGGAAAGCTCCTGGCGCGGAAGGACCGCCACCGATGCTCCATCGCTCAACACGGTCACACGGTCGGCCGCGGCAAGCAGCTCCTCCAGCTCTGACGAAATCATCAATACGCTGAGGCCGTCGTCCGCGAGGTTGCGCAGCAGGCGCAGGATTTCGGACTTGGCGCCGATATCGATGCCGCGGGTCGGCTCATCGACGATCAGCACGCGCGGATCGGTACAGAGCCAGCGGGCCAGCAGCACCTTCTGCTGGTTGCCGCCCGACAGTTCCTTGATCGGCTGATCCGGCGAGGCGCATTTGACGCCGAGCGACTTGATGAAGCGCGCGACGATCTCGTCCTGGCGGGCGCGATCGACGATGCCCGCCTTCTTCAGCTTCGGCAACAGCGCCAGCGTCATGTTCTCGCGGATGCTCATGTCGGGCACGATGCCGTCCACCTTGCGGTCCTCGGAGACGAGGCCGATGCCATCGGCGATCGCCGCGGCCGGTTCGGCATAGTTGCGCTCGGTGCCGCCGAAGCGCAGGCTGCCGCGCTCCAGCTTGTCGACGCCGAAGATGATGCGCGCCGTTTCCGTGCGGCCGGAGCCGAGAAGGCCGGCAAGCCCCGAAATCTCGCCTTCGCGGATCAGCAGATCAACATCGCGCACACGCAGGCCGGAGCCGGCGCCCTCGAGCTCGAGGCGAACCGGGCGCTCGATCGCGTTGTCGGCATCGCGGCTCAGCGCCTCGAAGGCGGCAAGCTCGCGGCCGAGCATGTGGCGCACGAGTTCCATCTTCGGGATGTCCTTCATGGCGCTGACGGCGACCGTCTGCCCGTCACGCATGATGGTGACGCGGTCACAGATGGCATAGAGCTCGTCGAGGCGGTGACCGATGAAGATCACCGCGACGCCGCTTTTCTGAAGCGTGCGGATCGTCTCGAAAAGCACGGCGACTTCGCGCTCGTCGAGCGAAGAGGTCGGCTCGTCCATGATCAGCAGCCGCGCGTTCTGGGTGACGGCGCGGGCGATCGAGACCATCTGGCGCGTCGCGGCGCTGAAGCGGGAAACCGGAAGATCGACGTCGATGTCGAGATTGAAGGTGGCGAGCACCTTGCGGGCGCCTTCGCGCATGGCGCGGCGGTCGAGGAACCCGAATTTCTTCGGCTCGCGCGACAGATAGATGTTCTCGGCGACCGAGCGCTGTGGCGCCAGATTGATTTCCTGGTAGATCGTCGCGATCCCGGCGGCCTGGCTTTCGGCCGGCGTGGAGAAGGCGACGTCCTCACCATTGAAGCGGATCGATCCCTCGTCGCGCTGGTAGGCGCCGGTGAGGATCTTGATCAGCGTCGATTTTCCCGCGCCGTTCTGGCCGACGAGCGCCATGATCTCGCCCTCGGCAATATCGAGGGAAGCCGAGCGGAGCGCAGCAATCCCCGCAAAGGACTTGGAGATACCCTGCATCGACAGAAGCATGTCGACCACTCCATTATCTATAGAAGAAAAGCCGGCCGGAACGGCATTTGCCGAACCGGCCGGAGCGGTCACTTTGGGAGCTTAGTATGCGCTGGAGAGCTCGGCCTTGGCATTGGATGCATCATAGAACTTGTCTTCGTTGATGACCCACGGCTCGATCTTTTCGCCCTTGGCGTAGCGCGCCATCGTTTCGAAAGCCTTCGGCCCGAAACGCGGGTTGCACTCTACGACAGCGCCGATCTTGCCATCTGCAACGAGGCCGACGGCTTCCTTGCCGCCGTCGATCGACAGGACAAGGATGTCCTTGCCGGGCACCTTGCCGGCTGCTTCGATGGCCGAGATAGCGCCGATCGCCATTTCGTCATTGTGCGCGTAGATGATATCGGCATCCGGATGTGCCTGAAGCAGGGCTTCAGCAACCTGGCGGCCCTTGTCGCGGGCGAAGTCGCCGGACTGCGAAGCGACGATCTCGAAGCCGCCGGCGGCCTTGATCGCGTCATCGAAGCCCTTCTTGCGGTCGTTGGCCGGCGAGGAGCCGGTCGTGCCTTCGAGTTCGATGATCTTCTTCTTGCCGTTCGCGTTCTTCGCCAGCCATTCGGCAACGCGCTGGCCTTCCTTGATGAAGTCGGAGCCGATGAAGGTCAGGTAGTCCTTGCCGGGCTTTGCGAGCTTCGGATCGACGCTGCGGTCGAGCAGGATAACGGGAATGCCGGCCTTTTCAGCGGCCTTGACAGCCGGGATGAGCGGCTTTTCCTCGCGCGGCGACAGGAAGATCAGGTCGACGCCCTGGGCGATCATCGAGTTGACGTCCGCGACCTGCTTTGCAGCGGAACCCGCGGCATCGGTATAGACCAGCTGATAGCCGAGCTTTGCAGCTTCCGCCTTCATGCTTTCGGTCTGGGCGATACGCCACGGATTGTTGGATTCGGTCTGCGCGAAGCCGACCTTGTACTTGTCCTTGTGCTTCAGCGCAGGGACTTCTGCCATGGCAACGCTGCCGGCAACGGCGACCGCGCCGAGTGCGGTTGCAGCGAGCATGAATGTGCGACGTGAGAATGCGGACATCTCAGTTTCTCCTCCCGAATTTTCCGGTATCTTCCCAACCGGCAGTGAGCAATAACTGCTTCACATGAGCTAATCTTGCAGCTAATAATATTAGCAAGTCAAGCGTCATTTTATGAGCTATTGCACAAATTTTGGTTTGCGCTGCAGCAAATCATCGGGAGGATATTTGGATGGCGAAGAAGAATGGCCGCGGCGGGGAATCAGGGCGCCGCGGTGAGGCTGGACGGCCTACAATGACCGATGTTGCCCGTATTGCGGGTGTTTCACAGTCCAGCGTGTCGCTCGTGCTCAATGAAATGTCGGGATCGCGCATCTCTCCGGAGACCCAGGCCAAGGTTTTGGAGGCTGCTCATAAAATTGGTTATAAATTACCTGGTGTCCGTCATGAAGCTCAACCGGATACCCGAATCGAGAAGGATACGATTGCCTTCGTCGTTGACGAAATTTCTACCAGCCCGCATCCTGTTGTCAGCCTCGACGGCGTGCGCGACTATGCCTTCGAGCAGGGTTTCCTGACGTCGGCGCATGCGACGCGCTCCAACCCTGATCTCGAAGATGCGGTGCTGCGTTCGATCCTGCGAGACCCCACGATCGTCGGCGTCATCTACGCGACGATCTTCACCCGCAAGGTGAAGGTGCCGGACCTGCTCAAGAACATTCCGACTGTGCTGCTCAACTGCTATGCCGAGCCGCGACAGCATATGGCGATCGTGCCAGGCGAAGTGGCGGGCGGCTTTGCCGCCACGGCGCATCTCACCTCGCTCGGCCACCGGCGCATCGGTTTCATCAATGGCGAACCGTGGATGGATGCCGCGGTGGATCGCCTCAAGGGATACAAGCAGGCGCTCGCCACGGTCGATGTCGCTTTCGACGAGACGCTGGTGCGCGATGGCGACTGGTTGCCGCTGCGCGGCTACGAGGCCGGCCTCGATCTCCTCTCCATGCCGAACCCGCCGACGGCGATCTTCTGCGGCAACGATCTGATGGCGATCGGCGTGATGGAGGCGGCGGCCGAGAAGGGTTTTCGCGTGCCGGAGGACCTTTCGGTCATGGGCTATGACGACCAGGAGCTGGCGCGCTACACCCATCCGCCGCTCTCGACGCTCGTGCTGCCCAACTATGAAATGGGCCAGAAGGCGGCCGAGACGCTGATCGACATGGCCGTGCACGAAAAGTCGCTGCGGCCGATGACGATCAAGGTCGACGGTCCGTTGGTCGTTCGGACTTCGACGGCCAAGAAGAAATCGTAGGTCAGGTGACGGCGCTGACCGCAAGCGTGATCGAAAAGGCCATCAGGACGGCCGAGCCGCAACGCTGTGCCAAGAGGGGCATGCCGCTGCCGTTTCCGGTAATTAGCCGCCCGAGCCCGATCCAGATTGCCGATGTGAGTGTGACACAGGCGGCAAAGCTCAGGATCGCGAGCGCAAGCGGCGCCTGAACGGCGGGCACCATCGTCAGGCCGATGATGATCGCCTTGGGGTTCAGGAGCGTCGTGACGAAGAGATGCCGCGGCACGATTGTAGTGGCGCCGGCGTCGGGATCGGCTTTCGACAGTTTCAGCGCCAGTGACAGCACCCAGATCGCCGAGACGATGCGAACGCTCTGGGCGACGACGGGATGCGCCTGCAGGTAGGGTCCGGCAATCCCCGAGACCGGAATGATGACGATCAGATAGGCCGCGAGCACGGCGCCAAGCAGCGACACCACACGGGTCGCGGTGATGCCTGCCGACGCCATGGCGAGGACCGCGTTGGTCGGGCCGGGCATGATCAGCAGCGCGAGAACGCCGAGAGAGAAGGTCAGCAAGGTCATCTTCGGCAGTATCCTTCAGGCCCGCAGCCTGCGCCAGCGTCTTTATAGTAATTGCGGCAAAGCGCTTCGATCCGCCGAGGGTGGCTGGCTTTCGCGCCAGCTCCAGACGGGCTCGTCAACCGGTGTGCCCCGCCATGTCCTGACGTGCTTGGCGGTGATGGTGACCTCGCCCTTCTTGTCGGGCGCTATTTCCGGGCCCAGGGCGATCTCGCAGAAGGCATCGAGGTTCTGGAGCAATCGGGCCTCGTTCGCCCGCGGCGGCGAGGCGATGCTGAGAAGCGCGCGGCGGGTGACGATAACCGTTCTCGCCTGCGCGCCGTCGTGAAGCTCGATGCGTCCGGACTTTGCCCGCTCGTCGAACCGGGCGGCGATGATGGCGTATCGCATTGAACGGTCTCTCCTTCGCGCACCGGTCCGCAACGCGGCAATGCTATCGCGCGGGCGGCCACGCGCTTTGATCTGCGTCAAAGTCGCGGGCTCGCTGTATGGCGGCCGGTTCATTGATCTAGAACAAGGAGATGCCTTCGCCGGGGCGCCATAAGGGCGGGATTGCTTGTGAAGGAAGCCACGATGTCCAACGCCCTTGTCGCCAAATATGGCGAAGCGCGCCTGCCGCGCTACACCAGCTACCCGACCGCGCCCGCCTTTTCAGCCGCTGTCGGACCAGAGGATTACGCGGCGGGACTGGCGGCGCTCAGCCCATCGGATTCCGTGTCGCTTTACCTGCACATCCCGTTCTGCCGGGCGATGTGCTGGTATTGCGGTTGCCATACGTCGGTGACCCGCCAGGACGCCCCGGTGGCTGACTATCTCGACATTCTCGCCGAGGAGATCGAGCTGGTGTCGGAGGCGGCCGGTAACGGGCTTGGGGTCAAGAACGTTCATTTCGGTGGCGGCACACCGACGATCATCCGTCCGGATGCCTTCGCGGCGTTGATGAAGAAGCTGCGCAGCGCCTTCCGCTTCGAGGCGGGAAGTAGCGTCGCCATCGAGATCGATCCGCGGACGCTCACCTCGCAGATGATCGCCGCGCTCGGCGAAAACGGCGTCGACCGCGCTAGCCTCGGCGTCCAAAGTTTCGATCCGGCGGTGCAGCACGCGATCAACCGCGTCCAGACCTTCGAGCAGACCAGGGTGGCCGTCGAGGGCCTGCGTGCAAACGGGACCGAGAGCATCAATTTCGACCTGATCTACGGGCTGCCGCATCAGACGGTCGCTTCCTGTCTTGAGACGGTGAAGATGGCTGTCGAACTCCGCCCCGAGCGCCTCGCGGTATTCGGCTATGCGCACGTGCCGTCGTTCAAGAAGCATCAGCGGCTGATCGACGAGGCGGTGCTGCCGGATGCGCCGCAGCGCAACGCCCAGGCGGAAGCGATCGCCGAGGCGCTGGTTGAGGCCGGCTATGTCCAGATCGGCCTCGATCACTTCGCCCTGCCGCACGACCAATTGGCCGTCGCTGTTGCATCGGGAACGTTGCGCCGCAATTTTCAGGGTTATACGACCGACGACTGCGAGACCTTGATCGGTCTCGGCGCCTCATCGATCGGGCGGCTTCCCGGCGGCTATGTGCAGAACGAGGTGCCGCTTGGCCGCTATGGCGAGCGCATCGCTTCCGGCATCCTGCCGACCGCCAAGGGTTATCGGCTGAGCGATGAAGACAAGCTGCGCGCAAAGGTGATCGAGCGGCTGATGTGCGATTTCCAGGTCGATATCGCCGGTCTCTGCGAAACGGCCGGCTATGACCACGCTTTCCTGACCGAGCGCAACGAGCGGCTGGAGCAATTGCTCCGAGATGGCGTCGCGAGCTTGTCGGACGGGCGCCTCTCCGTTTCCGGGGACGCCCGCTTCATGGTACGCGCCGTGGCATCCGCCTTCGATGCCTATTTCGGCGCGCCCGGCCGCACGCATAGCAAGGCGGCGTAGCTAGGCCGCTTCGGCATAGACGAGATCGGGAGCGACGATCCATTCGCCCGGCTTTAGCGCCGTCACGTCGAGCCGGCCGCGGTGATCGCGGGCGGCGACGCCGACGAAACGGTAGCGCCCGCCATCGCTGTCGATGACCGCCGCAGCGATCGGCCGGCCGTCGAGATGGCCGATAACAGGCCCGGTCTTCTCCGCAGGCGTTAGAACGAAATATTCGTGCGGTAGGCTGCGGCTGACCATCAAGCGGGCTTCCCGTGCTTGATGCTCGATACGGGCAGGGCGGGTGCCGGCTTTGCAAGCGGGCGCTTCTTCTTGATCTCGACCGTGAACGGCCGTTGTTGCAGGCGCATCGTCATTTCCATTTCAGTTTTGTGATCGGGTGAAAGGCGGGCCGTTTTGGCCGCCGGACATGCTGCGCGAGAGATGGGCCCAAGCGCGTAAGCATTCCATTCGTGGTGGGAGGCTCCGGTATCAAAATCTCATAGTGTCTGCAGGTCGCACTTGCCCTTTTGCTCTTGGGCTGCAATTTGTCCCGGTGCCGCATAGGCGGCGGAGAAGCGGGCGGCTGAGTCGTTCCGGCGGAGCAGGCATGAACTTTATCTCTTCATATGCGCATCGCGGCGAATGGCTGAACCAGCCGCTGCTGATGGTGCCCAAGAAGAAAGAGCGCAAGCCGCCACCGGAAAGGCCGAAGACGCTGCTGCAGCAGTTGGCCGCCAAGCCCGACAAGCTGTTTACCGGCGCCTTCAAGCAGCAATATGGCGCGCTCTGTTTCCGTCGCGGGCCTAACGGTATCGAAGTCCTGATCCTGACTTCGCGCGCCAGCGGCCGCTGGGTCATCCCCAAGGGCTGGCCGATGAAGAAAAAGAAGCCCTACGAGGCCGCCGCCACGGAAGCCTGGGAAGAGGCGGGCGTTCGCGGCACCGTCGGCAAGAAACCGATCGGCCGCTACACCTATCTGAAATGGCTCGACAACGGCGACGTCGCCCCCTGCATCGTCGATATCTATCCGGTCGAGGTTCTCGAACAGGTCGATGATTTCAAGGAGCGTGGCCAGCGCGTGCTTGCCTGGGTCGAGCCCGAAGAGGCCGCGCGCCGCGTGCGCGAAATCGAGCTCAAGTCGCTGCTCGTCGACTTCAAGGGGAAGTAATCCCGCCCAACAAATCCTTGCTTGTTGATCTCTCTCAAGGAAAGGTCTCGCATCTGCGTCTATCGCCGACGGGAGGCCGTGGCATTGCCCGGCCGTTCTGATCGGGGGTAGCGATGACTGATGTGATGCCGGGCGGGCTTGAGGAACTGGAGGCGTGTCATACGAAACTCCTCTCCTGGTGCGATTTTCTGGAGGCGATCGCCGACTTCCTGCCGTGCCATGTCGACAATGCGCTCTGCGCGACGATGGCCCGCGAACTCGGGCCGCTGCTGGCAGAAACCCATCGGCTGGAAGAGCGGCTGATCTGCTCCGCGCTGCCCTTGATCGCCAAGGCAGCCGAAATCGCAAACCTCCGGGAATTGCGCGCCGCCTGCCGCGCGGCCGAGCTCGATGCGGCACAGCAGGCAATCGCGGCGCTGACGGGACTTGCGGCGGGACGCAGCCAGCTTTCGCCCGGTGCCGTCGGTCAGGCACTGCGGCTGTTCTCCGGCCCGATGCGCCGGCAGATCAAGCTCGAACGGCAGATGCTCTGCGATATCCGGATGGCTGCGGCGAAGGCGGAGCAACGGCCGGTCCGGCACCGCGAGCTCGAGGCCGACGGCGTCTGACCGGTTTCAGCCGATCGTCATGCGGCGCAGCGCGTTCGTCCGCCAATAAAAGTGCTGGGCGAAGGCGCCGAGCACATGCAGCGTGATCAGCACCCAGAGCAGCATCTTGACCGGGCCGCCATGCAGCGAGCCGAGGCTGTCGATGCCGAAGTAATAGGCGGCAATTCCGGACAGCGGCATGACGAAGAGCAGCAGATAGAGCGCGGCATGGGTTGCCCGCGCCACGAGATGCAGCACGGCCGGTGATCCCTCGGCTTCCGCCGGGGCGCCGGAGAGCGCCCGCACGATCAGGCGAAGTCCAGCGAGCACCAGGATTAGGATGCCGATATAGGCGTGGATATTGGCGCCGGCGACATCGTCGGGTGATACCGGCTGGCCGCTCCTATGCAGGTGGTGCCAGCGGTTCATCCCGTCAGGGAACAGCAGATTGAAGAAGATCAGCAGCGCCATGCTCCAATGAAAGGACGCGCTGGGTGAGGGAATAGCTTGTCTTCGGCATGAACGGCTCCCGGCTGTTGGCTCCTCTCCGTGCCTGACGAAACTGACACGAACGTGAATGCCGCGCACCGGTTGATCTAGGTCAAGGCAAGCGGCGGCCACCGGGCGGAGGATGCCGTCAGTGAGAACCGGAGGCTGCTGTGATGTTCGTCAATGAAATCATCCCGATCGGTGACGACGCCCTCTCGGTCGCGGTCCGCAACCGGCTGCAGCTGGAACTCGGCCTGAGCCACGAGGCAGTGAGGGCGACGGTCGCGAGCGGCGTCGTCACGCTCAAGGGCCGGTTGGGCAGCTCCGGCACGCGGGAGGCGGCGGGTGCGACTGCGGCCAGCGTGCGCGGCGTTCGCCGGGTGGTCAACGATATCTCGACGGCGCGTGCTTTGGGTCGGTTTTTCTAGGGGGCTCCGCGCGAAGACATTCCCTCTCAAACCCACGTCTTCCGCTCACTCGCCTTCTGCCGCAACGCCTCCAGCACACCTTTGGCCTGAGGCGACAACTCCTTGCCCTTCAGCTGCACCAGACCGAAACCTGGTATGTCGATCCGGGCATTCAGCGGCAGAGCCTTCAGCAGATGATGCTGATCGAGCATTTCCGCCACCGTCGTGGCGAACATGCCGACGCGGCCGCCGCTTCTGACGAGCAGGATGGTCATCAGCACCGATGAGGTGGAAATCACACTACGCGGCACGATGACATGCTTGCGGTGATAGTCGTCGATCACGTCCCGGAGGTAGGAACCCTCAGGCTGCAGCACCCAGTCGAGGCCTTCGAGATCGGTTTCCTCGACCGCCGATTTCTTCGCCAGCGGATGGTTCGCCGCCACGACGATGCGAAAGGTTTCCTCGCCGATCGGCTCATAATCGAACATCGCCCGGTTTGCGTTTTCGGGCAGGCGGCAGATCGCGAAGTCGAGGCTGCCGGCATTGAGCTGCGCCAGCAGCGCATCGCTGCTGCCATGCGAGATGTTGATGTCGAGATCCTGATATTCCGCCTGGGCATCGTTGAGCGCCGGGACGATGACATCCGAGGCCGGGGTCATCACCGTGCCGATGCTGACGCTGCCGCGCTTGCCCGACGCGATGACCTTCATGTCATATTCGGCGCGCGCCGCTTCCGACAGCAGCGTCCGGGCATAGCGCGCCAGCACCTTGCCCTCGGCGGTCAGCGTCGTGCCGCGATTATGCCGGTCGAACAGCCGGTATCCGGCAAGCGATTCGAGCTCGAACAGTGTGCGCGACAGCGATGGCTGCGACAGGCCGAACATCGCCGCGACCCTGCCCACCTTCCCATGCTCTTCCAGCGCGACGAGCATGCGCAAATGCTTTAACTTGAAGGCATCGAGACGTGTCATCATGGCCTCTGATATTCGCTTTTCCTAAGTCAGAATAGGAGAACGGTATTATACAATCTCTCTGCCTTAGGATATTTGCATGTCAATAAACAACGTGGATAGTGCGATGACCCAACACGACAGCAAGCCCCGCCTTCGTTCCCGCGCCTGGTTCGATAACCCTGATAATGCCGACATGACGGCGCTCTATCTCGAGCGTTACATGAACTTCGGCCTCAGCCAGGAAGAGCTGCAGTCCGACAAGCCGATCATCGGCATTGCCCAGACCGGATCGGACCTCTCCCCTTGTAACCGCCACCATCTGGAGCTCGCCAACCGCCTGCGCGAGGGCATCCGCGAAGCCGGTGGCATCGCCATCGAATTCCCGGTTCATCCGATCCAGGAAACCGGCAAGCGCCCGACGGCCGGCCTCGACCGCAACCTTGCCTATCTAGGCCTCGTCGAAGTGCTCTACGGCTATCCGCTGGATGGCGTGGTGCTGACGATCGGCTGCGACAAGACCACACCGGCCTGTCTGATGGCGGCGGCCACCGTCAATATTCCGGCGATCGCCCTTTCGGTCGGCCCGATGCTGAACGGCTGGTTCCGCGGCGAGCGCACCGGCTCCGGCACTATCGTCTGGAAGGCCCGCGAGCTACTCGCCAAGGGCGAAATCGACTACCAGGGCTTCGTGAAACTGGTCGCCTCCTCGGCGCCTTCCACCGGTTATTGCAACACGATGGGCACGGCGACGACGATGAACTCGCTTGCCGAGGCGCTCGGCATGCAGCTGCCGGGTTCGGCCGCCATTCCGGCGCCTTATCGCGACCGCCAGGAAATTTCCTACCGCACCGGCCTGCGCATCGTTGACATGGTCCGAGAAGACCTGAAGCCGTCGGATATCCTCACCAAGGACGCCTTCATCAACGCCATCCGCGTCAATTCGGCAATCGGCGGCTCGACCAATGCGCCGATCCATCTCAATGCGCTGGCGCGTCACATCGGCGTTGAGCTGACCGTCGATGACTGGCAGACCTATGGCGAAGAAGTCCCGCTCCTCGTCAACCTGCAGCCGGCCGGCGAATATCTCGGCGAAGACTATTATCACGCCGGCGGCGTGCCTGCCGTGGTCAACGAGCTCATGGGGCAGGGCCTCATCCAGGAAGAGGCGCTGACGGTCAACGGCAAATCGATCGGCGAGAACTGTCGCGGGCAGTCGATCCAGGACGAGAAGGTCATCCGTCGCTTCGACGCACCGCTGAAGCCGCGCGCCGGTTTCCGCGTGCTGCGCGGCAACCTGTTCTCCTCGGCGATCATGAAGACCAGCGTCATCTCGCCGGAGTTCCGCGACCGCTATCTCTCGAACCCGAGCGATCCGGAAGCCTTCGAAGGCCGCGCCGTGGTTTTCGATGGTCCGGAGGATTACCACAAGCGCATCGACGATCCGTCGCTTTCGATCGACGCGCACACGATCCTCTTCATGCGCGGCGCCGGTCCGATCGGCTATCCGGGTGCGGCCGAGGTCGTCAACATGCGTGCGCCGGATTATCTTCTGAAGCAGGGCGTCTCGTCGCTGCCCTGCATCGGTGATGGTCGCCAGTCCGGCACCTCGGGCAGCCCGTCGATCCTCAACGCTTCGCCGGAAGCGGCCGCCGGCGGCGGTCTCGCAGTTCTGAAGACCGGCGACAAGGTGCGCATCGACGTCGGCCGCGGACGCGCCGATATCCTGATTTCCGAGAGCGAATTAGCCGAGCGCCATGCCGCGCTGAAGGCGGATGGCGGCTACCGCTATCCGGACCATCAGACGCCATGGCAGGAAATCCAGCGCTCCGTCGTCGGCCAGCTGGAAACCGGTGCCGTTCTCGAACCCGCGGTCAAGTACCAGCGCATCGCCCAGACCAAGGGTGTGCCGCGCGACAATCACTGAGCGGGAGCTGTTTTCGCAGATCTGGATGGCACGGAGAAATCCGTGCCATTTTCGTTTTCGGTGGTGCTTAGAACGGCAAAGGCGAGCTTGTCAGCGAGATGATCATCGATGTCAGCGCCACGAGGAAAGCTATGCCGAACGAAATGTGCAGCTTGGTCACGTCTGGCCCCTCCATATGCTGAAAGACCCGCCGTATCCGGCGGGTCTCTTGAACAGGGACTTCGCTACTGGAACACCGGCGAAGCCCTTGAAATGAGCGGCCCCCAGCCCCTCGAAAAGAAGCTAACCACAACGCCCCGCAGCCGTCGCGTGACATCGGCGTGACATGGACCCAGCGGTGGATAATTGCGGGTCTCTAGCGCAGGGTCGCCCTTGAACGTGAGCCGTCATCGTCGACGAATATGACGCTCGCGCCCTTCAGCACGACCCGAGAGCAATCATCGTCTTCGTCGTCATCATCATCGTCGTAATAGAAGCAGATCTCATTGCCATCGACTTCCCATTCGCCGGTATAGCTTCCGTCGAGATTGGATCGCCCCTGAATGGAGCCGTTGGCAAGGAGCTTTTCCTGGTAGGCCGAGCCATCTTCGGTTCCCGATACCGTCTTGCCGGCGAAGGCGGCCTTGATCTGCGCCCCGGTAAGAAATGCGTCCTGGGCCAGTGCCGATGCTGCTGTGGCCGCCATCGCGGCCAGGAACAATCCAAACCTCATCTGTCCCTCCTCAGAGATCGTAGAGCATGATTGCGATTTCGATCAGGATGCCGGCCAGGATGGCCGCCTCGATGATGCATGACACGAAGAACAGCCGGTATTCGAAACTGCGCTCGGCCGCAGTCCCGTAGAGCGTCTCTCGCGCCTCGATCACCTCGCCGATCAGCTGGGCCGCCGCCCGAAATCCATCTGCTGGCAAAGCTCGAAGAAGCTGCGGCGCGAGGCTGGCGGCAGGCCGCGATCGCCGCGCTCCAGAAGCAGCGTGCTCTTCAGGAACCACTGCCGCAGGCGTGCCGTTTCGGCCACCTTGGCGGCCAGGCTACTGCTGATCCTGCGGCTGTACGAGGAGCGCTCGAGGAGTTCGGCATCATCGTGCTGCTGATCCCAGGCCGTCTCGACCGCACGCTCGGTATCTTCGATGTTCAGCCAAAGCCAGCCGAATGCGCCGACGCCTGCAAGCATATCCCTGAAGAGCTCCGGTGCAGACTGGATGACGACCTGCTGGCCGCGGATGCTGATCTGCCCCTGTCGGAGCTTCAGGTCGGCGGACAGGTTTTCGAAGCGCCCCTGCGCAACGGTGTTCCGAAGCCAGTCCGCTGCCGACTCCTGCAAAGCGAAGGACGTTTGCGAGCCGCTCGGCAGCAAGACGACATCAAGCTGTTCGGCATCGGCGGGCGGGAAGGCGGGGACGGCTTCGCCTTCCAGCGGCGCGATCAGCGCATGCAGCGATACCGCACGCGGATAGGACAGGCTGCAGAGGAGGGCCGCGCCGGCGCGGCCGGCTTCGCCGGCTGGAAGCAGGAAAAGCCGGCAATGCTGGGCGCCGTTTGCCGTCATCGGCTATTCGTCCGTCAGCGCGGGAAGCTGGCGCATCCCGTCATCGACCATGTGGACGTCGGGAGGCGGTATGAAGGCGATGCCGTCCTCAAGCACGGGTCCACCGATGCCGAGCAGAAAATCGGTCTCCTTGTCGAAGCAGAAGCGGGACATGATGAAGGCGCCCGTCGCGTGATCGAGCCAATCATCGCCAAGCCTGGTGTCGATCAGCTGATCGAGGCGGGTAGCACTCTCCTCTTCGGCATCGAGCCAGTCGGAGGCGAGAAGGAAGCCCCACATGGCCAGGAAGGAAGGAATCGGCACCTGATAGCTGCTGACCTTCGTAAAGGCCGTCTCAAGGGTCCGGCGCAGCGCCGTATGGCCCTTGTAATTGCAGGACGAGAATTCGAGCGCCTGCACCACCAGGATGCCGCCATCGCGCAGGCAGCCGCGCAGGGACCGGTAGAATTCCTTGGTATAGAGGTGCTGGGCCGGGCCATTGTCCAGCATGTCCACGACGTCAATGATGATGACATCGAAGAGCTCGTCGGTGGTTTCCACATATTCACGGCCGTCGCGGTAGTGCAGTTCGGCGCGTGGATCGGTGAAGGCGCCGTAGTTCCAGGTGCCGAGATGTTCGCGACAGCAATCGACGACGTCGCGGTCGATATCGACCATCACGGCGCGCGTGACATCGCGATAGGCAAGCACCTCGCGCAATGTCGCGCCCTCACCGCCGCCGATGATCAGGACGTGGCTCGGATTGTCATGCATCAGCATGGCCGGATGCACGAGCATTTCATGATAAAGCGCTTCGTCGTCCTCGGCACTCTGGATGGCGCCGTCGAGGAACAGGGCGCGGCCGAAACTGTAGGTATCGGCGATCGTCACGTTCTGAAACGGCGTTCGAAAGGAGCAGACGATGGATTGGGCGCGGTAATGGTACTCGTCGAAGATATCGGCGTCCTCAAGAACGAAGACACTGCCGCTCCTCGGCGGCACGCTCGTATCCAGCCCTTCCACGAAGACACGGTCCGGCGGCAATTCCGGCAGGGGATAGGGACGCGATACTGACGGCAGTGCCTCAAGTGCGCTCTTTTCCGGATCGTCGGCTATGACCATCGCCATCAGAGATCCGCCGCCTCCGCGCGAATGATCTGTCGCAATTCCACCAGGGCGGGGGAGAGCGCCTCGACCAGCGTCGGCAAGGCATTCAGCGGATCACAGGCACCGCACATGAAGATATCGAGTGCCGCATAGGCATGTTCGGGCCAGGTGTGGATGGACATGTGGCTTTCGGCGAGCGAGACGGTTCCGGTTACGCCGCCGCCGGGATCGAAGACGTGAAAGTTCATGCCGAGCAGGGTCGCACCCGCGGCCTTTACGGCCGCCCGGAAAGCCGCTTCGATATGCGCGACATCGCCGAGCCGTCTGGCGCCGCTGAAGTCGGCGATCAGATGCCTGCCAGGAAGTTCGCCATTGGTTTTTGCCGCGCCAAGACTGCTGCCGACAGGCATGGGTGGCGTGTAACAGGCTGCAGACTTGCGATGAACGGACACCGTCATGGTGTCCTCGGCCGCTCTTCCACCCATGGAACCCAACATCGAACGGGACTTCCATCGAGCATGCCACAAAATATTAGCTAGGCAACATATATCGCCGGGAGCTGGCGGCGAGCTGCATCCAGAGATTGCAGCCCGCATACCTCAAATCGTCAGTGTTATTGAGCCAATCTGGCCAGCTCGCCATCGAGACGCTTGCGCGCGAGGTTCGGAACCTTGGCGGCCTTGATGGCGTCGAGATTGGCCGGGTTGTCGCCGACCTGAATCAGCGCCACCATGCCCATCGCAAAGTGTGGCGTGCACTTGACGACATAGGCGCCGGGGATGTCGAACTTTACCTGGAACTGCTCGCTCGGCTTCGACTTGAATTCCGCCGCGCCATCCGGGATCAGGCCCTTGAAGGTCTCGACGTTGTGGCTCTTGTCGGTCGGAACGAAGGTCACGGTGTCGCCGGGCGCGATCTTGATGAAATCGGGCTCGAAGACCATTGCGCCGTCGGTGCCCTTGTTGAGCATCTGGACCTGGTGATCGGCCGCCATCAGCGGCGCAGCCGATGCGAGCATGGCGCATGTTGCCGCGATCAGACCGTATTTCAAATTCATCTGACGTCTCCTGTTTCCGCGGCCATTTGGCCGCGGAACAGTTCTAGGACGGGGGAGGGCGATGCTCTTTGATGCCGGTCAAACTGGAGGGATCGCGCGCCGTTTAATCGGCGTCGAGCAGCTCACGGATCTGGGCTGCAAGTTCGCGCGCGGTATAGGGCTTGCGCAACCAGCGGGCACCCGAAATCGTGTCGTTGGCGGCAAGCGCCGGTTCGGAATAGCCCGACGTGAACAGTACCGCGATATCGGGGCGCAGTTCCCGCGCCTCACGCGCCACTTCGTCGCCGGTCATGCCGCCCGGCATGACGATGTCGGTGAAGAGCAGGGCGACTTCCGGGCTTTCCCTCAGGATTTCCAGAGCCTGCCTGCCGTTGTCGGCTTCAAGCACCCGGTATCCCATGGTGGCCAGTCGCGCGACGGCGACTCGGCGGACGCGGATATCGTCCTCGACGACGAGGATATGCTCGTCGCCGCCGGGAAGCGGGCTTTCGCTGGCCGCGCCTTCCTGCTCCAGAGCGCTTGGTTTCGGGCCGGTGAGCGCCGGGAGATAGATGCGGATGGTCGTGCCGCGGTCTGCCTCGCTGTAGATCTGCAGGTGGCCGCCGGATTGCTTGACGAAGCCATAGACCATGCTGAGGCCGAGGCCAGTCCCGGATCCGACTTCCTTGGTGGTGAAGAACGGTTCGATCGCTCGCTTCTTCACCTCGTCGGTCATGCCCGACCCGGTATCGGTCATCGAGATCAGCACGAAATTGCCGCTGCGGACCTCGGGAAACATCTTGGCGTAATCGGCATCGAGATGCACGCGCGAGATCTCGGTCGTCAGGCTGCCGCCCTTCGGCATGGCGTCACGGGCATTGAGCGCGATGTTGAGGACCGCATTCTGCAGCTGCGAACTATCGACCAGCACGTTGAAATCCGAGCCCGAGAGCACGGTCGAGAGCTTGATGTCCTCGCCGAGCGTGCGGCGCAGAAGATCCGAAAAGCCTGAGAGCAGCTGGCCGAGATCGGCATGTTTCGGGTTCAGCGGCTGGCGCCGTCCGAAGGCGAGCAGCTGGCCGGTGAGCTTGGCGCCATCAGTCGCCGCATCCTGGGCCTCGCGCAGCATGTCGCGCAGCGGACCCGGCTGCAGCTTGTCCTCGATCATTTCGAGATTGCCGCTGATAACGGTCAGGAGATTGTTGAAATCATGGGCGAGGCCGCCGGTGAGCTGGCCCACGGCTTCCATCTTCTGGGCCTGGCGCAGGTCCTCCTCGATGCGGAAGCGGCTCGTCAGATCACGCACGAAACCGGTGAAGATGCGCTCGCCATTGGCTGTGGCTTCGCCGACATGCAGCTCCATCGGAAATTGCGAGCCATCGGCGCGCTGGCCGGTGACGACACGGCCGTAGCCGATGATGCGTTTTTCGCCGGTTTCCAGATAGCGGCCGATATAGCCGTCATGGGCGCTGCGATAGGGCGAGGGCATGAGATCGCTGACATTTCTGCCGCAAATCTTGTCGGAGGTCATGCCGAACAGCTGCTCGGCTGCCTTGCTGAAGGAGAGCACGCTGCCCTTCTGGTCGATGACGACCATAGCATCGGGCACGGTGTCGAGGATCGAGCTCAGATGTGCCTCGCGCGAACGCACGGCCTCCTCGGCCTTCTTCAGCGCGCTGATGTCGCTATTGGCCTGAATGACGGCCGGGTCGCCGTCCGAAAGGTTGACGAGAACGCAGCGCGTCGCGACGTGAATATCGTGGCCGCTCTTGTGGCGGTGGATGATCTCGCCCTGCCAGAAACCGCGGGATTTCAGATGGGCGCGAATGGTCTCGACCGGTTCGGGATATTGCGTCGCGAGCAGCGCATCGACCATCTCGCCGACGGCTTCCTCGCGCGCCCAGCCATACATGTTCTCGCAGCCGATCGACCAATGGGTGATCGTGCCCTCGAGCCGGTGAACGATGATATCGGCTCCATCGAGCACATGCACAAGCGCGTCCAGCTCCTGTGGCGATGCGGTTCTGGGCGAAATGAGCCGGTGAGGCATGGGCGCTCCTGCGCGATCAGTGAACACTGACCCTATGGCAGCTTTTGTCCGTAAAATCATCAGCATTACCCGAAAGCTGAACAAGCTTGCCCATGCTGACGATCCGCAGGTCGTGGCGCCCCTCCGGGGCGATGACACCGCGCGAGGAAAGCTTGGTGATGGTGCGCGATACGGTCTCGATCGTCAGGCCGAGATAGTCGGCGATATCCTGGCGGTTCATCGGCACGCGCAGCAGTCCCTGGCGCGGCTGGCCGCCCGGCCGGCGCGCCAGCTCGACGATGAAGCTGCAGAGCCGCTCTTCGGCATTCTTCTTCGACAGGAGCACCATCTGCTCGTGGGCGGCCGCCGTCTCATGACAGAGAAGCGCGATATATTCCGGGCGTAGCGCGTCACATTTCGCAACATTCTCCTGGAAGGTCTTGCGGGCGACGCGGCGGATCTTGCAATCGGTGACGGCCTCCGCCGTGAACAGGAAATCGCCCTGCAGGAAGGCACCGATCAGGTCGCCGGCAAAGTGGAAGGCGGTGATGACGCGGCGGCCTTCGCCGATGATGCGCTGCAGGCGGACCACACCTTCGACCACCTGAAAGAGATGCTTTGCCGCATCGCCTTCCCAGCAGAGAGCCTTGCCGGCCGGCACGGTCTCGATCGGCGAGAGATCGAAGAGCGAAGCGAGCGAATGTCCGAGCTTCGCCGCGTTGGTTGCCGTCTCGGTATGCTCAAAGGCCTGTTGGTTCTGCATCAGCATTGCGAAGTCCCCTCGTTCTGCAATGGGGACAATAGAAAGGCGCTCAGTCACACAGCGATGAGCGCAGCGTTTCAAATGGTGAGACTGTGTAACAGTTGGTAACAGCCGCTCCGCCGGATCGCCGCTGCCTGGGCTCATTGACGTAGATCAAGGAGCCGCTCACGTCGCCGTGACAGTCCTTCCCTGAAAGTACGAGAGAGTCGGCCCTGATGCGGCCGGCTGCGCACTGGGGACGACATCATGAACTATTCAACCGAGACCGTGCTGGTCGCGGTCGCAGCCTTCCTGGCCTTGCTGGGAGCCGCCTTCGCCCACGACCACCTCTTCGCCGTCCATATGGGCATCCTGTGTCTCTGCCTCTTTGCCGGGACCGTCATCCTGCTGCGGCGCGTCGATTTCTCGCCGGCGGGCCGGGTGCCCAAGGTTGAGCCTTCAGGCTATTTCGACGAGGTCATCCGCTACGGCCTGATCGCCACCGTCTTCTGGGGTGTCGTCGGCTTTCTCGTCGGCGTCATCATCGCCGCGCAGCTCGCCTGTCCCGATCTCAATCTGGCGCCCTACCTGAATTTCGGCCGGCTGCGCCCGGTTCACACCTCGGCCGTCGTCTTCGCCTTCGGCGGCAATGCGCTGATCATGACGTCCTTCTATGTCGTGCAGCGCACCTGCCATGCCCGTCTCTTCGGCGGCAGTCTCGCCTGGTTCGTGTTCTGGGGTTACCAGCTCTTCATCGTCATGGCGGCGACGGGCTACGTTCTTGGCATTACCCAGGCCCGCGAATATGCGGAGCCGGAATGGTATGTCGACGTCTGGCTGACGATCGTTTGGGTGGCCTATCTCGCTGTTTTCCTGGGCACGATCCTAAGGCGCAAGGAACCGCACATCTATGTGGCGAACTGGTTCTATCTCGGCTTCATCGTCACCATCGCCATGCTGCATGTTGTCAACAATCTGGCGGTGCCGGTCTCGTTCCTGGGTTCGAAGAGCTATTCGGTCTTCTCGGGCGTCCAGGACGCGCTGACTCAGTGGTGGTACGGGCATAATGCCGTCGGTTTCTTCCTGACGGCCGGCTTCCTCGGGATGATGTACTATTTCGTTCCGAAGCAGGCCAACCGCCCTGTCTATTCCTACCGCCTGTCGATCATTCACTTCTGGGCCCTGATCTTCATGTATATCTGGGCCGGTCCGCATCACCTTCATTATACGGCGCTGCCCGACTGGGCACAGACGCTCGGCATGGTCTTCTCGATCATGCTCTGGATGCCGTCCTGGGGTGGCATGATCAACGGCCTGATGACGCTTTCGGGCGCCTGGGACAAGATCCGCACCGATCCGATCATCCGCATGATGATCGTCGCCATCGCCTTCTACGGCATGTCGACCTTCGAGGGACCGATGATGTCGGTCAAGACGGTCAATTCGCTCAGCCACTATACGGAATGGACCATCGGCCACGTGCATTCGGGTGCGCTCGGCTGGGTCGGCATGATCACCTTCGGTGCCATCTATTACCTGACGCCGAAGCTCTGGGGCCGCGAACGTCTCTACAGCCTCAGAATGGTCAACTGGCACTTCTGGCTCGCCACGCTCGGCATCGTCGTCTACGCCGCTGTTCTGTGGGTTGCCGGCATCCAGCAGGGTCTGATGTGGCGCGAATACAATTCGCAGGGCTTCCTCGTCTATTCCTTCGCAGAAACCGTCTCGGCGATGTTCCCCTACTACGTGCTGCGCACGCTGGGTGGCGTGCTCTACCTGGCCGGCGGCCTGGTGATGGCCTGGAACGTCTTCATGACCATCCGCGGACGCCTGCGCGACGAAGCCGCAATTCCGACCGCTTACGTGCCCCAGGCACAGCCTGCCGAGTGAGGTGAGACATGGCATCGATACTGGACAAACATAAGATCCTCGAAAAGAACGCGACCCTGCTTCTCGTCGGCTCGCTGCTCGTCGTCTCGATCGGCGGCATCGTGGAAATCGCGCCGCTCTTCTACCTGCAGAATACGATCGAGAAGGTGGAGGGCATGCGTCCCTACACGCCGCTCGAGCTTGCGGGGCGCAACATCTACATCCGCGAAGGCTGCTATCTCTGCCACAGCCAGATGATCCGGCCGTTCCGCGACGAGGTGGAGCGCTACGGCCATTACTCGCTGGCAGCGGAATCCATGTACGACCATCCGTTCCAGTGGGGTTCGAAGCGCACCGGGCCGGACCTGGCGCGCGTCGGCGGCCGCTATTCGAACGAGTGGCACGTCCAGCACCTCTCCGACCCGAGAGCCGTGGTGCCGGAATCGATCATGCCGAAATACGCCTTCCTCAAAGAGGAGCCGGTGACGGTCAAGGATATCGGCATGGACCTCAAGGCCAACGAGGATGTCGGCGTTCCCTATAGCGACGACATGATCGCCAATGCCGAAGCTGACATGAAGGCCCAGGCCGATCCGAACGCCGACACCTCGGCGCTGCTGCAGCGCTATCCGAAGGCCAAGGTCGGCGATTTCGACGGCGACCCGCAGAAGCTCTCCGAAATGGACGCTCTCGTCGCCTATCTGCAGATGCTCGGTACGCTGGTCGATTTCTCGACCTACGACGATGCGACCGGCTACCGGTGAGGTGATCCCATGGAAACATACACGGCAATGCGGCACTTCGCCGACAGTTGGGGGCTTCTGGCGATGGCGGCGTTCTTCGTTGGCGCCGTCGTCTACACGCTCCGCCCCGGCAGCAAAAAGACGGCCAGGGAGGCCGCTGACATTCCCCTGAAGGATGATTGAGATGTCGGAAAAACATATTGATGAAATCAGCGGCGTCGAAACCACAGGACACGAATGGGACGGCATCCGCGAACTGAACAATCCGATGCCGCGATGGTGGGTCTTGACCTTCTACGTGACGATCCTCTGGGCGATCGGTTACGTCGTCGTCTATCCGGCGATCCCGATGATCACCTCGGCGACGAAGGGTTATTTCGGCTATTCCAGCCGCGCCGAGCTGCAGCAGGATCTCGATCAGGCCAAGGCCGGCCAGGCGAAGTTCCACGAAATGATCGCGGCAAAGAGCGTCGAGGAGATCGATGCCGATCCGGCGCTGCGCGAATTCGCGATCGCCGGCGGCGCCTCGGCCTTCAAGGTCAATTGCGCCCCCTGTCACGGATCGGGCGCCAGCGGCGGTCCGGGCTTTCCGAACCTGAACGACGACGACTGGCTCTGGGGCGGTGATCTGCAATCGATCCAGACGACGATCGCCCACGGGATCCGCTTCGAGGAAGATCCCGATACGCATGTTTCGGAAATGCCGGCCTTCGGCGATATCCTCAACAAGGACCAGACGAAGGAGGTCGCGGCCTATGTCTGGGGTCTGACGAATACGCCTTCGGATCCGGCGCTGGCTCAGGCCGGCAAGCAGATCTTCCTCGACAATTGCGCCGCCTGCCATGGCGAGGATGCCAAGGGCAAGGCCGAGATGGGGGCGCCCGATCTCGCCGATGCGATCTGGCTGAAGGGCCGCGGCGAGGAGGCGATCATCCGCCAGGTCACCGCACCGAAACACGGCGTCATGCCGGCATGGTCGGCGCGTCTCGGCGATACCACGGTCAAGGAACTGACGGTCTTCGTCCACGCACTCGGCGGCGGTCAGTAGGAGAGGGATATGACGGCGCACGGGCACAATCCGCTTCTCGGGCTTTACGGCATGCCGCGCTCGGTCGTGCATTCCCGTGTTTCCGTGCGCGCCAAATCCCTGCCGCCCGGCTGCAAGGGCGACGAGCCGGAAAAGATCGGCAGCGCGATCGTCAGTTTGACCTCCCTCAAGGATGACGAGCCGTCGAGCCGCTAGAAAAAAGGAGAGGACACCCCAAGCGGCGTTTTCTCCCCCGCAGTTCCTCCGGGCCGCGCCTTCGCCTCGAAGCGCGGCTTGTCCTTTTGCGGCTGCCGACCGCTCGCGCTTGTTGATCTTTATCAAGGACGCTTGGCGCTTCGAGGAGGAGAACAGGCGTATCGAACGCGAAAGACATTACTTATGAACCTTTTCACCGCACCCGATCCCAAGAGCGTGGAGCGGCTCGATGTCGAGCCCGTGAATGCGCGGCGCAACCGTCAGCCGCTCTATGCGGCGCGCAAGAAGATTTTCCCGAAGCGTGCCGAGGGGCAGTTTCGCCGTTTCAAATGGATCGTGATGCTGATCACCCTCGGCATCTATTATTTGGCACCCTGGATCCGCTGGGATCGCGGACCTTATGCCCCCGATCAGGCAATCCTTGTCGATCTCGCCTCGCGCCGCTTCTATTTCTTCTTCATCGAGATCTGGCCGCAGGAATTCTATTACGTCGCCGGGCTTCTCGTCATGGCAGGGTTCGGGCTGTTCCTGGTGACTTCGGCGGTTGGCCGCGCCTGGTGCGGTTATGCCTGTCCGCAGACGGTCTGGGTCGATCTCTTCCTTGTCGTCGAGCGAGCCATCGAAGGCGACCGCAACGCCCGGATCAAGCTCGATGCCGCTCCCTGGAGCCTAGGCAAGCTCCGCAAGCGTGTCTTGAAACACTCGATCTGGCTGGTGATCGGCGTCGCTACCGGCGGTGCCTGGATCTTCTATTTCGCCGATGCGCCGTCTCTTGCTGTCGCGCTGGCAACCGGTGCCGCGCCCGCTGTCGCCTATGCGACGGTCGCCATCCTGACCTCCACCACCTATGTCTTCGGCGGTCTGCTGCGTGAGCAGGTCTGCACCTACATGTGCCCCTGGCCGCGTATCCAGGGCGCCATGCTGGACGAGAATTCGCTGGTCGTGACCTATAACGACTGGCGCGGCGAGCAGCGCTCTCGCCACAGCAAGAAGGCGCAGGCCGATGGCCTCGCGGTCGGCGATTGTGTCGATTGCAATGCCTGCGTCGCCGTCTGTCCCATGGGCATCGACATTCGCGACGGCCAGCAGATGGAGTGCATTACCTGCGCCCTCTGTATTGATGCCTGCGACGGCGTCATGGACAAGATCGGAAAGCCGCGCGGCCTGATCGCCTATGCGACGCTCAGCGAATATTCCGCCAACATGGCGATCGCCACCGATGGCGGCCGGACCGCGGTGCAGCCGGCCAAGGTCCGCAATACCGACGGCTCCTTCATCAATGGCATCCGGCATTTCAACTGGCGCATCATCTTCCGCCCCCGCGTCGTATTCTACGCCGCCGTCTGGGCGGCGATCGGCATCGGCATGCTGGTGCATCTGTCGATGCGCGGGCGTCTGGAGCTCAATGTGGTTCACGATCGCAATCCGCAATTCGTCATGGAAAGCGACGGCTCAATCCGCAACGGCTACACGATCCGCATCCTCAACATGGTGCCGCAGCCGCGGCGGATCGCGCTGACGCTGTCGGGTCTCGACGGCGCCACGATGCGCATCCCCGAAATCAGCAGGGACGACGCCCGCAGCTTCACGCTCGACGCGGCACCGGACGCGGCGACGACGGTCAAGGTCTTCATCACCCGCAGGCCGACGGCGGCTGCCGTCGATGAGTTCCTCTTCACCATCGATGAGCCCGGCGGCACCGACCGGGCGACCTATCGCGCCGCATTCAACGCCCCTGGAGATCCGCAATGACAACCCGTGTCCAAGGCTTCACCGGCCGCCACATGCTGCTCGTCATCACCTCGTTCTTCGCCGTGGTCATCAGCGTCAATGTCACCATGGCGTGGTTCGCGTCGTCGAGCTGGAGCGGGCTCGTGGTCGAGAACACCTATGTCGCCAGCCAGGAGTTCAATCAGCGCGCCGCAGAGATGAAGGCGATGACCGCCTCGGGCATTGCAGGGCATATCTCGCTCAGGGATGACCGCTTCATCTACCGGATCGCCAATCCGGATGGATCGCCGGCCGCCGTCGATACCGTCACGGCCAATTTCAAGCGGCCGGTCGGCGACCACGAGGACTTTTCAGTTGCGCTGGACAATCGCGGCGAGGGCGCCTTCGAGACCGATCGCCGTGTCCCGGCGGGTGACTGGATCGTCGAGTTCATTTCGAAGAAGGGCGGCAGCCTCGTCATGCATGAGGCGATCCGATTCGACACCGCGGAGTTCGTGCGATGACCTGCTGCGCGATCGATGCCGACGGGGTGATGGCGATGAGCACCACGGCCTTCAGTGCCGAGGAGATCGCGCTCGCGAGCCATCCGCTCGGCGGCGGGCTGCACCAGCTCGATCTCAGCGTGCCCGATGTCCATTGCGGCGCCTGCATTTCGACGATCGAGAAGGCGCTGACGGTGCTGCCCTTCGTCAGCAAGGCGCGCGTCAACCTGACGGCGCGCCGTGTCACCTGCGTCTATAGCGAGAAGGCCGGGGGCAGGGCTGTCGACCCCACGCAGATCATCGCGGCGGTCGCAGGCGCGGGATACCGCGCGCATCTCTACGCGCCGCTTGCGGCCGAGAGTGACAAGACCCGCAACCAGCTGCTGCTTGCCGTCGGCGTCGCTGGCTTTGCGGCAACCAATATCATGCTGCTCTCGGTATCCGTCTGGTCGGGCGCCGATGCGGCAACACGCGACATGTTCCACTGGACATCGGCGATGATCGCCGCCCCGGCGCTGATCTATTCGGGCCGCTTCTTCTTCCAGTCGGCCTGGAACGCCCTGAGGCATGGCCGCACAAATATGGACGTGCCGATCTCGCTGGCGGTCACGCTCTCCTATTTCGTCTCGCTCTGGGAGACCATGCATCATGGCGAACATGCCTGGTTCGACGCCACGGTCTCGCTCTTGTTCTTCCTGCTGATCGGGCGGACGCTGGATCACGTCATGCGCGAGAAGGCGCGGGCTGCAATCAACGGCCTGGCGCGGATCGCGCCGCGCGGTGCATTGCTGATCCAGCCGGATGGATCGCACCGCTATGTGGCGGTTGAGGAAATTTCTGTTGGTGACGAAATCGCCGTTGCCGCAGGCGACCGTATTCCTGTCGACGGTGTTGTCGTGTCCGGTCAAAGCGATCTCGACCTCTCGATCGTAACGGGCGAGAGCAGCCCGGTTGCGGTTCGGACCGGCCAGCCGGTCAGCTCCGGTTCGATGAACCTCACCGGCTCGCTGGCGGTCCGCGCCACGCGCCTTGCCCGGGATTCACTGCTCGCCGAAATCATCGGCTTGATGGAAGCGGCCGAAGGCGGCCGCGCCCGCTACCGGCGGATCGCCGACCGGGCGGCCGCGCTCTATTCGCCGGTCGTCCATCTCCTGGCGCTCGCGTCCTTCCTTGGTTGGGGCCTCATCGGCGGCGACTGGAAACAGGCGATGCTGGTTGCCGTCGCGGTGCTGATCATCACCTGCCCCTGCGCGCTCGGTCTCGCCGTTCCCGTCGTCCAGGTCGTGGCTGCCGGCGAACTCTTCCGTCGCGGCATTATGGTCAAGGATGGGTCGGCGCTTGAGCGACTGGCTGAGATCGACACCGTCGCTTTCGACAAGACGGGTACGCTGACGATCGGCAGGCCGCGGCTCGTTGCCGCCAACGCCGCTGATCCGGCCGATATCGCTAGGGCGGCGGCCTTGGCGAGCCATTCACGCCACCCGCTGTCGCAGGCCCTGGCACACACCGGCACTTCTGATGCCGCAGCCTTCGAGCAGATCACGGAAATCCCGGGCGGTGGCCTCGAAGCGCGCCAGGCGGGTGTGCTCTACCGGCTTGGCAGCGAGGCCTTCTCTTGTGGTGGTGCCGAGGCATCGCTCACCAACGAAGGTCCCTATTCCGAGGTGGTCTTCGCCAGGGACGGCCAGGTCATTGCCCGCTTCTTCTTCGACGACACGCTGCGGCCGGGCGCAGCCGAAGCCGTCGCTGAGCTCCGCAAGGCGGGGTTCGCGACGGCAATCCTCTCCGGCGACCGGCAGAGCGTCGTCGACAATACGGCGCGTGCGCTCGGTATCGGACGCGCGCTTGGAGGGCTGACGCCGGGAGAAAAGGTCGGGGAATGCCAGGCGCTGAATGGCAACAGCCACCGCGTCTTCATGATCGGCGATGGCATCAATGACGCGCCGGCGCTTGCTGCCGCGCATGTCTCGATGGCCCCGGCCACCGCTTCCGATATCGGCCGGCAGGCGGCGGATCTGGTGTTCTTCAACGACCGCCTCGATGCCGTGCCGGTTGCCATTGCCGTCGCTTGCCGGTCGGCGGCGCTGATCCGCCAGAATTTCGCGCTGGCGATCGGCTATAACGTGCTGGCTGTGCCGATCGCGCTTGCGGGTCTGGCGACACCGCTGATCGCCGCGGTGGCGATGTCGACCTCGTCGATCATCGTGGTCTCCAACGCGCTGCGGCTCAACGCTTTCGGAAAGGGCGCTGCCGCAAACGAGCGACCCGCGCCTGCCGCTACCCAGGCGGAGGCCCGCACCGCATGAACATGCTGATCTATCTGATCCCGATCGCGCTTTTCATGGGTGGCATCGGACTTGCGGCTTTTCTCTGGTCGCTGAAGAGCGGCCAGTATGAGGATCTCGAAGGGGCCGCCTGGCGGGCGATTGCCGATGACGATGCCAATCCGCCGGCCTAAGCAACCTTTTCTGTCCATGGTCGCAATCGCTGTCGCGCGCATGGTAGCGCCGCCGCTAAACCTGCGTTATCTCTGATGGAAAGCATGGAAGCGGGACGAACGGGTGACATGGAAGCAGATCGCATTCTGGTAGTCGATGACGACGCCCGGATCAGGCAGATGCTCGTTCGGTATTTCGAGGACAACGGATACAGGGTCAGCGCCGTCGGCAACGGTGCCGCGATGCGCTCCGAGCTTGCCAAGGGCAGCTATGCCGCGATCTTCCTCGACCTTGTTCTGCCCAATGGCGAGAACGGGCTGGAGCTGCTGAAGGAGCTGCGCGCCACGTCCGATGTGCCCGTGCTGATGCTGACCGGTCAGGACGACGTCACCGACAAGGTGGTCGGCCTTGAGATCGGTGCCGACGATTATATCGCCAAGCCCTTCCACCTGCGCGAACTGCTGGCGCGGCTGCGCACCGTGCTCCGGCGCCGCGTGCCTGCCGATCAGACCGTTCGGCCGGCGGGTGGCGAAGAGGAAGTGCTGCAGTTCGATGGCTGGCGGCTCGATGTCGCCCGGCGGCGGCTGACCTCTCCCGGCGGGGACGACGTGGCGCTGACGACGGGCGAATTCGACATGCTGCTCGTCTTCGTGCGCAATCGCGGCCGGGTTCTGTCGCGCGAAACGCTGATGGATCAGACCAGAAACCGCAATCTCGAAGCCTTCGACCGGGCAATCGACGCTCAGATCGTCCGGCTGCGCAAGAAGATCGAAACGGATCCCAAGGAACCGGCGCTGATCCAGTCGGTGCGCGGCGTCGGCTATGTCTTCACCGGCAGGCCACAATAGCGCGCGGCCAATGCGCGCATTTGACAGAGATCAAAGCGGTGCCTTCCGACGCCCGCTAACCTCGACGCCATCGATATTCAGGGCGAGCGAGGCACCGGCATGCAGGCCAAGGACATTATGACCACAGACGTGGTGTCGATCAGCCCGGCAGTCGGCATCCGCCATGCCGTGGCCGTCATGATGCAGAAGCGGGTCAGCGGTCTTCCTGTCGTCGATGACGAAGGCCGGATTTGCGGCATGCTGACCGAGGGCGATCTGCTGCTGCGCCGGGAGATCCGCGTTTCGCCGCGCATGGCGCGGACTGCGGAAGTGATGTCCGAGACCGATCTAGAACGCTATATCGCCAGCCACGGCTGGTCGGTCAGGGATGTGATGTCTGAGGATGTCATCGTTGCCCGTCCCGACAGCGAGGTGGCCGATATTGCCGAAAGCCTGCAGGCGCATCGTATCAAGCGGCTGCCAATCGTCGAAGACGGCAGGTTGGTCGGCATCGTCAGCCGCAGCGATATCCTAGGCATGATCCTCGACGCTTCGACAACGGCGCTGCCGCGCGAGGACGAGGCGATCCGTCTCGCGGTGCGCACGCGGCTGCGTTCCGATCTCGGCCTGACGCCGCAGAAGGTGCAAGTCTCCGTGCGTAACGGTCAGGTGACGCTGGAGGGACAGGTGGAATCCGACCTGAAACGCAAGGCCGTCCGCACCCTCGTCGAAGCCCTCGGGCTTGGCGGCTACCGGGATCAGCTGCGCGTGGAAATGCCGAAGGCGGAAGCCGAGCTTGCGATCATGTAGGACGGTGAAGCAGGCGATTGCGCCGCTTCATCGTTTCCGCGTTGTGCAGGGAAGGAGCGCGGGGACGCGGAGGCTTGCCCGGCGCCATGCCCCTGGACCGGCCAAGCCTCTGTCAAGTTGCCCCACTTGACGCGGGCGCTCCCGGCCCGCGAGACAAACCTAGCTGCTCGGGCACCTGCTTCCTTGATCGAGATCAAAATCCCGCAATTTCAGCCAGGCGGCAGCCCGAGTTCGATGAGGATGTTGCTGATCTCCTGGCGCTTGTCGAGATAGATTTGGCTGACATTTTCCGCAGGAAGCGAGATGTTGCTGGCGGTCGAGCCCGGGCGGAGCTTGAGAGCCTGGGCAAGCGCATTCTTCGCATCCGCCGTGCGGCCGAGCCTTTGATAGGCGACGGCGAGCAGCATATGCGCCCGCCCGGTGCCCGGGGTGATGGCGATGGCACGCTGCAGCCAGGTCAGGGCTTCCTCGTCGCGCTCGAGCATCACGTTTGCCCAGCCGGCGCCAAGCAGCCAGGTCCAGCGGGAGACATCGGGCGTATTGAATCGGTCGGCCCGCTCGAAGGTCGAGAGCGCATCCTCGAAGCGGCCGAGCTGGATCTGCGTCAGCCCCAGATTGAAGAGCGCCCCGCCGTCCCACGGATTGAGGTCCAGGTCACGCGCGCAAGCGACCAATGCCTCGGAAAACGCGTTCGTCGCCGCGAGAAACCGGCAATAGGTGCCGAGCACATTGGCCGACATCGGGCGGCTCTTCAGCGCGTTCTCGATCAGCGAGCGGGCATCCTCTTCCTTTTTTGCCTTCTCTGCCTCGCCGTACCATGAGAGCTGGATGCCGCGCAGATGCAGGGCGGCAAGCGCGACCTGCAGATCGACATTGTCGGGCTGCTGGGCGAGATAGGTTTCGAGGATCGACCGCGCGGTCGCGAACCGCTCCTTGGTCGTCTGGTTGATCGAGCTGATCGCCTGCTCGATCGCCGCGTTGGCGGCGTCAGGGCTCCTTCTGAAAGGAGCTTCTCTCTGCTGGTCGAGCCAGGTGGCGATGGCGTAACCGGCGCTCGCCGCAAGCCGGGTCTGGCCGAGCGCCTCATCGGTAACATCAGCGTCAAGCGCAGCTTCGCTGGAGAAGCGAATTTCGCGGGTCGAGGCATCGATGATCCGCGTTCTGAGGGTCCATGCCTGAGCGCTGCGTTCAAGCTCTTGCTGTAGCTGGAAGCCGGGGTGAGGATTATCGCCGCCGGAGGACGCGGGTTCCGGCGGTCTCACCTGCACGCCGCCGGTGCGGGCGAGCCCGTCCAGCAATTGATTGGTGATGCCGCGGATCATCGGCCCGCTCTGCGGATCGTCGGTCAGATCGGCGATCGGCAGGATGTCGATCACGGGCGGAGACGATGGCTGCGTCTGGTCGCTTGCGATGAAGTGATAGGTCAGTCCTGCCAGCGCCGCTATGACGATGAAGGCGCCTGATAGAAGCTTTGTCCGCGAGACGAAGGGCCTGGAGGCTGCTCCAGGCGGGGAGGGGAGCCGATCCGCATCGCCGCCAGCTAGTGCTGCTTCCGGCCCATCGGAGATCGCGGTCGCCGAGAGAATATAGCCACGGCGCGAGACGACCCTCAGCGTCTGCCGCGCCTCGTCTCCGAGTGCCTTGCGGATTTCCCGGATGCATTGAAACAGACTGTCTTCGGCTACGTGAATGCCGGGCCAGCCCGCTTCCATCAGGTCATGTTTGCTGAGGATGCGCTTGTTGTTGTCGATGAAAAACTGCAGCAGCGCGCTCGCCTGCGGCCGCAGGCGGATCGTCTGTCCGTCGGGGCGCAGGAGCTCGGCGCGATGTGGATCGAAAGCAAATTCAGTAAAACGAAACACCCGATCCTACCGTGAAGCGGCCGCGACATGAGCCCCTACATAGGAAAGGTGGAGCTCAGCCGTCAACTCGTACTGGCGGCCATCATCGGGAGAGTTCCGCTCCTGCGGTGCATTCAGAAAAATTCAGAAGTTTTTCAGAACACCGCCAGTCCTATTCAGGACGTCCCGCAGCGGCTCGCCTATCAACTGCATCGACCTTGCCGGCAGCGAACGCCTTGAACGGAGCGGCGGGTCGCCGCCCGCGCAAATCGCCTGGCGGTCTCAAACGAAGACGCGAAGGGATGATGGGCCTGCATTACAATTCTTCTGCAGCGCGGGCGCTTGAGCCGGACGTCGTCCGGCATGATCGCCTAGCAATGGCGGCCCTCGATCCCTTCGATCCGGTCTTTTCCGAGGCGCTGCAGCGCCTGGCGCAGGCTTTCGTCGCGACACATCAGGCGGAGCCGCGCATTGCCGCGCTGTTTGCGACCGAACAGCGCTGGCTGCTCTGCCACGCGGCGCTCGGGGCGCATTTCAGGACGGGTGGCATCGGCCGCGGTCTGACGCGGCCCGTTCTGGTGGAGATGTCGGACCGCTACGCGATCGCCAGCCGCAACACCGTGCATGCCTTCATCGACGAGGCGCTGAAATACGATTTCGTCCGGCTGGTGACGCTGCGCCGGCCCGGCGGCCATCACCGGTTCGTACCGTCGCCGAAAGTCATCGGCATGCTCGCCCATTGGTATGGCCTGCATTTCGAAGCGCTTGATGTCATCGACGGCGGCAGCCGCGCCGGCCTGTTCCGCGCCGATGCGGACAGCCTGCTGTTGCAGATGCAGCCGGATGTGGCCGACGGCCTGCTGGCGGCTCCGGGGATCCGCAACTCGGGCCTGCTCTATGCCACGTTTTCGCGTGTCGATGCCGGTGGCCTGATCATGGACCGGCTCTTCGGCGGCATCGACCTGACGATCCCTGCGACATTCGATCGATACGAGACGGATATCACCTCCATCTCCTTTCTCGCGAGCTTCGCCGGTCTGTCGCGCGCGCATGTCAGCCGCAAGCTTTCGGCGGCCGAGGCTGCGGGAGGCGTCGGCTGGAGCGGCTTGCGCGGGCGCTCGCCTCTCTGGATCTCTCACGATTTCCGCAGCCAGTATGCGCAAGCGCAGGCGACCAAATTATCCATTCTCGACGCGGCTTTTTCCAAGGCTTTGGCGGCCCGGACGGAGGCGTCATGAAGCGCCACCGTCCATTTTTGACGCATGCGTTGTCGAAATCGGGCCGTCATGAGATTTCCGTTTTCACACAAGGCGTTCACCGGAGCGCCGACTCGATTGGACAGGACTGCGGGCCTTGAATTTCGCTCGCGGCAGGGGATTTTGAAAATGAGCAACTCTACTCTGACCGAAGGCGGCCAGGTAATTCGCGACGGACGAAATCGCGCTTTGACCGCGGTCTTCCTCGCAGGCGTTTCGTCGGTCGCGCTTTTCGCGACGATGCCGCTGAATAGTGCGATGGCGGCGGATTGCGTTGTATCCGGCAACGTCATTGCCGACCAGACTGACTGCACCGTCGAGAATTCGGGTACGATCTCTTCGCCTGAGGCTGCGGTCCACGTCGCTCCCTCTTCCGACGGTATCTCGATTAGCAACCTGGCTGGCGGCGAGATCTCCGGTAACTGGTCTGGCGTGATGATCGACCGGTCTAGCAACAACACTATCACCAATGCTGCCGGTGCCACGATTTCCGGCACTGATGGCGTATCCGGCTCGGCAGGCATCTCCGTCACGAGCATTCCGGGCGACGGTTCGGAGCCTGATGGGACGGTGATCAACAATGCCGGTACGATCAGCGGCCATGATTTCGGTGTCGGTTTTGGATATGTCTTCGATTTCTCGATCAGCAATAGCGGCACGATTGCCAGTACGGGGGCTGACAATTTCGGTAGTCATTACGCCGGCAGCAGTGCCGGTATCTATGCATATAACACCTTCGATATCGCGATCACCAATAGTGGCACGGTGTCGAGCGTCGCCGGCACAGGCATCGATCTCTATCGCATCGGAGGCGGCGTCATTTCCAACAGCGGTACGATCTCGGGCGCTTACAACGGCCTGAATATCGACTCGAGCGGATGGGATGATTCAACGATCGCCATCACCAATAGCGGCACGATTTCGGGCGAAACGAATTCCGGAATCAACCTTGCCGACATCAACGGGCAAAGCATTTCCATTCAGAACAGCGGAACGATCTCCGGTGCCCAGAACGGGATCTATGCTGAAGAGGTACAAGCAGAATTTTCGCTCGAGAACAGCGGCAATATCTACGCAGCCGGCGGCATCGGCTATCTTTACGGCGTAAACCTTCAGCGTGTCGACAACGCCACGATCGTCAACAGCGGCAAGATTTCCGGCGACTACTACGGTCTCTTCCTGAATGGCGACGAGTCTGTTGCGAAGGTGACCAATAGCGGGACGATTTCCGGCTACATCTTTGGCATTTGGTCCAGCAACACCAACCTTGATCTCGCAAACTCCGGCACGATCAGCGGTGGAATCAATGCCTTCGGCGATGACCTCAGGATTGCCAACAGCGGTTCAATAACGGGGGATCAGGCCCTGAATTTAAGTGGTGATCAGGTCAGCATGACCAATAGCGGTCGGATTGCCGGTGACGACCACGGCTTGAATGTCGGCTACGGTGGGGACGTCTCGCTGATGAACAGCGGCACGATCTCCGGCGGAGATACCGCGTTGAACTCGTATAACAATACTTCCGTCTCCCTCAAGAATGCCGGCACGATTTCGGGAGGTGCTTACGGGATCACATCTTCAAGCAACGGCGCTTTGTCCATTGACAATAGCGGAACGATTTCCGGTGGGCAGCTCGGCATTGTTGCCGATACTCCCGCAACCATCACCAATAGCGGCACGATCTCCGGCGGCGTGAACTCCATCCGGTTTCTCGCTGACGGAAACACGCTTAACCTTCTGTCGGGCTCGGTCATCAAGGGCGCGGTGGATTATAATTCCACCGAGAACAACGCTACGAACTTCGGTTCCGGCAGCTATTCTCTCGCCGTCGACAATTACGAAACGGCGCTCAACCAGATCAGCCTGAACAACTCTCGCCAATCGCTGATCGTCTCCGTGGATTCGAATAGCAACAACGGCAGGCTCGAGGTCGTCGATCCCGGCGCTTCATCGATGGATGCGGCAGTTCGCGGCTATACGAATTCCGTCGGCAATGTCATTGGCTCGATCCTCAATATCGATGTCGGTTCTTCTGCAGGCGGCGGTAGCGAATCGTCGGGCACCAGCGCTCTCGGCTATGCCGAGGAAAAGAAGCCGACGGGTTCGGCAGCCGCCGTTCAGAAGCTTGGCGAGGGCACGGCTGTCGACCGCTTCGGCAACCTGTTCTGGATGCGCGCCTTCGGCGGCCAGACCTTCGACAACGATAGCGACACGCGCTCCAGCAACCACGGCGTTGCCGCTGGTGTCGACCGCCAGTTCGGCGACGGCCGCTTCGGCGTGCTCGCCGGTTACGGCCGCATCATCAACCGCGCCGACGACGGCTCCGGCCAGACGGCCGGCAATACCGGCTTCGGCGGCGTCTACATGCGCAACGATTTCAGCGGCGTGACACTCGATAGCTCGCTGGTGGCCGGCGGTATCGAGAATGACAGCCGCCGCGAGATCTTCGGCTCCGATCCGGCCCGCGGCTCGTTCGCCGGCTGGTACGTCTCGCCGGAGATCGCGATCTCGCAGAAGCATGAGGTCGCTCCGGGCTGGACCTTCACCCCGGCGGCACGGCTGCGCTACACGGCAGGCTTCTATCAGGGTTATTCCGAAACCGGCTCGACGCAGAACATCTCCTACGACGACCGTACTTCACACACGCTTGAAGGCATTCTGGAAGGCAAGCTGACCAACCAGACGAAGCTGACGAACGGCATGGTGGCGAATGTCTCGCTGAGCGCTGCCCTCGTCGATACGCTGAACCTCGGGGCTTCCGGCCTGAACGCCAGCCTGAGCGGCACGGACTTCATGGTCTCCGCCATCAGCGACCGCAACCTTGTCGGCGGCCGTTTCGGACTGTCGGGTGAATTGCAGGTCAACCCGCAGACGACGCTCTACAGCGGCGTAACGCTCGGGACCTATACAAGCGAGGTCAACTCCTGGTCGGCAAATGCGGGCGTGAAGGTCGAATTCTGAGATCGGCTGAAGCATCTGCATGTTCTCGAAGAGCGGATCGGCAAGATCCGCTCTTCGGTTTTCTATGCGCTGCGTGGCCGGG
Source organism: Rhizobium sp. 21-4511-3d (assembly GCF_053522545.1). Classification (NCBI taxonomy): domain Bacteria; kingdom Pseudomonadati; phylum Pseudomonadota; class Alphaproteobacteria; order Hyphomicrobiales; family Rhizobiaceae; genus Rhizobium; species Rhizobium sp. 21-4511-3d. Next base: position 242,806 of record NZ_JBNWCF010000004.1, on the reverse strand, counting down.
CCATCGCGCGCGGGCGTCTCATTTCCATTCCCAGAGCCGCTTCGAGGCATAGGGCCTGCTGCTGACGACCCCGCGAGGCTCTCCGCTCGCCGCCACATAGCGCCCGGCATCTTCGGCATCGTCGACGCCGACGAGGATCATCCTGGTGGAGCTCTTCGACGGCGCGCCCTTCGCTCGCAGTTCGACATTGATCACTGCATGCGGATAGTCCTCGTGCAGCTTGATCATCGGCTCGCCCGACAGCGCGATATGGTGCTGCATCGCCAGAAACGACAGGACGCGCTCGTAGGCGGCCGCGGGAGAAACCGGTCGGTCGCCATCGGCCGTGCGCGCATAGGCCATCGTATCGACCTGCCCCTTGTGCTTGCGCATTTCATAGACGAGCAGATTTGAGCCCATGGCGAGCTCCACATGCAGATCGAAGGTCTGGTAACGGTCTCCGCGCTCGTGAAGATCGGCCAAACGGGCCTTCATGTCCTCGGCAAAATCGGAATATCGGGATGGTGTCATAGCTGGTCCGCCTTCAAATGCTGCCGCGCAATCGCATGGCGCTCCCCTCGGTGCAAGAGGGGCGATGCCCGGCATCTCCGTCCATAAGCGGACTCTTTTCATTTCTGCTCATAGAGCCACTTTCCCGGTTGACAGGACCACTTCCGCAGATATTCTATTATAAAACCTGATATAACATAATTGCGGAACAACAAACCGGGAGCATGAAATGAAGACTCTTGTCGCTTTCCTTCTCGGCACTGCGCTGGTCGCTCTGCCGACAACGATGATGGCTCAGGAAAAGGGTGGCGTCATCAACGTCGCGACGATCGGCGAGCCGCCGACGCTCGACCCGATGTCCTCGACCGCCGATCTGGTCGGCATCGTCACGCAGCACATTTTCGAAACGCTCTATACGTTCGACAAGAGCTGGAACGTCACGCCGCTGCTGGCGGAGAGCCTGCCGGAAATCAGCGCCGACGGTAAGACCTACACGATCAAGCTGCGCACCGGCATCAAGTTCCACGACAACACGGACATGACCTCCGACGACGTCGTCGCCTCGCTCAATCGCTGGACGAAGATCGCCTCGCGCGGCAAGCAGGTCGCGGGCTTCATCGATTCCATCGCCGCCGTCGATCCGGCAACCGTCAAGATCACGCTGAAGCAGCCCTACGCGCCGCTGACCTCGCTGCTCGCGTTCAACAACTCCGCCGCCATCATCATTCCGTCCGAAAAGCAGGACGAGCCGATGAAGGAATTCATCGGTACCGGCCCCTACATGCTCAAGGAGCGCAAGGCGGACCAGTATATCCAGCTCGTGCGCTTCGACGGCTACAAGTCGCGTGATGGCGAGAGCAATGGTTACGGCGGCGCCCGCCACCAGTATCTCGACGAAATCCGCTTCGTGCCGGTTCCGGATGCCAATACCCGCGTTGAGGCTGCCGTCTCCGGACAGTACGACTATGTTGACTCCATCCCGGTCGAGTCCTTCGACAAGCTGAAGGGATCGAGCGCTTCGCAGCCGGTCATCCTGAAGCCCTTCGGCTATCCGGTCTTCGTCTTCAATACGAAGGAAGGCATTGCTAAGAATGTCGAGGTCCGCAAGGCGATCCGCCAGGCGCTCAGTATGGAAGACATGCTGGCAGCGGCCTTCGGCAGCACGGATTTCTACACGCTTGACGGCGATATCTATCCGAAGCCCTTCGCCTGGAACACTGATGCAGGCGTCGAGGGCAATTACAATGTCGCCGATCCGGAAGGCGCTGCCACGGCCGCCAAGGCGGCAGGCTATAACGGCGAGCCGATCCGCATCCTGACGAGCCGCCAGTACGAGTTCCATTACAAGATGGCGCAGGTCGCCGCCGAATACCTGAAGATGGCGGGCTTCACCGTCGACCTGCAGGTCGTCGACTGGGCAACGCTGACCCAGCGCCGCACCGACCCGAAGCTCTGGGATATCTACATCACCCACAGCCCGTTCCTGCCCGAACCGGCGCTGATCGGCTCGCTCTCGCCGAGCTCGCCCGGCTGGTGGGATACGCCGGCACGCAAGGCGACCGTCGATGCCTTCACCTCGGAAGTCGATCCGCAGAAGCGCATCACGCTCTGGGCCGATGTCCAGAAGGCGATGTATGACGAGCTGCCCTACATGAAGATCGGTGACTTCAACGCTGTTTCGGCGAAGTCGAACAAGCTCGAAGGCGTCGATCCGGCTCCGTGGCCCTACTTCTGGAACGCGTCCATCAAGAAGTAACCGCGGACCTCCGATGGCGATCGCAGCGGCCCCCAAGTCCTCCTCATTCCTGTGCTTGTCACAGGAATCCAGCGTGCCCAAGTCCTTGGGCACGAAAGAGCCATTCACCGCGCAGACGCGCGGTGGCTGGATCTCTGTGACAAGCACAGAGATGAGGGAGAATGGGGTTGCTGCATCGCTTCAACGGCATACATCAACTGAGTACGGGATCTTGCTCCCATGATACGCTACATCCTCCAGCGCCTTGCGGGCATGATCGTCGTGATGTTCCTTGTGGTCACGATCGTCTTCGTCATCGTGCGCGTCACGCCGGGCGATCCGGCGGCTGTGATGCTCGGCCCCGATGCGACGTCGCAGGATATTGCCGATCTGCGTGCCAGCCTCGGCCTCGACCGGTCTCTCGGCGTCCAATACATCTATTATGTCGGTCAGCTCCTGAGGGGCGATCTCGGCCAGTCGATCTTCCTGAACATGCCGGTGACTTCGGCACTTCTCGATCGCGCCGAGCCGACCTTCTTCCTGACGATCTTCTCGCTTGCCATTGCCAGCATCATCGCCCTGCCGATCGGCATCTACGCCGCCTACCGGCGCGGCTCCTTCGTCGACCAGGCGGCGACGACGCTTGCGATGTTTGCGGCGAGCATCCCGAGCTTTTGGCTCGGCCTGATCCTGATGCAAATCTTCGCCGTCCGCTTCGGCATGTTCCCGGTCTCGGGATACGGTGGTCCCGGCTCGACCTTCCTCGACCGCATGTATCACCTGACGCTGCCAGCCTTTGCGCTCGGCATCGTTTCCTCGGCGCTGATCCTGCGCTTTACCCGCGCGTCGATGCTGGACGTGCTCGGCGACGATTACATCCGCACGGCGCGCGCCAAGGGTCTGATCGAGCGCAAGGTGATCCTCAAGCACGCGTTGAAGAACGCGCTGATCCCGATCCTGACCGTGCTTGGCCTGACGGCGGCCGTCCTGATCTCCGGCGCGGTCGTCACCGAGACCGTCTTCGGTCTGCCCGGCGTCGGCAATCTCGTCGTCTCGGCCGTTCTTCGCCGTGACTATCCGGTCATCCAGGGCGCGTTGCTCGTCATTGCCGCGCTCTACGTCCTGATCAATTTTGCGATCGACATGCTCTATCTGCTGGTCGATCCGAGGGTGCGCTACTGATGAGCGATATCGCGATCAAGCCGGCCGAAAGCGAAGGCCGCAAGTTCATCCGCCGCTTCCTGAAGCGCAAGACGGTCGCCTTCGGCGTCCTCATCCTCGTCATCTTCGTGCTGCTGGCGATCTTCGCGCCATGGGTCGCGCCTTATTCGCCGTCGAAGCTCTCGATCGTCAACCGGCTGAAGCCGCCGAGCGGAGCCTATTTCTTCGGCACCGACGAGTTCGGCCGTGATGTGCTGTCGCGCACGATCTTTGCCGGGCGGCTGTCGCTGCTGGTCGGCGCGGCCGTTGTCGCCTTGTCCGCCGTGATTGGCGTGACGCTCGGCTTGCTTGCCGGCTTCTTCAAGAAGCTCGACACGCCGATCGCCCGGCTGATCGACGCGATGATGGCCTTCCCCGATATCCTGCTCGCGATCGCGCTCGTGGCGGCACTCGGCCCATCGCTGACCACCGTCATCGTCGCGCTGTCGATCGTCTATGCGCCGCGTCTTGCCCGCATCGTTCGCGCCTCGACGCTTGTCATCCGCGAGCTGCCCTATGTCGAGGCGGCCCAGGCGCTGGGCATCTCGACCTTCCACATCATGACGCGCCATGTGCTGAGGAACCTCCTGTCGCCGATCCTGGTGCAGGCGACCTTCCTGTTTGCCAGCGCCATGCTCGCCGAGGCCGGGCTCTCCTTCCTCGGCCTCGGCGTCAGCCCGGAAATCCCGACCTGGGGAACCATGATTGCGGCCGGCCGCCAATATATCGGCCAGGCCGACTGGATGACGCTGTTTCCGGGTGTCGCCATCATTCTCTCCGTGCTCTCGCTCCAGATGGTCGGTGACGGTCTGCGCGACATGCTCGATCCCAAACTTCGAAAGGACTTGTAAATGACCGGTGATAAAGCGGCCAAGCCGCTCCTCCTCACCAATGTGAAGCCGATGGCATTCGGCGCCGATACGCCCGCTGGCGCCGTCGATATCCTTGTCGATGGCGAGGGCAAGATCGCCAAGATCGGCCAGCAGCTCGCCGTTGGCGATGATGTGACGCGCGTCGATGGCAAGGGCGCCTGGATTTCGCCCGGCTGGGTCGATCTGCACGTCCATATCTGGCATGGCGGCACCGATATCTCGATCCGACCGTCCGAATGCGGCGCCGAGCGCGGTGTCACCACGCTCGTCGATGCCGGATCCGCAGGCGAAGCCAATTTCCACGGTTTCCGCGAATACATCATCGAGCCATCCAGGGAGCGCATCAAGGCATTCCTGAATCTCGGGTCCATCGGCCTCGTCGCCTGCAACCGCGTGACCGAACTGCGTGACATCAAGGATATCGATCTCGATCGCATCCTCGAATGCTATGCCGAAAACAGCGAGCATATTGTCGGCCTGAAGGTGCGCGCCAGCCACGTCATCACCGGCTCGTGGGGCGTCACCCCGGTCAAGCTCGGCAAGAAGATTTCGAAGATCCTGAAGATCCCGATGATGGTGCATGTCGGCGAGCCGCCGGCGCTCTATGACGAAGTTCTGGAAATTCTTGGTCCCGGCGACGTCGTTACCCACTGCTTCAATGGCAAGGCGGGTTCGAGCATCATGGAAGACGAGGATCTCTTCAATCTCGCCGAACGCTGCGCCGGTGAAGGCATCCGCCTCGATATCGGCCACGGCGGTGCGTCCTTCTCCTTCAAGGTGGCGGAAGCGGCGATCAACCGCGGCCTGCTGCCGTTCTCGATCTCGACCGACCTGCACGGCCACTCGATGAACTTCCCGGTCTGGGACCTGGCGACGACGATGTCGAAGCTGCTCTCGGTCGGCATGCCCTTCGACAAGGTCGTCGAAGCCGTCACCCATCACCCGGCATCGGTCATCAAGCTGTCGATGGAAAACCGCCTGGCCGTCGGTCAGCGCGCCGATTTCACCATCTTCGACCTGATCGATTCCGACATCGAGGCGACCGATTCCAACGGTGACGTCTCGGTGCTCAACAAGCTGTTCGAGCCGCGCTACGCCGTCATCGGCAGCGAGGCGATCACCGCCAGCCGTTACATCCCCCGTGCCCGCAGGCTGGTTCGTCACAGCCACGGCTATTCCTACCGCTAAGAGAAGAAAACAGAAATCGCATGACAGGAGCCTACGTGAACACGTCTCCAGCTACCGCCAAGATCTCGGGTACGCCTGCCGAAAGGCTGGCCGCGCTCGGCATCGCCCTGCCGCCGGCGCCGCCGCCGATCGCCAACTTCGTGACGCATGTCATCGAGGGCAATATTCTCTATCTCTCCGGCCAGGGGCCGCGGGAAGCCGATGGCTTTCTGCACACCGGTAAGGTCGGCGGCACTGTCGGCGTCGAGGACGCCTACAAGCATGCGCGGCTGACGGGCATCAACCTGCTCGCCGTCATGCAGGATGCGCTGGGCGATCTCTCGCGCGTCAAGCGTGTCGTCAAGCTGCTCGGCATGGTCAACGCCGTGCCTGACTTCCTCGATCATCCGAGCGTCATCAACGGCTGCTCCGACCTCTTCAACGATGTTTTCGGCGAAGAGGCCGGCCAGCATGCGCGCTCGGCGGTCGGCTTCGGTTCTCTGCCCGGCAATATCACCGTCGAGATCGAAGCGATCGTCGCCCTGCGCGACTAGAGGAGGATGTCAGTGGTTGCGCCAGCCCATGATCTTTTCGATGCGTTCCGCCGACGCGCGCACATGCGCCGTGTAGCGGTTCTCGTCCGAAAAGGCCTTCTGTTCGGGAAGGACGATGGAGATGGTCGCAACGCACTCGCCGTCACGGTCGCAGATCGGCGAGGCTATGCAGGCAACCGCATAGTCCGATTCACCGGCCTGGATCGACAGGCGCGCGTCGAAAGCGGCGCCCGCCGAGCTCGACAGCACTTCGGCATCCATCTCGGCGCGTCCCGTCGGCGAGGTCTTGGCGCAGCGCTTGAAGAGCTCGACACGCTCGGCCTCCGGCAGGTGGCCGGCAAGCAGGCGGCCGGACGCCGTCCAGTTCAGCGGCACCCGCGTTCCGACGCGCGATGCCACCTGGAAATGGCTCGGGCCGTCGGCCATGGCGAGCACCAGCATGTAATCGCCGTCGCGGCCGCAGACCTGCACGGTCTCGCCGGCTTCGCGGCAGAGGTCGTGCATTTCATGGGTGGCAACGCTCATGAAATCCAGCGAGCGGGCATAGGCGAGGCCGTAGTGATAGAGCCGCGGTCCAAGCCAGACGGATCCGTCCGTATTGCGCGTCAGCATGTTCTTTTCGACCAGATCGTCGACGATCACATAGACCGTCGACAGCGGTGCCTTGACCGCCTTGGCAATCGCGTAGACCCCCGCGGGCGATCCGGTTTCGTAAAGGTAATCAATCACCTGCAGAGCACGGTCGATACCGCTCACGCGCGAGCGGCGAGCGGTCTTTTCGCTGCCGGTCTCTTCGGCGGAGGTGTTGTCTTCGGAGTAAACCGTAGATGATGTCTTGCCGTCCAATTCCACGTCCCTCGTATGCAGATGCGAGTTTATTACATTACTATGGCATAGCCGTCACTGAGGCAAATCGCAACACCCCATGTGACCAGGCACTCGAAATTGGAGACAACAATGTCTGATGACATCCGCCCGTCGATCGGCCTTCGCCCGGTCATCAACGTTTCCGGCACCATGACCAGCCTCGGCGCATCGATCGTCGTTCCCGAGGCGATCGCCGCCATGTCGTCGATCCTGCCGCAATTCGTCGAGGTCAACGATCTCCAGCGCAAGGCGAGCGCCATCATTGCCCGGCTGACGGGCGGCGAGGCAGGTTTCGTCACCGCGTCCTGCTCGGCAGGCATTTCGCTGGCGGTCGCCGGCACCATCACCGGCAACAATCTGCTGGCGATCGAAAAGCTGCCTGAAGTCATCACCGACAAGAACGAAGTTCTCGTGCAGATGGGTCATGTCGTCAGCTACGGCGCGCCTGTCGATCAGGCGATCCGTCTGGCCGGTGGCAAGGTCGTGCTCGTCGGGCAGGCCACTTCGACGCATCGCTTCCACATGGAAAATGCGATCACCGAAAAGACCGCCGCAGCTGTCTATGTGGTCTCGCATCATGTCGTCGATTACGGCCTGCTGAACCTCAAGGAGTTCGTCGAGATCGCTCATGCCAAGGGCGTGCCCGTCATCGTCGATGCGGCTTCGGAATATGATCTGAAGATTTTCCTGGAGCAGGGGGCCGATATCGCGCTCTATTCCGGCCACAAGTTCCTGGGCGGCCCGACCTCCGGCATCGTCGCCGGCAAGAAGGAGCTGGTGCGCAACGCCTTCCTGCAGAACATGGGCATCGGCCGCGGCATGAAGGTCGGCAAGGAAAGCATCTTCGGCGTCATGGCGGCTCTGGAGGCCTGGGAGAAGCGCGATCACGCCGGCATCCGCGAGCGCGAGACGGGCTATCTCAATCTCTGGAAGCAGACGCTCGACGGCCGCCCTGGCGTCACCGCCCTGATCGAGCCCGACCCGACCAACAACCCGCTCGACCGCATGCGCGTCATCGTCAAGGCCGATGAGGCCCACATCACCGCCTGGGATCTCGCCGATGCGCTGGCGCGCGGCACGCCGCCGATCATCGTGCGCGATCACGAGGTCGAGCATCACTATTTCTACCTCGATCCCTGCAACCTGCATCCGGGCCAGGAAAAGATCGTCGCCAGCCGCATTGGCGAGGAACTCGACAAGGCGCGCGCCTCCAACGAGATCATCGCGACGCCGATCGAGAACCGCAGCAAGCACCGCTTCGACGGCGCCCTGCGCTGGCCGGACTAAAAAGCGACGGCGGGCGGTCTCCATACCCCTCCCGCCTGCCGGCCACCCTCCCCACAAGGGGGAGGGTTGGGACTGCCGCAGTGCCGGGCCTGCCGACAGCAACAGAAACGAAGGAACGACCATGATCGCGGAAGCTCAGAAAAGTCAGGCCACGGAACCGGTTCTCTCCGTCCGGAACCTGACGACATCGTTTCTCGTCGATGGCGCCTGGAAGCCTGTCGTGCGCGATGTCTCCTTCGATGTGGCACCGGGCGAGACGGTCGCGATCGTCGGCGAGAGCGGCTCGGGCAAGAGCGTCACCTCGCTGTCGATCATGCGCCTGCTGCAGGCCGATTCCAGCCGCATCGAGGGCAAGATCATGCTCGGCGGCCGCGATCTGCTTGCTTTGCCGGAAGAGCAGATGCGCAAGGTGCGTGGCAATGATGTCGCGATGATCTTCCAGGAGCCGATGACCTCGCTCAATCCGCTCTTCACGATCGGCGATCAGATCTCGGAAGCGCTGCTCTGCCACAGGCCGATGTCGAAGGCCGAGGCGCGCGCCGAGACCATCCGCCTGCTTGAGAAAGTCCGCATCCCCTCGGCCGCTTCGCGTTTCGACGAATACCCGCATCGCTTCTCCGGCGGCATGCGCCAGCGCGTGATGATCGCCATGGCGCTGGCTTCGCGCCCGAAGCTGCTGATCGCTGACGAGCCGACGACGGCGCTCGACGTGACCATACAGGGGCAGATCCTCGACCTCATCAAGATGCTGCAGGAAGAGGAGGGGACCTCGGTTCTCTTCATCACCCACGACATGGGCGTCGTCGCCGAAATCGCCGACCGCACCGTCGTCATGTATCGCGGTGAACAGGTGGAGACCGGCGAGACCGCCGATATCTTTCATCGCGGCAAGCACCCCTATACGCGCGCGCTGCTATCGGCCGTCCCGGTTCTCGGTTCGATGACCGGCTATGAGCGTCCGCTGCGCTTTCCTGTCGTCAACACCGCGACCGGCGAATCCGACAAGCCGGTCGAAACGGCCGATACCGTTGCCTCGACCGCTCGTCCGGTTCTGGAGGTCAGAAACCTCACCAAGCGCTTCGACATCCATTCCGGCCTGTTCGGCAAGCTGACCGGCCGCGTCCATGCCGTCGAGAATGTCTCCTTCGATCTCCACGCAGGAGAGACGCTGTCGCTGGTCGGCGAATCCGGCTGCGGCAAGTCGACGACCGGCCGCGCCATCATGCGGCTGATCGAGGCGCAGAGCGGTTCTGTTATCGCCGACGGCAAGGATGTGCTGGCGCTCGACAAGTCGGGCATGCGCGAGATGCGCAAGACTGTGCAGATGATCTTCCAGGATCCCTTCGCCAGCCTCAATCCGCGCATCCGCGTCGGTGATGCCATTGCCGAACCCTATCTCGAACACAGGATGGGCACGGCGAAGCAGGCGAAGGAGCGCGTCGCCGATCTCCTGACCAAGGTCGGGCTGACGCCGGACATGGCCTCCCGCTTTCCGCACGAATTCTCCGGCGGCCAGCGCCAGCGCATCTGCATCGCCCGCGCGCTTGCCCTGGAACCGAAAGTGATCGTCGCCGACGAGAGTGTTTCCGCGCTCGACGTCTCGATCAAGGCGCAGGTCATCAACCTGATGCTCGACCTGCAGCAGAGCCTGAACCTCGCCTTCCTGTTCATCTCCCACGACATGGCTGTCGTCGAGCGCGTCAGCCACCGCGTCGCCGTCATGTATCTCGGCGAAATCGTCGAAATCGGCCCCCGCGCTGCCGTCTTCGGCAATCCGCAGCACGACTATACGAAGAAGCTGATGTCGGCGGTGCCCGTTCCCGACCCAGATCGCCGGCGCGAGAAGCGGGCGGCGGCGAATGACGAGCTCAGGAGCCCCATCCGGCCGGTCGACTATGCGATCAAGCCGCTTGAATACCGGGAAGTGTCACCGGGACACCTGGTGGCGGTGTAAGCTAGGCGGCAGATGGGTTCTTGCCACGTTCAACCGGAATGATTTCCGCGACCGGTTGACCGTCCCTGAATATCCGTACGGTCTCGCCACCCTCGACCAGGCGGACGAGTTCGCTCAGGCGCTTTTTCGCTTCAGCTATCGTGACCTCGATCATCGCCTACCACATCATCGCTGACGTTGGCATGATGCACGAAAAAGTTGCGGAACTCAAATGCACAAAAACAGCAAAAGCCGCCGCATGGGGGATTGCGGCGGCTTTCGCACGGGGGCAGGGAACATCCCCGGAGGTCAACCGAAGCAGCAAGCGGAGGGCGGGTTGCTTTTTGCCCGGTTGGCGATGGCGTTGATGAAGTTGCCTACCTTCGAGGTGCTGGCCTCGCGTTTGCGGGCTGCCGTCTCAAGGAGTTGCTTGAAGTCTTCAAGCTTGACGCCATCGGCGCGCATCACCATGGCGATCATCGGGTCGCGAAGAGCTTCGGAAATGGTCAGGTCTCTGTTCTGTGTCATGGTAAGTCCTCCTTTCGTGGGCAGCTGCCCGTGTTCCGCTGTCGCAGCCTGCCCTCTCGGCATTGACTTTGGCGATCAGCGGTGTTACCGGTAAGTAACAATGCATTTGTTACCGATCGGTCACATCGATGTCAAGGACTTCGTCCTCAAAAAAATCAGAAACTTCGAATGAAATCTCCCAGGGCATGACAGACGAAAAGATTCCCCCGCGGGAACGTATCGTTTCGACCGCTTCGGAGCTTTTCCGCGAGCACGGCATCCGTGGCATTGGCGTCGACGCCATTGCCGATGCTGCGCTTACCAACAAGATGACCCTCTACAGGCACTTCGGCTCCAAGGACGAGCTGATCTGTGAAACCCTGCGGCGGGCATCGGAAAAGGCCGAGCAGATCTGGCGTGATCTGGAGACGGCTCATCCCGGCAATCCGCGCGCTCAGCTCGATGCCTGGGTCGAAGGCCGCGCGCACTGTCTGAACGGCGAGCCGGCGGGCTGCGATCTTGCCAATGCGGCGATCGAGTTGAAGGGCGAGGGCCATCCGGCCTATGGCGTCATCGAGCGCCACAAGGCCGATCAGCGCCACCGCCTCGTTGCCCTCTGCGCTGCAGCCGGTGCCAGCGAGCCGCAGCTCCTGGCCGATACGCTCACGCTTCTTCTCGAAGGTGCGCGCGTGACGCGCCAGGCAATGGGCAGTGGCGGTTGCTGCAGCCATTTTGCCAAGGCGGCCAGTGCTGCAATCGCTTCCTACTGCTAAAGCGCAGCGCCGCCGTGGAACCTCCGCGGCGGCGACGCGTTACCTTCCTGGTCAGGAAGAACCCGTGGCAGTGAGATGAACTACACTTACCTCCATCGCCTGTATGCCAAGCGCGCCGAGCTGGAAGCTAAGCTCGAGCTTCATGAAGCGCGCGACTGCTTTGGTGACGAGGAGGTCGAAGACGGCACCGAAGCCGATCTGCGCCAGCGCCTGAGTGAAGTCACCCAGGAAATCGACAATCTGGAACATTCCCCTGGCCGCTAGTTGGCGGCGTCCAGAAGCTCGACGGTGCGTTTGTCGAATTCCCCCGCATAATATTTGTCGATCGCCCGGTGAAAGGGAGACCCGTGGTCGCTGATTGCGGCAAAGAGCGTGAGCGACGACCGGAACTTCAGGTCGTCGGGCGAGCCCAGGATATCGTGCGCGCTGCGATCATTGACCGAGAGCATCGCATCGACACAGCGAAGCAGCCGCGTTCCGAGAATCGGATCGGCGAGATAGGCGGCGGCTTCCTCGGCGGAACGGACGGCGTATTTCTCCGCCATCGACGATGTTCCGAGGCCCGCGATTTGCGGGAAGATGAACCACATCCAGTGCGATCGCTTGCGCCCGGCCTTCAGCTCCGACAGAGCCCGGCCGTAGATGCCGTTCTGCGCGTCGATGAAACGGTCGAGATCGAAATTGAGATCACTGGACATGGGGCGCCTCCCTTATGCGGGGAAGATATGGGAGGCCGCGTGGATTTCCATGTCGCTGCCGTCAGCAGCCTTTTTCCGCGTAGGGGCTGTATTCGCGGCAGGAATCGAGATGGTGATGAGGGTGTGGAACGGAAGTGACCGGCGCGGCGATTGCCGAGGTCGTCACCGGATCGGTTGCGACCGGTGTGGTGAAGTGGCCGGTGAGGCCGACGATCGCAAGGAGCGCGATCGCTGCGACGACAACGAGCCGCTCTATGCCGGAAAGCCGCTGGGCCTTCACATGTTCGGCATAATCCTGCTCGCCGTCGCCGGCGCTAAAACTGTCAAAATTGGTCATGGCATGAACTCCGAATATTGCCGCGAGACCTGATATGAGCCACCGCTCACAGCAGGTGGGAGCCCGCGTGCGCCACACATTTATGTAGCCGCCTCATCAAATTTAAGCCGTCGCTTGGCAAACGCAGTGTTCAGAAAATGACATCAATAGACGCTATTGCCCGATCCGGTACTGGCGATGACGGGCGATCCGCGGTAGGTCTTTGAGCCAGCAGAGATTGCGGATTTTCTCCATGACCAAATCATATGGCGCAATGTCCATTGCGCAGCTTTCTGTCCTTATTCAAAGCGGTGAAGCGGATCCCGTCGAAGTGACGGAATCGATCCTTTCAGGCATCAAATCCTATCCGGATCAGGCGATCTTCATCTCGCTGACCGAGGATCGCGCCCTTGCCGAAGCCAAGGCGTCGGCCGCGAGGCTGAAGCAGGGCCGTTCGCTCGGCGTGCTCGACGGCATCCCGATCGCCTGGAAGGACCTCTTCGACATCGAGGGAATGGCGACGACGGCAGGTTCGAAGATTCTTGCCGGCGCGCCGGCTGCAAAGCGCGATGCGGCGATCGTCACGGCGCTGAAGCAGGCGGGGATGATTGCGCTCGGGCGGACCAACATGAGCGAGTTTGCCTTCTCCGGCCTCGGCGTCAATCCGCATTACGGCACGCCGCACAATCCCCACGGCAAGGACCAGCCGCGCATACCGGGCGGTTCGTCGTCCGGCGCAGGCGCGGCCGTTGCCGCCGGTCTGGTGCCAGTGGCGATGGGTACGGATACCGGCGGCTCCGTCCGCATCCCCGCCGCGCTGAACGGCATTACCGGCTACAAGGCGACGCGCGGACGCTACGATATGGATGGCGTGTTTCCGCTGGCCAAGAGCCTGGATTCGCTGGGGCCTCTCTGCCGCACCGTGCAGGATGCCGTCTGGATCGACGCGGCAATGCGCGGGCGAACGGCGTCCGAAGTCCACCGCCGTGGCATTGACGGTCTTGAGATCGTCATTCCCGAGAACATCGTCTTCGACGGTGCCGAACCGGGCGTGGTTGCGGCCTTCGAGGCGAGCGTCGAACGGCTTTCACGCGCCGGTGTGAAATTCGCCAGGATCGCAATGCCGGTCTTCGACGAGATCATCGCGCTGATGGCGAAACATGGTCCGCTGGCCTCGGCGGAAGCCTTTGCTCTTCATCGCGCGCGCCTTTCCGGCCCCGAGGCCGATGGCATGGACCATCGCGTCGTGTTGCGCACCCGGCTTGGCGAGCGCACCAGCATGGCCGATTACGTGGCGATCCTGGAGGCGCGGACGAAGATGATCGCCGCCTCGGAATCCCTGATCGGTAATCGTCTTCTGGCCTTTCCTGCCGTCGCCCACGTCGCCCCGCCGATCGCGCCGCTGGAACAGGACGACGATCTGTTCATCGCGACCAACGGCAAGACGCTTCGCAACACGTTGCTCGGCAATTTCCTGGACTGGTGCGGCGTCTCTATGCCCTGTGGCCGCGGCGATGCCGATATGCCCGTCGGTTTCCTGCTGTCGGCGCCCGCCAATTGCGACGAAGCGCTGCTTTCGGCAGCGCTGGCGATCGAGCCGGTGGTGCAGGAGGGGTTCTGAGACGGCTCGAAAGTTATCTGAAATCGGAGGAGTAAGATAATGACGTCATTGCCGAACGGCCGCTTCGCGGTCTCCACCTGGTCGCTGCACCGCCTGCTCGGGCCGACCTATCCCTATAGCCCGGATCCGGCCAAGAGCGCCGCCCGGCAAGAGCCATACGGCGCCGGTGGCGCCTCGCTGATCGAGCTGCCGAAGCAGCTTGCCGAGCGCGGTATCTACCGTCTGGAACTCTGCTCCTTCCATCTGCCAAGTCTCGATCCGGCCTATCTCGCCGAGTTCCGCGCCGCGATGAAGGCGTCGGGCGTGCTGTTCCAGACGCTGCTCGTCGAAGACGGCGACCCGAGCCATCCCGAAACCGGCGAGCGCGATATCCGCTGGATTGCCGGCTGGATCGAGATCGCCAAGGCGCTCGGAGCGGAGAACATGCGCGTCATCGCCGGCAAGCAGAAGCCGTCGCAAGACAGTCTGCAGCGCGCGCTGACGAACCTGACATGGCTGGCCGCGCAAGCCGAAGGCAGCGGTATCCGCGTGGTCGTTGAGAACTGGTTTGACCTGCTGCCGGCACCGGAGCAGATGAACTGGCTGCTTGACGGTCTCGAAGGCAAGATCGGCCTAAACGGCGATCTCGGCAACTGGTCTGCGCCTGCGAAATATGCCGGTCTCGCCGATATCATGGGCCGCGCCGAGCTTTGCCACGCCAAGGCCGATTACAGCGCATCGGGCCTCGATGCGGAGGATTACGGCAAGTGCCTGGAAGCCTGCCGTGCCGCCGGTTATGCCGGCCCCTTCACGCTGATCTACGACTCGCCCTTCTTCGCCGACGAGTGGGACGGCATCCTTTTGCAGAAGGCCTTTATCGAGGACTTCTTGGAAACGCGCCAACGCGCAATCGCTTGAAATGCAAGGAGACATGACATGAGCGCCCCATCGCCAATCGACAGCTTCGCAGCAAAGATCAGGAAGGGCGGCCATGGCGGCCTGGTTTCGGCCTGGATCGGCATTCCCTCGCCGCTGATGGTCAATCATCTGGCGCAGGAGGATTTCGACTCCCTCGTCCTCGACATGCAGCACGGCATGTGGGACCTCGGCACTGCTGCGGCCGCTGTCGCGCAGGTGCGGGTTGCCGGAAAGCCGGCGCTGGCGCGCATTCCGGTCGGCGACTTCTCGGCCGCCTCGCGGCTTCTCGATGCCGGTTTCTCCGGCATCATCGCGCCGATGGTCAATTCCAAGGCGGATGCCGAGGCACTCGTCAGCTTCACCAAATATCCGCCGCTCGGTGAGCGCAGCTGGGGGCCGAGCCTGGCGCTCAACCATGTCGGCATTCCGGCCTCCGAGTACCTGAAGACCGCCAACGACCTGACGGTGACGATCGCCATGGTCGAGACCCGTGCGGCGCTCGAGGCTGTCGACGACATTCTTGGCGTCGAAGGCATCGACGGCATTTTCGTCGGTCCTTCGGACCTGTCGATCGCGCTCTCGAATGGAGCCAAGGTGGCGCCGGATACGCCTGAGGTCGACAAGGAGCTGTCGCATGTGATCGCCCGCTGCCGGGCCCACAAGAAGTTCGTCTGCGCTTTCGGCAGCGACGGCGCACGCGCCGGTGAGATGCTGACACTCGGTTGCGATCTGGTGATTGCGGCAGGCGATTCCACGCAGATCCGAAACGGCGCCGCCCGCGAGATCGCGGCAGCCCGCAAGGGTTTCAAGCGCTAACGGCCGGGCTTCACCGCCAGCCAGATGACATGGCGCGCGCCGCGTCCCTTTCCGGCGCGCGTGCTGACCGCTTCGGTGGCGAAGCCGCCATCCTTGAGGCGGCGGGTAAAGCTGGTATCCGGGCCTGACGACCAGACGGCGAGAACGCCGCCGCCGCGCAGTGCGGCCTTGGCGGCGTTGATGCCGCCGTAATCGTAGAGCTGGTCGTTGGATTTGCGCGTCAGGCCATCCGGGCCGTTATCGACATCGAGCAGGATCGCATCGAAACCGGCTTTCGCGGCGCGGATCGCTTCGCCGACATCGCCTTCGAAGATCGTCACGCGCGGATCGTCTAAACATCCCTTGAAGACTTCGGCCATCGGGCCGCGCGCCCAGGCGACAACAGCTGGCACAAGCTCGGCTACCACCACTTCGGCATCATCGGGAAGGACGGCAAGCGCTGCCCGGAGCGTAAAGCCCATGCCGAGACCGCCGATCAGCACCTTCGGCCGCTTGCGGCCCTTGATGCGCTCGTAGGAGAGGGTGGCAAGTGCTTCTTCCGAACCGCTGAGGCGGCTGTTCATCAGCTCGTTGGCGCCGAGCATGATGGAGAATTCCGAGCCGCGCTGCTTCAGCCGCAGTTCGCCGCCGTCGCCGGGAATGGTTGCCTTGTCGAGTTCGATCCAGGGGAGCATGCCGTTTGCCTTCTATTCGGCCGCTCCCCTAGCATAGGCAAGCGCGCAAGTCACAGGCTGCGGGCAAAATGTCCGGGCGATGCTTCGACGATGGTATCCTGCGTCGCGGCGGCAGCCTTGCGGATACCGTCGACCTCTTCCGGCTTCAGCCGCGTCTTGGGATCGTCGAAACGCACGTCCGGATCCGGCACGGCCGAAAGCAGAAGCCGCGTATAGGGATGGATCGGGCTGTCGATGACATCAGCCGTTGGCCCCCATTCGACGATCTGGCCGGAATACATTACGGCGATATCCTCGGCGACGTAGCGTGCCGTGGCGATATCGTGGGTGATGTAGAGAAGGCCGAGATTCATCTGCTGTTTCATCTCGTTCAGCAGGTTGAGGACGCCGAGACGCACGGAAACGTCGAGCATCGAAGTCGGCTCGTCGGCGACGATGATCTCTGGTTTTGCAGCAAGCGCACGCGCGATGTTGACGCGCTGGCGCTGGCCGCCCGAGAGTTCGTGCGGATACTTGGCGGCGACGATATCGGGGTCGAGGCGCACGCGCTGCAGAAGCTCGCGCACGGTCGCATCGATCGCCGATGTCTTGATATCGGGACGATGCAGCTTCAGCGGCCGCGTCAGGTGATAGGCGATCGTGTGCGCAGGGTTCAGCGAGGCGAACGGATCCTGGAAGATCATCTGCACCGAGCGGCGGTAGTCGGCGAGCTCGGCACGGCCGGCGGCGTCCACCGGCTTGCCCTTGTAGAGGATCCGGCCGGTCGTCGGCGCATATTCGCGCATCGCCATGCGGGCGCAGGTGGTCTTGCCGCTGCCGGATTCGCCGACAAGCGCCAGTGCGCGGCCGGGATGCAGCGAAAACGAGATCGAACGGGCGGCATGCACTGTCGAGCTGCCGTGGCCGAAGGTCTTGTTGACCTTGTCGAGAGAGAGGATCGCTTCGCTCATGCGAGCACGCCTCCATGCAATGAGGGGAAGGAGGCCCAGAGCTTCTTGGTGTAGTCATGCTGCGGCGTTTTGTAGATCGCCTCGGCCGTGTTCTGCTCCACAAGCTTGCCGGCGAGCATGATGCCGATGCGGTCGCAGAACTGCACCATCAGCCCGAGATCATGGGTGATGAACAGCACCGAGAAGCCGAACTGGCGGCGGAGCTCGTTGATGCGCTGCAGGATTTCGCGCTGAACGACGACGTCGAGCGCCGTCGTTGGCTCGTCCATGACGACCAGCTTGGGATCGAGCGCCATGCAGATGGCGATGACGATGCGCTGGCGCATGCCACCGGAAAACTGGTGCGGATAGTTGCGCATCCGGTCCGGGGGGATATCGACGAGCCTGAGCATCTCCGCGGCACGCTCGCGCGCCTGCGCCTTGGTCATGCCCTTGTGGGTCTTCAGCACGTCGTAGAACTGGTCCTCGATGCGCAGCACCGGGTTCAGCGAGTTCATGGCGCTCTGGAACACCATGGCGACTTCCCGCCAACGGAAATCGGCCAGCGCCTGCTTGTCGAGATCGAGCACGTCGCGGCCGGCGAGAAGGATTTCGCTGCCCTTGCGGATCAGCGCCGGTGGCTTGTGCAGGCGGCTGATGGCGAAGGCGATGGTGCTCTTGCCGCAGCCGGATTCGCCGGCGAGCCCGAAGACCTCGCCGGGGGCCACGTCGAAGCTCACATCGTCGACGGCGCGAAAGTCCTTTTCCTCGCCGATATAGTCGATGGTCAGGTTCTTGACCGAGAGAAGCGGCTTGTTCACAGGCGGCCCTCCCCGGTGCGGATCAGCGCCTTCCAGCGGCCGAGCTGGCCACCGGTGCGAAGCCGCGGATTGGCGACCTCGTCGACCGCGAAATTCAGAAGCGACATGCCGATGCCGAGCAGTGCCAGAGCAAAGCAGGGCGTCAGGATATCCCACCAGGCGCCGACCGAAAGGGCGGATGCCTTTTGTGCATTGTAGAGCATGGTTCCCCAGGACACGACCTTGGGATCACCAAGGCCGAGGAATTCCAGCGTCGCTTCGGTGATGATCGCGAAGATGACGCTGCCGATGAAGTTGATGCCGACGATCGAGATGACGTTCGGGAAGATCTCGAACATCATGATGCGCCATTGCGGCTCGCCCATCGTTTCGGCCGATTTGACGTAATCCTTCTGCTTCACCGAAAGCGTTTCGGCGCGGGTGACGCGTGCGCCCCAGGCCCAGGAGGTGCCGCCGAGGATCAGCGCGATGACGAGCGGGCTTGCCTGGCCGATGAAGGCGGCGAGCACGAGGAGCAGCGGCAGGTTCGGAACGACGAGCACCATGTTGGTGAAGAAGCTGATGACCTCATCGGTCTTGCCGCCGCGATAGCCGGCGATGATGCCAAGCGCGGTGCCGACGATGGTGATCAGCAGGCCGGCGCCGAAGCCGACGGCAAGCGAGGTGCGCGCGCCGTAGATCAGCCGCGAGAACACGTCCTGGCCGATGCGCGTCGTGCCGAGCAGATGATCGAGCGACGGCGCCTGGTGCGGCCGGCCGGTACGGGCCGTCGGGTCATATTGCGTGATCAGCGGCGCGGCGATGGCGACGATGATGATGAACAGGATGATGGCGACGCCGACGAGCGCCTTGCGATTGCGCAGGAGCCCGGAAATGAGGGTCTTCATGTCACGCTCCCTTCAGTCGCGGATCGAGCAGCACATAGCTGACATCGACGATGAAATTGGCAACCAGCATGGTCGTGGTCATGATCAGCAGCTGTCCCTGGATGACGGGATAATCGCGCGCCAGGATCGCCTGATAGAGGATGTTGCCCATGCCCGGGTAGTTGTAGACGACCTCGGTGACCAGCGAGCCGCCGAGGATGGTGCCGATGGCGATCGCCAGCGACGAGACGGTCGGCAGCAGCGCGTTGCGAGCGGCATACCAGATCATCACATGCCGGTCGGAGAGGCCCTTGGCACGGGCCATGACGATATAGTCCTCGCCGAGCAGGTTGATCATGTTGTTGCGCATGGTCACCGCAAAGCCGCCGGTCATAACGGCGCAGAGCGTCATCATCGGCAAGAAGGCGTGATAGAGGACGCTGCCGATATATTGCAGCGTGAAGGCCGGATCGAGCGACGGATCGGCGGCATAGCCATTCGGGAACCAGCCGAGCGTGAAGCCGAAGATGAAAACGACGATCAGCGAGGTGACGACGGCGGGAACCGAGGTCGCGAAGATCGCGACGACCGAGACGATGACGTCGAAAGCGCTGCCGCGGCGCCATGCGGCGAGAATGCCGAGGAAGCTGCCGATCGTGAAGCTGATGATCGTGGCGCTGCCCATCAGGCCGACGGTCCAGACGAGCGCGTGCCCTAGCACGGAGGTGACCGTCAACGGGAAATACTTGATCGACCGGCCGAGATCGCCGGTGAAGATGCTGCCGAGATAGGTCAGGTATTGCTGCCAGAGCGGGCCATCGACGAAGCCGAAGGTGAGCTTCAGCGCGTTCAGGCTCTCGGGCGGCAATTCGGCGCCGGCGCTGGAGAACATGATCTGCACTGGATCACCCGGCATCAGGCGCGGCAGGAAGAAGTTGATCGTCGCCGCCGCGATGAAGGCTGCCAGATAGAAGGCCAGGCGGCGTAACAGGAAAGCCATGGAAACTCCGTGAAATCGGGAGCGGCCGAGGGGTAGCCGCTCCCGAAGCTCCGTTGCTTACTTGACCGGCTCGAGGGCGAGCAGGTTCAGAAGGCGAGCGGGGTTGGTGCGCGAGATGGACGGATTGACGAAGGGGTTCTCCTTGGTCGACCAGCCGGTGAAGCGCTTGGTGTTGTACTGATACCAGTTCGGATTGTTGAAGACCGGGATCATCGGCAGGTTCTCGGCGACGATGCGCTGAGCCTTGTTCATCGCTTCCTTCTGCTTGTCGAGATCGGCAGTGTGCGTGAACTGGGTGACGAGGTCTTCGACTTCAGGGCTGAACCAGCGCTGCGCCGTAAAGCGCGTCTTGCCCTTGTCCGAAGCGCTGAAGGCGCGCTTGTAGGGATAGTAGGGCGAAGAGGATGCCGGCAGGCTGTTGATCGCGGCGTCGAACTTGCCTTCGATCAGGTCCGAGGTCCAGACGGCTTCCTCGGGGGTCTCGATCTTGGCGTCGATGCCGACCGCCTGCATGCCTTCGATGGCGATGTTGACGGTGTCGATCCAGTCGGTCCAGGAATTCGGAACGATGATCGTGAACGAGATCTTCGAACCATCCGGGTTGTCGCGGAAGCCGTCGCCGTCCTTGTCCTTGTAGCCGGCCTCGTCGAGCAGGGCCTTTGCGGCGTCGGCGTCATAGGCGGCGAACTTGCCGAAGTCGGCCTTCACGGACGGGTCAGCCCAGCTCTTGTAGAGCTCGCCCATCAGGCCCGGGTCTTCGTTCAGCGTCGGGTAGCCATAGCCGGCAACGTCGATCATCGTCTTGCGGTCGAGCGCCATGGAGACCGCGCGACGGAACTTGACGTCGTTGAACGCCTTCTTGTTGGCTTCGTTCGCTGTTTCCTGGTTGAACAGGAAGGCGACCATGCTGCTCGGCGAATACCAGTAGTGATAGTGGTCCGGGTCCTTGGAGACATAGACGTTGTCGATGTCAGGAATGAAGGAGACGCCCCAATCCAGCGTGCCGTCGGCGGTCGCCGTCAGGATTTGGTTGTTGTCGGCGAGCTGCGGGAAGCGCATGCAGTCGACCTTCAGGTGCGCGGCATCCCAGTAATTCGGGTTGCGGCACTGGTCGTAGGTCTGGCCGGTGAAACGCGGAACTTCGGTCAGCGGGCCGCTGCCGACGGGGTTTTCGTTGGCGAAGGTGACCGGATCGGCAACGTCCTTCCAGACATGCTCAGGAACGATCGGCAGCTGCGACAGCTGCTCGGCAGCGAGCGAGCTCGGGTCCTTCAGCGTGAAGCGGATGGTCTGGCCGTCGACGGCCTCGACGCCGGTGATGAAGCTCCAGATGCTGACGAAATCGAGCGCCGGGAACTTCTTCAGGTATTCGTAGGTGAACTTGACGTCTGCGGAGGTCAGCGGCTTGCCGTCCGACCACTTGAGGCCGTCGCGCAGCTTGAATTCGATCGTCTTCAGGTCATCCGACTGCTTGAAGCTTTCGGCGAGGCGATAGACCGGCTTGTTGCTGTCGAAGCGGTTGAAGATGACGAGCGGCTCGTAGATGAAGTCGAGCGTCGACTGGCGCGAGGACGTCTGGTTGAACGGGTTGAAATTGCGCACCCAGGTCGTTGCCGGTTCGATGTTCGCGGTCAAAACGGTTTGCGCCATGGCGGTGCCGGACAGCAGTGACAGAGCTGTCGCGGCGGCGAATATGTATTTTTTCACTTTATTCCCCTTGCTTGGTTACTTCGCGATACGTGCTGGTCAGGCGGCCAGCACGGTCTTGAACATGTCCTCGACTTCCGCATGGGCGGCGCGGACGTCGATCTTGAGATTGCCGAGACGGGCCTTGCCGGCCTCGATGCGGGCGATCGCTGCGTCGGTCAGCGGGCGGGCGGCCTTGGCGGCCGCTTCGCTTTCCGGGATGTCGCCATGGCTGTGGAGCGCGATGTCGAAACCGGCGTCCAGAACCTGAGCGACGCGCTCCGGCATGGTACCCTGCAGCGATTCCATGAAAATGCAGTCGGAGATCAGCACGCCTTCATAGCCCATGTCCTTGCGGATCACGTCATGCATGACCGGCGAGATGGAGGCGGGCAGCTCCTTGTCATAGGCCGAATAGACGACATGGGCGACCATGGCCCAGGGCGTATCCTTCAGCGCCACGAAAGGCTTGAAATCGGTCGCTTCGAGCGTTTCGCGGGAGGCGTCGACAACGGGGCGTTCCTTGTGGGAATCGAGCGTCGCGCGGCCGTGGCCCGGGATATGCTTCATGACAGGCATGTTGCCGGTTTCGAGCAGGCCATCGACGACCTCGCGGCCGAGGGCGGCGATGAAATCTGGATCCGGGCCGAAGGAGCGGGCGCCGATGACGGCGCTCGTCGTCGAAAAGACGAGATCGAGCACCGGCGAGCAGCCGCTCGAAAGGCCAAGTTCCGTCATCATCGCCCCCATGGCCTGGGAGGAAAGACGAAGGGCACGCTTGCCGAGTTCGAAATCACGTCCGGCGAGCTCGGCAAAGGCGCCGAAGCTGCGGAACAGCGGCCAGGGGCCGGCGTCGAGATGCTGAACGCGGCCGCCTTCCTGGTCGGTGAAAACAGGGGCGTCGTCGCGGCCGACGGCTTCGCGGAAGCGCTCGATCAGGATACGGACCTGTTCCGGGTTCTTCTGGTTGCGGCGGCCGACGAAGAGGCCGAGAGGATTGGTTTCGCGAAACATCGCAAATTCGTCGTCCGACAGGGTAGGGTTCGGCATGCCGACGAAAAGGGCGAGGGGGGTCTTGGACACTCTTTATGCTCCGGTCTTGAAATGTCAGGTCTTCGGCGCGCTTCTGAGCATGCCTTCGTAAACGCCCTTGTCGGGCGCGGGGATCGGCACGGCGCCGGCGGTCTTGGCGTAGAAATCGACAGGCCCCGCATCGCCGATGAAGGCGTAGGCGTGGCCGAGGGTCTTCATGGTCTGCAGGGAGGCGGAAAACAGCGCCAGGCCGATGCCCTTGCCGCGGGCCTCCCTGGCAACGCCTGTCGGGCCAAAGAAACCGCGGGCAGTCGTGTCGTAGCAGGCAAAGCCGAGCAGCTTTCCGTCCTCGACGGCGATGAGACAGGCATTCGGCTGGCGGGAAAAGGCGACGGTGACTTCGCTTGCCCAGTTCTCGCTGAAATGTTCGCGGACCCAGGAGGTGACGACATGCATTTCCGGCGGCAAGGCAGGCCGGATTTTGACACCGGTTTCAACCGCCTTTGATTTGAGTTCGTCGAGCTTTTTCGAATATAAGCTCACCAGCAGGTCGGGCACCTGTGATCCTCCGTATATTCCGTTATTACGGAATGTATCCCCTTTTAATGACATAGACTTCGCGATTTCGATCAGTCTTGTCAACAGGGAATCTGGCGGATGACAGAAGGCCGCGCCGTGCCGCGCCCAATGAAAATGGCCCGGCGCAGGGCCGGGCCATTAAAGAAACGCGAAAGATCAGATATTTACCTGGCTGCCCAGTTGGCGCCGCGGCGGAAGATGGTCTTCATCTGCGGCACGCTGAATTCCTTGGCCTGGTGGCCGAGCGAGGAATAGAAGACCCGGCCCTTGCCATATTTGCGCTTCCAGACGACGGGCATGACGACTCCATCGATCCAGTAGGCGTGGTCGCCGGTAAAAGTCGTCGTCGCCAGCACCTCGTTCGAGGGGTCGACATGCATGTAATACTGCTCCGACGTGTAAGGGAAATCGGTGATCCCCTCCATGACCGGATCGTCCGGGCGGGTGATATTGACCTTGTAGTCGATGATATTGCCGGGATGGGCCACCCACTGGCCGCCGATCATGAACTGGTATTCGACGCACTCGCGAAAGCTGTCGCCGGCGCCGCCATGATAACCGGCGATGCCGACGCCATTTTCGACGGCGGCCGCGAGATTCTTGATCTCTTCCTTCTCGATCTTCGACATCGTCACGATCGGCACGACGAGACTGAGGTCATGCACCGACGGGTCGGCAAACGCTTCGGTGCTGTGCTCGACATAGACCTTGAAGCCGTCCTCTTCGAGCATGTCCTTGATGATGGCGGCGCATTCCTGCGGCTCGTGGCCGCTCCATCCGCCCCAGACGATCAGTGCTTCACGCATTTCCATTCCTCCTGAAATTACTTGGCGAGCCGCCCGTCGACGAGCGATTCCGAGAGCGGCGCGGGCCGCTCGGTTGCCGTGGTGATGGTGACCGTGCGGCCGCTCTCGGACGCCGTATGGAAGGCTTCCATGACCTCGAGCACATGCAGCGCTAGGCTGCCATTGGCGCGGTGCGGCCGGTTCGAGCGGATGGCATGGGCAAGATCGGCGACGCCGATCGAGCGGTAATTGCCGTCGGCGTAAGGCGAGGTCAGGTCCTGCGGCTCGAAGCTGCCGCCCTTCTTCAAGAACTGCACCTCGCCGCCGAAGTGGTTCGGATCCGGCACGATCAGCGTGCCCTCGGTGCCGTAGACTTCCAGCGGCACATGCTTATGTCCCGCGACATCGAAGCTCATGCCGATCTGGACGACCGCGCCGTTCGCAAACGCCATGACGCCTGCGACATGGGTCGGCACGTGAACCGGGATCTTTTCGCCGTTTCGCGGCTCGCTGGTGATGACGCGCTCCTTGCGCGGCGAGACGGCAAAGCCCGCGACCTGCGCCACCGCGCCGAAGAGATTGACGAGGTCGGTGATGTAATAGGGGCCCATATCGAGCATCGGGCCGCCGCCGACCTCATAATAGAAGGCCGGGTTCGGATGCCAGCGCTCGTGGCCGGGGCACATGAAGGTGGCGGTGCCGCCGACCGGCTGGCCGATCACACCCTTGTCGATCAGTGTGCGGGCCGTCTGATGGCCACCGCCGAGGAAGGTGTCGGGTGCTGCGCCGATCCGCAGACCCTTGGCCTTGGCGGCCTCCGCCAATTTTTTCCCTTCCGCGAAATTAATGCCGAGCGGCTTTTCGGAATAGGTGTGCTTGCCTGCCTCAAGCGCCTGCAGCGCAACGGCGACATGGGCCTTCGGCACAGTCAGATTGACGATGATCTCGATCTTCGGATCGGCGAAGAGCTCATCGATATTTTTTGCGGGAACATTGAATTCGGCGGCCTTGGCATCGGCGAGTTCGCGGTTCAGATCGGCCACGCCCCTGATGTCGAGGATCGGGAAGGAGGCCATTGCCTTCAGATAAGCGCCCGAAATATTGCCGCATCCGATGATGCCGATACCGACCTTGTCCATGCTTTCCTCCCGATGGATATTCTGTTGTCAGCGCCCTAGAGCGCCGGCCCCGTGGTGCTCCAGGGCGATTCATAGAGTTCGTAGAGCGCGACGGCGGCAGCACCCTGCGCCCAGAAATCGTCGCTGGAATCGTCGAAGACGAGTTCGGTGACGCCCTTCAGCGACGGCGGGATCGCCACCGCATAGGCATCGCGCAGGCTGTTCAGGAACGGTTCGCCGAGCGCCAAGCTGGAGCCGACGAGGATGACGCGCGGCGGCGCGAATAGCGTGACGATATTGGCGATCGTCAGCCCCACGGCTTCACCGGCGCGGATCGCCGAGGCGATCAGCGTGTTGTCCTCGGCCTTGATCAGCGCCTGGGCATGGGTCATGCCGCGGCCGAGACGGATCGCTTCGGCAAACCGGCCATCCGCCTGCTGGTCGCCGAGGATGGCGCTCTCGCCTGCCTGTGTCGAAAGCCGGACCGTTCCCTGCGGTCCCATGCCGAGCACGAGGTCGCCGAGATTGTGGCTGAGGCCACCGGCGCCGCGGAACAGCTGGTTGCCGTGCAGCACCCCGAGCCCGAGCGTTTGTTCGAGCGAAATCAACACCATGTCTTCGAGATCACGGGCCTTGCCGAACCAGTGATGGGCAAGCGTGATCGCATGGGCGTCGCTCTCGACGATCGTCGATGTGCCAAGCCGCGCCGTCATCTCGGCTGCGAAATCGACATTCACCTCACGAAAGATCGGACTGCTGCGGACATGGCCGGTGCGATGCTCGATGACACCGGGAAGGCCGAGGCAGACAGTATCGACATCCTCGAGCGAGAGCCCGGCATCGACAACGCAGCGGCGCACGCCGTCTTCCACGAGATCGGCGATGACGGCGATCGGCTGCCGGTCGATCCGGATCGGAAGCGTCAGCTTCGACAGCACATCGCCGCGAAAATCGGTGACGACGAAGATCATCCGGTTGGCGGCGATCTTGGCGCCGACGACGCGGGCGGCATCCGGGTTCAGTTCCAGCATGACGCGCGGCCTGCCGCGCGCCGCCTCGTTGCGGATATCGCCTTCGTGGCGTGGCAGGATCAGGCCGTCGTCGAGCAGCGACGCGGTGATCGCCGAGACGGTTGTCGTCGACAGTTCGGTGCGCTCGCTGATCTCCACGCGCGAAATCGGCCCGTGGCGCCGGATCGTGTCCAGCACGTTCAAGCGATTGATTGCACGCATCAATTCGGGATCTGCGGTCTTCATGAAAAACTAGCCGGGCAATCGCATCTCTGGCCGAAACAGCCACATAATTTCGTCGGGGTGCGAATTAAATAACAGGCACATCCCGCCCACTGTCAAGCGCGATCGGCAAAAAATCAGGCGGTCGGGTTGACAATCGGGCCAAGCTCCATTGAATTATTCCGCATTGGGGAAAAATTGGTGAGGACAGTTCCCCTGGGAGGAAAATCATGACGTATATGCACAAGGGCCTGGCCCTTCGCGGCAAGCGCATTGCATTTCTGGCCGCCGCCGCAGGGGTCTCGCTGATGCTCGGCGCCGGTGCCGCCTCGGCCAAAACGGTCGTCAAATGGCTGCATCTGGAGCTCGATCCGAAATTCGTGGCGAAGTGGGAAGAGATCGTCAAGAAATACGAAGAGCTGCACCCCGATGTCGATATCCAGATGCAGTTCCTGGAAAACGAGGCCTTCAAGGCCAAGCTGCCGACGCTTCTGCAGTCGGACGACGTGCCCGATTTCTTCTACACCTGGGGCGGCGGCGTCCTGAAACAGCAGTCGGAGACCGGCGCGCTGCAGGAGGTTACCCCCGCGCTTGACGCTGACGGTGGCAAGCTGCGCAACCAGTTCACCCCGGCCTCCGTCAACGGCATGACCTTTGACGGCAAGGTCTGGGCGGTTCCCTACAAGGTCGGTCTGGTCAGCTTCTTCTACAACAAGGAGCTCTTCGCCAAGGCAGGCGTGAAGGCCGAGGATATCAAGAGCTGGGCGAACTTCCTCGATGCGGTGAAGAAGCTGAAGGATGCCGGCGTCGTGCCGATCGCCGGTGGCGGCGGCGAGAAGTGGCCGATCCACTTCTACTGGAGCTACCTCGTCATGCGCGAAGGCGGCCAGAAGGTCTTCGATGCCGCCAAGAAGGGCGAGGGCGAAGGCTTCCTGGATCCCGCCATCATCAAGGCCGGCGACGATCTTATCGAACTCGGCAAGCTGGAGCCTTTCCAGCCCGCCTATCTCGGCGTGACCTGGCCGCAGGCGCTCGGCGTCTTCGGCGACGGCAAGGCGGCGATGATCCTCGGCTTTGAAAATACCGAAGCCAACCAGCGCAAGAATGCCGGCGATGGCAAGGGGCTCGCCCCCGACAATATCGGCCGCTTCGCCTTCCCGACCGTCGAAGGCGGTGCCGGCAAGGCAACCGATACGCTGGGCGGCCTGAACGGCTGGGCGGTGACCAAAAAGGCATCCAAGGAAGCGCTCGACTTCCTCGCTTACCTGACCAACGCCGACAACGAACGCGAGATGGCAAAGAACGCCATGCTGCTGCCGGTCGCGGTCGGTGCCGATGATGGGGTCGTCAACCCGCTACTCGGCGAATCCGCCAAGCAGCTGGCTGGGTCCACCTGGCACCAGAACTTCTTCGACCAGGATCTTGGCGCTGCCGTCGGCCGCGTCGTCAATGATGTCTCGGTCGAAATCGTCTCGGGCCAGATGAGCTCCAAGGATGGTGCCCAGCAGATTCAGGACGCGTTCGAACTCGAGCAATAAGCCTCCCAGCAAGCACTCCCGGCGCCGCGTGGCGCCGGGATATGACACGCGCATGCGAAGGCAGGACATATGGCTGAGATTTCCGTTTCATCAGGCGTTCGGACCGCGCCGCCTAGCAAGGCCGCCCGAAAGAACCGCAGTTCGATCGCGCATGACCGCTGGGCGGTGCTGCTGCTCTTCCTGCCGCCGGCGCTGATCCTCTTCACGCTCTTCGTCATCATGCCGATGGGCGAGGCGGCCTGGTACAGCCTCTACAAGTGGAACGGCTACGGCACGCCGACCGAATATATCGCGCTCAAGAATTTCCAGGTTCTGTTCCGCAATGCCGCCTTCAGCCAGGCGCTGATCAACAACGGCCTGATCATCGTCGTTTCCATCGCCATCCAGGTGCCGCTGGCGATCTGGCTGTCGACGATGCTGGCGCATCGCATCCCCGGCGTCGTGACCTACCGGCTGATCTTCTTCCTGCCCTATGTTCTCGCCGATGTCGCCGCCGGCCTGATCTGGCGCTTCGTCTATGACGGCGACTACGGGTTGTTCGCGGCCATTGCCGGCTTCTTCGGCATGGCCAATCCCTATGTGCTCGCCGACAAGGACGTGGCGATCTATGCGGTGCTCGGCGTCGTCGTCTGGAAATATTTCGGTTTCCACATGATGCTGTTCATCGCCGGGCTGCAATCGGTCGACAAGAACGTGCTTGAGGCTGCCGATATCGACGGCGCCTCCGGCTGGCAAAAATTCCGCTACATCACGCTGCCGCTGCTCGGCTCGACGCTCAGGCTCTCGATCTTCTTCGCCGTCATCGGCTCCCTGCAGCTTTTCGACATGATCATGCCGCTCACCGGCGGCGGACCGTCGAACTCGACGCAGACCATGGTGACCTTCCTCTACACCTACGGCGTCATGCGCATGCAGGTCGGCCTCGGCAGCGCCGTCGGCGTCGTGCTGTTCATCATCTGCGTCACGCTCGCCTTCGGCTACAAAAGGATATTCATGCGCAATGACTGATACGACCGACACCATTCGCATGCCCGCGACGACGAAGGTCTATCTCTACGTCTCGTTGACCCTCATCGCCGCCCTCGTGCTGATCCCGCTGCTGACGACGGCCCTCGGCGGCTTCAAGACGCTCGGCGACCTGCGCGTCAATCCCTTCGGCCTGCCCGCCACATGGCAATGGTCGAACTATACGGATATCCTGTTCGGCGAGCGCTACTGGCTGCAGATCTTCAATTCGCTGGTCATCGCCGTCCTCACAGTGTCGCTGACGCTGATCGTCTCGTCGATGGCGGCCTTCACCTTCGCGCATGTGCGCTTCTTCGGCTCGTCCTTCCTGTTGAACTACTTCCTGCTCGGCCTGATGTTCCCTGCGGCGACGGCTATCCTGCCGCTCTTCATCCGCATCCGCGATCTCGGACTGCTGGACACCTATTGGGGCGTGGTGCTGCCGCAGGTGGCGTTCGGGCTCGGGATGAGTATCCTGCTTTTTAGAAACTATTTTCGCAACCTTCCGGAAGAATTGTTCCAGGCGGCATTCGTCGATGGCTGCGGCTACATGCGCTTCTTCTGGTACATCTCGCTGCCGCTGTCACGGCCGATCATCGCCACCGTCAGCATCATCTCCTTCGTCGGCAGCTGGAACAGCTATATCCTGCCGCTGATCATGCTGAATTCGGAATCGAAATATCCCTGGCCGCTCGGCATCATGGTCTATCGCGGCGAGTTCGGCACCGAATGGCAGCTGGTACTCGCCTTCATCACCCTGACGATCATGCCGACCGTCATCGTTTTCTTCCTGGCCCAGAGACACATCATCGCCGGCCTGACGGCGGGCGCGGTCAAATCCTGATGTTGCCGTTTCTGCCGCGGCCGTTACCATGGCCGCGGCACGGCATCATGGGAGAGCAGACGGTTGGCGCCGATAAAGGTCGATCCGGATAAGGTTCGCGAATTCAAGACGAAGCAGGATTTCTACGACTGGCTGGCCGCGCATCACGACCGTGAAAGCGAGGTCTGGATCCGCATCTTCAAGGTCGCATCCGGCTTGCCGTCGATCACGCCGGTCGAGGCGATCGACGCTGTGCTCTGCTGGGGCTGGATCGATGCGGTGAAGAAAAGCCTGGACGAGAAGAGCTATCTCCAGCGCTACACGCCGCGCGGCAGGAAGAGCATCTGGAGCCAGATCAACGTCAACAATGTCGCCCGCCTCGTCGAGGAGGGACGAATGACCGAGCACGGCCTTCGCGAGGTCCAAGCCGCGAAAGCGGATGGCCGGTGGGACCGGGCCTATGGCAGCGGCAAGGACCTGAAGATCCCCGAGGATCTGCAGACGGCGATCGACGCCGATCCCAAGGCCAAGGCGATGCTTGCGGCGCTCAGCGCGCAAAACCGCTTCGCGCTTGCCTTCCGCGTGCACAATATGAAGACGCCGGCGGGCCGCGAGCGGAAGATCGCGGCCTTCGTCGAGATGCTGGCGAAGGGCGAGACGATCTATCCGCAGAACAAGAAGCCGAAGGTCTGAACCTCAGAGATCGGCCTTGTCCCAGAGCGCGTGGAAATGCTGGACCGGGCCATGGCCGGAACCGA
The DNA here is from genome assembly GCF_053522545.1 of Rhizobium sp. 21-4511-3d. Classification (NCBI taxonomy): domain Bacteria; kingdom Pseudomonadati; phylum Pseudomonadota; class Alphaproteobacteria; order Hyphomicrobiales; family Rhizobiaceae; genus Rhizobium; species Rhizobium sp. 21-4511-3d. The sequence goes on along the minus strand of NZ_JBNWCF010000004.1, from coordinate 212,228 downwards.
CGGTGAGCGTTTCTGCAGCCGCAACGGCATCGGCGAGATAGCGCTTGGCGATCGCGACCGCTGCCTCCGGCGTCTTGCCCTTTGCAAGCTCGGCCGCCAAGGCGCTCGACAGCGTACAGCCGGTGCCGTGTGTGTTCTTCGTCGGAACCCTTGGAGCCTCGAACCAGGTAATATGGCCGGCGCTTGCCAGCACATCGGGGCTGTCAGTGCCGCCGAGATGGCCGCCTTTCAACAGTACCATGCGCGGTCCGCGATCCAGCAGTTTGCGCGCCTGCTGCTGCATGGCATCGCGGTCTTGGGCGTGGTCCTCGCCGAGCAGCGCCGCCGCTTCGGGGAGGTTCGGGGTCAGCATCGTTGCCAGCGGCAGAAGGCGGTCGGTGAGCGCGCCGATCGCGGCGATATCGAGGAGGGCGGCGCCGCCCTTGGCGATCATTACGGGGTCGAGCACCAGCGGGATGCCGCGATGCGGATGCAGCGCATCGGCAATTGCCTCCGCGATCCCGGCATTGGCGATCATGCCGATCTTGACGGCATCGACGCGGACATCGGCAAAGACCATGCGGATCTGCTCGGCGACGAAATCCGGCGAGACGGTCTGCACTGCTGAAACGCCGGTGGTGTTCTGCGCAGTCAGGGCCGTCAGCACAGCCATGCCATAGGTGCCGCGGGCGGAGAATGCTTTGAGGTCGGCCTGGATGCCGGCGCCGCCCGATGGGTCGGAGCCGGCGATCGAGAGAACGTTGCGGATCATTGTCCTGCCTTTCTGATGCGTTCGGCGATTGCAGCCGTCGCCGCTTGCGGATCCGGCTGGCCACAGATCGCCGAGACGACCGCAAGCCCTTCCGTGCCCGTTGCGAGCACTGGCTCCACATGTTCCGCCTTCAGGCCGCCGATTGCCACTGAGCGAACCGGGCAGACACGAACCAGCTCCTCCAGACCTGCGATGCCGATCGGTTGCTTGTGATCCGGCTTGGTCGCCGTCGCGAAAACGGGGCCGATCCCCGCATAGTCGACGATCGCGGGATCTACGGCTGCGGCAAGTTCAGGCGTCTCGACGGAGAGGCCGAGAATCATATCAGGCCCGATGCGGCGGCGGGCCTCGGCGGCGGCGAGGTCTTCCTGGCCGATATGCAGCCCATCGGCGTTGAGCGCGATTGCCGCTTCGACGTCGTCATTGACGACAAGCAGTGCTCCGCTTCCTGACAGGACCCGCTGCAGTGCCCGGCCCGTCTCGATCATCTGCCGGGTAGTCGCCGTCTTGTCGCGCAGCTGCACGATGGTCGCCCCACCGGCGACGGCTGCGCGGGCGGTCTCGACAAGCCCGTACCCGGCGCAGAGCTCCGGGTCGAGGACGAGATAAAGGGAGAGGTCGAAGCTCTTCACGCCTGGCTGATCCTTGCTGCGGCGTCGAGCGCCGGACCATCGAGCGCGGCAAGCGCATCGAGGAAACGCCAGGAGAAGGAGCCAGGGCCCTTGGCTTCCTGTGCCGCCTGTTCGCCGGCAACGGCAAACATTGCGAGAGCGGCGACCGTCGCATCGAAGGTCTCGTCAGAGGCGACCGCGGCGAAGGCGCCGGTCAGGCAGGTCAGCGAGCAGCCGAGCGCGGTGATCTGCGGCATCAGCGGCGAACCGCCGGAAATGCGAACGGCGCGGGTGCCATCGGTGACGAAGTCGACCGGGCCTGTGACCGCGACGACGGCGCCATATTGCGCCGCGATGCTGCGGGCGGCCCCTTCCGCCTGCTCGACGGGATCGCGGCTATCGACGCCCTGGCCACGGCTCTCGCTGCCGGCCAGCGCGATGATTTCGGATGCATTGCCGCGGATGATCGCCGGGTTGAGGTCGAGAAGTGCCGCGACGCTTTCGCGGCGGAAGCCGGTGGCGTAATGCGCCACGGGATCGAGAACCCAGGGTTTGCCATTGCGCGCAGCAGCCTTCGCCGCCTGCTTCATGCCGCTGACCCAGGCGGGCGAGAGCGTGCCGATATTGATGGTCAGTGCACCGGAGAATGCGGCGAATTCACCGGCTTCCTCCTCCGCATGCACCATGGCGGGCGAGGCGCCCGCGGCCAGCACGACATTGGCGGCGATATTCATCGCGACATAGTTGGTGATGCATTGAACGAGCGGCGGCGCGGCGCGCAGCGCAGTCAGCAATTGCCCGGGTGATCTCGAAGTCGTCATCTTGCGTCCCTTTTGGGGCGGGGCAAGACGCGGGAGGCCAGGCACATGGAAGCGAAGGGCCTCGAGCGACTCCCTCCGCCAGCATTATCTGGTTCAGGTTCGAAGGGTACTTCTCAGCCCGCCTTTCGGCGAACGCCCCTGTCTCTCAACACCACGGTCATCGCAAATTATCAGCGGCTTGTCACGCCCTATCAGTTGAGCCGGGCTTCGCCGCTGGCGATGCGCTGCTCGTCGGCGCCGAAGAGATGTACGGCATCGTGAATGGGCGCCACCTTAAGGATGTCGCCGGGCGCCGCTCTGATCCGCTCGCGGAAGACGCAGCTGATCGTCTGCGCGCCGAGCCGGGCGATCACCAGTGTTTCCGATCCGGTGGGCTCGACGACGACGGTGGTGATCTCGATGCCATTTGGGTCGAGCTGCAAATGCTCCGGGCGGATCCCGTAGGTCACCGCGTCGGCGGGGCGACGGTCGCTCGGCAGGGTGATGCCGTCCTCGGTGCGGAAGCCCGTATCCGTCATGCTGCCCTTGATGAAATTCATCGCGGGCGAGCCGATGAAGCCGGCGACGAAGAGATTGTTGGGCCGGTCATAGAGGTCGAGCGGCGAGCCCGCCTGCTCGATGCGCCCATCCCTCATGACGACGATCTTGTCGGCCATGGTCATCGCTTCGATCTGGTCGTGGGTGACGTAGATCGTCGTCGTCTGCAGCCGCTGATGCAGCTCCTTGATCTCGGAGCGCATCTGGACGCGAAGCTTGGCGTCGAGATTGGAAAGCGGCTCGTCGAACAGGAAGACGGCGGGATCGCGCACGATCGCCCGGCCCATGGCAACGCGCTGGCGCTGGCCGCCCGAAAGCTGCTTCGGATAGCGTTCGAGCAGGCTTTCGAGGCCGAGTATCTTTGCGGCATTGCCGACCCGCTTGTCGATCTCCGCCCGCGGCATGCGCTTCAGCCGCAGCGAAAAGCCCATGTTCTTGGCCACGGTCATATGCGGGTAGAGCGCATAGTTCTGGAACACCATGGCGATGTCCCGGTCCTTCGGCGCCAGCTCGTTGACGACATGCTTGCCGATCTGGATTTCGCCCGACGTGATGCCTTCAAGCCCGGCGATCATTCTGAGCAGCGTCGATTTTCCGCAGCCGGACGGGCCGACGAGGACGACGAATTCGCCGTCACGGATATCGACCGAGACACCCTTGATGGCCTTGAACGCGCCGTAGTCCTTGCGAGCATTATTGACTGAAACATGAGCCATTATCGTCCTCCCCAGGCTGCGATCAAAGCTTGTCCAAGACGGTTCTGAGATAGCCGAGGCCGACTCGTTCGCCTTCCTTGCGGGCCTCCAGGTCCTTGCCCGGCCAGCCATAGGCGGCATCTTCATGCTCGATCGAAATCGTGCCGTCGAAGCCGTAGCTGCGCGCCTGCTTCAGGAACCTCGACCAGTCGAGCAAGCCGAGGCCCGGCAGCTTGTACCGCCACCAACCCTTGCCATGGTAGCCGACCGCCTGCAGCGCGGTCGCATCGACCGCCGTGTCCTTGGCATGCAGGATGACGATGCGATCCTTGACGGCATCCAGCGCCAGATAGGGATCGATACCCGTCCGCAGAAAATGCGAGGGGTCGAATTCGAGCCCGAAACGCCGGTCCGGAATGCGCTTGAAGAGCTCCTCGTAGCCCTTTGGCGTCGTACCGACGAAATTGTCCTTCGGCCCAGGCCAGTTCTCGATGGCAAAGGTCAGGCCGCTGGACGCGGTCTCGGCGATCAGGCCGTTCATGTAAGCCGCGAAATCGTCGTAGTTGGCCTCGTCGCTGGCCTCGTCATTGCGGCCGGGGAAGATGACGAAAACCGGCACGCCGGTTTCGCCGATCGCCTGGGCGAATTCCGCGGTGCGCGAGCGCAGATCCTTGCGCTTGGCGTTGTCGGCGTCGAGCTGGTTGCCGAAATAGGTGATCGAGGAGACAAAGAGATTACGCTCGCGGGCAAGCGAGACGGCGGCCTTCACCCTGTCAGGGGTCTTGATGTGTCCGCCGACATCGATCTCGATGGCATCGAAACCGGCGGAAGCTGCGAAATCCACCACTTCTTCAAGCGGCCGGTCGTTGAACGTCGACGTATAGAAACCGATCCTCATCAAAATCCTCCCATGCGCCGCCGCAGCGGCCGTGCTAATTGTTCAGGCGATCCATGTATTTCAGCGGTGAACGGGTGCGTTGAACCTCATCCGATGACGCCAGCATCAGCGCCGCGGCCATCGGCATGGCGGCCGCCCCGATCGCCGAGGCATCCTCGCCGAGCGAGGCGCGGTGGATGGAGGGCAGGGCGCCGTCGCTGGCGTCCAGATGCTCGTGCACATAGCGCAGCAGCTCGTCGATCATGCGGATCGGCAGCCGGCCGCCGACCAGGATGGCATCGGGATCGACGATCATGCCGACATGACGGACGGCGACCGCGAGATGCGCGCTCATCTCCTTAAGCCACTGCGAGACCAGCCGCTTGCCGCGGGTATCGAGCGTCAGGAGATCCTGGGGCACACTGACCTTGATCCCATGCTCGGCGAGGAACTGATAGAGGCAGAAGAGCGAGAAGATCTCGCCGAGCAGGCGAACCTTCTGCGTGCTTTCGTCCTTTCCGTCGGCGATCGGCACCCAGCCGATTTCACCGCTGAGGCCCATGGCGCCGCGATGGCCATTGCCGTCGAGAACGAGACCGCCGCCGGGGCAGGCGTTGACGGCGATATAGAGGAAGCTGCGGCTCTCGGCGCCGAGCCCGTAATCGAGCTCGGCCAGTGCGGCAGCGTTGGTTTCGTTTTCGATGAAAACAGGATGCTGCGTCAGCTCCTCCAGAGCAGCGCGCACATCGAATTCCATCCATTCCCAATAGTCGGCGGGCCTGCCGGGAAAGGCGATTTCGCCGAGCCAGTCCGGCATCGCCAGGCCGATGCCGGCCAGATGCGCGTCATCGATCAGGCGGCTGCGCTGGAAATGCGATATCGCGTCCGCCGACAGCTGCATGAACTCGGCCGGCAGGATGTAGCGCTTTTCGTGATGGACACGGGCGCGGACGTTGCCGACGGCGTCGACTGCGAGGATGGTCAGATGGTCACGATCGATATTGATGCCGATCGCGAAGAAAGCGTCAGGATTGATCTCAAGCTCGATTGCCGGCTGGCCGCGCAAACCGTGGCGGCGGCGGGCCTCGATGATCAGCCCCTCGTCAAGCAGGCGGTCGACGATGCGGGCGATCGCCGGCTTGGTGAAGCCCGTCTGTCTTGCGATCTCCGCCCGCGAAATCGGCGCCTGCCGGTGGATGCAGCGCAGCACGACCGCGCGGTTATGCTCGCCTGCATCCTCGACATTGGCCCCGCTGAGATCGGGGGAGAGCTTGACATCAGGGGTCTGGTTCATGATCGCGATCCTTCGTCTTCCATCGACATCAGAGCCGCTCTCATCCCTTCACCGCGCCGCTTGTCATCGCGCCCAGGATCAATCGCTGGAGCGAGAGGAAAGCCACGATCGCCGGTACGACGGAGATCAGGCAGGCGGCGGCGAGCAGCTGAATGGACGAGTCGGTCTGCATGCCACGGAAGTTAAAGATCCCGACGCCGATCGGCATCAAGTTGTTTTGCGTCAGCAGCAGAAATGGCACGAGGAACTGCGACCAGCCGGCGATGACGGTGATGATGAAGACGGAAGCGATGCCCGGCGCCGAGAGCGGCAGGACGATCCGCCAGAACACCGAGAACCGGTTGCAGCCGTCGATCATCGCTGCTTCGTCGAGACTGCGCGGAATACCATCGACGGTGCTCTTCAATAGCCATGTCGCGAGCGGCACGCCGAGCGCGATATAGACCATGACCACGGCGAAATGCGTGTCGAGCAGGCCGAGCTTGTTCATGTAGCGGTAGAGCGGGACCATGATGACCAGCGGCGAGATCATCTGGAAGAGCAGCAGGCCCATCATCGACAGGCCCTTGCCGCGGAACTGGAAGCGCGAGAAGGCATAGGCGGCCGGCAACGCGACGATCAGCACCCCGAGGCCGCTGAGGGCGGCGAGTTTGAGGCCGTTCCAGAGGTAGATGGGGAAGTAGCTGTTGTTGAGAACCGTGACGAAGTTCTCCATCGTCGGGTTGTGCGGAATATAGCGGGCGACGCCGCGATAGATTTCCCGCCGGTCGCGAAGCGCCATCGACAGGAGATAGCTGAGGGGGCCGGCGAAGAAGACGAACATCGCCAGCATGAAGAGATAGCTCAGAAAGTCGCCGAGGCGGGTGCCGGTGCGCCTGCTGCTCATTGCTCTTCCTCCTTGGGCAGGAACGACGCATAGACGAAGGCAAGCCCGAGGCTGATGATCAGCATCAGCACCGACAGCACGCTGCCTCCCGACAGATCGTAATTTCTGAAGACGATGTTGAAGACATAGAGCGAGATCACCTCGGTCGCGCGGCCGGGGCCGCCGCCAGTCAGCGTGATGATCGCATCGAAGGTGTTGAGCGTCATGATCGTGATCAGGATCATGTTGACGAGGATCGCGGCGCGCAGCTGCGGAATGGTGACGAAGAAGAACTGCTGCGATCCCGTGGCGCCATCGACTTCGGCCGCTTCGTAGAGTGAAGGATCGATCGCCTTCAGCGCCGCATACATGACGACCATCGAGAAGGCCGTGCCGCGCCAGATGTTGGAGATCAGCGCCGACCAGGGCGCGATCGACGGATCGGAAAGCCAGGCGACAACGGGCAGATGCATCATCCGCAGGATACTGTTCAAGGCGCCATAGGGCGCTTCGGAAAACAGCATCTGCCAGATGATGCCACCGGCAATGCCGGGCACGACCCAGGCGACGAGGGCGGTGGTTCTGAGAATAGTGGTGCCGAACAAACCGCGCTTTTCGCCGCGAACGACGACGACGGCGACGGCAATCCCGAGGATCTGCTGGCCGACGACGCTGCCGCCGACGAAGACGAGGGTCGCCCACATGATATCGGGCAGCTGCGGAGAACTCAGCGCGTTGGTGATCGAGCCGAACGTATATTCCTGGTTATCGCCGATCAGCGTCGCATTGGTGAAGGACAGCCGGAAGACGTCGATCACCGGGTAAAGATAGAAAATGCCGATGACGATGATGACGGGCATGATCCAGGGCAGGGGCGCCCCGGCGAAACGGCGCATGAACGATCTGCTGTGAGGCGGGCTGGCAGCCTCGATGGCGATGGGGCTCATAGGGCTTCTCTATCCGGGTTTGACGGGACCGGCGGCGCCCGTCATGGGCGCCGCCGCGATCTCAAATCGTTAGAGACGCTTGTAGGCCTCCAGCGTCGCGTTGAACGCGGCGTTCAGAGCATCTTCGGGCTTCTTGGTGCCGGACAGCACGTCGCCCATCATGATCTGGATCTGGTTGGAAATCTCAGGATAGATCGGCGCACCCGGACGTGCCTGGCCATTCACCAGGGCATCGGCGAAGGTCTTGTTGGCCTCGGTCGCGAAGACATCGTACTTCGTGAACAGCGACTTGCGCGTCGGCAGCTGCTGTTGCAGCGCGTTGGCCGGGCCCATATAGACCTCGCGGGCGAGGTTGGCGCACATCTCGACCTTGTCCTTGTCCTTGGCAAAGGACGCGATCGTCCAGCCGCCTGTGCCGGTCGAGCGCTGATCGGCGGTCGGGCCCGGGATCGGCGAGAAGGTCCAGTTCTTGAACTCGTCCTCGTCGAGCGTTGCCTTCAGCTGCGCGTATTGCCAGTTGCCGCCGATGAAGAGCGCCGTGGTGCCCGCCGCAGCTGCGGCGTTCAGGTCGTCGTAATTGCCGATCGTGGTGACACGCTTCGGCGCAGCGCCTGAATCGACGAGGTCCTTGTAATAGTTGAGGGCCTTGAGGAATTTCTCCTTGTTGTCGCCTTCGCCGAAGACGGGTTTTCCGGAATCGTCGACGAGCTTGCCGCCGAGCGCCCAGTAGTTCGCGAGCCAGTCGAAGGTCGAGCCTTCATAACGGCCGGCATTGAAGAGGATACCTTCCATGCCTTCGCCAACGGACGCGATGCCGGCCTTCTTCAGGTCGTCCCAGGTCTGGGGTGCATCAGCCACGATCGACTTGTTGCGATAGAGGACGCGCAGATCGGTGTCCCACCACCAGGCGCGGATCGTCTGATCCTTGTCGGTGATGCCGCTGCGGATGAAGGGGAAGAGGTCGTCGATTTCTTCCTTCGAGAAATAGGGCGTGAAGTCGGCGAGAACCTTGTTGACCATGAACTGCGACAGCACGAAGGAGTCGACGGCGGCGCAATCGGGCGCGTTGCCGGCCTTCGCCTGCTCCAGCATCTTGGCCTGCTCGGTGCCGATATCGGCCGACATGAACTGCATCTGCAGCTTCCAGTCGGGATGCTTCTTGATGAACTCGACGAACAGCTTCTGGTAGCCTTCGGCAATCGCCGGGTCGGCATTGTTGGGACTATCGTTAGTCAACCGCACGATGAGCGTCTTCGGGGCATCGGCAGCGCCGATACGGTCCTTGGTCGCCAGTTCTTGGGCAAATGCGGCAGGCACTGAAAATAACATTGTGCTCAGCGCTAATGCGCTGACGAACGCTCTCTTCATGATGGGTCTCCTCCCCATTTTCAACGGATACAGCCTGGTGGTCAGTTGACCTCTCCTCAATTCCATGCTGCATTAATTAGATTAAGTTACTTTGATTTGATGTCAAGCCAGACTTGGGAGGAATGAGATGCTGGCGACATTCAATACAAGCTAGGCGGGCTGAACCGCACTTTCCAACGAGATCGACAAGGCGTTTTGCGGAGATCCGCAACACGCAAAGGATGTGTTTTGCCCGGCTGCCGTGGCGGCAGCCGCACCCGATATCTATGGAGGATAGAATGCGATTACTCATTCTCGGCACTGGCGGAATGGCCAATCAGCACGCCATGCGGTTCAAGGAGATCGAAGGCGTCAGCGTCGTCGGCGGTGTCGATGTCGTGCCCGAGCGGCTGGCGGCCTTCTGCAGCGAACACGGTATCGCCCATCAGTTCAGCTCGCTCGAGGACGCGCTTGCCTGGGGCGAATTCGATGCGGTGGCGAATGTCACCCCCGACCGCATCCACCACCCGACGACGCTGCAGGCGGTTGCCGCCGGAAAGCATGTCTTCTGCGAGAAGCCGCTGGCGACCGACGCCACCAAGGCAATGGAGATGACCGAGGCGATCGAGAAATCCGGCAAGGTCGGCATGGTGAATTTCACCTACCGCAACTCGCCAGCACTGCAGAAGGGCAGGCAGATGGTGCTCGCCGGCGAGATCGGCGAAGTCAGGCATGTCGAGGCCTCGCATCTGCAGAGCTGGCTGGTCGGCCGCCACTGGGGCGACTGGAAGAGCGAGAGCAAATGGCTGTGGCGCCTTAGCAAGAAGCACGGCTCGAACGGGGCACTCGGCGATATCGGCATCCATATTGTCGACTTCGCCTCTTATGGCTCCGGTCTCGACGTGGCGCATGTCTTTGCCCGGCTGAAGACCTTCAACAAGGCGCCGGGCCACAAGATCGGGGAGTACGACCTCGACGCCAATGACAGCTTCACGATGAATGTCGATTTCACCACCGGTGCAATCGGCACCATCCAGGCAACCCGTACCGCCGCCGGCCAGATGGACCAGCTGCGCCTTCGCGTCTATGGCGAGACCGGATCGATCGAGATGATCTACGACACCGGCAAATCGACGCTGCGCGCCTGCCTCGGCGAGGACGTCCACACCGCGACCTGGCGCGATGTTCCCTTCGATCCTGTCGAGACCAACTACCAGCGTTTCGTGCAGGCGGTTCGCGCCGGCAAGACGCAGGAGCCGTCCTTCCGGCGGGCTGCCAATATCCAGAAGGTTCTGGACAAGGCGCTCGCTTCCGACCTCAGCCATACGGACGAGGCACTGGCCTGAGATCAGGCCGAGACCGGCGGCAGCAGCGTGTTGAGGAAGGGCAGGAGTGCTGCCCCCAGCGCAACGCCGCCGCCGCTGAAACTTGCCGGTTTCATCGGCGAGATCCAGGGTGTCAGGAAGGGGCGCTTCGAGGTATCGCGGCGCTCCACCGACAGCTGATGGATCAGCGCCTCGATGACTCCGCGCGGCAGATCGCTGCCGATCATGATGACGCTCGGGGCGACGAAACCGGCAATGCCGATGATCGGATCGAGCAGGTGGCTCGCGACATCGCGGATCCATTGCGCCAGCTCGGGCGAGGAAATGTCCTCGCCTGACAGGAGCCGGGCACAGTCTTCCTTGCCGACCGCAGCGCAAAGCGAGCCGAAACCGGCAACCTTGTTCAGCGAAACGTTATCCGGCCCGGTCCGCATCTCGCCGATACCGCCGGCGCGGCCATGAACGCCGGAATAGGGAACGCCGCGAACCAGAAATCCCGCCTGCACGTCGTCATCGAGCACGATCATCGCCAGGCCGCCCGCAGGCGCCGGCGTGCCGATCGTGCGCTCGGCGAGCAGGCCGGCGGTGCATTCGTTTTCCGTCTCCGGCCGCGGCAGGCCGGATAGCGCGGCGAGCTCTTCGCTCTGAGCCTCGCTCCAGATGTTTGAGGCAATGCCGACGCCGACGATCGGCAGATCGGCATGGCGCTCGATCATCGATCCGATGGCCTCGCTGACCGATGCCGTGGGGGCCGCCGGATCGAGAGAGAAATAGATGCGGTCGTGGACCTGGCCGCTGAGATCGATCAGCACCGCCTCGCTGCGGCGGGCGCGCACCCGGATGCCGATCGAATAGGCGCCTTCCGGCCGCAGCGCGAATTCCGTCGCGGTCGGACCTCCGCCGGCGCCATTGCGCCGGTTCGAGATGACCAGTCCCTCTTCGCCGAGGCGGCGCAGGATATTGGTGATGCCGGGGCCGGTCAGGCCGGAATGCTGGCCAAGCTCCATGCGCGTCAGCGGCCCATGCCGCCGGATCGCCTCCAGGATGACGCGGATATTCCGGTCGGCGATCTCTCCGGATCGCAACCCCACCGTTTTGCCCCGCGCAACGCCCGTTTCCTGGGCCTGACGCCGCGGCCCTGATCGAAGATACCGCATGACCGACTTCCTTGAGCGCTTCACTGCTCTTTAGCCGAGAAAGTGATGAAAGTAACGCCCACCCTATCGTAAGTATCTGATTTCCTGCCGAAGAATTCCAAGTCTCCGCATGCGGGCAATTGGCGCCTTGCTTATGGCACAAGCGCCTGCGAATCCTAGATGAGGACGGCGGCCTCACAAAACGGCCGCTGCTGCGAGGAGAATGCAATGCGAAGATCGATGAACATGCTTGCCGCCGCGGCCTTGATCGCACCGATGACCATCCCCGTTCCGGCAAGTGCCGCAAATGCGCTTGAGCGCGCCATCGGCGAAGCCCAGCCCTGCCGATCGCTGAAGGCCAAGGCATCGAGTTTCGGGGTCAGCGTCGAGATCGGGGTCGACAAGCTCGACTATGTGAAGATCGACCAGCTGCAGCTATCGGTGAACGGCAACCTCGCCGACGCTAAGGTTCGCGGCACGCTTGCCTGCAAGACCTCCGACAATGCCATGGTCCAGGGCGGCTTCTCGGCGACCGCCGATGTCAGCGTTCATGTCGATCTCGCGACCTGCAAGACCACTGAAAGCTCGATCGAGATCACCGATACCGGCGGCAATCTCGGCGACGTGGTCAAAAGCCTCAAGGACGAGATCTCCGGCGCGCTGCGTCGCGGCCTCGAACGCAACATGTCCAAGCTCTGCCAGAAGTGAAGGGCGTATCCGATGGCGGTGCGTAGCGCAGGCCTACTCATCCATCGCGCCGCCGCCGGCGGCCCCGAAGTGCTGCTCGCCCATCCCGGCGGCCCCTTCTGGGCGCGCAAGGACGAGGGCGCCTGGTCGATCCCGAAAGGTATCGTCGAAGCAGGAGAGGAGGACCTCGAGGCGGCGATCCGTGAAACGCGCGAAGAACTCGGTGTCGTCATCGAAGGCGACTTTCGCCTGCTCGGCGAATACAGGCAGCCGGGCGGCAAGATCGTCATCGCCTGGTCGGTCGAAACCGATCTCGATGCCGATCATATCGAGAGCATAGAATTCGAAATCGAGTGGCCACCGAAATCCGGCAAAAGGAAGCGCTTTCCCGAGGTCGACCGCGCCGGATGGTTTTCGCTTGAACAGGCGGCGGAAAAGATGCTCAAGGGACAAAGGCCAATGCTGGACGACCTCCAGAAACAGCTGGCATTGTCACCAAAACCACAGTCCCGGAGGACGCCGCATTGAGAACGATCGTCATCGAGTGGGAATCGATGAATTCAGGCGCACTCTACGTCGCCCACTTTCCTGAACCCTTCCTGATGTCCGATGCCGACTACAGGGCATTCGAGGCGGTCTTCGCCAGCTGGCAGCGCCGCTACTGGGAAGGCGTCGGCGAGACGAGGGTGGAGGAAACCAAAGGACCGCAGGCGCTCGTCCGCGCGCTCCGCGGATTGGGATATGACGTCGCGAGCAGGGGGACTGTGCCGCCGGGTGTGTAGCGGCTCAGCTATCGAGCGAAGCTAGCGATCCTTCTGCGCTCTCCACCGAAGGAGATAGGCGAACCCCGGGGCAATCAGCGCTCCCGCCAGCATCCATTCCATCAGCGTCAGCGGCGTCTCGTCCGGGTCGTGCCCGGTCAAGAAGAGGAAAAGAAAGAACGCAAGAACGCCTGCTACGATCAGAGCGAGTGAGAAAAACAGGCTCTTGCGATGGCTTTGCATGGGTCGGCCTCTCCGGGAAGTGCAGATCGGCTGAAAGCTAGTAGTCGTTCGTTCTTTGGCAAGCGAGTTTATAGCAGGTGTTCGACAGCGAATAGGCGCGGGTCCGTGAGGCGTCGGATGCCACCACTCACGCAAATCTCCCATAACCGATCTCATCCGTCCTTGACGTGAAAACAAAGTTACTTAATCTAAGAGGCGTGGCGCGATCCGATGGAGGAGACGGATGCGCGGCGCGCTTTTTTGTGCGTGATCCCCCGTTCTCCCCGATGATCCGTTGCTGACATTTCCGATAGGACACGCCATGTCTCTGACCATTGCCCAACGCCTAGACAGCCTGAAGGCCCGCACCGCCGAGCTTGCGCATTGGCGCGACAGGCGCAGTGTTTCGATCGATGGCTGGACCTTCGATGGCGAGCCGATCGCCCACCGTCAGGACTGGCCGCATCGCAACGGCACGGTGCATTTCCAGGCTTCGGCAAAGGCGCCGGCCGATTGGCCGCTCGACAAGATCCGCCTGCAGCTCGATCTCGGCGGCGAGAGCCTGATCACGCTGAACTATGCAGGCGGGAAAGCCGAGACATTCGGTCTCGATCCCTATCACCAGGAATTTCCGGTCAAGGACCGGGTGTTTTCGATTACGACGGAGAGTGTCGCGCGCTTCCCTTTCGGCGAGCCGAACCGGGCGCCGAGGCTGAACAGGGCGCGGCTGATCTGGCTCGACGAGCCGGTGCACCGCTTGCATCTGCTATTGCGGCAGATCGCCGAGGCCGCTGGTGTCCTGGGCGAGCATGAGGCGGTTCCCTATCTGCTCGAAGCAGCCGAGCAGGCGCTCGCGTCGCTCGATTGGCCCTCGGATACCGCGGCCTATGTGTCGCGCACGTCTGGCGCTGTCATGCAGCAGAAGATCTGGGAGCTGCCGGAGCTGCAGGCCGATCCTGCCGGTCTCGACGACGAGCAGAGCGGTCTGGCGCAATCGGCCCATGATGCGCTGCTGGCCCGGCTGAAAAAGCTGCAGAAGCGCTTCCCGCCGAATGGCGAGCTGCTTCTGACAGGCCATGCCCATATCGATCTCGCCTGGCTCTGGCCCTATCGCGAGACGCGCCGCAAGATGCGCCGGACCTTCAATACGGCACTGTCGCTGATGGAGCGTTCGGCCGATTTCCGCTTCAACCAGTCGACCGCGCATTATTACGCGCAGATGGAAGAGGACGATCCGGAACTGCTGGAGCGGATCAAGGAAAAGGTTGCCGAAGGCAAGTGGGAAACGGTCGGCGGCATGTGGGTCGAGCCCGACACCAATATGCCGACAGGCGAAAGCCTGGCGCGCCAGGTGCTGTACGGCCAGCGCTATTTCGAGAAGATGTTCGGCACCCGCCACACCGTCTGCTGGCTGCCGGATTGCTTCGGCTTTTCAGGCGCCTTGCCCCAGATCCTCAGGCTCGGCGGCATTGACAGCTTCTTTACGATCAAGGTCAACTGGAGCGAGACGAACCATATCCCCTCTGACCTCTTCTGGTGGAAAGGGCTGGATGGCAGCCAAGTTCTGACCCACACCTTCGACAATCCGATGCATGGCTATAACGGCTTCGTGCAGCCCGATTGCTTCGTGCCGACCTGGAAGAATTTCCGCGGCAAGACCCAGCACGATACGTCGCTGCTTGCCGTCGGCTACGGCGATGGCGGTGGCGGCGTGACGCCTGAAATGGTCGAGCGCGAAGTGCAGCTTCGCGACTTCCCGGCGATCCCGCAGGCGCGCTGGGGACGGGTCGAGGATTTTTACAAGCGGGCGCATGAGGCCGCGTCCGAAAAGCAGCTTCCGGTCTGGGATGGGGAAATCTATCTCGAACTGCACCGCGCGACGCTGACGACGCAGAGCGGCGTCAAGCGCAAGCATCGCCAGGCCGAGCGTGCCCTGATCACCGCCGAAACCATCGCCTCGCTCGCCCATATGCTGGGGGCGGAGAAGCCGCGCAGCCTCGAAAGCGACTGGCGCGTCGTGTTGAAAAACGAGTTCCACGACATCTTGCCGGGGTCGAGCATTCGCGAGGTCTATGCCGATGCCGAGCACGAGCTCGACGGCGTGATCGGCAATGCGCGGCAAGAGCAGGCCGCGGGTCTTAATGCACTCACCGGCGTGTTGCCGAAGGGCGGCGTCTCCTCCGCTCTCGTTGCCGTCAACCCGTCACTGTCGTCTCGGCCGCTGAATGCGACACTTCCCGATGGCACGGTCATCTCGTCTGCCGATATCGTCGCGCCGCTCTCCGTCGCGGTGTTCGATCGCAATGGCCTGAAGCCGGCAGGTGCTCTGAAGGCGACCAAGCAGGGGCTGGAAAATGACCATCTTGCTATCGTCATCGGCAAGGATGGCTCGGTCACCAGCCTGGTTCACAAGGCGAGCGGCCGCGAGGCCATCGATGGTTCGGCGAACCAGCTCTGGGTCTATCCGGCCGACAAGCCGCGCAACTGGGATGCCTGGGATGTCGACGTCGACTATACGGCGAAGGCTATCCGCCTGGAGACGCCTGAGAGCATCGAGCTGGTCGAGAGCGGTCCATCGCGAGCGTCGATCCGCGTCGTCCACCGCTACCGGAACTCGCGCGTCACCAATACCTATGTGCTGACGGCCAATGGAAAGCGGCTCGATATCGAGACGGAGATCGACTGGCATGATCGGCGCACGCTGCTGCGCACGCTAAACCCCGTTGCCGTCAGCGCCCGCACAGCGACGTTCGAATGCGCCTATGGCGTCGTCGAGCGCGCCACGCATACGAACACCTCCTGGGAGCAGGCGATGTTCGAGGCGGCGGCTCACCGCTTCGTCGATATCAGCGAGCCGGGCTTCGGCGTCGCGCTGCTCAACAATGCCAAATACGGCCATAGCGCCCGCGGCAATGTCATCGGTATGAGCATCGTGCGTGCTCCGGTCTATCCCGATCCGCTCGCCGACGAGGGATCGCAGAAGTTCACCTATGCGCTGATGCCGCATGAAGGGGCATGGCATGAGGGCGGGGTGCTCGACGAGGCGCTCGACCTCAACCAGCCGCTGATGACGGTCGAGGCCAGCGGATTGGCCGTCGGCACGGTGTCTCCCGTCGCGGTCGAGGGGACTCCGGTTGCTTTCTCGGGGCTGAAGTCTGCGGAAGAAGGCGAGGGGCTTGTGCTTCGCCTCTACGAACCGGCAGGGCGCCGCGGCAAGCTTTCTCTGTCGCTGCCGTCGGGCTGGAAGGCATCCGGTCCGTTGAACATTCTCGAAGAGCCGATGGAGCGCAAAGGCGGGGCCGATATCATGCCTTTCGAGATCAGGACCTGGAAGCTGCAGAAGGTCTGAGAAAAATACCGGCGCGCTCGCTACCGCGAGCGCGTCTGCTTCAGAACGGCAGCCGTGAGATCGGCCTGGCTATAGGGTTTGACCAGCACGATGGCGCCGGCATCCGCCTCGAAGCCAGCGACCGATGAATTGCCGGTGGCGAAGATCACCGCGAGCCCGGGGTCGATCGCCCGTGCCTGCTTTGCGAGCTCCGCGCCCGAGATACCAGGCAAGCCGACATCGGTCAGCAGGATATCGAAGCTGCCGGGGCCGAGCTTCGGCAGGGCCTCCTCGGCGCTGCCCGCTTCGCTGACGGCATGGCCGGATTGCTGCAGCATTTCCGACGTATCCATGCGGATGAAGGCGTCGTCCTCGACATAGAGAATGCGCAGGGCTGTCGCCTCGGCCGGTGCTTCCTGCGGCGTGGTCCGGCGTTCATGGTGGGAGGCCTTGGCCATGTTGCGCTGGCGCTGGTTGTTCAGAACATGGCGGATCTTGCGGGCCAGCGCATCGCGGCTATAGGGCTTCGACAGCAGATCGACGCCGGCATCCAGCCGTCCGCCATGGACGATCGAGTTTTCCGTATAGCCGGACGTGAAGAGGACGGCGATCTCAGGCAGCCGTTCCTTCGCCTTGCGCGCCAGCTCAGAGCTTTTGAGCGGGCCGGGCATGACGACGTCGGTAAACAGGAGGTCGATCGCGATGCCGCTTTCGATGACGGTCAGTGCGCTCGCCGCATCTTTCGCCTTGAGAATACCGTAGCCGAGATCGGCCAGCATCTCGACGACGGTGGCACGCACCTCCTCGTCGTCCTCGGCAACTAGGATTGTCTCCTTGCCGCCGGTCGCCGGCCCATGATCGCCCTCGGCGAGCAGGTCCTCTTCCTCCAGCGTGCGCGGCAGATAAAGGCGCACGGTCGTGCCCTGGCCGATCTCGGAATAGATCTTCACGTGACCGCCGGATTGCTTGACGAAGCCGTAGACCATCGACAAGCCGAGGCCTGTTCCCTTGCCCACCGGCTTGGTGGAGAAGAAGGGTTCGAACACCTTGGTGATGATATCCGCCGGCATGCCGGAGCCGGTGTCGCTGACCGCCAGCATGACATATTGGCCGGGCGCCACGTCGACATGCTTGCGGGCATAGTCGTCGTCGATGGAGGCATTGCCGACCTCGATCGTCAGCTTGCCGCTGCCATCCATCGCGTCGCGCGCATTGATCGCCAGATTCAGGATGGCGTTCTCGATCTGCACCGGATCCACGAAGGTGTTCCACAGGCCACCGGCGCGGATCGTCTCGATCTCGATGGCCTCTCCGATCGTCCGGCGCAGCATCTCGCCCATATTGGCAACGAAGCGGCCGACATCGACCACCTTCGGTTCCAGCGGCTGACGGCGGCCGAAGGCGAGCAGCTGGCTGGCGAGCTTCGAGCCGCGGTTGACCCCGGCGAGCGCGTGCTCGATGCGCTTCTGGGCGCGCTCGTTGCCGCCGACATCCTTGCTCAGCAGGTAAAGATTGCCGGCAACGACCTGCAGCAAGTTGTTGAAATCGTGGGCGACGCCGCCGGTCAGCTGGCCGATCGCCTCCATCTTCTGCGTCTGGCGGATCAGCTCCTCGGCGTCGCGCAGCGCGGCTGCCTGTTCCTTCTCGGCGGTGACATCGCGGCCATAGGCGAAGACCATGTTGCTTTCGAAGGAAAAGCGCCAAGAAACAGTGCGTTGGCCGCCGTTCTTGTGGTTGAGGCTAAGCTCCAGCCCCTGCATCTCCTCGCCCGATACAGCCTGCTTCAGCGCTGCATCGAAAAGCGGCGGATCGCCGTCGACAAGGAACTCGCAGAGATGATGACCGGTAACTTCCTTGCGCCGGTGGCCGAGCAGATCGGACCAGGCCGGATTGATGGCGCGGACTTCGCCATCGGGACGCATGACAACGAGGATGTCGCCGGAATTGCGCCAGACGCGGTCGAGTTCGGCGCTGCGTTCGGCGACCTTCTTTTCCAGCGACGAGGCGAGTTCCTGCAGTGCCTGCTCGGCCCGGCGGCGCTCGACAGCGGTGCGGGTGCGCTCGGCAAAGTCGCGGATGAAATCGAGCTCGACCTCCGGCCACTCGCGGGGCACGGCATTGTTGAGGAAGAGGACGGCGGCGATCTGGCCTTCTTCGGTCAGTGGCACGGTGACGGCCGAATGGACGCCGATGCCCTTCAGCGCATAGGAGGTCGCGGCCGTACGCGGGTCCTTGTCGACATCGGCGAAGACGACGGTTTCGTTGCGCTTGAGGTCGTCGATATAGGTGCCATATTCCCGAAAATGCAGCGTGCCTGCGATGCTCGGATTGCCCGGCACGTTCCAGTCGCGCTCGATCGTCACCGTCTCGGCAATCGGATCGATCGTGCCATAGCCGGCGCGGGTGACATGCAGCGCCTTGCCGAGGATCTCGGCGGCGGCGTAAGCAATTTCAGCGGGTTCGGTGGTCTGGCGGATGCAGTCTGCGAGCTCGATCAGTGCCATGCGCCGCGTCTCCTCGCTGCGCGCGTCGGTGATATCGCTGTTGACGCCGATCATGCCCAGGAATTCGCCGCGCACATCGAAGCGCGGCCGGGCGTCGGTATGCAGCAGCCGGTATTCGCCGTCCGAATTGCGATAGCGGGCCTCGACGCCGAAGGCCTCGCGCTTGGCGACCGCCTTGCTGACGAAGGCCATCAGCGGAGCGACGTCGTCTGGGTGGATCGTGGCGTTCCAGTCGAAGGCCGAGACATCGGCTTCGCCCACGCCCCAGAACTGGCGCATCGCGGCGTTCAGATAGAGGCAGCGCATCTGGTCGTCGCTCATCCAGAGCATGACCGGCGCATTCTCGGCGACCAGCCGGAAGCGGGACTCGCTCTCGCGCGCGGCATCCTCCGCCTCTTTCCGCTCGGTCACGTCATAGCCCTGTACGAAGATGCCGGAGACGCGGGCATCTTCGCCAAGGAGCGGCTGATAGATGAAATCGAGATAGCGCTCGATGAGCTCCGCATCCGGCTTCTGCTGCAGCTTCACCAGCTGTTCGGAGCCGATATAGGGGATGCCCGTGCGGCGCACTTGGTCGAGCAGCGCCACGAAACCCTGCTCCTCGACTTCGGGCAGTGCCTCGCGGATCGTCTTGCCGACGACATCGCGATGGCCGACGAGCTGCTGGTATGCGGCATTGGCGATTTCGAAGCGATGCTCCGGGCCGCTCATCGTCGCGACGAAACCGGGCGCCTGCTCGAACATCTTCTGCAGACGGGTCTTTTCGGCGCGCAGCTGCTGCTCTGCCTTCACCTTTGCGGTGGTCTCGACGACGATCGCCATGACGGCAACCGGCGTGCCGCTCTCGTCGCAGATCGGCGAGTAATCGAGCTTCGTCCAGAGCCGCTCGGGCTCGCCGCTGCCGCCGCGATAGAGGATGAGTTCCTGATCCTCGTATGCGAGCGTGCCGCCGGCCAGGCCGACCTTCATCACATGATCGTTGAAATCGGCGACCTCGGGCCAGCCCTCGCGGACCTTCGAGCCGAAGAGCTCCGGGTGACGGCGTCCGGCAAAAGCCGAATAGGCGTCGTTGTAGATCATCACGCCATCCTCCTTCCAGAGGGTGACGATCGGCACCGGGGAATGGAGGATGAGGCTGCAAACGCTTTTCAGGGTCGGCGACCACTCGCCGATCGGGCCGAGCGAGGTCTTGGACCAATCGAAATTGGCAATGATGTCAGCGGCCTCGCTTCCCTTTTTCAGAAAGGAATGCCCGCTCATGCTGTTTTGATGCATCTCGACCGACCCGGGTTTCCTCTCGGAAACTGTCCATGAACACGCCAATAAGTATAGGGCGAATGCAAACCGGCAAGGGGCTGAAAAAGATAGGCGGTAAAACCGGTTAACGCCCGTTCTTAAGCCTTGTGGATCGGGTCGATCCAGGCGACCTGTTCGGGCTTTTCGACCGGCTCGATATCGAGATTGACGACGACGGGCTCCTGGCCGGAGCGCACCAGCACGCATTCCAGCGTCTCGTCGCGGCTGGCATTGATTTCCTGGTGCGGCACGAAGGGCGGCACATAGATGAAATCGCCGGGTCCGGCTTCGGCGACGAATTCCAGGTGCTCGCCCCAGCGCATGCGCGCCTTGCCCTTGACCACGTAGATGATGCTTTCGAGATCGCCGTGATGATGGGCGCCGGTCTTGGCATTGGCGTGGATCACGACCGTGCCCGCCCAGATCTTCTCGGCGCCGGCGCGCGCATTGTTGATCGCAGTGGCGCGGTTCATGCCCGGGGTTTGCGCCGTGTTCGGATCGAGCGAATTGCCGGGAATGACTTTGACGCCGTGCTCGCGCCAGTCGACAGGGCCGTCATCATGGTGATGGGGGTGGTCGTGGTGGTCATGGCTCATTCGTGGTCCTCCGTTGCGCCGATTGTGCCCGCCGTTCGGCCGCCGAGGCAAGAGCGGAAATGCGCCATGGAGTTTGACAGCCCGGGCTGCTATCCCATCGGCAGCAATGATGAAAACCACGAGTGCGATGCAATGAGCCACATTCCCCAGATCGACTACGAAACGGCATCGGCGGAGATCCGCGAGGCGCATGACGAGGAGGTCAAGGTTCGCGGCCGGATGACCAATATGAAGCGCACGCTGCTGCATTCGCCAGCCGCCCACCGTATCTATGCCGAATGGTTCACGCTGCGCGCCGAGCTCAACCCCGCCGTCAACGACCGGGAGATCTGGATCTTCTCGCATGCGATCTCGAAAGCCAGCAAATCGAAGATCGCCATTACCTTCTTCCGCCGGGCGCTGATCAATGCCGGGTTTGACCCCGATGCGCTGAAGCTGTCCGATAACGAGCAGCTGCTCGCCCGCTTCGGAACCGCGATCGTCGCCGATTCCAATGCCATCCCCGCCGAGATCTGGGAGGCACTGAAGGGGCGCTATCCGGCCAAGGTTCTGGTCGATCTCGTTGCCTTCGCCGGGATCATGCTGGCAACCGCCGTCTTCAACAATGTTGTCGACGTCGATTTCGATCCGGAGCTCGAGGCTTTTGCCGAGCGCAGCTGACTGCCGTTACGTCAGGTTGAGAAGCGCCCGGTATCATTTCTGTGCAAATCCGACCGGCATCCCCAAAAAGCGGGATATCGCTGGCTCTTGAATGGTAAGATAACCCGCCCTGGTTGAGCGGCGATTCGGTATCCAACGCCGCTCCCATAGGGGGAGTGAGCATGATGTCAGATGTGATCGCACAGATCGCCCGCGCGGCGGCAGAGCTTGAGGCCGAGCTTCGAGCGTTGCTGCAACTCGAGCAGGATGCGCCGCCATCCCTCCGAGACGATCTTGATGTTCTTCCTTGCCTTCTCGTCGAGCGCTTTCCGCAATTGTGTGATGAGCGTGCCGAGCTTCGCGGCCTGCTGAAAATCGGCCGGGCGGCCAGCCGCTCCGAACATCTCTCTCCAGCGGTTGCCGCCGCTGCGCTGGCGATGGTGGCGGAGTTCCGGGCGATCATCGCAAGGCTCAGCGCAAGGCCGGTGGTGATCGGCGTCTGATCCCATCTCAGCCGCTTTACGGCGAGCGGAAGCTCGCCTAGTTCTGTCGGGACGCGTGACTGGAACGGATAGAGCGGCATGCCCCATGACACGACTTCCCCCCGCGGCGGCCTGACGCCGCTCGTTTCGATCGACAGTTTTTGCCGCAAGGTCTTTCTTGCAGCCGGGACCGACGAGGCGACCGCCGATGCCGCGACGCGGGCGATGATGCACGGCACCCGCCATGGTATCGATAGCCACGGCGTCCGTCTCCTCGGCCATTACGTGAAGGGGCTGACCGAAGGCCGCCTCAATCCGCGGCCGCAGATCGCCGTCGCCAGCAACCTCGGCGCTATCGCTTCGCTCGATGCCGACAATGCCCATGGGGCGCTCGCGA
The DNA here is from genome assembly GCF_053522545.1 of Rhizobium sp. 21-4511-3d. NCBI lineage: Bacteria > Pseudomonadati > Pseudomonadota > Alphaproteobacteria > Hyphomicrobiales > Rhizobiaceae > Rhizobium > Rhizobium sp. 21-4511-3d. The sequence goes on along the minus strand of NZ_JBNWCF010000004.1, from coordinate 190,110 downwards.
CCTATACGGCGATGGCGCACGCCTCGCGTCTGGCCGTCGATTTCGGCATCGGTGCCGTCGCGGTGCGCAATTCTTCGCATTTCGGACCGGCCGGAGCCTATGCGATGACGGCGGCCGGTCATGGCCTTATCGGCTTCGCCTTCTGCAATTCCGACAGCTTCGTTCGCCTGCATGACGGGGCGATGCGCTTCCACGGAACCAACCCGATCGCCTGCGCTGTGCCCGTCAGGGGCAGCGACCCCTGGCTGTTCGACATGGCGACCAGCGCCGTGCCCTATAATCGCGTGCAGCTCTATCGCAGCCTTGGTCGCGAACTGCCGGCCGGCGTCGCCTCCGACGAGCGCGGCTATGACACCCGCGACCCTGATATTGCCGACATGCTGGCGCCGCTCGGCGGTGAATTCGGCTTCAAGGGTGCCGGTCTCGCCGGCATCTCCGAAATCCTCAGCGCCGTGCTGACGGGCATGAAGCTCAGCTTCGACATCGCACCGATGCCCGGTCCGGATTTTTCGACGCCGCGCGGCCTCGGCGCCTTCGTCATCGCGCTCAACCCTGAGGCCTTTCTCGATCTCGAGACCTTCGACGCGGGAATGAAGCGCTACGTCGAGAGGCTCAGGAATTCGCCCGCGCGCGACGGGTTCAAGGTCATGGCGCCGGGTGACCGGGAATGGGCCGTTGCCAGGGAACGGGTCGAACGCGGTGTCGAACTCGATCCGGCGACCGCTGACAGTTTCCGCACGCTTTCCGTACAATACGGTGTGGACTTCCCGGCCTGATTTCATGCGGCGCATTGACGCACAACCGCCCCGATGTTACGCATGAGTCAATTGGTCAGGCCAGTTGACCAGTTGTGCGCTTGAGGAGAAGCGCGCCGGGGAGGCCACATGTTTTCGGCTGTTGAATCACGCCGCCTCTACAGGCAGGTGGCGGACCAGATTCGTTTGATGATAACCAGCGGCGAGCTCGCCGTCGGGCAACGCTTGCCGGCCGAGCGCGACCTCGCCGAGCAGCTGTCCGTCTCGCGCCCGACGGTGCGCGAGGCCCTGATCGTTCTTGAGGTCGAAGGCCTCGTCAACATCCGCATGGGCTCCGGCATCTATGTCGTGCGCCAGCACAGCGTCGCGGCAGCGCCAGCCGAGCCGGAGCCGGTCGAAGGCCCGTTTGAGCTGCTGCAGGCCCGCGCCGTCATCGAATGCGCCATTGCCGAAGAGGCGGCGAAAGCCGCGACCCCAGCCGATATCGCAGCGCTCGACGATGCCTTGAACAGCATGCGTGGCCTGGTCGGCGACCCCAGTGCCGTGATCGCCGCCGACCGCGCTTTCCATACCGGCATTGCCGCGATCGTCCGCAATGCGGCGCTGATCCGCGTCACCGGCGAAATGTTCGACATGCGCATGACGCCCTATTTCGAAAAGCTCGCGAGCCATTTCGAGGGGCCGGCCACCTGGCTCAGCGCCCTTGAGGAGCATCAGGCCATTCGCGACGCGATCGCCGCCGGCGATCCTGATGCCGCGAAGGCCGCGATGCGGGCGCATCTTGCCATGTCGCAGAAGAGATTTTCCGAAAGCTTCGGGGAGGAGTTTCCGGGAGAGGAGGGGCGCGGCCATCCGGCCGGTCCGAAGAAAGGAAATGCAGTCACTTAAACCAGAGCTCGGGAGGAGAGAGCGATGAAGATGAAATTGGCAACAATTCTTTGCACCGCGGCGGCGATCATGGCGTCGACGGCATTTGCGCATGCGCAGACGGTCCTGAAATGGGCGCATGTCTACGAAACGTCGGAACCCTTCCATACGGAATCGGTCTGGGCCGCAGGCGAGATCAACAAGCGCACCAACGGCCGCTACAAGATCGATGTCTTCCCGGCCTCGCAGCTCGGCAAGGAAGCCGATATCAACCAGGGCCTGAAGCTCGGCACCGTCGATATCATCATCTCCGGTTCGAGCTTCGCCGCCCGCGACTACAAGCCGATCGGCGTCACCTATTTCCCCTACATCTTCCGCAGCCCGGAACACCTGATCGCCTATACCAAGAGCGACGTCTTCAAGCGCCTTGCCAAGGGTTATGAAGACAAGACCGGCAATCACATCGCCGCCGTCAGCTACTACGGCACCCGCCACACGACCTCCAACAAGCCGATCGCCAAATGCGCCGATATGGCCGGGTTGAAGATCCGCGTGCCTGACGTGCCGGCCTATCTCGCCATGCCGCGCGCCTGCGGCGCCAACACCACGCCGATCGCCTTCGCGGAAGTCTATCTTGCCCTGCAGAACGGCACGGTCGAAGCGCAGGAAAACCCGCTGACGACGATCGAGGCGAAGAAGTTCTATGAGGTGCAGAAGAACATCATCCTGACCGGCCACATCGTCGACCATCTCAACACGGTGATCTCGAAGACGCTGTGGGCGAGCCTCTCCGACGAGGACAAGAAGATCTTCGGTGACGTCATGCAGGAAGCTGCCGAGCGCACCACCAAGACGATCGAAGGCAAGGAAAACAGCCTGATCGCCACCTTCAAGGAAAAGGGCCTGAATGTCGCCGAGATCGACAAGGCCGACTTCGAGAAGACCGTCATGGAGAAGGTGAAGTTCGAGGACTTCGGCTACGAAAAGGCCGATTGGGAAGCGATCCGCGCGATTCAGTAAAGCCCGCGGTGCGGCGCCTTCGGGCGCCGCGCTCATCCTTTCCGCAGGGGACCAACGCCGCCCATGACGCAAGAAATCCATACGCCGGTGACCGCCGAAGAGATCGGTCACGAATTCGAAGGCCATGCGCCGACCGCCAATATCTCCGATTATGCGATCGAGGACTGGATCACGCTGATCATCTTCTGGCTGATGGCGGGCTGCGTCTTCCTGCAGTTCTTCACCCGCTATGTGCTGAACGACAGCTACGCCTGGACCGAGGAAATCGCCATCAACTGCCTGATCGGCGTCGTCTTTCTCGGGGCCGTCATGTGCGTGCGCACGTCACGGCACATCCAGGTCGATGTCTTCTATCACTATATGCCGGCAGGTCTGGCGCGCGTGCTCGCCACCTTCGTCGATATCGTCCGCATCGGCTTCCTGGCCTATGGCTGCTACCTGATGTGGCGCTATGTCGACATCGTCGCCGACGAGCAGATGGTTACCATCGATCTGCCTCGCAACATCGTCTTCTACAGCGTGCTGATCGCCTTCGTGCTGATGCTGATCCGCGCCGTCATCGTCTTCATCGCCAATATGCGCCGCGGCTACTCGGTTCTCGAGCGCCCCGAAGAATTCCAGACTGTCGAGGGTTGATCCAATGCTGCTGCTTCTTGGCTCGTTTCTGCTGCTGATGGTGATCGGCGTTCCCGTCGCCATCTCGATGGCCGTCGCATCGGTTCTCTACATCGTTCTCTACGGCGTCGCTCCCGATATCATCGTCGCCCAGCGCATGATCGCCGGCGTCGAGAGTTTTCCGCTGCTTGCGGTTCCCTTCTTCATCCTCGCTGGCAACCTGATGAACTCGGCAGGTGTCACCGGCCGCATCTATTCTTTCGCGGTGGCACTCGTCGGCTGGATGAAGGGCGGCCTGGCGCAGGTCAATATCATCGGCTCGGTAATCTTCTCCGGCATGTCCGGCACGGCGCTCGCCGATGCTGCCGGCATCGGCACCATCGAGATCAAGGCGATGAAGGATCACGGCTATCCGGTTGAAGCCGCCGTGGGCGTTACCGCGGCATCCGCGACGCTCGGCCCGATCTTCCCGCCGTCTCTGCCCTTTGTCATCTACGGCATGATGGCCAATGTCTCTATCGGCGCGCTGTTCATGGCCGGCATCCTGCCGGGCATCGTCATGACGCTGTTGATGATGGTGACGGTCGCCGCTTTCGCCTACCGCAAGCGCTGGGGCGCGGATGCGCCCTTCGACGTCAAGCAGCTGGTTTCGGCGGGCATGGAAATCGTCGTCGTACTGCTGGTGCCGCTGTCGATATATCTGATGATGCTTGCCGGACTTTCGATGAATGCCGCAGCCGGTATTGCCCTGTTAGTACTGCTCGGCCTCGACTGGTATTTCGGCTTCTCCGCCGTCATGGCGCTGATGACGCCGGTCATCCTGATCGGCGGCATGACCATGGGCTGGTTCACGCCGACTGAGGCGGCCGTCGCCGCCGTTCTCTGGTCGCTGTTCCTCGGTCTGGTACGCTACCGCACGATGACCTTCTCGACACTTGCCAAGGCGAGCTTCGATACGATCGAGACGACCGCTTCGGTTCTCTTCATCGTCACGGCGGCCTCGGTCTTCGCGTGGTTGCTCACCGTCAGCCAGGCGGCCCAGCTGCTCTCGGATGCGATCCTGTCGATTACCGACAACAAATGGGTGTTCCTGATCCTGGTGAACCTGCTGATGCTGTTCGTCGGCTGCTTCCTCGATACGATCGCGGCGATCACCATTCTCGTGCCGATCCTGCTGCCGATCGTCGCCAAGTTCGGCATCGATCCGGTTCAGTTCGGCCTGATCATGACGCTCAATCTGATGATCGGGCTGCTGCACCCACCGCTCGGCATGGTGCTTTTCGTGCTGTCGCGCGTCGCCAAACTGTCGGTCGAACGCACGACGATCGCCATCCTGCCCTGGCTGGTGCCGCTCTTCGTCGCATTGATCTTGATCACCTTTGTCCCTTCCATATCTCTCTGGCTGCCGCAGCAGCTCGGTTTGCTACGGTAGGAGGAACAGATGCAGACACGTCTCGCGCGCCTTTACGGCAAGGGTGATCTCAGGATCGAAAGTGGGGCCGTTCCGTCGCCCGGACCGGGGGAAGTGCTGCTGAAAATGGCGGCCGCAGGCATCTGCGGCTCCGACCTGCACTATTACCAGGATGGCGGCTTCGGGCCGGTGAGGGTCCGCGAGCCGATCATCCCCGGCCATGAGGCGGCGGGTGTCGTCGAGCAGGTGGGCGCAGATGTAAAGCTGAAGCCCGGCACGCTTGTTGCCGTCAATCCGAGCCAGCCCTGTGGTCATTGCGAATACTGCCGGAAGGCGATGCCGATCCACTGCCTGGAAATGCGCTTCATGGGCAGCGCCATGCGCCTGCCGCATGAACAGGGCATGTTCCGCGAATGGTTCGTCGTGCCAGAGAAGCAATGCTTCGAGGTTGCGCCGGGAACGAGTGCGGCGGAAGCTGCCTGTAGCGAGCCGCTCTCCGTCTGCCTGCATGCCGCGTCAAGGGCGGGCGAGATCCGGGGCAAGCGCGTCCTTGTGACAGGCGCCGGGCCGATCGGTTCGCTGATGGTTGCAGCTGCCAGGCACCACGGCGCCGAGGAAATCGTCGTCACCGACCTTGCCGATGCGGCGCTGCAGCGGGCGACCGCGATGGGCGCGACGCGGGCTGTCAACGTCTCCGCCGGGGCTTCGGCACTGGCGGAATTCGAGGCAAATAAGGGCTATTTCGACCTGGTCTTCGAATGCTCGGCGGCGGCGCCGGCCATCCGCAGCGCGATCGCCACCGTCAAGCCGCGCGGCACGATCGTCCAGGTCGGCGTCTCCGGTGAAGTGCCCGTACCCCTGAACGCGATCGTCGCCAAGGAGCTGCACATCCACGGCACGCAACGCTTCCATGAGGAATTCGCGACCGCGGTCGCGCTGATCTCCGACCGCGCCATCGACGTCCGCCCGATCATCAGCCACAGCATGCCGCTGGAGCAGGCCGATGCCGCCTTCGTGCTGGCAGGCGACCGAACCGCCGCCTGCAAGGTGCAGCTGACGTTTTAGGCGGGTAGTGCGACACCCAGCCGCTCGGCATGCGGCTTCAGCGAAGCCATGATCCCTGGGAAGAGGGCGACCCCATCGGTCAGCGCCTTGCGCTTGCGGGCGAGGCCATTTTCGCCGGGGAGACGCACGCGGGCGACGCCGGGGCGGGGTGGGTTGTTGTGGCAGGCGTCAGCGAGCCAGCCGGTCTGGCGGAGAAACGCTTCCCGGCCGCCGAAGGCTTCGGGATCGAAGACCTGCACGGTGACGGCGGCATTGGTGCCCTTCGGAGCATCGACGCGGCCGTAGCCGGCAAGACCCTGCGTGAAGGCTTCGACATGCAGGGCCATGCCGTAACCCTTCTGGCCGTGATCGAGGCCGCCGGTCGGCAGCAGCGTGCCGCCGCGCTCGATGACGCGCGGATCGCGGCTCGGGTTGCCGTTCTCGTCGAGCAGCCAGTCATGCTCGTATTCCCTGCCTTCTCGAATGAGCCGCTGCGCCATGTTGACGGTGGTGATCGAGGCGCTGATGTCGATGAGGATCGGATCGCCGGGCGTCGGGATGCCATGGGCGACCGGGTTTGGCGTGTAGACGCCGCGCGTGCCGCCGAAGGGCGCGACCTGGGCGCCTGACGGGCTGGAGCTGGCGATGCTGACCACGTAGCCGAGGTCCGTGGCGAGCGTGAGATAGGCGGCGAGGCAGCCGATATGGTGGCTGTCGGCAATCGTCACGGTGGCCGTGCCATATTGCGCGGCGCGATCGCTGGCGAGCTTGACGGCTTCCGACGTCAGCCATGCTCCGGGCAGGCGCTTGCCATTCCAGGCAATCGCCGGGCCGCGGTCGGAGATGACATCGGGCGCACCGGATACCTTCATCACGCCATCGGCAATGCTTTGCAGATACCAGCCGGCAAGAGCGAGGCCGTGCGTCGTGTGGCCGAGAAGATCGGCTTCGACGAGAAAGCGCGAGACGGCTTCGGCCTTGTCATCTTCGAGGCCGGCAGCCGCAAACAAGGAAGTTGCGAAGGCGCGCAGCTTGTCTGCCTGATAGAGGGTCTCAGTCGTATCGGCCATGGGAGCCTCCGGATCGTTGAAAGGTCAGCGGGCGAGGAAACGCGGATGCAGCGCCTCGCCGCGCAGCGTCGCCAGCACATGTTCGGCCGAGATGACCGACATGGCGCGCTTGGCATCGAGTGTGACGCCGGCGACATGCGGCGTGACGATGGTGTTCGGCAGCGAGAAGAGCGGGTTGTCCTTTTCCGGCGGCTCGACGGCAAAGCTGTCGAGGCCGGCTCCAGCGAGGTGGCCGCTTTTCAGCGCGTCGACCAGCGCCGTCTCGTCGACGACTTCGCCGCGGGCGGTGTTGACGAGGAAGGCGCCGCGCTTCATCAGTCCAATGCGGCGCGCATCGATCAGGTCGCGCGTCTCTGGCGTCAGCGGGCAGTGCAGGCTGACGATATCAGCGGTCGACAGAAGCTTGTCGAGATCGGTCTCGCGGGTAAAGCCGTCGAAGGCTTCGGCGGGCGTATGCGGATCGAAGGCGGAGACCTCCATGCCGAGCGCCTTCGCCATCTTGCCCAGCGTCTGGCCGATGAAGCCGAAGCCGACGAGGCCGAGGCGCTGACCGCGCAGCTCGCGGCCGTGATACTGGCCCTTGTCCCAGGTTCCGGAGCGGATCAGCGCATCCTGGCGGGAGAAATCCTTGACCAGCGCCATGATCAGCGCCAGCGCGTGTTCGGCAACGGAGATGCCGTTGCTCCCCGTGGTCATCGAGACGGGAATGCCGAGTTCGGTGGCTGCCTTGACGTCGATATCATTGGTGCCGACGCCATGCTTGGCGATGTGGCGCAGACGCCCGCCGGCCTGCATTTCTTCGGCGCCGAGGACATCGGCGAGCAGGCGGATGATGGCGCCGTCCGGTTGATGTTCCCGCATCAGGCCGATCACCGTCTGGCGGTCGATATAGGGCTTGGTCTGGACGACCTTGACGCCTTCCTTCTCCAGCACCTCCCGGCCTTCGGGCGCGAGTTCTCCTCCGAGAACGAGTACGGTTCTCTGCATGCCTGCCTCCTCATTTCCCCCCCGGCAGAGCGGCGCGCAGGCGCCGCCCGGTCCGCTATGCGGCCTTGCGCGGCGAGCGCGCCATCAGCCGAGCGTAAGCGATGGCCGAGAGCATGTTGACGTGATTGGCCTTGCCCGTTCCGGCAATATCGAAGGCCGTGCCATGGTCGACCGAGACGCGGTCGATCGGCAGGCCGAGCGAAACGTTGACGGCGGTCTCGAAGGCGACGAGCTTGATCGGGATATGGCCCTGATCGTGGTACTGGGCGATGACCAGGTCGAAGGCGCCGTTGTAGGCGCGGGCAAATACCGTATCGGCCGAAATCGGGCCGACGACATCAATGCCCTTGGCCTGCGCCAGTTCGACGGCAGGCGCCAGGAACTCGGCATCCTCGGTGCCGAACAGGCCGTTTTCGCCGCAATGCGGATTGATGCCTGCGACCGCGATGCGCGGCTTCATCCCGAGACGCATGAAGTGGTTATGACCGGCCTCGATCGTCGCCAGCACACGCTCGGTCTTGGCGCGTTCGATTGCGCCGCGCAGCGAAACGTGGGTGGAAACGTGGATCGTGTTCAGCCGCTCGGAGGCGAGCAGCATGAAGGAGCTCTTCGAACCCGTCAGATGCGCGAGCAGACCGGTGTGGCCGTCGAAATGATGGCCGGCGAGGTTCATCGCTTCCTTGTTGATCGGCGCGGTGACGATGACATCGGCTTCGCCGGACATGGCGAGATCGACGGCGCGGCTGATGTATTTCACCGAGGCGTCGCCGGCGACCGGGCTGACCTTGCCGATCTCGGGCAGGGGAGCGCCGAGTTCGACTTCATCGACTGCGATGGTCGAACCGTCTTCGGAGGCGGCGGAGCCGAAGCGCAGACCGGTGCCGGTGGCGCGATCGGCGCGAACAAGCGCTTCCGTATTGCCGACGATGACGAAATCCTTGCGCTCGCCGGCGGGCATTGCCGCCAGCGCCTTGACGATTACTTCGGGGCCGACGCCTGCGGGATCGCCGAGCGTTACGGCCACTTTTGCATTCTTCGTCATCGGTCAAATTCCCTTAAAAAGCAGCTTGATAAATGGCGCGGATATCATCGCGGGCGAGATCGCGCGGATTGTTGTCGAGCAGGCGGCGGATGGCAAAGGCATCGTCCGCCATGGCGTCCAGATCGTCGGCGGGGACGCCGAGGCCCGAGAGCTTCATCTCGATGCCGAGATCGGCGCAGAAGGCATACGCCGCATCGAAGACCGAGCGGACGTCATCCGATGTCTGGTAGCCGAGCGCTGCCATGACGGCGCGGGTCTTTTCCGGCACTGACGGCGTGTTGAAGGCCAGGACATGCGGGAAGATCAGCGCATTGGCGGCGCCATGGGCGACATGCCAGCGGGTGCCTAGCGGATAGGCCAGCGCATGGCCGCCGGCCGTATTGACCGGGCCGAGGCAGAAGCCGCCATAGAGCGATGCAAGCGAAAGACCGGCGCGTGCTTCCGCATCCGAGCCGTCCTTGACGGCGCGGGCGAGATATTTACCGACAAGACGGGCACCTTCGATCGCGTAGATGTCGATCATCGGGTGGGCCTTGCGGTTGGTGAAGGCCTCGACGCAATGGGCCATGGCATCGACGCCGGTGGCAGCCGTCGTGCGCGCCGGGACGGTGAAGGTCAGCGCCGGGTCGATGACCGCGATATCGGCCAACATGTAAAGGCTTTCGACGGCGAGCTTCGCCATCGTCTTGGGATCGGTGACGAGGGCGCGGGTCCCGGCCTCGCTGCCGGTGCCCGATGTCGTCGGCACCTGTGCCAGCGCGACCTTGCGCGGACCGGTGACCTTGTGCGGGCCGACGACCTCGTGGAGGGTCTGGGACGAGCCGGCGAGAACCGCAGCGAGCTTGGCAAGATCCATGGCGCTGCCGCCGCCGAAGCCGACGATCAGCTCGGCCTGCGCGGCGTTTGCGGCCTCCAGCACCTTGTCGAGATTGGGAATATCGGGCTCGGGCGTGACATCGGCGAAGACCGAGACATGGCCCGGAAGTTCGAGCACATCGACGCGCGAGGCGTTGAACGCATCCGAGATGACAAGCGTACGGGCATAGCCCTTGGCGGCCGCCCACTTGCCGAGCTTGCCAGCCGTGCCGACGCCAAACTCGATGATTTCAGGCCTGACAACCGTGATAGGCGAATCCAGACTGACCATGACACGGCTCCTCCATGATTACGGCCAAAGCCGCTATTGATGTAAAGTTGTTATATCAACTGTATGTTTCTGGCAATAAGGCGGGCGATGGTTTTTGAGCAAATTCGCAGAAAACCTATGCGGTAGCTACTGATCAGCCGTCTGGACGCACTCAATAAGACATTGATTTCTTGTTATTTTGCGAGCGAATGGAGCGCTCTATCCCCTAGCACCCCTCTTATTGCCGAGGTGAAAGACGCGCTGCATTCACTTGTAAATACAATCAAGGATTTCGCGCCAAATGGCGCGAAATCCTGTCGTTCAGGGGCTTAGATCGCCACATCACTTGGCAGGCGAACATATTTGATCGCCCGCCGATAGTAGGTGTAGGCGATGTGCAGCGTCCCATCCGGCCCCTCGGTGATCGAGGGATAGGAGAATTCGCGGTTGAGCGAATCTTTGGAATTGTTGCTGAGGCAGTAACCGTCGCCGGTGTCGAGATCGATGTGGGAACCGAAGCTCTGGCCGCCATTCGTCGAGATCGCCAGGCTCAGGGGCGCACGCGGAACGCCCCAGACGGCCTTGCGGCGTGTCGCAACGGGTGTTTCCGCAGCCTTTACGTCGTCCTTGTCGCTTTCGATCTCGTCATAGAGCGACTCGCGGCGGGCATCCGATGTCTCGGCGTTGCTGTGGTTGTAAACCATGGCAATGCGGCCGTCTCCAAGCTTGGTTGCCTGGATCGAGGAGTTGTTGTTCGGCAGGTTGACCGGCTTCGGTGCCGACCAGCTGTCGCCATTATCCCCGGATTCCGATGACAGGACATGTTCGGAAAAACGGTTGCGGAAGAAAGCGACCATTTTGCTTCCGTTGAGCGGGATGATGTTCATGTGCACGGCGCCGAGGCTCTCCGGCACGTCGACCATCTTCCAGCTCTGGCCCTGATCCCGCGAGACCAGAACGCCTGCAGTATCGGCATCGCCGCTCCAGCGCTGGCCGGGCAGGCTGACACAGCGGAACGCCGGCAGCAGCCAGGTGCCTGCGGAATTGACGATGACAGGCTGGCGCACGAAAGTGCCCGGAAGATCGCAGAGAAGGCGGACGGCGCCGAACGTCTTGCCGCCATCTTCGGAGATCCGGCACTTTACAACTGAGCCGTCCTGATCGCCAGATGTCTGCGAGGTGTAAAGCAGCCAGACATTTCCGTCCGGGGCATTGAAAATCAACGGGTTCTGTTCCGATTTCGCCGGATCGTCGGAGAGTTTTTCCGCTTCGGACCATTGATCCGCGCCGGGCGCAAGCCGGGACATGTAAACGGAAATGTCGCCCATTCCTTCCATCGTGCCGCCGAACCAGACGCAGGTCAGCGTGCCATCCGGCAGGAAGGCCAGATTGGCGGCGTGGTTCTGGATGCAGCGGGAGGGCAGAAAGGCGTCGGCCCGGCCCGGCTGAGCCGGGTTCGGGGCGATCTTGCCGGTCATCAGCGCCGGTACGGCTTCCGGCGGGAGCGCGGTGAAGCTCATGGCATCCTCCTTACGGCAGCTGTGCGTAACCTTCGGCAAGTGCGGCATATTCCGCGTCGGTGAGGGCAACGAGCGGCGGGCGCGTGCGCTTCCAGGCGGCATTGCCGGTCTTCAGGCCAACCATCGCCTTGATGGTCGGGATCTGCACGTAGGAATTGGAAAGCGTGCGGTAGCCGTTGATACGGGCCTGGGCCGCATCGACCTTTGCCGTCTGGGCTTCGTCATGGACGTAGTCGTAAACGGTGCGCAGCGAGTCGGCGACGAGGTTCGAGGTTGCCGTGATGCAGCCTGCACCGCCGGCCTTCAGCAGCGGCAGCAGCAGCGGATCGGCGCCGCAGAGCACGGAGAAGCCCGGATATGCTGCGATGATCGCCTGCATGTTGTTGAAATCGCCTGCAGATTCCTTGATGCCGACGACAGTGTCAGGGAAGGCTTCGACAAGGCGGCCGATCAGCGGCACGGAAAGCGGAATGCCCGAAACCTGCGGGATGTGATAGAGGATCACCTGCAGGCGGCTGTCATTGACGCCTTCGAGGATCGCCGAATAGGCGTTGAACAGGCCGTCGTCGGAAACGCCCTTGTAGTAGAAAGGCGGCAGCATCACGACCTTGGTGACGCCGAGCGACAGCGCATGCTTGGTCAGTTCGATCGTTTCAGGAATGGCGGCAACGCCGGTGCCCGGCAGCAGCTTGTCCGGCGAGATGCCGGCCTTCAGTGCGGCTTCAAGCAGCATGCGGCGTTCGCTCATCGAGAAGGAGTTGGCTTCGCCCGTCGTGCCGAGCAGGGCGACGCCATGGCAGCCTTCCTCGATCAGGCGCTTGCAGTGCTCGATAAACAGGCCGACATCCGGGCTGCCGTCGGCGTTCAGGGGTGTCGTAGCGGCGCTGAAAACGCCCGTGATCTTGTGATTGCTCAACGCATCCTCCTCTGCAGCGCAAGGCCGCTCCTGGCTATATCAGTGCGTGACTTTTCCTCGAAATGATAAGTTGTTGTCAATCTTACAAGCTGCGTCAGAATGACATGCGTATTTTATCCTATTGAAATTAAATGGTAAAAATTTTTGTCCAAAGTTTGGAAGTTGAAATCTGTAAATTTGGATTGACAGATTTACATTATCGCGCAAATCTCTGGGGCATTGTAAAGCGTCCGGCTCGGGGAGGGTTTTCGAGTACGCGCTGTTTTGCCCATGGGAGGAATGTATGACAGACCGCAATGACAAGAATGCTTCCACGGTGTCGCGCCGCGATGCGCTGAAGCTCGGCCTCGCCGCCGGCGTCGGCTTCACGCTGTTCGGCATGAGCGCCCGCATCGTCATGGCCCAGGAAGGCCAGGTGCTGAAGGCCATCAACCCGGCTTTTGACCAGGATTGGTCGCCGCTGCGCGGCGGTGGCCGTACGTTCCGCTGGAACTCCTTCTGGTGGGCATCGCCGATGTATTTCGACGCCGAAGGCAAGCTCAACCCCTACGTCTTCACCAGCTGGGAATCGCCGGACAAGAAGGTCTGGACCTTCAAGATCGACCCGAAGGCCGTCTTCTCCGACGGCAGCAAGATCACCGCTGCTGACGTCAAGGGTTCCTGGGAAGTCGCTTCCCGCCCCAACACCAAGAGCCAGCGCGCCGATCAGGTCATGGGCAAGGTCGAAGGCTACAAGGATGTCGCCGGCGGCTCGGCCACCGAGATTTCCGGTGTCGCAACGCCTGACGAAGGTACCGTCGTCGTCACGCTGACGGAAGCCGATCCGATCTTCTTCATGCGCCTTGCCAACCACATCATCCCGATCACCAAGGCTTCGCAGTCCAAGGGCAGCGATGGCGAGGAAGTGGCTGACTGGTACAAGCCGGATAACAGCGCCGTCTATTCCGGCCCGTTCAAGCTGACCGCCATCGATATCGACGCGGGAACGCTGACCTTCGAGCCGAACGAGAACTTCTTCGGCACCAAGCCGAAGCTCGCCCGCATCGAGATCGCCTCGATCGAAGACAACGTCACGGCAACGCAGCTGATCAAGTCGGGCGAATACAACGCTCACACCGAGCTGGTCACATCGACGATCATCCAGGATCTCGGCCCGGAATTCTCCGCCGGCCCGATCATCCCGACCAGCCAGCACTTCTGGTTCAACGTCAAGCGTGCGCCGATGGACGATCCGAAGGTTCGCCAGGCGCTGATCATGGCGATCGATCGCGATGGTCTCTTCAAGGCATCCTATCCGGATGGTCCGCACAAGAAGGCCGACCAAATCCTGAACTCGGTTCCGGGTGCCGACAATTCCGGCTTCGAGCCCTATCCGTACGATCCCGAAGGCGCCAAGAAGCTGCTTGCTGAATCGAGCTACGGCGGTCCCGATCGCCTGCCGAAGATCATGTTCGTCGGCATTTCGGCTCCGGCCATTCAGGCCGCTGCCCAGTTCATCGCCGAGCAGTGGCGCCAGAACCTCGGCATCACCGCTGTCGACATGAAGCCGCAGCAGGACTCTTATGCCGGTCCGGACCAGAACTCGGTCCAGATCTTCCGCGACGACGTCGGCACCCGCGTTCCGGATGCCGTGTCCTATCTCGCAGGCTGCATCGCCTCCACTTCGTCCAACGCCCAGAACAAGCTCGGCGGTTACAAGAACGACAAGGTGGATGCGGCTCTGGCAGAGGCAGCAACCAAGGCTGCCGACGATCCGGATCGCGTCAAGCTCGCTCAGGATGCCCAGAAGGCATTCCGCGACGATTGGGCGTTCATTCCGTGGTATTCTCAGGCCATGTCCCGCTGGGCAACCAAGGACGTCAAGGGCATGGAGAAGAACCTCGACTGGCAGGTCGTCGCTCCCTGGGACGTATCGGTCGGCTGATTGAGACGGTAAAGCCGGTCTCTCCAGCCCTCAAGCAACCGCGCGAAGGCCGCAAGGTCTTCGCGCAAGTTTCAAGAAGAGTAGGCGCGTTCCGCGCAGTTTGCGGTAAACGCGCCTGATAACAGGTGGGAGGTGGCCTTGCTTCGCTATGTACTAACGCGATTTGCCATCTGGATTCCGTCGGTTCTGGTCGTGATGCTCGCCGTCTATGCGATGGCCTTCTACGGCGCCGGCGATCCGATCAAGCTGATCTTTCTTCGTGCGCCGGGCGACGTCGCCTATAATCCGGAGCGCATCGAAGCCATCCGCGAAAGCGCGGGCCTCAACAAACCCTTCATCGAGCAGTTCGGCTATTACATCTGGAACCTGCTGCATGGCCAGTTCGGCAATTCGCTGACCTCGGGCCGTTCGGTCTGGGCCATGGTTTCGGCCGCCGCCCCGGTTTCCTTCAAGCTGGCGCTCTGTTCCATCATCCTGACGGCTGTCGTGGCGATCCCGCTCGGCATGCTGGCAGCGCTGAACCAGAATTCCCGCGTCGACTACACGATCACCGGTACGGCGCTGTTCCTCTGGGCAATCCCGGCCTATGTCGCCGGTCCGCTGCTGATGGTCGGCCTCATCGTGCTCCTGCCGATGATCAAGGTGCCCTATGGCTGGGGCGGCGTCTTCGACGTGCGCATCATCCTGCCGCTCATCGTGCTTTCATTCCAGCCGATCGCGCTGATCGTGCGCCAGACGCGCGCCGCCGTCATCGAAGTCCTATCGGAGGATTTCGTCCGCACCGCCCGCGCCAAGGGCGTGCCTGAGCTGGTCGTTGCGATCAAGCATATCCTGCGCCCGGTGCTGACGCCCGTCGTCACGCAGCTCGGCCTTATCATGATCACCATCGTCAATGGCGCGATCTTCGTGGAGCTGGTCTTCGGCCTGCCAGGCCTCGGCCGTCTCACGGTGCAGGCGCTGACGAATTCCGATTATCCGGTCATCCTCGCCATCACGCTTATCGGATCCTTCCTGGTGATGATCTCGAACCTGCTCGTCGATGTGCTCTACCCGATGCTTGACCCGCGTGCCAACGACGCAAGAAGGAGCCGCTGACCATGTCCGCCATCCCTCTCTCGACAATCGAAACCGCCGACGAACTGCCGGTCAACCTGTGGCGCGACGCCTGGTACCGCCTGAAGCGCAACAAGCTTGCGGTCTTCGGCCTCATCGTGGTGCTGATCCTCGCCTTCGCGGCAATCTTCGGGCCGTATCTCACGCCCTATGATTACCTGACGCAGGATCTGCAGGCCCGCAATGCCGCACCGTCGCTGGCGCATCTCTTCGGTACCGACGATCTCGGCCGCGATGTCTTCAGCCGCGTCGTCTTCGGCACGCGCACCGCCTTCCTCGTCGCCGTCATCGTCACCTTCATTGCCGTGATGATCGGCCTGACGCTCGGCGCCATCGCCGGCTTCTTCGGCAACCCGTTCGACCGCGTCATCATGTGGCTGACGGATGTCACCATGTCCGTGCCGAACCTGCTGCTCGTCGTCGTCATCAACGCCTCGCTGAAGTCGCCGATCACCAACTGGATGGAGGCGCAGTATCAGGCGACTCTCAATCCCTTCTATCGCCAGACGATCTGGGTCGACTTCCTCCTGGTCTTCGGTTCCATGGCGCTGATCTCCTGGCCGCCCTATGCGCGTCTCGTCCGCGCCCAGGTGCTGTCGATCCGCAGCCGTCCCTATATCACGGCCGCCCAGGCGCTCGGTCTCTCCAACTGGGTGATCATCAAGCGCTATGTCATTCCGAATGCGCTCGGCCCGCTCATCGTCTCGGTCAGTGCCGGTCTCGGCACGGCGATGGTTCTGGAAAGCGCATTCTCCTTCCTCGGCGTCGGCGTCAATCCGCCGACCCCCAGCTGGGGTAACATGATCTCGGATGGTCTGCGTGTCTGGCAGCACTATCCGCATCTTCTCGCCGCTCCGGCGGCCGTGCTCGGCCTCGCTTCGGTAGCCTTCAGTTTCCTCGGCGACGGTCTCAACGACGCGCTCAACCCGCGGGGCAGCAAGTGATGAACACGAAGACATCTGAACGCCTTCTCGATGTTCGCGACCTGACGGTCGAGATCGACACCCGCCGCGGTCCCGCCGTCGTCGTCGATAGCATCGACCTCTACGTCAACAAGGGCGAAACGCTCGGCGTCGTCGGCGAATCCGGCTGCGGCAAGAGCCTGACCATGTTGAGCCTGATGCGGCTGCTGCCGAACAAGATCAAGGTCACCAAGGGGACTGCGCATTTCGACGGACGCGACCTGCAGAAGATGTCGAATGGCGACCTGCGCAAGGTGCGCGGCGGCGATATCGGCTTCGTCTTCCAGGACCCGATGACCTCGCTCAACCCGGTGATGCGCGTCGGCGACCAGATCTGCGAACCGCTGATCTATCATCGCAAGATGAGCAAGGCGGAAGCGCGGACCCGCGCCGTGGAACTGCTGCGCCTCGTCGGCATTCCCGGTCCCGAAGAGCGGCTGATGGCCTATCCGCACGAGCTTTCGGGCGGCATGCGCCAGCGCGTGATGATCGCGATCGGCCTTGCCTGCAATCCGAAACTCCTGATCGCCGACGAGCCGACCACGGCGCTCGACGTGACGATCCAGGCCCAGATCGTCGATCTGGTGAAGGACCTGCGCGCCAAGCTCGGCATGTCGGTCGTCTGGATCACCCACGATCTGGCGCTGATCGCCGGCCTCGTCGATCGCGTTGCCGTGCTCTATGCCGGTACCGTTGTCGAGGATGCGCCGGTCGACGAACTCTATGCGCGCCCGAGCCATCCCTACACGCGCGGTCTGCTGTCCTCTATCCCGAAGCTCTCGGACTCCCCGGCAAGCCGTCTCTCCTCGATCGGCGGAACGCCGCCGGAGCCCGGCCGCCGCCCGAAGGGTTGCCCCTTCGCACCGCGCTGCCCGCTCGCCGAAGCCGTCTGTCACGAGCGCGTGCCGAAGCTCGAGCCTGTTGCGGGCGCCGGCAATCATCGCGCCGCATGTTTCGTCGTCCAGAAAATGCAGGAGGCCGCGTGATGGGTGCCCAACCGCTTCTGAAAGTCGAAAACCTCGTCAAGCATTTCCACGTCAAGCTCGGCGCCTTCGGCGAGCGCTCGGCGACTGTCTATGCGCTCGACAATGTCAATCTCGACATCATGGAAGGCGAGACGCTGTCGCTCGTCGGCGAATCCGGCTGCGGCAAGTCGACGACCGGCTTCACGATCCTCAACCTCTACAAGGCGACATCCGGCAGGGTGGTCTACAAGGGCCAGGATATCGCGACGCTCGATGAAAAGCAGATGCGCCCCTTCCGGCGCGACCTGCAGATCGTCTTCCAGGACCCGTATTCGACGCTCAACCCGCGCATGACGATCGGCGAAGCGATCGGCGAGCCGATCCTGTTCCACAAGCTCGCCACCAAGGCGGAGCTGAAGAGCAAGGTCGATGCGCTGCTGACCGATGTCGGCCTGCCGACCCGCTTTGCGCAGCGCTATCCGCATGAGCTCTCCGGTGGCCAGCGCCAGCGCGTCGTCATCGCCCGCGCACTCGCCTGCCAGCCGAAATTCATCGTCTGCGACGAGGCGATCTCGGCGCTCGACGTGTCGATCCAGGCGCAGATCATCAACCTGCTGCTCGACCTGCAGGAAAAATACGGGCTGACCTACCTCTTCATCGCCCACGATCTGGCCGTTGTCCGCCACATCAGCACGCGCGTCGGCGTCATGTATCTCGGCCGTCTGGCCGAACTCGCGAGCCGCGAAGAGCTGTTCGACAACCCGCTGCATCCCTATACGAAGGCGCTGCTCTCGGCCGTTCCGGAAACCGATCCGGAGCATGAGCGCACCCGCCAGCGGCAGATCCTGCAGGGCGACGTTCCGAGCCCGCTCAATCCGCCGACGGGCTGCCGTTTCCACACGCGCTGCCCCGTCGCCATGGACGTCTGCTCCAAGGTCATTCCGGAATGGAAGGAAGCAAAGCCCGGCCATCTGGTCGCCTGCCACGCCGTCAACACGGGACAGACTGCATGACGTTGAAAGCCGCCATCATTGCCGACGACCTGACGGGAGCGCTGGATACCGGCACGCCCTTCGTGGACGCCGGGCTTTCGGTGGCGGTGGCGATCGATGTCGAGACGGCCGATGAGGCGCTTGCGGCGGGGACCGATGTCGTCGTGATAAACACCGCTTCGCGCGCCTTGTCGGAAGACGATGCGGCGCGCCGCGTGCGCAAGGCTGCCAACGCTTTGAGCGCGCGGCAGCCGGCGATCGTTCTGAAGAAGATCGACTCCCGGCTGAAGGGCAATGTGGCGGCCGAAAGCGCGGCACTGGCAGATGCTCTTGGACTTTCCCGGATCGTCGTGGCGCCTGCAATCCCCGATCAGGATCGAACCACCTATCGCGGCTTCGTCGTCGGCCGCGGCGTCGAAAAGCCGATTGCCGTCGCCGATCTCTTTACCGGCCGCGATATGGATGTTGTTGTCGCCGACGCCGAAAGCGATTTCGATCTCGACGATATCGTGCTTGGCAATGACTGGAACAGCGTGCTGGCCGTCGGAGCCCGTGGTCTTGGCTCGGCGCTCGCCCGCAAGATCGGCCGTGCCGGTGGGCATCCGCTGCCCTTTCAGGCATCGCTTCGCACACTCTTTGCCTTCGGGTCCCGTGACCCGATCACGGCGGCGCAGATGAACCGTCTCGAAGCCGCAGGTGCGCTGCGCGCCGTCATCGATGCGCCGATGGGCAGCGTCGAATGTGGCGAGGGGCTGGCGTTGCCGCTGCTTCTGCGCTGCACCGGCGAAATCGCCGGAGAGGGCGCAACGGTTGCCCGCCGCTTCGCAGGCGGTGTAAAATCGGTGATCGATGATACCAGGCCGGACATGTTGATGGTCGGCGGTGGTGACACGGCGCTTGCGGTCTTCCGCGAACTCGGCATCAAGACGCTGATGCCGAAGGGAGAAATCGAGGCAGGCGTGCCGTGGTTTGACGTAACGGCCGCCGACGGGCGGCATTTCCGGTGCGCGGTCAAGTCTGGGGGCTTCGGCAATACCGAGAGTCTGCTAAGACTGGTTCCACGGAATCAGGCGGCTTGAGCATGGTACCGGCGGGGAGAACAGGTGTGGATGAAGCAAATGGCGCATCGCTGAATGCGGGTAACGGTCCGGCTGCAAAGCCCGAGCGTGGCAAGGCGGTGAAACTCGTCGACCGCGTCTTCGACCAGATCCTCGAGCGCATCCGCGCCGGCAACTATCCCCCGGATTCGCGTCTGCCAGGCGAGCACGAGCTTGCCTCGATGCTCGGCGTTTCCAGGCCGATCGTGCGCGACGCGCTCGCCAAGCTTCGCGAGCAGGGCACCGTCTACGCCCGCCAGGGCGCCGGCACTTTCGTCAGCGCGCATGGTTCGCCGACGACGCAGCTTGCCTATTCGCCGGTCAAGACGATTGCCGACATCCAGCGTTGCTATGAATTCCGCCTGACGATCGAGCCCGCGGCTGCCTTTTTCGCCGCCAAGCGGCGCGACGAACAGGCGATCCAGAAGATCGCTTCGGCACTCTCCGATCTCCGGGAGGCCACCAGCCACCAGCTGCACCGCAGCGACGCCGACTTCGTCTTCCATCGCGCCGTCGCCGAAGCTGCGAACAATCACTATTACACCGCCTCGCTCGATGCGCTGAAGCCGCATATCGCGGTCGGCATGCATCTGCACGGCCTGTCGCTGCTCGGCCCGCGCCAGGGGCTGGAGCAGGTCTACGAAGAGCATAACGAGATCTACAGGGCCGTCGCCGAAGGCCGCGCCGACGATGCGCGCAACCTGATGCAGACCCACCTCGAAGGCTCTCGCGACCGTCTGTTCGAAGGCCGCGTTCTCGACCTGTCCTTCAAATAGCCCGCCGGCCGATGTCCGGAATGGCGCAGGCCTCACCGCCGCCGAAGATGCGCGAGCGGGTGAGGAAGCGTTTCTCGCGTCCGTTGTCGAGCGAGAACATCCCGCCGCGGCCGGGCACCACGTCGATGATCAGCTGCGTATGCTTCCAGACCTCGAACTGGCTGCCGCTGATATAGACCGGGACGCCGGCGATCTCGCCGAGTTTGACATCTGTTTCCCCGATCCGGAATTCATCGGCCGGATAGCACATCGGCGATGAACCGTCGCAGCAGCCGCCGGATTGGTGAAACAGGATATCCGGATGATCGGCGCGGATTTCGGCGATCAACTCGATTGCGGCGTCGGTGGCAAGCACGCGCGGTTCGCCGTTGAGTGTTTCTTCCATGTTGTTCCTCCCGTGGATGAGGAGGGAAAACCCCTCCCCAACCCCTCCCCACGAGGGGGAGGGACTAACTTGAGGCACCGACTCGCTTCGCAAATCAGCGTTCTCGCGAACGCGAGGTTGCTATGAGGCGCGGAGAGTCCAACGGCTTAGCCCCTCCCCCTTATGGGGAGGGGTTGGGGAGGGGACTTTTCGCCTCCCGCCGCCGTCCTTCTCAAAAGAACCCAAGCGCCTTCGGGCTGTAGCTCACCAGCATGTTCTTGGTCTGCTGGTAGTGGTCGAGCATCATCTTGTGGGTCTCGCGGCCGATGCCGGATTGCTTGTAGCCGCCGAAGGCCGCGTGGGCCGGGTAGGCGTGGTAGCAATTGGTCCAGACGCGGCCGGCCTGGATTTCGCGGCCGAAACGGTAGGCGCGGTTGCCGTCGCGGGTCCAGACACCGGCGCCGAGGCCGTAGAGCGTGTCGTTGGCGATCTCGAGCGCTTCCTTCTCGTCCTTGAAGGTGGTGACGGAGACGACCGGGCCGAAGATCTCTTCCTGGAAGACCCGCATCTTGTTGTGGCCCTTGAAGATCGTCGGCTTGACATAATAGCCGCTGGCAAGCTCGCCACCGAGATCGTTGCGGGCGCCGCCAGTCAACACCTGAGCGCCTTCCTGCCTGCCGATATCGAGATAGGCGAGGATCTTCTCCAGCTGCTCGCTCGATGCCTGGGCGCCGATCATCGTGGCGCTATCGAGCGGGTTGCCCTGCTTGATGGCTTCGACGCGCTTCACCGCCTTTTCCATGAAGCGGTCGTAGATCGACTCCTGAACGAGCGCGCGGCTCGGGCAGGTGCAGACTTCGCCCTGGTTCAGCGCGAACATCGCAAAGCCTTCGAGCGCCTTGTCGAGGAAGTCGTCATCCTCGGCCATCACGTCGGCGAAGAAGATGTTCGGCGACTTGCCGCCGAGTTCCAGTGTGACGGGGATGAGGTTCTGGCTGGCATATTGCATGATCAGCCGGCCGGTCGAGGTCTCGCCGGTGAAGGCGATCTTGGCGATCCGCGGGCTCGTTGCCAGCGGCTTGCCGGCTTCGAGGCCAAAGCCGTTGACGATGTTGAGGACGCCAGGCGGCAGCAGGTCGCCGACCAGTTCGGCCCAGACGAGGATCGACGCCGGGGTCTGTTCGGCTGGCTTGAGGACGACGCAATTGCCGGCGGCAAGCGCCGGCGCGAGCTTCCAGGCGGCCATCAGGATCGGGAAGTTCCAGGGAATGATCTGGCCGACGACGCCGAGCGGCTCGTGGAAGTGATAGGCGACGGTGTCATTGTCGATCTCGCCGATCGAGCCTTCCTGGGCGCGGATGCAGGAGGCGAAGTAGCGGAAATGGTCGATCGCCAGCGGAATATCGGCCGCCATGGTTTCGCGGATCGGCTTGCCGTTGTCCCAGGTTTCTGCCTGCGCCAGAAGCTCCAGTTTGTCTTCCATGCGCTGGGCGATCTTCATCAGGATATTGGAGCGTTCGCCCGGTGCCGTGCGGCCCCACTTGTCCTTGGCCGCATGGGCAGCATCGATCGCCGCGTTGATATCCTTCTCGTCGGAACGCGGAATCTCGCAGAGTTTGCCGCCGGTCACCGGCGTGATGTTGTCGAAATATTTGCCGCCGATCGGCTCGCGCCACTCGCCGCCGATATAGTTGCCGTATTT
Source organism: Rhizobium sp. 21-4511-3d (assembly GCF_053522545.1). NCBI lineage: Bacteria > Pseudomonadati > Pseudomonadota > Alphaproteobacteria > Hyphomicrobiales > Rhizobiaceae > Rhizobium > Rhizobium sp. 21-4511-3d. The sequence continues at coordinate 167,842 of NZ_JBNWCF010000004.1, read as the reverse complement.
CAGCTTGAACGGCGACTCGACGATTTTCTGATGCAGCATGTCATCCTCCCTTGATGATGCCTGGTTCAGGAGTGAACCGGTGGAGGAAATCTGCTCGTCTTTTGCTCTTCGAAATACCCGCCCGGAGCAATGCCGCACTGCACACTGTCGCAGCGCTGCGACAGGCGAGAACCCTCAGTGCAAGTTCAACCGCTTCATTTTGCGGTGGAGCGTGGCGCGGCTCATGCCGAGATTGGCGGCGGCCTGCGAGACATTGCCGTTGGTGCGTGTCAGCGCCCTGAGTAGAGCGGCGCGCTCGGCATCCATCAGCGCTTCCTCGCCGTCTGCCGGGCGGCTTTCCTGCAGCGCATCGGCGGCCGGGATACCGGCGGCGATCCGGCGGTCGTCGAGTTTCAAGGCCAGCCGGGCGGCGCGGGTGGCGCCGAGCACGAGGTCGTGCCGGTCGACGGCAAGCAGGGCTGCTGCCGAATTGGTGCCGGAGGGCACCATCAGGAAGCGCGAACCGGCAAAGGCGCTGCGGAAGATGTTGAGCTCGATGCGCATCGCCGCGTCGCGCACGGCCTGCGCGAGGATCGACAGGGTCATCTCGTTGACGTCGTCGCGGCAGGTCGAGATGTCGAGCGCGGCAGCCAGCTGGCCGCGATGGTCGCGAATCGGCGCCGTGGTGCAGCTGAGCTTGATATTCGAGGACAGGAAGTGCTGGTCGCGGAAGATCGAGACGGAACGCTCGTCGGCGAGCGCCGTGCCGATGCCGTTGGTGCCGATGCTCGCTTCGGTCCAGACCGAGCCGGTCCAGAGGCCGAGGTCGTTGAATTCCTTGTCGTCGGCGCTCGCGCCGCGCCGCTCCAAGGCGACGCCCTCGCGGCAGGTCAGAAGCAGGCAGCATCCCGCCTTGCCGACCGTCAGGAACAGCTTGTCGAGCTCGTCGTTTGCGTCGCGGATCAGCTGTTCGGATTGTTGGCGGGCGAGGCGGAATTCCTGCTCGGTCAGACGGAGCGGCGCGCGCTTCTCTTCAGGGGTCAGCTGATGCTTGTCCATGCAGCGGCGCCAGGAGGCGACGATCGGGGAGCTGGCGGCGGCAGAGTTCTGCTGCGCCCACGTATAGACATGGTCGGCATGCGCTGTGAATTCGTGCATCTGCTCCTCCCACGGAACGTAGACCGCAGTCTGGGGCAAATACCGTCTCATTGCAATTCTGCTTAATTAAGCAGCCCATTCCATGCCGCAGGGGAACTGTCGCAGATCTGCGACAGTTCGATGCGTCAGCTGGCCTTCGGCTGTGCGGCAGGCAGAAGCTTGCCGCGGGCGATGAGCCAGAGCGTGCCGATCGCGATAAAGCCGACGATGGCGTTGACGGCGATGAAGATCACCACCGCAAGGCCCTGGAGTGCGGCATCGCTGCTGTGGCTTGCGACGCGGATGGCGGCTGTCGCCAGCGCCGTGGCGCCGAAGGTGAAGGCCCAGTAGGAGCCGGCGAAGGGCTGCTTGGTGATCCACGGCAGCAGGCGCAACAGGATGGCAGCCTCGAGGATGGCGTAACCCAGCATCGCATGAAGCAGCATATCCGGCATTCCGCCATTGACGCTGAGATAGGCGACGCTTCCGACAGCCGGAGGGGCAAGCTGGATGCCGAGCGTCGGGCGCAGCTGTACCGCAAGTTCCGGTGCCGTCAGCAACCGGTGCAGCAAGACCGAGTCGATCGCCAGCCAGGCGAAGAAACCGGCGCCGAAGGCGAGCTGACCGAACTCCTGAAAGCCGAGCGCACCGAGAACGATAGCGCTGACGAAGGAACCTGCGACCGTCGGCAGGTAGAGGACCGGCGTCGTCGTGGTCACGTCGCGGCCGCCCTGCCACAAGGCTCCGGTCCGCCACAGGGCGAAGGCGAAGGTGAAGACGAAGCCGGCGGCAAAGAGGATTTCGGTCGCCGGCCGCGAATAGGGCAGCAGCGCGAGCCCTGCGAGCATCGTTGCGACACCGGCGAGGCCGACGAAGCAGCATTGCACCGCATGCTCCAGCTCCGCCAAAGCTTCGCCGCGGGCGTTCAGCCACTTCAGGCCGTAGAGGACGCTGACGGCGAACCAGACGGCGACTGCCAGCAGGCTGAGGATCTCGCCCGATGCGGCCGGCAGTCCCCAGACGGAGGCGGCCACCCGCCAGCTATTGCCGAGCCCGGCAATGCCGAGCACTATGCCGAAGAAGGATGCCGGGACGCGCGGCATCTGAAAACCGGTCCTTGCCGGAATGTCTGCAGCTTGCATTGCCATGACCTCGCTTCATCAGGGGAGCGGAAGGCGGCGCGCCTCCCGCATCGTCGAATGCACTTACTTGGCGATCGCCTCTGCGGCGTCGAGAACGCGGGCAGAATAGACCATGGCGGCGCCGGCATTGATAGCCACGGCAACACCGAGCGCTTCGGAGATTTCCTCCTTGGTCGCGCCCTGCTTCAGGGCTTCGGTCGTATGGACGGCGATACAGCCATCGCAACGCACTGTGACTGCGACTGCGAGCGCGATCAGCTCGCGGTGCTTCGCATCCAGGTAATTCGTCTTCTGCCCGGCGGTCGAGAGTGTCTGGTAGCCCTTCACCGTCTCCGGAACGGTCTTGCCGAATTCACCGATCCGGGCGATCAGCTGGCTACGATATTCTTTCCAGTTCAACATGATTTTGCCTTTCCATCATCTGCAGCAGCTCTCTCGCTGTCTGTTGAGATGGAATATGGACTTTTCGTGTGATCCGATGAATGTTTCAGAAGTTCAATTTATAGCGCGATCGTCTCATGGATATTCTCAGCCGCCTTATCGACCTTGCCGGGCTTCGCACCAGCCTGGACATCCGCTGCCGCCTCGAAGGCGCCTTCGAGATCGACCACGAACCGGCGGCCCGCGGCGTCATCCCGTTTCATGTGGTCCTGTCCGGCAACTGCCGCCTGCGGCTTCCCGACCGGCGGGTGGTCGAGCTGACCGCAGGGGATTTCCTCATGCTGCCGCGCGGCGAGGCGCATCTGATTGTCGGCCGGGAGAGCGGTGCCGGGCCGGGCCCGGTGCGGTTGATACATGACGGCATGCTGCCGGTGCGCGAGAACGGGGAGGGAGCGCCCGATGTGGATCTGCTCTGCGGGCATTTCGATTCAGCTACCGGGTCGTCGTCGCTGCTGCTAGATACCTTGCCCGATGTCTTTCATGCCTCGCTTGCCGGAGCGCAATCGGAGGAGACACTGAAGCTGCTGGTCGGCATCCTGCGCGACGAGGCGATGCATCAGGAAGCCGGCGCGCTGACGATCGCGACGGCGATCTGTCTGGCGCTGCTGACGATGGCACTCAGGGCGCAGAATACGGCCGCGCTCGGCACCGCGGGTCTCCTGGCGCTGATCGCCAATCCCCGCTTTTCGCGGGCATTGAAGGCTGTGATCGCGAACCCGGCGGAGGATTGGACGATCGACCGGCTGGCCTCGCTCAGCGCCATGTCACGCGCCACCTATGCCAGACAGTTCAAGGAAACGTCGGGGATGACGGTGGCGGGCTTCGTGACCGATCTCAGGATGACGCTCGCCAGCGACCTGCTGATCCGCACCCGCCGAACAGTCGCCGATATCGCCGCCGAGGTCGGCTATGACTCGGAGGCGGCCTTCGGCAAGGCATTCAAGGCAAGGCGTGGAGTGCCGCCGGCGCGCTTCAGGCAGCAGATGGCCTGAAGCGCACCGGGCTTTTCGTCAGGCGACCGCGCCGAACTGGGCGTTGTGCAGGCGGGAATAGGCGCCGTTGCGGGCGAGAAGTTCGGCATGCGTGCCTTGCTCCTCGATGCCGCGCGGACCCATGACGACGATCCGGTCGGCATTGCGGATGGTGGCCAAGCGGTGGGCGACGACCAGTGTCGTGCGTCCTTCCGACAGTTCCGAAAGCGCCTGCTGGATCGCATATTCCGTTGCCGTATCGAGCGCCGAGGTTGCCTCGTCGAGGATCAGGATCGGCGGGTTCTTCAGGAAGATACGGGCGATCGCCAGGCGCTGCTTCTGGCCGCCCGAGAGTTTGACGCCACGCTCGCCGGTCGGCGTATCGAGACCTGCCGGAAGCGAACGTACGAACTCGTCGAGCGATGAGCGCCTGAGCGCTTCCATGATGTCTGCATCCGATGCGCCGAGACGGCCATAGGCGATGTTCTCGCGGATGGTCGAGCCGAACAGGAAAACATCCTGCTGCACGATGCCGATCTGGCTGCGCAGCGAGGCCTGCGTCATGTCGCGGATATCGATGCCGTCGATGGTGATGGCGCCCGATGTCACATCGTAGAAGCGCGGCAGCAGCGAGCAGATCGTCGTCTTGCCGGCGCCGGAGGGGCCGACGAAGGCGACGGTCTCGCCTGCAGAGATCGTCAGGTTCAGCTTGTCCAGCACCTTGCCGTGATCGGAATAGCCGAAGGAGACGTCCTTGTAGGCGATATCGCCGTGCAGCGACCTAACGGTGACGGCATCCGGACGGTCGGCGAGATCCGGCTCGGTGTCGATCAGCGAGATGAAGCGCTTAAAGCCGGCGATACCCTTCGGATACATTTCGAGCACCGAGGTGATCTTGTCGATCGGGTGGAAGAAGACGTTGACGAGCAGCAGGAAGCCGACGAAGCCGCCATAGGTCAGCTCGCCATTGACGACGTAGAAGGTGCCGGCAACCATGATGACCAGCTGCACCAGCCGGGTGCTGAGATAGCTGAGCGCAATGCTCGCCGTCATATAGCGATAGGCGCTGAGCTTGGTCTCGCGGTAGCCTTCGTTATTGAGGGCGAAGAGCTCGCTCTCATAGCCTTCGTTGCCGAAGGCCTTGACGACGCGGATGCCGCCGACGCTTTCCTGAACGCGGGTGTTGAAGTCGCCGACTTTGCGGAACAGGTTGCGCCAGGTGACCGTCATCTTGGCGCCGTAGCGGCTGACGAGCCAGGTCATGAACGGCACGATCGTCGTCGTCAGCAGCGCCAGCTTCCAATGCACCGTGAACATCAGGATGAAGGCGCCGATGAAGGTCATGATGGCGATGAACACGTCCTCGGGACCATGATGGGCGACTTCGCCCACCTCTTCGAGATCCTTGGTGACGTGGGTGATCAGATGACCGGTCTTGTTGTTGTCGAAATAGCTGAATGACAGCTTCTGGATGTGGTCGAAGGCTTGGCGGCGCATGTCCGACTCGATCGAGATGCCGAGCGCATGACCCCAATAGTTGACCACAGCCATCAGGCCGGTGTTGACGGCATAGACCGCGAGAAGTGCAGCCGCAACGGCGGCGATCAGCCCCCAGTCACGGCCGGGAAGCAGCTCGTCGACGAAGAGTTTGACGGCAAGCGGAAAGCCGAGTTCCAGGAGGCCGGCAATGACGGCGCAGCCGAAATCAAGGAAAAACAAGCGCTTGTAACGCGCATAGTAGGAGAAGAAGCGACGAAACATGAGTGCCCTCCAGGGCAATATCTGTCAGGATCGTAGGATGGGAAGCGGGCCGAACAGACGAGCCCAATCGGCACCGCTGTTCAGCGTTGTGTTGTGCCGAGATTTCGCATCGTGACGATCCTCCTTCATGAGTCGCTGCAGGGACTTATAGTATGACAGCATCGCGCTGTCACTACAGATTGTGCTGAAAACAAGAAAGCCCGGCGAGGCTGCGCGTCGCCGGGCTCTGAGAACGCAAAGCGTCAGGGCCTCACTTCGGCGTGACGTCGAAGCCAAACCACTTTTCCGACAGCGTCTTGATCGTGCCGTCGGCCTTGGCAGAAGCGATCGCTTCGTTGAACAGCGCCTTCAGCGCGGTGTCGTCCTTGCGCAGGCCGACAGAGCTACCGCGGCCGAGGAAGCCGCCCTGGAAGCGCGGACCCGTCGTCGTCATGTCTTCGTTGCCCGGCTTCTGCGAAGCGGTGGTGAGATAGGCCATCGAGGCCATCACCAGATCGACGCGGCCGGCCTTGAGGTCGAGATCGTGCTCTTCCGTTGTCTTGTACTCGCGCACCTCGACGACGCCCTTCAGGTACTTGTCGACGAAGGCGGCGGCGGTGGAAGCGGTCTGCACACCGATGGTCTTGCCCTGCAGCGCCGGCTTGATCTTCTCGATCTCGGCGGCTGCACCGGCCTCGTCGCTGGCGAGCGAGAAGACCTGGCCCTTCTCAGGCAGGCCTGCCAGATCGCTTTCCTTCGAGGTGGCGAAAGCTTGGCCGGTAGAGCCGTAGGAATCGCTGAAGGCGATCACTTCCTCGCGCTTGGCGGTCGCCGACATGCCGGAGATGATGGCGTCGAACTTGCCGGCATTCAGGCCCGGGATCATGCCGTCGAAGTTCTGGACGACGACCTTGCACTCGACCTTCATGTGGGCGCAGAGATACTTGGTGAGCTCGATCTCGTAGCCGTCGAGCGTGCCGTCCGGCTTGGTGAAGTTGTAAGGCTTGAACGCACCTTCGGTGGCGATCGTCACCGTCGTCCACTTCTTGTCGTCGGCATGGGCGATGCCTGCGGTAGCAATAACCGCCGTTGCGGCTGCTGCGGTCAGAACCCGCGAAAGAATTGTCATTTTAGCTCCCCTTTTCTTGGTTTGGGCTGAGAGATTATTTGCTGATGAACTGCCGGAAGCGTTCCGAGTGCGAATTGGCAAAGACGTCCTGCGGGCGGCCATCCTCTTCGACGACGCCCTGATGCAGGAAGACGACGCGGCTGGAGACGTCGCGGGCAAAGCCCATTTCGTGGGTGACGACCAGCATCGTGCGGCCTTCCTCGGCGAGCGCGCGCATGACGCGCAGCACTTCACCGACGAGTTCCGGGTCGAGCGCCGAGGTTGGCTCGTCGAACAGCATCACCTTAGGGCGCATGGCGAGCGCACGGGCAATCGCGGCGCGCTGCTGCTGGCCGCCGGAAAGGTGGGCCGGATAGAAATTGCGCTTCTCGGCGATGCCGACCTTGGCAAGCAGCGCCTCGGCTTCCTCGATGCATTCGGCGCGATTGCGCCCCTGAACGTGAACGGGTGCCTCGATGACGTTTTCGAGCACGGTCTTGTGGGACCAGAGATTGAAGCTCTGGAACACCATGCCGAGCTGCGAGCGGATGCGGTCGACCTGCTTGCGGTCGGCCGGGCGGCTGCCGCCCTTGGCGTCGGGCAGCATGCGGATCGTTTCGCCGGCCACCGTCACTTCGCCGGAATTCGGCGTCTCCAGGAGATTGATGCAGCGCAGGAAGGTTGACTTGCCGGAGCCGGACGAGCCGAGGATCGAGACGACGTCGCCTTCGTGGGCATCGAGCGAAATGCCCTTCAGCACTTCGACATTGCCGAAGCTCTTGTGCAGGTTCTTGACGCTGAGAGCGGTTGCCGCGGTCATCGGGCGTCTCCTTCAAGTGCGGGCGCAGCTTTCACTGCCGGATGATAGGGAACGGGCTGGCGCAGATGCGGGCTCAGCCAGTATTCGACGAGATGGACGAGCCGGGTCAGCAGGAAGTTGATCGCCAGGTAGATGGCTCCGGCAACGATGAAGACTTCGATCGCCCGGTAGGATTCCGAGATGATGCGGGCGGCGACGCCGGTGACTTCCATCAGCGTGATGATCGAGGCGAGCGAGGTGGCCTTGACCATCGAGATCATCTCGTTGCTGTAGCCGGGCAGAGCCTGGCGAACCGCGAGCGGCAGCACGATGCGGCGGAATTGCATCAGCCGTGGCATGCCGCAGGCGCGGGCCGCTTCGATCTGGCCGAAGGGAACCGAAAGCAGGCCGCCGCGGATGATTTCGCTGGCATAGGCGGCGGTATTCATGGTCAGCGCCAGCACGGCGCACCAATAGGGCTCGCGCAGGAACGGCCAGAAGATGCTGTGGCGGACGGCCGGGAACTGGCCGAGGCCGTAATAGAGCAGGAAGATCTGGACGAGCAGCGGCGTGCCGCGGAAGACGAAGACATAGCTGCGGGCGAACCACTCGAGCGCCTTGTTGCGGGAAAGGCGGCAGAGGGCGATGGCCAGCGCCAGGACGGCACCGAGCGCAATCGAGGTCGCAGCAAGCTCGAGTGTCAGCGGAATGGCTGAAACCAGGCTGACGAAGGTTTCAAACAGAAATTGCCAGTCCATCAGCCTCTCCTCACGCCACGCGAAAAGTGCTTTTCGGCACGCCGCAGAAACAGGCCGGAGCCGGTGGAGATGACGAGGTAGATACCGCCGGCAATGACATAGAAATCGAAGGGCAGGCCGGTCGAGCCGGCGGCGATCTGCGTCTGGCGCAGCAACTCGGCGACGCCGGTGATGGAAACGAGGGCGGATTCTTTCAGGACGACCTGCCAGACATTGCCGAGACCGGGCAGCGCATGGCGCAGCGTCAACGGCGCGACGATGCGGCGGAAGCGCAGGGCGCGGCCCATGCCGCAGGCGATTGCCGCTTCGATTTCACCGGGATGGACCGCCTTGAAGGCGCCGCGGAAGACTTCGGTGAACTGGGCGCCGGAGGTGACGCCGACGGCGAGCGAACCGGCAAGAAAGCCCGGGAAGCCGAGAAAGCCCTCGGCGCCGAACAGCTTGCCGATCGCGGTGACGGCAGCGCTACCGCCGAAATAGAAGAGGTAGATGACGAGCAGATCCGGGATGCCGCGAAGGACTGTCGTATAGGTATCAGCCGCGATCTTCAGGCCGCGGCCGCCCGATATTTTCGCCCATGCGCCGAAGGAACCGATCACGGCGCCGGTCGAATAGCCTGCGAGCGCGATCAGAACGGTCATCCACGCGCCTGCAAGCAGCGCCTTGCCCCATCCGTCGGGACCGAAGCTGATAAGCTCGAGGATGCCCGGCTGGTTCATGATGCCTGCCTTTCGGGAAGCGGCGGCTGGACGTCGTCAGGGATCGGATTGACGAATGGCGTCCCATCGAGGCGGCCCTTCAGGTCCGCCTTGGCCGCCTCGATGAGATCGGGATTACGGATCAGGTCGATGGCGGTGCTCGCCATGACCTTCGCCGCGTGTTCCGTGCCCTTGTGGGCAGCCGGAAGTTTGCCCTGGGCAACGAGCTGCCAGGAATGGCCGGGCGTGCCGATCGCATAGGTGGCACCGCGCATCTGCACGGTCGGAACCACCCAGCTGACGCTGCCGACATCGGTAGAGCCGACGATGGAGCTGTCACCGGCATAGAGCGGGAAGATTTCCTCGCAGAGCGGCTGGTCCTTCTTCGGTTTCAGGCCGAAGCGGGCGTAGGACGAGGCGATGTCCTCGGGGCTCATCGTCGCCTGGAACTTGCGGGCCGTCTCGCGATCGGTCTCGTCGAAAACAGGCGGGCCGACGCGCTGGAGATTGGCGAACATCAGGTCCTCAAGCGGCACGTTGCCAACGAGATTGGCGTCGCCGCTGATCACTTCGCTGCGCACCGTGGTCTCGGTCATCAGCGCAGCACCCTCGGCAACCTTCTTGACGCGGGCGACCAGCGACAGCAGTTCGGGCAGGTTGCGGGCGCGCACGAGGTAGCGCACCGTTGCCTTGGCCTGCACGACATTCGGGGCCGAACCGCCGGTATCGGTCACGGCATAGTGGATGCGCGCGCTCGACGGCATGTGCTCGCGCATATAGTTGACGCCGACATTCATCAGCTCGACGGCATCCAGCGCGCTACGGCCGAGATGCGGGGTGGCGGATGCATGCGAGGCGCGGCCGCTGAAATGGAAGTTCAGCTCGTTGCAGGCGAGCGAGACCGGATTGTTGACGCCTGCAAAGGCTGCCGGATGCCAGCAGATGGCGATATCGACATCGTCGAAGACGCCGGCACGCACCATGAAGCCCTTCGACGATCCGCCTTCTTCGGCCGGGCAGCCGTAATAGCGGATGCGGCCCTTCAGGCCGTTCTCGGCCAGAAAATCTTTCACGGCTGAAGCCGCCAGCATGGAGCCGGCGCCGAGCATGTTGTGCCCGCAGCCGTGGCCGTTGCCATTGACGGAGGCTTCGCGCTTTTCGGCGAGGCCGGCGACCTGGCTCAGGCCGGGCAGGGCGTCGAATTCGCCGAGAATGGCAATGACCGGACCGTCTTCGCCGGCTTCACCCATCACAGCCGTCGGCAGGCCGGCAATGCCGCGCTCGACCCTGAAGCCCTCGGCTTCCAGCTGGCGGGCATGCTCTTCGGCGGAGCGATACTCTTCGTAATTCGTCTCCGGCATATCCCAGATGCGATCGCTCAATGCGGCGAAGGCTTCGCTCTTGGCTTCGACGATGTCCCAGACGGCTTCGGTGTTTTTCATGACTTTCAAAACGGCTTCGTTTCGCATAGTATCCAAAATTGGCGCCAATTTAGGTTACAAAAAATTTTCGCGCAATCCATGGGCATGAATAAATTTTGGACGACCTCAAACGGTTGCCACGCCTACAGAATTTGGAACAGGCGTGTTATCGGTGATGAAAAAGGGGATTGGAAATGGCTGACGTCGTGATGGAAGAAGAGCCGGAATCGGCCAGCGCGCGCGACGTGACTGACTTCATCCTGCAGGACATTCTGGCCGGTGTGCTGCTGCCCGGCACCTGGCTGAAGCAGATCGACCTCGAGCGCCGCTACAAATGCACACGCCCGGAAGTGCGCCGCGCGCTGGATCGGCTGGCGCAGAAGCGCCTCGTCGAGCATGTCCCGAACCGCGGCTATCACGTCTATGAGCCGGATGGCCGCCGCGCCCAGGAAGTCAGCGAAATCCGCATCATCCTGGAAACCGCGATCGCGGCAACGATCGTTTCGAACGCTGCTGCCGACGAGATCGCCAAGCTCAGGAAGCTTGCCGATCATTTCGACCTGATGGTGCTGAACGGAACGATGCTGGAGCTCTACGAAGCCAACCTGGCCTTTCACCGCCAGCTGCTGACGCTCGGCGGCAATATCGAACTCGTCGACCTCATCACCGAGATCCGGCAGAGAACGTCTTCAGCACCGGTCTCGCAATGGCGCACGCGCGCCCGGGTCGAACAGTCCGGCCGCGAGCATCATCAGATGATCGATGCGATCGCGGCCGGAAATGTCGAGAAGCTGAAGGAGCTGGTCCGCCAGCACATCCTGCAGCGTTGATGAAAGCGGGCCGGGAGCCTCGTCTCCCCCGGCCGGCACGGCCATGATCAGTTGGACTGCCAGCTCTTGACCAGCTCGTCGTAGTTGATCGTGACCGGCTTTTCCTTCTCGTTCTCGATCTTCAGCTGCGGAGCGAGGTTGCCTTTGGCGACGGCATCCTTGTTCCAATATTCGAGATCGTGCTCCTCGGCGAGCTTCGGCCCGATGTCACCCTGAACCTTGGCGCGTTCGAGGCGCTGCAGCACCTTTTCCTGCTCGGAGCAAAGCGAATCCATGGCTTCCTGCGCGGTCTTTGCACCGGAAGAGGCGTCACCGACGGCCTGCCACCAGAGCTGTGCGAGCTTCGGATAGTCAGGAACGTTGGTGCCGGTCGGCGACCACTGGACGCGGGCGGGCGAGCGATAGAACTCGATCAAGCCGCCGAGCTTGGGAGCGCGCTCCGTGAAGCTCTTGTCGCGAATGGTCGACTCGCGGATGAAGGTCAGGCCGACATGGCTCTTCTTCACGTCCACGGTCTTCGACGTCACGAACTGCGCGTAGAGCCATGCGGCCTTGGCGCGGTCGTCGGGCGTGGACTTCATCAGCGTCCAGGAACCGACGTCCTGATAGCCGAGCTTCATGCCGTCCTTCCAGTAGACGCCATGCGGTGAGGGCGCCATGCGCCATTTCGGCGTGCCGTCCTCGTTGACGACGGGCAGGCCGGGCTTGACGGCATCAGCCGTGAAGGCCGTGTACCAGAAGATCTGCTGAGCCACTTCGCCCTGCGCCGGAACCGGGCCGGATTCGGAGAAGTTCATGCCCTGCGCTGCCGGCGGTGCGTAAGCCTTCAACCAATCCAGATATTTCTGGATCGAGTAGACGGCAGCCGGGCCATTGGTATCGCCGCCGCGGGCGACGCACGAACCGACAGGACGGGAGTTCTCGTCGACCTTGATGCCCCACTCGTCGACCGGAAGGCCGTTCGGGAGACCCTTGTCGCCGTTGCCGGCCATCGACAGCCAGGCGTCGGTAAAGCGCCAGCCGAGCGACGGGTCCTTCTTGCCGTAGTCCATATGGCCGAAGACCTTCTTGCCGCCGATGTCGCGGCCGGTGAAGAATTCGGCGATGTCCTCATAGGCCGACCAGTTGACCGGCACGCCGAGATCGTAGCCATACTTCGCCTTGAAGTCGGCCTTGTTCTTCTCGTCGTTGAACCAGTCGTAGCGGAACCAGTAGAGGTTCGCGAACTGCTGGTCGGGAAGCTGGTAGAGCTTCTTGTCCGGCGCGGTCGTGAACTTGGTGCCGATGAAGTCGTCGATGTCGAGGCCGGGATTGGTGACGTCCTTGCCTTCGTTCGCCATCCAGTCGGTCAGCGAACGCGCCTGCTGGTAGCGCCAATGGGTGCCGATCAGGTCCGAGTCGTTGACATAGGCGTCGTAGATGTTCTCGCCCGACTGCATCTGCGTCTGCAGCTTTTCGACGACGTCGCCTTCGCCGATGAGGTCGTGGGTGATCTTGATGCCGGTGATCGCCGTGAAGGCGGGCGCCAGCACCTTGGATTCATATTCGTGGGTCGTCAGGGTTTCGGAAACGACCTTGATGTCCATCCCGGAGAAGGGCTTGGCAGCGTCGATGAACCACTGCATTTCCTTTTCCTGGTCGGCGCGCGGGAGCGACGATAGATCGCCGATCTCCTTGTCGAGGAAGGTTTTCGCCTCGTCCATGCCGGCATAGGCAGAGCCCGTCATTGCCAGCAAAATGCCTGCTGTCGTCGCTAGTAGATGCCGTCGCATAATATCCTCCCAGGGTTTGCGATTGCAGTCTTCACGTCTCAGGCGGCCAGTACCCCCGGCCATCTGTCTCACCTTGGCATCACACGTATCGGAACACGCCGATGGCGTAGATCACGGAGATGCCAAGAGCCCACCACAGGCCGGGTCCAACAAGACCCAGCCATGCCAGATGAATGAACGCTGCCCCCAGCAGCGAAATGAAGAGACGGTCGCCGCGCGTCGTCTCGAAGCGCAGCAGGCCGGTGCGCGGCGAGCCGCCGGGCACGAAATATTCCCAGACGCTCATGCCGACGAGCAGCATCAGGATCGTCAGGAAGAACAGCGCCGTCGGCAGCGTCCAGGCCATCCAGGAAAAGGTCATGGTCGTCTCCTCCTCAGACGCGGCCCAGGGCAAAGCCCTTGGCGATGTAGTTGCGGACGAAATAGATGACGAGGGCGCCGGGCACGATGGTCAGCACGCCGGCCGCAGCCAGCACGCCCCAGTCCATGCCCGCTGCCGAAACGGTGCGCGTCATGATCGCCGAGATCGGCTTGGCGGCCGTCGTCGTCAGGGTGCGGGCCAGAAGCAGCTCCACCCACGAGAACATGAAGCAGAAGAAGGCGGCGACGCCGACACCGCTGGCGATCAGCGGCATGAAGATCTTCACGAAGAAGCGCGGGAAGGAATAGCCGTCGATATAGGCCGTTTCGTCGATCTCCTTCGGCACGCCGGACATGAAGCCTTCGAGGATCCAGACAGCCAGCGGCACGTTGAACAGGCAATGTGCCAGCGCAACCGCGATATGCGTGTCGATCAACCCGAAGGCCGAATAAAGCTGGAAGAAGGGCAGCGCGAAGACCGCCGGCGGCGCCATGCGGTTGGTCAAGAGCCAGAAGAACAAATGCTTGTCGCCGAGGAAACGGTAGCGCGAGAAGGCATAGGCGGCAGGCAGTGCCGCCAGGACCGAAATCACCGTGTTCATAACGACATAGATGATCGAGTTGATGTAGCCGTTATACCAGGACGGATCGGTGAAGATGACCGTGTAGTTTGCGAGCGTCGGGTTCTGCGGCCAGAGCGAGAAGGCGCCGGTGATCTCCGAATTCTCCTTGAAGCTCATGTTGACGAGCCAGTAGATCGGCAGCAGCAGGAAGACGATGTAGAGCGTCGAAACCACCCAGGAGAAGTTTCCGGCGGGCTTATATTTCATTGTCTGAGCCATGGTCCTCTCCTTTCTCAGCTATTGGCGTCGCTGCTGGTCATGACCGTGTAGAAGATCCACGACAGCAGCAGGATGATCAGGAAGTAGATGATCGACATCGCCGCAGCCGGGCCGAGATCGAACTGGCCGACGGCCATCTTCACGAGGTCGATCGACAGGAAGGTCGTCGAATTGCCGGGACCGCCGCCGGTGACGACAAAGGGTTCGGTGTAGATCATGAAGCTGTCCATGAAGCGCAGCAGCACGGCGATCAGCAGGACCCGCTTCATCTTCGGCAGCTGGATGTAGCGGAAGACGGACCAGCGCGAGGCGCCGTCGATCTTGGCAGCCTGGTAATAGGCATCCGGGATCGAGACGAGGCCGGCATAGCAGAGCAGCACGACGAGGCTCGTCCAGTGCCAGACATCCATGACGATGACGGTGATCCAGGCGTCGACGGGATCGCGGACGTAATTGTAATCGAGGCCGATCGCTTCCAGCGTATGGCCGAGCAGGCCGATATCGACGCGGCCGAAGACCTGCCAGATGGTGCCGACGACATTCCACGGAATGAGCAGCGGCAGCGACATCAAGACGAGGCAGACGGGGACGCCTAGGCCTTTCTTCGGCATGTTCAGCGCGATGAAGATGCCGAGCGGGATCTCGATTGCCAGGATGATCAGCGAGAAGGCGAGGTTGCGCTGCAGAGCTTCCCAGAAGCGGTCCGATTCCAGCGTCTGCACGAACCAGTCGGTGCCTGCCCAGAAGAATTCGTTGTTCCCGAACGTATCCTGCACCGAGTAGTTGACGACCGTCATCAGCGGGATGACGGCCGAGAAGGCGACGAGCACCAGCACCGGCAGAACCAGAAGCCAGGCCTTGTTGTTCCAGGTCTTTTCCATGTTCAGCCCTCCCTGCCGACGCGCCAGGAATTGGCGTAGATGCTGATCGCAGCGGGATCGAAACGAACCCGCGCATCTTCAGGAATTTCGGCATCCTCGGGGACGACGATCGCCAGCGGCTGATCGGCGAAGCGGGCGCGCACGATCTTCTGGCGGCCGATATCCTCGACCTTGGAAATCGAGACAGGCATGCCCTCGCGCCCGAGGCGGATGAATTCAGGGCGGATGCCGAGCTCGACCTTGGCGGCGCCTGACGTGTTCGGCGCATAGTCGAGGCTGATCGCTTCCTGCCCGACATTGACGACATTTCCGGATACCTTGGCGGGCATCACGTTCATGCCCGGCGAGCCGATGAAATAGCCGACGAATGTGTGACTCGGCCGCTCGAAGAGCTCGGCCGGCGTGCCGATCTGCACGATCTCGCCGTCATACATGACGACGACCTTTTCGGCGAAGGTGAGCGCCTCTGTCTGGTCATGCGTGACATAGACCATGGTGAAGCCGAACTGCTTGTGCAGCCGCTTCAGCTGCGAGCGCAGCACCCATTTCATATGCGGGTCGATGACCGTCAGCGGCTCGTCGAAGAGGATGGCGTTGACGTCGTTGCGCACGAGGCCGCGGCCAAGCGAGATCTTCTGCTTCTGGTCGGCCGTCAGCCGCTGCGCCTTGCGCTTTGCCCAGTCGGAGAGGTCGATCATCTCGAGGATCTCGCGAACGCGCCTGTCGACTTCAGGCTCGGCGACGCCGCGGTTGCGCAGCGGGAAGGCCAGATTGTCGTAGACGGTCATCGTGTCGTAGATCACGGGAAACTGGAACACCTGCGCGATGTTGCGCGCCTGTGTCGAGAGATCGGTGACATCCTTGCCGTCGAACAGGATGCGGCCATGCGATGGCTGAAGAAGTCCTGATATGATGTTGAGAAGCGTGGTCTTTCCGCAGCCGGACGGGCCGAGTAGCGCATAGGCGCCACCATCGGCCCATTCGTGATCGACTTCCTTCAGCGAATAGTCCTTCTCCGACTGCGGATTGGGGCCGTAGGCGTGGCGGATATGGTCGAGCGTGATGCGTGCCATGTGAGCCTCCTAAGCCGCCTGGTTGCCGGTTGCGATCGCCCGGCCATCCGGCCCGAAGGCCATGAGGTGGCGGGTGTCGAGATAGACGGCGATCTCGGTATCCGGATCGATGTCGTGGATGCCGTGTGCCAGCATCACCCAGCGCACGCCGTTGAAATCCACATGCACGAAGCTTTCCGAGCCGGTGATCTCGGAGATTTGCGTCTTTGCGATCAGCTTCGGCGACGCCTGCGTCTGTGTGGCGAGCGCCAGATGATGCGGGTGGAAAGCGATGGTGACGGCGCCGTCGGCCATGCCGGAAAGATGCGCCGGCGCAGCGAACTCGACGCCGCTAGCGTGCCGCAGGATCGGGCCGCTCTTGACGACATCGATGAAATTCAGCGGCGGATCGGCAAAGGTCTTGGCGGTGACGAGATCGACGGGGCGGCGATAGACCTCGATCGTCTTGCCGAATTGCGTGACGCGGCCTTCGTTCAACGTCGCGGTACTGCCGCCGAGAAGCAGAGCTTCCGAGGGTTCGGTCGTCGCATAGACGAAGATCGCCCCGGAGGCTGCGAAGATGCGGGGCAGCTCCTCGCGAAGCTCTTCGCGCAGCTTGTAGTCGAGATTGGCGAGCGGCTCGTCGAGCAGCACGAGGCTGGCATTCTTGACGAGGGCGCGGGCAAGCGCCGTGCGCTGCTGCTGGCCGCCGGAGAGATTGAGGGGCGTGCGGTCGAGGTAAGGCGTCAGCTTCATCAGGTCGGCGGCCTTGCGCACCTCGGTGTCGATGGTCTTTGCATCGCGGCCGGCAATGCGCATCGGTGAGGCGATGTTCTCGTAGACCGACAATGCCGGGTAATTGATGAACTGCTGGTAGACCATGGCGACATTGCGCTTCTGGACCCGCACGCCGGTGACGTCGGCGCCGTCGAAATGAACCGATCCGCTGGTCGGGCGGTCGAGCCCGGCCATCAGCCGCATCAGTGATGTCTTGCCGGAGAGCGTCGGTCCAAGCAGGACGTTCAACGATCCCCGTTCGAGTGTCAGATCGGTCGGGTGAATGTGGTATTCACCCCCCACCATCTTGGCGGCATTGCGCAGTTCGAGCATTCCGGTTCCCGTGCCTCCTCAAGACGGGGACCACATGCCGTCCTACCCGGCGAGCTGTGCGGGCAGGGCGGCGATGTACTCCTCCAATGTCTGCATCTGTTCCGTCGTCATGTGTAGTCCGGCCTTCGTTCGCCTCCAGAGAACATCCTCAGCGGTGAAGGCCCATTCATGCTGCATGAGATAGCGGACTTCGGCCTCATAGAGATCCGACCCGAAATGCCGCCCGAGATCGGCGGTCGAGGCTGCCTTGCCGAGCAGGATCGTTGCCCTGGTGCCGTAACGGCGCGTCAGCCGCCGCGCATGAGCGGGCGCCAGGAACGGATAGGCCGCCTGCAGCTTGGCCACTTCCGCCTCGAACCCCTGCGCCGGGAAATCCCCGCCCGGCAGATGGCTCTTCGCCGTCCACGGCGAACCCTTGATGCCGATCGCTTCGCCGATCTTCTCCAGCGCATGTTCCGACAGGCGCCGGTAGGTGGTGAGCTTGCCGCCGAAGACGTTGAGAAGCGGCGCGGCATTCGCCTCGCTGCCGTCTTTGCCCTCAAGCTTCAGCACGTAATCGCGCGTCGCCTCCTGCGCCTTCGAGGCACCGTCGTCGAAGAGCGGGCGGACGGCCGAATAGGTCCAGACGATATCGTCGGCGGTGACCGGCTCCTTGAAGTATTCGCTTGCCGCCTTGCAAAGGTAATCCGTCTCTTCCGCCGATATCCTGACATCCTTGGGATCGCCGCCATAATCCCGGTCGGTGGTGCCGATCAGGGTGAAGTCGTCCTCATAGGGAATGGCGAAGATGATGCGGTTGTCGGGGTTCTGGAAGAAATAGGCTTTGGGACCGTCGAACTTCTTCCTGACGATGATATGGCTGCCCTGCACGAGCCGGACATGGCGGGCCTCGTTCTGGCCGAAGGCGGCGCGGATGACGTGATCGACCCAGGGACCGGCGGCATTGACCAGCATGCGGGCCTGATGCGTCTCGCTGCGGCCCGAGAGCGTATCCACCGTCTCGACGACCCACAGCCCATTCTCGCGCCGCGCTGACACCACTTTGGTCCGCGGCATGATCAGCGCGCCCTTGTCGGCGGCATCCCTGGCGTTCAGTACCACCATGCGGGCATCGTCGACCCAGCCGTCGGAATATTCGAAGGCTTTGGTGAACAGCGCCTTCAGCGGCTTGGCTGCCGGATCGCGGCGCATGTCGAGCACTGATGTCGGCGGCAAGAGCTTGCGGCCGCCGAGGTGATCGTAGAGGAACAGCCCCAGCCGGATCAGCCAGGCCGGGCGGATGCCACCCTTGTGATAGGGCAGAACGAAGCGCATCGGCCAGATGATATGCGGCGCCATCGCCCAGAGCACTTCGCGCTCCATCAGCGATTCCCGCACGAGACGGAACTCGTAATGTTCGAGATAGCGGAGCCCGCCATGGATCAGCTTGGTGGCGCCCGACGAGGTGCCGGAGGCGAAGTCGTTCATCTCCGCCAGCGCCACCGAATAGCCGCGCCCCGCCGCATCACGCGCGATCCCGCAGCCGTTGATGCCCCCGCCGATCACGAATAGGTCGTGCAGTGTTTGGCCCACATTCCCCTCCCGTGCGTGCCATCAGTTTCGATTACCCTCCCCGGAAAACCGAAACTTGAGAGACTAGAAGTGAAGACGAACCGAATGTCAAACGAATGTTTGCGGGGGCCTAAAACGATCTTAGGGGCGCGAAACATTGCTCAGCTGTGCAAAGAGCGAAAATCCAGCTTTCGGATTGAGTTAGCGGTTTGGCGGGCCTCAAGCCCGCTCTTCCCAGATCTTGGCTGTTTCGACGATCGTCGCCACGGCCTTTTCCATGTCCTGGATGCTGACCCATTCGAGCGGCGAGTGGAAGGCATGGCCGCCGTCGAAAATGTTGGCGGTGGGCAGGCCCATGAACGAGAGGCGCGAACCATCGGTGCCGCCGCGGATGCTGCCGCGCACCGGGTTCATTCCGGCCCGGCGGATCGCCTCGATCGCGTGTTCGACGATCTCCGGATTGCGGTCGAGCACCGATTTCATGTTGCGGTACTGGTGCTTGACCTTGAACGTGTAGGAGGAGCCGGGATAGGCGGCGATGACCTCCTTGACGATCCCTTCGAGCAGGACCTCCTTCTCGGCAAGGCCCTCATCGACGAAATCGCGGATGATGAAGCCGAGCTCGGCCTTTTCCATCGATCCCGTCACGCCGGTCGGGTGGATGAAGCCTTCGCGGCCGGATGTGGTCTCGGGGGCGATATGCTTCGGCAGCTTGGCGATGATCTCCCCGGCGATCTTGATGGCATTCTCCATCTTGCCCTTGGCAAAACCCGGATGCATGGCGACACCCTGGATCGAGATCTCGACGCCATCGGCCGAAAAGGTCTCGTCCTCGATCTCGCCGGCGGTCGAGCCGTCGATCGTATAGGCAAATTCGGCGCCGAGCTTCTTCAGGTCGACCTTGTCGACACCGCGGCCGATTTCCTCGTCCGGCGTGAAGAGGATTTTGATGGTGCCGTGCTTGATCGAGGGGTTGTCGACCAGAACCTTCGCCGCGGTCATGATCTCGGCTAGGCCGGCCTTGTCGTCGGCGCCGAGCAGCGTCGTGCCGTCTGTCGTGATGATATCGTTGCCGATCTGATCCTTCAGCGTCGGATGGTCGGCGACGCGGATCACCTGTTGCGTATCGCCGGTCAGCTTAATGTCGCCACCCTGATAGTTGCGGACGATCTGCGGCTTGACATTAGTGCCGGTGAAATCGGGCGCGGTGTCCATATGCGAACAGAAGCAGATGACCGGGACGGTCTTTTCCGTGTTGGCCGGGATCGTCGCGTAGACATAGCCATGTTCATCCAGATGCGCGTCCGAAAGGCCGATCTCCAGCAGTTCCTTGACCAGCACGCGCCCGAGATTCTTCTGCTTTTCGGTCGAGGGCTGGCTCTTCGATGTCGGGTCGGACTGCGTGTCGATGACGGCGTAGCGCAGGAAGCGGTCGAGAACGGAGCTGGTCATGGGGTCATCCGGTGATTGCCTGTGGGGAAGACCGGTATAGACCGTGACGGCGCCAAGGTGAACGGCGTTTTCTGCCGTCAGCGCAGGACGGCACGCAGCCGCGGCGCGGCGAAATCCAGGAATACCCTGAGCTTCAGCGGCAATACGCCCTGCGACAGATGCACGAGATGGACGGGCGAGGGCGGCTGCTCGAACTCTTCCAGCAGCGGCACCAGCAAGCCGCCTTCGACGGCGCGTTTTGCCTGGTAGGAGAGGACCCGGGTAATCCCGAGGCCCGCCACCGCAGCATCGACGGCGGCTTCCGCCGTGTTGACCGACAGCCGCGGGTGGATCGGCGCGGCGATCTCCTGATCGTTTTCCCGCAGGGTCCAGAACTGCGCGGAAAAGATGCCCTCGAAGGAAACGCAGGCGTGGTCGGCAAGCTCGCGCGGATGCGCCGGGCGGCCCTGCCGCCGGAGGTAATCGGGGCTAGCATAGATCGTCCGGCGGATACTGCCGAGCCGGGTGGCGATCAGGTTGTTTTCCGAGAGAGTGCGGATGCGCAGCGCCACATCGATATGCTCGTCCGCCAGGCTGACCGGCCGGTCGCTCATCGTCAGCCGCATGTTGATGTCAGGGAATGCCTTCAGGAAGTCGGTGATCACGGGCAGCACATGCAGCCGCCCGAAAACGATCGGCGCCGTCATCGTCAGATCGCCCTTGGGGGAGAGATACTCGCCCGAGGCGCGCCGCTCCGCCTCCTCGACGCGGCCCAGGATCTCGCGCGCCGCGCTCACATAGCCTTCGCCTGCTTCCGTCAGCGAAATCCGGCGATTGGTGCGCCTGATCAACCGGATGCCGAGATGTGTCTCGAGCTCGGAGATCTTGCGGCTGACTGTTGGCAGCGGCGAGTGCAGGGCGCGCGAGGCTGCGGAGAGGCTGCCGTTTTCCACCACCGCCAGAAGCACGCTCATCGCATCGAGACGATCCATTTTGCCTTCCGGAAAATGAGAGGATGATTATCGAAATCACTATCTACTACAGGAAATCGGAAATCACTAGGTTTCTTCGCAGGTCATCAGGGCCAACCGCTTCAACCCGCTGCAAAAGGAACCCCGCCATGAAGCTCTATCATTTCCCGCTCTCCGGCCATGCGCACCGCGCCGTGCTCTTTCTCTCGCTCCTCGGCGTCAAGGCGGAGCTGATCGAAGTCGATATCCCCAATGGCGAGCACAAATCGCCGGAATACCTGAAGATCAATCCGTTCGGCCAGGTGCCGGTGCTCGACGACGATGGCGTGATCGTCAACGACTCCACTGCGATCCTCGTCTATGTCGCCAAAAAGCTCGGCCGCAAGGACTGGCTGCCGGATGACCTGCCTTCGGTTGCCAAGGTGCAGAAGTGGCTTGCCGTGGCGGCAGGCGAGATTGCCTACGGCCCGGCCGCGGCCCGTCTGATTACGGTGTTCGGCGCGAACTTCCGTCCTGAAGAAGTGATCGCCCGTGCGCATCGCATCCTGACGCTGATTGATGCCGAGCTCGAAAAACACCGCTTCATCATCGGCGACCGGCCGACCATCGCTGACATCGCTCTCTACAGCTACATCGTCAACGCACCGGAAGGGAATGTCGATCTGACGCCCTACCAGGAAGTGCGCAACTGGCTCGCACGGATCGAAGCACTGCCGGGCTTCGTCGAGTTCCGCAAGACCGCAGCCGGTCTTGCTGCCTGATTGCAGGCTGCGGCCGGAATTGTCCGGCCGCTTTTCTCACAGGAGGCACCAATGCTTGATGGCGTCGAAAAACCAGCTTCGCCCTGGCATGAGGGCGAAATCGAGTTGCAGCGGAGCGTTGGCGTCGCCGAACAGATGGAACCTGTCGGCCGCCGGGTGCTGCGCACCTTCCTGCTCGATCAGCATCGCGAGTTCTACCCGCTGCTGCCCTTCATCGCGATCGGCAGTGTCGATCCCGATGGTTGGCCCTGGGCGACGATCCGCGCCGGAAAGCCGGGTTTCATGCATTCGCCCGATCCGCTGACGCTGACCGTCGAAGCCGGCCGCGACGCAAGCGATCCGGCAGAGCGCGGCATGGAAGACGGCGATCCGATCGGCCTTGTCGGCGTGGACCTCATCACCCGCCGCCGCAACCGTCTGAACGGCACGGTCAGCCGCAGCAGCGACGACCGCTTCGATGTCGGCGTCGCCCAGAGCTTCGGCAACTGCCCGCGCTACATCCAGAACCGCTATTTCGAGTTCGTCCGCGATCCGGCCGCACCGTCTTCCTCGACGGCAATCGCCTCGGACGGGCTGGATGCGGCAGCGCGCAAGATCATCGAAGAGGCCGACACATTCTTCGTCGCCTCCTATGCCGATCGTCCCGATGAAGGGCGGCAGGTCGACGTCTCGCATCGCGGCGGCAAGCCGGGCTTCGTCCGCATCGAGGCCGATGGCAGCCTTACCGTGCCTGATTTCAACGGCAACCTGTTCTTCAGCACGCTCGGCAACTTCATCGTCAACCCGCGCGCCGGGCTTGTCTTCGTCGATCACGAGACCGGTACCGTGCTGCAACTGACGGGCAGCGTCGAGGTCATTCTCGATTCGTCGGAGATTGCCGCCTTCGAGGGGGCGGAACGGCTGTGGCGCGTCAAGCCGCAGAAGGTCGTGCTGCGGCCGGATGCCTTGCCGCTGCGCTGGACCTTCGCCGAAAACGGCTTCTCGCCGAGCAGCCTGATGACCGGCAGCTGGGTCGAGGCCGACCGCCGTCTGAAGGCGGCGGCCAAGGCCAGGGCATGGCGGACATTCCGCGTCGAGAAGGCGGTCGACGAGAGCGAGACGATCCGCTCGCTCTATCTGGCGCCCGTCGATGGCGACGCCTTGATCCCTCATCTGGCCGGTCAGCATCTGCCGGTGAAGATCACCGATGGCGACGAGGCGCTGCGCCGCAGCTATACGATCTCAAGCGCGCCATCAGACGGTTATTACCGGCTGAGCGTCAAGCGCGAGGGCCGGGCATCGCAGCGGCTTCACGCACTGCAGCCGGGCGGCGAGATCGAGGCGATGGCGCCCGGCGGCGCCTTCACGATCGAGGCCATGGAGCGCAAGCGGCCGGCCGTGCTGCTGGCCGCCGGCATCGGCATCACGCCGCTTCTGTCGATGCTGCGTCACGTCGTTCACGAAGGCGACCGCACGCGCCACCGCCGCCCGATTTGGCTGTTCCGCTCGTCGCGGACGCGCGCCGAACGCGCCTTCGATCGCGAGATCGCCGAGTTGGTCGAGCGCAGCCAGGGTACCGTCCATGATATCCGGGTGCTGAGCACTCCCGCCGCCGGCGACGAGGGCAGCTATGACGCTGCGGGCCGGATCGATATGGATCTGTTGAAGGCACATCTGCCGTTCGGCGATTATGATTTCTATCTCTGCGGCCCGGCGGCCTTCATGCAGTCGGTGCACGATGGTTTGCGTGGGTTGAACGTTGCGGAAGAGCGTATCCATGCGGAAGCCTTCGGTCCCTCGGCGCTGAAGCGTGATGCCAAACCGGCCGCTGCAGCAGCAGCGCCCTCAAAACCGGCGGCCACCGAGCCGTCGCGGGTGATCTTCACACAGTCGGCCAAGGAAGCGCGCTGGAAGCCGGGTGACGGATCGCTGCTGGAATTTGCCGAAGCGCGCGGGCTGACGCCCGCCTATGGCTGCCGCGCTGGCAATTGCGGCGATTGCAAAACGCGGATCGTCAAGGGAGACGTCAGCTATATCACCGAGCCGAGCTATCCCGTCGAAGCGGGCGAAGCGCTGATCTGCAGCGCAGTTCCGGCCGAAGGCGGCGCCCTGCATCTGGAGCTCTGAGGTGGGCTCACTGCCTTGTGAACGAACAATCCTCGTGGTCGCCGGTTAGCCAGATGACATCAGAGGAGTTTTCAAGATGTTGAAATCGCTCATCACTGCATCGCTCATCGCCGCCTCAATGGCATCCGCGGCGCTTGCCCAGACGACGGTCAGCCCCCCGGGCGGTGCATCCGGCAGTGGCATGACCGGCTCGCACCAGTCGATCAGCCCCAATATCGGCGGCGGCACGACCGGTCGAACCGCAACTGATCCCGGCATCACCAACAGCACCATTAACCCCGGTACCGTCGATCTCAACAAGGGTGGCCGGACCATCAATCCGGGTGGCGTCAACCGGGCCATTCCCCCGTCTATCCCGTGCGCCGGACAGCAAAACAATAGTGGCGATGCTGCCGGCACGATGGCGCCCGATTGCGCGCAGTAAAAAGCTTCGAAACGGTGATAAAGGCCCGCTCTAACATGCGGGCTTTCTTGCATTAACCTGGCCTATACCAAGAAATGCGATACTCGTTTTGCGTTCTTTACCAGGTGGCACACGTTGATGGAAAATCTGTCCCACTATCAAACAGGAGGGACAGCATGAACGCTGCACCAAATTACGGTCTGATAGGTCTGGTAAGCGTAACAATGATCGTTATTGCTGCCGCCGTTTTGACTTACGCCGCGTGAGTCAAACAGACCATGTCATATCGCGCCAAATCTCATAAGGCGCTTGGCGAAGGCATCTCCCGGGCCTCGTTAAGCTTACCCCGTAACCACCATATCAGCATTCGCTTGAATCCTTGATATTTCAAGGCATTCTCCGGCCGTGGCCACACAGCCGGTTGAAGTATTGCGTACCGGCTTCCTAGTACGCCCGCCTCCCTGCTTTACCGGGAGGCGGGTGTCCTTTGGGCAACAGCTCTATGCATTGCGAAGAATCCGCGCAAAGTCGAATAGACCCTCTTGAAATTCCAAAACCGTGACGCTATCTAGCGCTCACCACCCGTATCGATGGCCTGCGCGGCTGACCTCTGGTCCGCTGAGCTTTCGCCGTCCGGGCAATAAAGAAAAGGCGCTCCCCTCTGGGTCGAGCGCCTTTTTCTTTTTCCGCAGTTATTTCAGGTTCGCCGCCCAAGCGGAGGCTTCGCGGCCCAGCGTCTGCAGATGATCGGCGGCCGAGAAGCCTGAGAGCGTCTTGCGCGGCACCAGATCGTGGTCGCCATCTTCCAGCCAGAGTATGCGGATCGCCTTGGAAAGTGTGTAACCCTCGACCTCCGGCCGGGTGCCGAAAGGATCGCGGGTGCCCTGGACGATCAGCGCCGGGGTCTGCAGGTTTTCCAGATGCGCGGTGCGCAGCTGCGCCGGTTTTTCTGGCGGATGGAAGGGATAGCCTAGGCAGAGGAGACCGGCGATCTTGCCGGCGGCATGAAGCTCGTCGGCCACCATGCTGGCAACCCGCCCGCCCATCGACTTGCCGCCGATCACCAGTTTGCCCTTGGCTCCGAGCGCCGCAACGGCATCGCGATATTCCGGCTGCAGTGTCTCTGCCTTCGGCGGGGGCTTGCGCTGATCCGAGGTGCGGCGCGCCGCCATGTACCCGAATTCGAAACGGACGACGCGGAAACCGGCATCGGCGAGTGCTGCCGCGGCAGCGTTCATCGACTTGGAATCCATCGGCGCGCCCGCGCCGTGGGCGAGTAGAATGGTGGTTCCGGCATCTTCGGGGCCGGTGATGAGAAAGCGGCTGTCCATCAGGACGTTCTACCGCCTGACGAACTGTCCGGCCAGTCCCTCAATGGAAACGCGGCAGGTCGGGGAGGTTGGAAAATTCCTCGGTGAGGATCTCGGTCAGCGCCACCAGCACTTCCTTGCGCGAAAAGCCGGCGGCTTCAAAACGATCGATCAGATCGACGGCGTCAAGTTCCACTTCGCCGCGGCAGTGCTCGACGCGATCTGCAGAAACCAGCATTGCTTCTTCAAGTGTCAGCATCTTCGTGCTCCCTTCTGAATAAGCAACTTTCGAGAGCGCAGTTGGTTCCGCGCTCTCGCAGGGGAGCCCGCACGTCGCGGGCTTCGCCAAGCTCAGAGAGACTTGAAGACCGTATCGATGGCGCCTGCTGCCGCCTTGACGACGATATCGGCCTCCTCGCGGGTCAGGCAGAGCGGCGGTGCGAAGCCCAGGATGTCGCCCTGCGGCATAGCGCGGCCAATGACGCCGCGCTCGAGAAGGGCGGCGGCAATCTGCGGGCCGACCTTGCGGGAGACGTCGAAGAATTTGCGGTCGTCCTTGTCCTCGACGAATTCGATCGCCGCCATCAGGCCGTCGCCGCGCACTTCGCCGACATGCTTGTGAGAGCCGACGGCCTTGGCGAGTTCGCTGCGGAAGTAAGCGCCGGTCTCGCCGGCATTCTTCACGAGATCGAGCTCGTCGATCAGTTCGAGATTGGCGATGCCGGCCGCCGCGCAGATCGGGTGCGCCGCATAGGTCCAGCCGTGGCCGATCGCGCCCATCTGGTCGGAACCCTGGACCAGCACCTGCCAGACCTTGTCGGAAACGATGGTGCCGGAGAGCGGGGCGTAGGCCGAGGTCAGGCCCTTGGCGATGGTGATGAGGCCGGGCTTCATGCCGTAATGATCGGAGCCGAACATGGTGCCGAGGCGGCCGAAGCCGGTGACGACTTCGTCGGCGACGAGCATCACGTCATACTTGTCGAGAACCGCCTGGATCTTCTGCCAGTAGCCCTTCGGCGGCGGCACGATGCCACCAGTGCCGAGGATCGGCTCGCCGATGAAGGCGGCAACCGTATCCGGGCCTTCGGCCAGGATCATCTCTTCAAGCTTGTCGGCGCAATATTGCGAGAACTGCTCCTCATCCATCGAGCGGTCGGGGCGGCGGAAGTAATAGGGTGCCTCGGTGTGCAGGACGGGAGCGCGCGGCAGGTCGAAGGCCTTGTGGAAGAGCTCGAGCCCGGTCAGCGAGCCGGTCATGACGCCGGAGCCGTGATAACCGCGCCAGCGCGAGATGATCTTCTTCTTCTCCGGGCGGCCAAGGATGTTGTTGTAGTACCAGATCAGCTTGATGTTGGTCTCGTTGGCATCCGAACCCGACAGGCCGAAATAGACGCGGCTCATGCCTTCAGGCGCCCGGTCGATGATCATCTTCGACAGCGTGATCGACGCTTCCGTGCCGTGGCCGACATAGGCGTGGTAATAGGCGAGGTTCTTCGCCTGGTTGGCGATCGCATCGGCGATCTTCTGTCGGCCGTATCCGACATTGACGCAATAGAGACCGGCAAACGCATCCAGGCTGGTGCGGCCGTTGGTATCGGTGATGTAGGCGCCTTCACCCGAGGAAATGACGCGCGTCGGCGTCTCGCCGCGGGCATGCATGCCCATATGCGTCGAGGGGTGGAAGAAGTGGTCACGGTCCCAGGCGTTGAGTTCGTTGCTTCTGTTGAGCATGGCTGATGTCCTTGATGTCTGGATTGGGAGGGCCGCTTACGCGGCAGTGTCGATGCAGAGATATTTGAGCTCGGTGAAGGCCTCGATGCCGTGGCGCGAGCCCTCGCGGCCGATGCCGGATTGCTTCCAGCCGCCGAAGGGGATCGGTCCGCCTGTGATCTTCACACGGTTGATGGCGACCATGCCGTATTCCAGCGCCCGGCCGAGCCGCATCTGGCGTGCGCCATTGGCGGTCACGACATAGGCGACGAGGCCGTATTCGGTATCGTTCGCCTTGGCGACGACTTCCTCTTCGGTATCGAAGACCGTGATGCCGGCGACCGGGCCGAAGGTTTCCTCGTGCATGATCAGCGCGTCGGCCGGTATGTTCGAAAGCAGGGTCGGCTCGTAGAACAGTTTGCCGGCCTTGTGGCGCTTGCCGCCGGTGATGAGCTTGGCGCCACGCTTCAGGGCGTCCTCGACCTGTTCCTCTACCTTGGCGACGGCCCGCTCATGCATGAGGGGACCGATCTCCGCATCCGCCGAAAAGCCGTCACCGACCTTCAGCTGGCGGATGCGCGATGCGAAAGCCTGTTCGAAACGCGGGGCGACCGAGCGATGCACGAAGATCCGGTTGGCGGCGAGGCAATCCTGCCCCGACGTCGCGAACTTGGCATCGATGGCGATCTTCACGGCCTGCTCGATATCGGCGTCCTCGAAGATGATCAGCGGTGCATGGCCGCCGAGTTCCATCACCAGTCGCTTCATCGTCGGCGCGCATTGTGCCGCAATCAGCCGGCCGATGCCGGTCGAGCCGGTGAAGCTGACGGCACGCACCCGGTCGTCCTCGCAGAGGCGCCCGACGATGGTTGCTGCATCGCCGGTAACGACGTTGAAGACGCCGGCGGGAATACCGGCGCGTTCGCCGAGTTCGACGAGAGCTAGTGCCGAGAGCGGCGTTTCGGAGGAGGGGTGGGCGACGACGGCGCAGCCCGCTGCAAGTGCCGCGGCCGCCTTGCGGGTGACCATGGCAGAGGGGAAATTCCAGGGGGTGACGATCGCGATGACGCCGAGCGCCTCGCGGCGCACGATCATTTCGGCGCCCGGAAGATGGCTCGTGACATTCTCGGCATTCAGCCGTTTGCCTTCCTCGGCATACCATTCGATGAAGGATGCGGCATAGTCGATCTCTCCGAGAGACTCGGCGAGCGGCTTGCCCTGCTCGAGCGTCATGATCAGCGCCAGATCGTCCTTGGCGGCGAGCATCAGATCGTACCATTTTCTGAGAATGCGGGCACGCTCCTGCGGCAGCAGTCCGCGCCAGGCGGGGAGCGCCCGTGAGGCGGCATCGATGGCGGCGGTGGTCTCAGTGGCGCCGAGGCTTGCGACCCAGGCGACGGTCGCGCCGCTTGCCGGGTCGGTGACCTCGAAGCTCTTGTTGTCGGCAGCGGACGTCCAGCGGCCATCGCAATAGGCGAGGTCGCGCAGCAGATGCCTGTCCTTGAGGCGTGAAAGCGCCTGATGAAAATCGGGGCGGGCAAAAACCGCAGTCATGTCTTGTCTCCTCGTTAGCGACACCGAAGTCTTTCATGGGAGGAGGCGAGATTTTGTCCTTTGAGGGCGCTTCAAACAGAGAGATTGTCTAAGGCTGAGGGCCGGGCCGCATGATCTCTCTATGCGTCGTTCGAGGTTTCGCCCGGCTGTACCAGAGCGGCGACCGGCAGCACGGTCTCGTCCTTGACCGTCTTGGTGACGATATAGGTGAAATAGCGCTCGATCCCGAGCTCGCGGTCGAGCAGCCCGTCGATCAGCCGCTGGTAGGCATCGATATCGGGGGCGGCGATCCGCAGGAAGTAATCGACCCCGCCGCCGACGGACCAGCAGCCGACGATTTCGGGGATACCGGCGATCGCCCGCTCGAAGCGCTCGAAATCGCTCTGCCGGTGGTTGGCCAGCGTGACCTCGACCATGACGCTGGCGACCGGGGCGATTTTGCGCAGCGCGATGCGTGCGTGATAGCCGGTGACGATCCCTGCCTTCTCGAGCTTGCGCAGCCGCATCCAGCAGGGCGTCGGCGAAAGGCCGGCCTTTTCTGCCAAAGCAAGTTTGGTAATGCGGCCATCCCGCTGAATCGCATCGAGAATTCTGAGGTCGATGGCGTCTAACTTCATGATCTTTCCGGGCTTGCAAATCATTTCATGAGCGAAGCGCGACAATGGAAGCGCATTTTGCCGCCGTCAATCCGGCGATCGAAATCGCTGTCTTCCTGTGCGCAAGCAGTCGTTAACCATCGCCGGTCTAACGATTGTGCTGACAAAACGGGATGATTCGATGGATGCCTCTCCTGCGGCGCTTCTGGCCGCTCTCAAGAACAGCGAACTTTTGATCGTGCGTGACGTGACCAAGGCGGGCGATGTCGATCGCTGTGCCGAGACGCTCGATAACCTGCATGGCGAGGCAGCCGTGACATTCTGGAAGGCCGAATGCCGCCGTCTGGCGGACGAGCTTGGCCAGTGCGGCCTGTCGGAAGACGCCGTGCGCGATCGCGTTCTCGATTTCCAGGCGACGGTGCAGACGGCGCTCGTCCAGCGCCATCAGGCACGGGCTCTCTCGGCAACGCGCGCCGAGCAGCAGAAGAAGCGCCGCACGGCCTGAACCGTCACTGCCGGCGCAGGCTGATCTCGCTTGTGGTCACCGACTTGCCCGACGCCGGATCCTTGTCGATCGTCTGGATCAGCAGCTGGCTGTTGCCGCGCTTGCGGATCGTCATGTTGGCATTGCGGTCGCCGTTGACGAGCCGCGCCCAACGGACAGCCAGATTGATCACATCGCCCTGGCGGCTGCCCGAGAGCTGCGACGGCGAGCCGGACGGGCCGGTATAATTGCCGGAATAGCGCGTGCCGCGCGCCGAGAGGTCAGCGGAGATCGCCCGGTTGACCACCAGAAGGCCCCGGCAATTGCCTCGCATCGAGATCGAGGCACCTGGTGCATCTATATTGAATTTGCAGGAAACATTGATCGGCGAGCTGCCGATCTTTCTGAGCACCTTGCCGGTGCCTGTCCAGCTGCCGCTGAGCGGCTGCAGGAAACCCGCCTCGTCGGCGGCGGCCGGAGCGGCGGCACAGAGACCGGCAAGAACTGCAATAAGACGTGCTTGACGACGCATGATCTCAATCCCCCTGAGCGGAATTGGGACAGAACGCTGTCCGTCACCCACCGGTTCCGCGCCGGCACTCAAAGCCAGTTGATGCGCTTCAGCACGTAGAGCGTCGCCACCGAAGTCGCCGCCACGAAAGCGACGATAATGATGAAGGCCCAGGTGTCGTTGACCCCTGGAATGCCGCCGACATTCATGCCAAAGAGGCCAGCCACCACGCTCGGCGGCAGGAGCAGCGCCGCAAGTGCGGCAAGCCTGTTGGAATTGCGGGCGATGCGCTCGCTGATCACGGTCGAAAGGTCGTCATGCAGGATGCCGGTGCGGTCGCGGATCGCGTCGAGATATTCGATGAAGCGCATCAGCTTGTCGATGACCTCGCGCATCCGGAGCTTGTCGCGCTCGGCAAGCCAGGGCGCATCGTCGTGCTCGATACGGTTCAGCGCGTCACGCTGCGGAGCGAGGTAGCGCCGCAGCTGAACAGCGCGGCGGCGCAGCAGCTTGAGACGCTCGCGCACTTCGGCGGCTTCGCCGTGAAAGATCAACTCGTCGAGCTCATCGACTTCCTCGTCCATCTGGTCAAGAACAGGCTCCAAGTCTCTGACAAGCTTGTCGCTGACGAGTGCCAGAAGCTCGCCGGTGCGTTTGGGCCCCTTGCCCTTCTCCAGCGCCTGTCGGATGTCGCGCAGCGCCGTGATATAGTGCCCGCTGTCGCGCAGCGTGACGACGCGGTTTTCATCGACCCAGGCATGCAGCGGCACGAGATCGAGATCGACGGGCGCGTCTTCGGCCTCTTCGGGTGGTGCCGCGCAGACGCCGCGCAGGATGATCAGCAAACCGTCGTCGACAGGCTCGACACGCGGGCGGGATTCGTCTTCCAGCAGGGCATCCGTCACCAGCGGATCTAGGCCGCCACGCTCGGCAACCCAGGCGGCCGCGGCAACGTGATCGCGTTCCAGGTGAACCCAGAGAATGCCATCGGCAGGCTTCCAGTCGCGCAGACCGGAGGCACCGATCTCGCGACAGCCGCCCTTGCCGTCGAGTAGCACCGCAAAGCGAATGCCCGGCTCGGCGCCGTAATTCAGCTGGATCTTCGGGGCCGCAATTTCCATCCGCTCGCCATCCTCCCGTGGAATGCAAAAAGAAAGCGAAATCATACGCCTATATGCGCATGGTTTAGCACTTCGCGAGGGCAGACGGAACTACAGTTTCTGATCGGTGATTGCCCGCCCGCTACTCGGCGGCTGCAGCAAGGCACCCGTCGATGATGGTGCGGATTTCGGCGCGGCAGGAACCGCAATTGGTGCCGGCATTGAGCGCCTTGCCGATTGCCTCGACCGAATGGCAGCCATTGCGGATCGCGCCGGTGATCTGGTTGACGCCGAC
The DNA here is from genome assembly GCF_053522545.1 of Rhizobium sp. 21-4511-3d. NCBI lineage: Bacteria > Pseudomonadati > Pseudomonadota > Alphaproteobacteria > Hyphomicrobiales > Rhizobiaceae > Rhizobium > Rhizobium sp. 21-4511-3d. The sequence goes on along the minus strand of NZ_JBNWCF010000004.1, from coordinate 136,018 downwards.
GCCGAAGCACGAGCAGACGGTGGCGCCGGGATCCGGCTGGTCCGCTCCCGGCCGCCCGGCCGCGATCGCGAAGCGCTTGCGCAGATCGCCGTGCGAGGCGGTCAGCTGCTGCACGGCCCAGGCCCGGGCAACGGCGACCGGTTCGGGAGCGACGAAGAGGGCGGCGAGCAGCCGCGTGCCGTCAAAGAAGGCAAGCCGCGTTTCGCCGGTCGCCCCGTCGCAATAGCCGAGCGGCTCGACACCGGCAGGAATGCCGAGATGCTTGCGGCACCAGTTCGCCCAGTCGGCTATCTCAGCGCAGGCCGCGAATTCCAGCCGCCATCCGCTTTCTGCCTTGGCGAGAGCCCAATAGTCGCAATCAAGGTCCTCGGGCCTCGCGGCGGAAATGGCAAAGCCGTAGTGCTCTGCCTTGAGCGGTCGTGCCCTGACGGCGACGTTTTTCGAGGCAGGCTGGCCGGAGACGGGATCGACAACGGGTGCCACGGCCGCATCGATGCGGGCGCGAGCCGAGAACTGGCCGTTCCAATGCATGGGAACGAAGACACTGCCGCGTGCCTGGCGCTCGCTGATCAGCGAGCGGACGACCGCCGTGCCATGCGGGCTCTCGATCTCGACCAGACCGGCGCCGCGGATACCGAGCTCGATGGCGTCCCGCGGATGGATTTCGGCGAAGGGTTCGGCGATATGGGCGGAAAGGCGGGCGCTCTTTCCGGTGCGCGTCATCGTGTGCCACTGGTCGCGGATGCGGCCGGTGTTCAGTGTTAGCGGATAGTCCGCGCTCGTCCTGTCCGTTTCCGGAGGGTTGACGGCAATGAAGCGGGCGCGCCGGTCGGGATGGAAGAAGCCGCCATCGGCGAAGAAGCGTTTGCCGCCGGGGGGAGTGGGAGTCTCGGCCAAAGACGCTGGCCATTGGAAAGGGTGCAGCGCCCGATAGGCTGCGTCGTCGATGCCGGCATAGGCGCCGATATCGAAATCGCGGCTGCCCTCATTTTCGAAGGCGGAGAGGGCGGCATGCTCGGCAAAGATCGCTGCCGGATCGGCAAAACCGAACGCCGCCTCATGGCCCATGCGCCGTGCGACTTCGGCAAGCTGCCACCAGTCGGCACGCGCTTCGTCGGGAGCCGGCAGGAAGGGGCGTTGGCGCGAGATGCGGCGCTCGGAATTGGTCACCGTACCATCCTTCTCGCCCCATCCGAGCGAGGGGAGGAGGACGGCGGCATGGCGCGTGGTGTCCGTGTTCCCAACGATATCGGATACGACGACGAAGGGGCAAGCGGCGATCGCAGCTTCGACGGCATCGGCATCCGGCATGGAAACAACGGGATTGGTCGCCATGATCCAGAGCGCCTTGATGCGGCCTTCGGCGACAGCCCTGAACATATCGACCGCCTTCAGGCCGGGCTTGGCGGCAATGGCGGGCGAAGACCAGAAACGCTGCACGCGGTCGCGATCCCCAGCGTTCTCGATCGCCATATGCGCGGCCAGCATATTGGCCAGTCCGCCGACTTCGCGCCCGCCCATGGCGTTCGGCTGACCGGTCAGCGAGAACGGCCCCATGCCGGGACGGCCGATCCGCCCGGTCGCCAGATGGCAGTTCAGGATGGCATTGACCTTGTCGGTGCCCGATACCGACTGATTGACGCCTTGGCTGTAGCAGGTGACGGTCTTCTCCGTCGTCTCGAACAGCCGGAAGAATTCGCGCAGCTGCATGGCGGGAAGGCCGGTACGCTCCAGGAGTTCATCCCAGCTGAGAGCCGCCGCGGAGGCAAAGGCCTCGGCAAAGCCCGCCGTATAGGCGCCGATGTAGTTCTGATCGATCGCCGGGCTGGTCGCCAGATGCGCGAGCAGGCCGGTAAACAGCGCCACATCGCCATCCGGACGGATCGCCAGATGCAGATCGGCTATGTCCGATGTCATCGTCCGGCGCGGATCTATGACGACGATTTTCATGCCGGGCCGGGCCGCCTTGGCGGCGGCGAGCCGCTGGTAGAGAACGGGATGGCACCAGGCAAGGTTCGAGCCCGTCAGGATGACGAGATCGGCAAGCTCGAGATCCTCATAGGTGCCGGGGACCGTATCCGATCCGAAAGCGCGGCGATGGCCGGCGACCGAGGACGACATGCAGAGGCGGGAATTGGTGTCGATATTGCCGGATCCGATAAAGCCCTTCATCAGCTTGTTGGCGACGTAGTAGTCTTCGGTCAGCAGCTGGCCGGAGACGTAGAAGGCGACGGCATCAGGGCCGTGTTCGGCGATGGCTTCGGAGAATTTCGTCGCGACGAGGTCGAGCGCGGTGTTCCAGCTGGTCCGCGCGCCGTTGACTTCAGGATGGAGTAGGCGGCCGTCGAGATCGATGGTCTCGGCGAGCGCCGAGCCCTTGGAACAGAGGCGGCCGAAATTGGCGGGATGATCGGGGTCGCCCCTGACGGAGACCGATCCGGTGTCGTCGACCTTGGCGATGACGCCGCAGCCGACGCCGCAATAAGGGCAGGTGGTTTTGGTTTCAGTGGGCATGGGGGTTGGCCCTCATGCTGTGGTGCGTGGCGCTACCCCCCTCTGTCCTGCCGGACATCTCCCCCACAAGGGGGGAGATCGGCTGGGCGGACCCGCTCGTCTCCGCTTCGATTGTTTGGGGAGACAGGTGCCGCGAGTCAATCTCCCCCATTGTGGGGGAGATGTCCGGCAGGACAGAGGGGGGTATTGTCTCCACCATCGTTCCAATCACTCGGCCGCCATCATCAAACTCTCGAACGCGATAAATAGCGCCCCATCCTCATTCCGCACAGGGATCGTCCGCACCACCCCGTCATCGGCCCCAAGCGCCTTGCCGGTTTCCAGCGAGATCACCCAGTTGTGCAGCGGGCAGGTGACCGCCTTGCCGTGAACGATGCCCTGCGAGAGCGGTCCGCCCTTGTGCGGGCAGTGGTCTTCGATTGCGAAGACCTCGTTTTCGGCCGTGCGGAAGACGGCGATCTTTCCCTGCGGGGTCTTCACGCAGCGCGCGCCGCGCAGCGGGATGTCCGAGATATCGCCGATCGAGATCCAGTTCATATCCATCTCCTCACTCCGCCGCTTCGCTGAAGCCGACGGTCGCCATCGGCTTGAACTCGTGCTTGTCCTTGCCGGAGACGCGCTCCGACCAGGGATCGACCTGGGCAAATTTCTGCGAGAAGACGAAGCGCTCGTAGTAGCCGGTGCGCTTCTCGGTATCCTCCATGATCTGCCGGCGGATTTCGTCGAGGCCGATGCGCTTGGCCCATTTGTAGATGCGCTCGAGATAGCGGCCCTGCTCGCGATACATCTGCGTCAGCGCCACGATATGCTCCAGCGCTTCTTCCTCTGTCCTGACAAGGCCGAGCACTTCGGTGCCCTTGATGTCGAGACCGGCAGCACCGGCGAAATGGATCTCGAAACCGCTGTCGACGCAGATCACGCCGATATCCTTGCAGGTCGCCTCGGCGCAGTTTCGCGGACACCCTGAAACCGCCAGCTTCAGCTTTGCCGGCGTCCAGGAGCCCCACATGAATTTCTCGATGCGGATGCCGAGGCCGGTCGAATCCTGCGTGCCGAAGCGGCACCAGTCGGAACCGACGCAGGTCTTCACGGTGCGCAGCCCCTTGGCATAGGCCTGGCCGGAGATGAAGCCGGCCTTGCCGAGATCGGCCCAGACGGCGGGAAGGTCTTCCTTCTCGATGCCGAGCAAATCGATGCGCTGGCCGCCGGTGACCTTGACCATCGGTATCTCGAACTTGTCGACGACATCGGCGATGGCCCGCAGCTCGTTTGCGTTCGTCACGCCGCCCCACATGCGCGGCACGACGGAATAGGTGCCGTCCTTCTGGATGTTGGCGTGCACACGCTCGTTGATGAAGCGCGACTGGTAGTCGTCGGCATATTCATCCGGCCAGTCGGCGACCAGATAGTAGTTCAAGGCGGGGCGGCACTTGGCGCAGCCGCAGGAGGTCTTCCATTCCAGCTCCTGCATGACAGCAGGAATGGTCTTCAGCTTCTTTGCCTTGATCAGGCGGCGCACGTCGTCATGGCCGAGCTCCGTGCAGGTGCACATCGGCGTGACGGCGGCTGGGTTATAGGCATCGACGAGCGTCAGCGACATCAGCTGTTCGACGAGGCCGGTGCAGGAGCCGCAGGAGGCCGAGGCCTTCGTGTGTGCGCGCACGTCATCCAGCGAGGTCAGCCCCTTGGCACTGATCGTCGATGTGATCTTTCCCTTGCAGACGCCGTTGCAGCCGCAGATTTCCGCATCATCCGGCAAGGCTGCAACGGCCGCCATAGGGTCCAGCGGCGACCCTCCCTGATAGGCTTGGCCGAAGATCAGCGTGTCGCGCATCTGCGAGATGTCGGTCGCCTTCTTCTTCAGGTCGTTGAACCAGGCGCCATCGGCCGTTTCGCCATAGAGCACGGTGCCGATGATCCGGTTTTCCTTGATTACGAGGCGCTTGTAGACCCCGGCGGTCGCATCGCGCAGGACGATTTCCTCGCGGTCGTCGCCATCGGCAAAGTCGCCGAGCGAGAAGAGCTCGATGCCGGTCACCTTCAGCTTTGTCGGCGTATCAGAATGGACGAAGGCAGGCTTGCTGTCGCCTGCCAGATGCGAGGCGGCGACCCGCGCCATCTCGTAGAGCGGCGCGACCAGGCCATAGACCATGCCGCCCACCTCGGCGCATTCGCCGACCGAATAGATGTCGCCATCCGAGGTCTGCATCCCGGCATCGACGACGATGCCGCGGTTGACCGCGAGACCGGCATCCTTGGCGAGATTGATATTCGGGCGGATGCCGACCGCCATGACCACGAGCGTCGCCGGAATGATCGTGCCGTTGTCGAGCTCGATGCCCTCGACCTTGCCGTCGCCGACGATCGCCTTGGTATTGGCCTTGCAGATCACCTTGATGCCGCGTTCCTCGACGGCCTTCTGCAGCAGGTAACCGGCCGCCGGATCGAGCTGGCGCTCCATCAGCGTCGGCATGACGTGGAGAACGGTGACGTCCATGCCGCGCTGGGCAAGACCGGCAGCCGCCTCGAGACCGAGCAAGCCGCCGCCGATGACGACCGCCTTTTCACGCGACTGGGCGGCAAGCAGCATGGCCTGCACGTCGTCGAGATCGCGATAGGTGATGACACCCGGCAGGTCCTTGCCGGGAACCGGGATGATGAAGGGCACGGAGCCGGTGGCGATGACCAGCTTGTCGTAGCTTTCGGTGACGCCATGATCCGAGGTCACGGTCTTGGCCGTGCGGTCGATGGCGACGATCTTGTGGCCCTTGTAGAGCGTGATCCCATGGTCGATGTACCAGCCGTCGCCGTGGATGACGATCTGCTCGTAGGTCTTCTCGCCGGAGAGAACCGGCGAGAGCATGATGCGGTCGTAATTGACGCGCGGCTCGGCGTTGAAGATGGTGACGGCGTAGCGGCCGGGCGCCTGTTCGAAGAGATGCTCCAGCATGCGCCCCGGCGCCATGCCATTGCCGATGATGACGAGTTTCTCGGACATGGTGTTACTCCGCAGCTTCGACGAAGCGGTGACGTTCGTAGAGGAACTTCAGCACGGCCTCGCGGCATTTGAGGTAGGTTCGGTCGGAGGCGAGCTCGATGCGGTTGCGCGGACGCGGGATCGGCACGTCGAGGACTTCGCCGATCTTGGCCGCCGGGCCGTTGGTCATCATTACGATCCGGTCGGAGAGAAGCACCGCTTCGTCGACATCGTGGGTGATCATCACCATCGTGTTGCCGAGCCGGGCATGGATTTCCATGACGGCATCCTGCAGATGGGCGCGAGTCAGCGCATCGAGCGCGCCGAAGGGCTCGTCGAGCAGGAGGATCTTCGGTTCCATCGCAAGCGCTCTGGCGATGCCGACGCGCTGTTTCATGCCACCGGAAATCTCGGCGGGGCGCTTGTCCTTCGCGTGAGCCATCTGCACGAGGTCCAGATTGGCCATCACCCAGTCATGGCGCTCCGCCTTCGTCTTGCTGCTGCCGAAGACCTTGGAGACGGCGAGGTTGACGTTCTCGTACACCGAGAGCCAGGGAAGCAGCGAATGGTTCTGAAAGACGACGGCGCGTTCCGGCCCCGGCGCGTTCACCTCACGGTTTTCCAGCAGGACGGCGCCCGAGGAGACGGGCGTCAGTCCGGCGATCAGGTTGAGCAGCGTGGACTTGCCGCAGCCGGAATGGCCGATGATCGAGACGAATTCGCCCTTGGCGATCGTCAGGTTGATCCCCTTCAGGACTTCGGCACGAACGCCGCCGCGATCGAAATGCTTGTCGATATGGTCGAGCTTCAAATAAGCGGTCATCTCTGATCTCCTCAATTTGCCGAAGCGCCGCGGGTGATCAGCCGGCCGGCTGCCGCCACGAGCTTGTCGAGGGCGAAGCCGACGACGCCGATATAGGCGAGGGCGACGATGATGTCGGGCAGGCGCGACGAGTTCCACGCATCCCAGATGAAGAAGCCGATGCCGACACCGCCGGTCAGCATCTCGGCGGCGACGATCGCCAGCCACGAGAGACCGACGCCGATGCGCATGCCGGTGAAGATGTAGGGGGCGGCCGAAGGCAGCATGATCTTGAAGAAGAACTCGATCTGGTTCAGCCGCAGCACCTTTGCCACGTTGCGGTAATCCTGCGGGATGTTGCGCACGCCGACGGCGGTATTGATGATGACGGGCCAGATCGAGGTGATGAAGATCACGAAGATCGCCGAAGGATTGCTGTCCTGGAAAGCAGCCAGCGACAGCGGCAGCCAGGCAAGCGGCGGCACGGTGCGCAGCACCTGGAAGATCGGGTCTAGGCCGCGCATCGCCCAGACCGACTGGCCGATGATCGCGCCGATGACGATGCCGCTGACGGCGGCAAGTCCGAAGCCGTAGGCGACCCGCTGCAGTGAAATCAGCACACGCCAGCCGAGGCCGATATCCTGCGAGCCGTAGTTGAAGAACGGGAAGGCGATCAGATCGTAGCTTTCCTGCCAGACCTGATGCGGCGAGGGCAGGGAGGCCGTCGGCGACGAACAGAGAATCTGCCAGACGCCAAGCATCAATGCGAGCACGACGAGCGGCGGCACGACATTGCGGGCGGCGGCTGTCGCAAGCTGCCGGACGTTGACGCGGCGCGAAGGCGCCTTGGTCAGGCGCACCACGTTCGCCGTCTTGGGGGCAGGCTGCGCTGGGGTAATCGGTTCATTCTTTGCGAGGGCTGACATGCGATCGCTCCTTAAGGCAAGAAAAGGCCGGCGCGCCCGTCACGCGCCGGAGGCGGGGAACTAGGACGCGGCCTTGATGGCAAGGCTGTCGAGATAGGCCGAGGGGTTCTCGGGATCGAAGACCTTGCCGTCGAAGAAGGTCTCCTTGCCGCGCGAGGAAGACGCCGGAATATCTGCGGCGGCGACGCCGAGATCCTTGGCGGCCTGGCGCCAGATATCTTCGCGGTTGACCTTGTCGACGAGCGCCTTGATGTCGGTGTCGGGCGCGAACTTGCCCCAGCGGATGTTCTCGGCCATGAACCAGGTGTCGTGGCTCTTGAACGGGTAGGAAACGCCGCCTGCCCAGAATTTCATGTAGAGATCGGTGCCGTGGGCGACGCGGCCATTGCCGTAGTTGATGTCGCCCTTCAAGCGGCCAAGCACGTCCTTTGGCGGCACGTTGAACCACTGGCGCTTGCCGAGGATCGTCGCCATCTCTTCCTTGTTGTCCATGCTGTCGCACCATTGCTGGGCTTCCATCACGGCCATCAGAAGGGCCTTGGCGGCGTTCGGGTTCTTCTCGATCCACTCGGTGCGCATGGCGAGCGCCTTTTCCGGGTGGCCCTTCCAGAGTTCGCCGGTGGTCGCCGCGGTGAAGCCGATGCCCTGATTGACGAGCTGCTCGTTCCAGGGCTCGCCGACACAGAAGACGTCCATGTTGCCGACCTTCATGTTCGCCACCATCTGCGGCGGCGGGACGACGATGGTCGAGACGTCCTTGTCGGGATCGATGCCACCCGCGGCGAGCCAGTAGCGGACCCAGAGATCGTGCGTGCCGCCGGGGAAGGTCATCGCCACCTTCACTTCGCCGCCCGCAGCCTTCTTCTTCTCGAAGGCGGCCTTCAGCTTGGAAGCGTCGAGCTGCACGCCGGTCTCGGCATATTCCTTGGCAACCGAGATGCCCTGGCTGTCGTAGTTCAGCCGCGCCAGGATCGACATCGCCACCGGCTGGTTGTTTTGCGTCACCTTGCCGGCCTGCATCAGGTAGGGCAGCGGCGAGAGGATATGGGCGCCATCGATGCCGTTTGCCGCGCCGCCGAGCACGAGATTGTCGCGGGTGGCGCCCCAGGATGCCTGCTTGGCGACGTCGACATCGGGCATGCCGTGCTTTTCGAAGAGGCCCTTCTCCTTGGCGACGATCAGCGGCGCGGCATCCGTGAGCGCGATGAAGCCGAGCTTGGCGCCCGTCACTTCAGGTGCTGCAGCCGCCGCAAAGGCGCCGGATGGGAAGGCCGAGCGGACCGCACCGATCAGGGCCGCCGTCGCTGTCGTCTTTAGAAGATTGCGGCGGCTGAAGCTGCCGGTGAGGATCTTGGTCATGCGCAGTTCCCCTTATTGTCGAGTGGTCGCCGGATTTCGGGCACAAAAAAACGCCGCTCGGAGATTGCGTCTTCGGGAAGGAAGGGTCCCGGACTGCAAAAACCTTGCGACGTCGATGTCTCTTGCAAGCGCTTATCGCGCGCTCATCTGCCTGGATCGCCGTTGATCCGGGCGCTATTAGCCTTGCAAAGGCCGTGCCAATTTCAGATCGCTGCCGTCAATTGATTGAAAGCGTTTGGTATTCTGCCTTGAAATGATGGCAGGTGAATTTTTATGCGTTCTAAAATTCTGCGCATCTTTTATGCGAATGCCTAGATGGAAGCGGACCGCGCTGCTAGCAATTTGTGCAGCGCGGCAGACCTTCAGCCCTCGTCCGGCTGCCGGATGGCGATCGATGCGCTCTTCACTTCGAAGCCGTTGATGTAGGCAGCGAAGTCGCCCGGATCGAAGATACGGCCGTCCATGAAGCGCTCGCCATCGCGGTCTCCCTCGATGCGAACATCGGCATCCTCGGGCGTGCAATCCTCGCCGAGTGCGGCGCGGTAGAGGTCCGGCCGATAGGCGGAAGCGGCGGCGCGCGCCAGCGTCAGGCTGGGCTCGGCCTGGCCCCAGCGGATCATCTGGCTGTAGATCCAGAGCGCCTGGCTCGGGCGCGGATAGTTGGCGAACTGGCCGTGGAACTGGAAATAGTTCTCGATCACGCGACGGTTGCCCTTGGCGTCGAGGCTGAACTCACCGGCAAGAACGTGGCGGATGATCTCAACGGGCGCCGCGATGTAGCGCGGATCGGCAAGGACGTCAGCGAGCGCGTCATGGTTTGCCGCGTCGTCGCACCAGCGCGCGGCCGCATCGAGCGCAACGATCAGCCGCGAGACGGCTTCCGGATGGCTTGCGGCCCAATCCGGCCGCATGCCGATGACCTTCTCGGGAGCTGACGGCCAGATATCCTGCTTGGCGGCGACGATGCGGCCGACGCCGCGCTCGGAGGCGACCATGTTCCAGGGCGCGCCAACGCAGAAGCCGTCGATCGCGCCTGCGGCAAGCGCATCCGATGTCAGCGGCGGCGGGACGACGACGAGCTTGACGTCATGATCGGGATCGATGCCGCCGGCGGCGAGCCAGTAGCGAAACTCGTAATTATGCGAGGAGAAGGGATAGGTCATGCCGAGCGTCGGCATCGGTTCGCCGCGTGCCCGCATATCGGCAAGCACGGCGGCAAGCGCCTTGGCATTCTCCATCGCGCTCGCGGTTTCCCCGGTGCCCGCGACCTGCTGCATGCGTTCGAAAAGCCGGGTCGAAAGCGTGATCGCATTGCCGCCGCGGCCGAGCGAGAAGGGCGTGATGGTCGGCGATGGATTGGAGCCGAGGCCGAGCATGGCGGCAACCGGCATCGGCGAGAGCATGTGGGCAATGTCGAACTGCCGGAAAGCCAGGCGGTCGCGGACATTCGCCCATGAAACATCCTTCACCAGCTCGAGTGCGATGCCCTCCCTGGCGGCAAAGCCGAATTCGGCGGCGGCAATCAGCACCGATGCATCGACAAGCGGGATGAAACCGGCGCGCAGAACTCTCGGTCCCTCGCCATTCGACAGGGCGGGAGAGGTGATGCGGGCGCTGCCGCTGGCAATCTTGGTCAAGGCGTTCACTCCAGCGTCCTCCAGGCGCTTACTGCATCGCGGGCCGGGCTCACATCAGCAGCCCCGCAGCCGTCACGACACTTTGCGCGATTTCGGACATTTTCTTTTTCTCATTCATCGCCGTCTGGCGAAGCAACGCAAAGGCTTCCTCTTCCGAAAGGCCCCGCATCCGCATCATGATGCCCTTGGCCCGCTCGATGACCTTTCTCTCCTCCAGCGCTGATTTGGCGTCGGCGAGTTCCCGTTGCAAGCGGCTGAAGGCATTGAAGCGGCTGACAGCCATGTCGAGGATCGGCTTGACGCGCTCCTTCTTCAGCCCGTCGACGATATAGGCGGAGACGCCGGCTTCCACGGCGGCCTCGATCGAGGCCGTATCGGAGCGATCGACGAACATGGCGATCGGGCGGCTGATCGAGCGGGTCAGCTGGAAGAGATGTTCCATCATGTCCCGGTTCGGATTCTCGATGTCGATGATGATGACATCGGGTTTCAGCGTCTCGATGATCCGCGCCACGCCCTGCACCTCATGGATGACGGTGACGCGCATATGCCCCGCCTCCCGCAATCCCTCTTCGATGATCGAGGAGCGGATCGCGTTTTCATCGATGACAAGGATCGTCAGGTCGAAGTGGCTCATGCAGCATTTATGACGCAGTGCAGCAATGCTGGCAAGCGGATGGCCATAAAAATGGGCAGTATCAACAAAAGCCTACGAAATAGGCTCTTGTTGATACAGGAGCCAATCAGGCGACAGCGAGGCCGCCTTCATCAAACAATCGGATATCCGCGGGAGCGGCGCTGAGAAAAATCCGGTCTCCGGTGTTGATCTCCGCCGCCGAGCGATATTCGACGGTGACCGGCTGGCCGTCGGGCAGCTGGCAATAGAGATATTGCGTGCCGCCGAGATATTCGGCGAAGTCGACCGTCGCCTCCAGCCCGTCCGTGCCGGTGGTGCTGACGGTCAGATGCTCAGGCCGGATCCCCAATTTCACCCTGGCGCCCGATACCAGTGCGCTCCCGGCGAGACCTGATTGGACCGCCTGTCCGCCAGTCGAAACCCGGCCCGCTCCCTGCCACATGGCGTCGAGCAGGTTCATCCGCGGCGAGCCGATGAAGCCGGCGACGAAGGTATTGGCCGGGCGCTCGTAGATTTCGCGCGGCGTGCCCGATTGTTCGATGCGCCCGTCGCGCAGCACGACGATCTGGTCGGCGAGCGTCATCGCCTCGGTCTGGTCGTGGGTCACGTAGATCATGGTGTTGCCGAGCTCGCGATGCAGGCGGGCGATTTCGATGCGCATGGAGACACGCAGCTCGGCATCGAGGTTCGATAGCGGCTCGTCGAACAGGAAAACATCGGGCTTGCGCACGATCGCCCGGCCGATCGCCACGCGCTGCCGCTGGCCGCCCGATAGCTGGCCGGGGCGGCGTTCGAGAAGGTGGTCGATCTTAAGGATCGCTGACGCGGCCTTCACGCGCGCCTCGATCTCACCCGCTTGCGTGCGCGCCATTTTCAGCCCGAAGGCGAGGTTTTCGCGCACACTCATATGCGGATAGAGCGCATAGGACTGAAAAACCATGGCGATGCCGCGGTCCGAGGGATCGAGATCGGTGACGTTGCGCCCCTTGATCTCGATCTCGCCGTCGGTGACATCCTCCAGCCCGGCGATCATGCGGAGCAGGGTCGACTTCCCGCAGCCGGAGGGACCGACGAAGACCACGAAGGATCCCTCCGATATCGTCAGGTCGATGCCATGAATCACATCCAGGCTGCCGAAGCTCTTGCGAACTCCGGCAAGCACGACGCCTGTATCCGCCATCTTATTCACCGCGCGCCTCGCCGGCACGGACCCAGACGAGCATTTCGCCCGGTTCGCGGTTGTCCCAGAAGGGGTAGGGTACGAAGCGGGCGGTGGACGGCTTCGCGGAAGGCGGCGCGGTCCGGTAGAGGTCGGCGCCCCAATCCGAAGCGTCGCGGCTGACGGGCAGGTCGAGAGCGACCGCGCCGCGAAGCCCCGTGATTTCAGAGACCTTCGCCTTCGACGGATCGGCCGAAAGCGAAATGCCGTTGAGACCGGCGCCATTGTCGGCCTCCTCGACGCAATAGACCAGCGGCCCGCGCATCAGTGCGGTGCGGCCGGCATCCTGGCGGACGAGCGGGTTGGCGAAGAGCTTGCGCGCCGCAAGCGGAATGACGAGATCGACCGCGTCGCCGCTCTTCCAGTCGCGCTCGATCCGAGCATAACCGTCCGTCGATATGGCTTCGACATTGACGCTCTCGCCATTGACCGAAAGCGTCGCGCCGTCCGCCCATTCCGGAATACGCAGCGACAATGCGAAACGGGCCGGGCGGTCGAGATCGAGGTCGACATGGATGGCTCCGTCCCAAGGGTAGCGGGTCGTCTGCGCCAGTTCAATCTTCGCGCCCGAAAGCTCGAAGCGGGCCTTGCTTTCTCCATAGAGATGCACGGCGATTTCGTCTTCCGCCACGGCGTACATATAGGAGCCGACGGAGGCCAGCAGGCGGGCGATATTCGGCGGGCAGCAGGGGCAATGGTGCCAGATCCAACGGTGATGCTTGCCGGCGCTCTCCAGCGGGTTCTCGTAGAAGAAGGTCTTTCCATCGAGCGAAAGGCCGGCCATGGCGCCATTATAGAGCGCCTGCTCCATGATATCGGCATAACGCCGGTTCGGGCCGCGACCGAGCATGCGGTTGGCCCAGAAGACCAGACCGACGGAGGCGCAGGTCTCGGCGTAGGCGCTTTCGTTCGGCAGGTCGTAATAGTCGGTGAAGCCTTCGTTGGACGCCGCCGGGCCGATGCCGCCGGTCACATACATCTGCTTCGTCGTCAGGTCGTCCCAGAGCGTTTCGAGCGCCGAGGTCAGCGTATCATCATTATACTCGGTGGCGATATCGGCCATGCCGGCATAGAGATACATGGCGCGCACGGCATGGCCGACGACCTTTTTCTGATCGCGCACCGGCAGATGCGCCTGGCCATATTCATAGGTCTTCTGGTGAAAATCGGCAGCGCTGCGGCCGTCGCGCACCGCTTCCTCGGTGAAGAAATGCGGCTCCTGTCCGCGCTCGTCGACGAAGAATTTCGAGAGGTCGAGATATTTCTTCTCGCCGGTGACACGCGCCAGCTTTACCAGCGCCAGTTCGACTTCCTCATGTCCGCAATAGCCGGCAAGCTTGCCCGGGCCATGGCCGAAAACGGTGATCAGGTAGTCGGCATAGCGGCACATGATATCGAGCAGCTTGCGCTTGCCGGTCGCCTGGTAATAGGCGACTGCGCCCTCGATCAGATGTCCGGCGCAATAGAGTTCGTGATGGTCGCGCAGGTTCGTCCAGCGGCGGCCAGGCTGCACGCGCTGGAACCAGGCGTTCAGGTAGCCGTCCTTGTCCTGCAGCTTCTCGTACATGTCGATGATTTCGTCGACGCGCGCCTCAAGCTTCGGATTGGCGCGGCGATAGAGCGAATAGGCGACAGTCTCGATCGATTTGCCGAGGTCGCTGTCCCAGAACATCTGCGTCGACCCACCCCACGGGCCGAGCGGAATGACGACGCCGGGGCTTGGCTGGCTGACGTCGATCGCCTGGATCATGCCGGCCTTGACGCAGCGGTCGAGCAACGTTTCGGCCGTTGAATCGCAGATCGCATCCTGGCGATCGCCGAAAAGGCCGGCGAGCTCGACGCTCGGGACGGGCAGGGGGCGGAACTGGCGGTCTCTCTTCAGCTTGTTCATGGCTTCATCCATTTCGTTGAAAGATCATCATTTCACCGCGCCGGCCATCAGCCCGCGCATGTAGTAGCGTTGCAGAAGCAGGAAGACGATCAGGCAGGGGATCGTCATGACGACGACACCGGCCTGGACCGCACCCCAGTTGATGGCGCCGAGGCGCCCGGCGCGCACCGCCGTCATCAGGACGGGCAGCGTGTATTTCTCGTTGCTGGACAGCAGCACGAGGGCGGCAAGGAACTCGTTCCAGGCGTTGAGGAAGGCGAAGATCGCGACGGTCGCGACGCCGGGCAGGACGAGCGGCAAGAGCACCCGGATCAACAGTTTCAGATCGCGTGCACCGTCGATCCGCGCCGCTTCCTCGATCTCCTTCGGGACGGCGTCGAAGGCATTGCGCATCATGAAGACCGAGAAGGGCAGCTGCAGCGTCACATAGACGAGCGTCAGCCCGAGCAGCGAGTTGTTGAGGCCGAGCTTGGCGAGAATGATGAAAAGCGGCGTCAGGATCGACTGGAAGGGGATCATCAGCGTGGCGATGATCAGCACGAAGAGCACGTTCTTCAGCGGGAAGCGGTAGCGCGAGAAGCCATAGCCGGCGAGCAGGCTGACGGCGACCGTCAGCACGACGGTGGCGAGCGACACGAAAAGCGAGTTGATCATGTGCTGCCAGATGCCGGCGCCGAAAGTATCGAGCAGAGCATAGGCGTCGAAGCTCACACCCGTCGTCGGCCATGGCGGCAGCGGCGGCAGGCTCGCCTCCGTGCCGTGACGGAACGATGAGAGGAGCGCGATGACGAAGGGCGCCAGGAAGAAGACCGACACGGCAATGCCGGTGACGTGATAGGCGGATTGCGACCGGAAGCGCTTGCGGGCGCGGCGTCCTCTCGAGGAGATCATGGGCGTTCCTCCCCGACCCTGAGCAGCCACAGCTGGACGATGGAGATCGCCACAAGGATCGCCAAGAGCGCGATCGACAGCGCTGCGCCATAGCCGAGATTGAAGGACACGAAGGACTGGTTGAAGATGTAGTAGACCACCGAGATCATCTTGTTCTGCGGCCCGCCGGAGGTCATGATGTAGAACTGGTCGAAGGCGAGAACCGAGCCGGTGACCGAGACGACCAGCGCCAGCGCGATCGTGCGGCGCATCAGCGGCAGTGTCAGATGCCGGAAGCGCTGCCACCGCCCGGCGCCATCGATGCGCGCGGCTTCCGTCAGTTCGGATGGGATCGCTTGCAGGCCGGTCAACAGGATGATCATCGTGAAACCGGCAATCTTCCAGACGACCATGACGATGATGGTGGCGAAGGCAGTATCGAAGCTCGCCATGATATTCGGGCTGCGCTCGACGAGGCCGAGCGCCCGCAGCGCCGGGCCGAAGAAGCCGCTATCGACATTCGCCAGCCACACCCAGAGCAGCGAGGCAGTCGCGAGGCCGACGACGACGGGCAGGAAGATGATCGTCCGGTAGGTGCTGACGAAGCGCCGCTCCTTCTCCACAAAGATCGCAAGCGGGAACGCAACGGCAAAGATCGCGATGGTGACGATGACGGTGTAATAGGCGGTGAAGTTCAGTGCGGCCATGAAGCGGCTGTCGTTGAACATGCGGGTATAATTGGCAAAGCCGATCCAGCGCTGGGCGCCCATCAGCGGCCAGTTATGCAGGCTCATCCAGCCGGTGAAGATCACGGGCATCACGAAGAAGACGATGACGAGCGCCATGGCCGGCGCGATGTAGAGAAGCCCGCGCCATTGCGATCTGCGCCGCCTCTTGCGGCTGCCGGCAGGGCGCTGGGGACCTGAAACGGTCATCGAAATGCTCCGCATCTTTCATTGCTGCATGGAATGGATCGGCCGGAGAGCTGCCACTGCTCCCCGGCCGCGGCCGGGAGAGATTATTGGCCGCTGTCTATGATCGACTGCATCTCGGACTGGGCGCTCGAGAAGGCTCCGTCTTCGTCGTCACCGAAGATCGCTGCATTGGTGAAGGTCGCCCAGGGGCCATTGGCGCTGTTGATCAGATCATTGAACTGCAGCGTATAGGGCGTCTTGGCGATCGAGATCGCCTTCAGGCCGACCTGCATGCGCGGGTCGAGCCCGGCAAGCACCTGATCTGCAATGTCGCCGCGGGTCGGAAGGCTGCCATACTTGGCCATGACCTTCTGGCCATCCATCGAATAGATATATTCGAGGAACTCCTTCACCGCGTCGATCTTCTTCGTGCCCTTGGTGATGACGAAGTTATCGCCACCGGCAAAGGACGACGGCTTGCCATCAACGCCCGGGATGAGCGTCACGCCGAAATTGATATCGGGATGGCTGGTGACAAGCGTGCCGATCGCGAAGGCGCCGAGCGACTGCTGGCCGATCTTGCCGTTGGTGAAGCTCAAGAAGTTCGAGCCGTTGTCGCTGGCCGCACCTGCCGGAACCAGGTCCTTCTTGACCATGTCGCGATAGAAGCCGACGGCCTTGCGCATCTGCGGCGTATCGAGGGTCGCGGTCTTGCCATCTTCCGACAGGATATCCGCACCCGCGCCCCAGACGAGTGGCGTGAAAGTGAAGATCATGCAGCCGCCGCAGCCGCCGCCGGAGAAATAGAAGCCGTAGGTGTCGTCGCCAAGCTTGCGGATCTTCTCGGCATTGGCCGAAATCTCTTCCCAAGTGGTGGGCGCCTTCTCGGGATCGAGCCCGGCCTTCTTGTAGAGGTCCTTGTTCCAGGCGAAGACCGAGGTCTCGACCGAGAGCGGCAGGCCGTAGATCTTGCCGTCATAAGTGCCGAGGCGGACATGCGACGGCGACAGCGAGTTGAAGTAGGGCAGGCTCTTTGCCCAGTCCGAGAGGTCTTCGAGCTGGCCGGCCGCAGCAAAGGCCGGCGTATAGATCAGGTCCATCGACAGCGCATCGGGCGCCTGACCACCGGCGATCGCCGTCGCATATTTCTGCACCAGTTCGCTGAACGGCACTTCGGTGGCGACGACCTGGTTCTCGTGGCTGGAATTATAGGCTTCGACAACCTTCTTGAAGGCGTCGCCGATGCCGGAACGGACCCACATTTCGATCTTCTCGGCAGCCGAGGCTGTCGATACGAGGCTAAGGGTGGCAATGCTCGTTGCCACCAACAGACGCTTCATCATGGCACTCCTCCCAATATGGCGCGTCTCCTTCGCGCCGTTTCTAAATCCCGAGGGCGTCGCCCCCGCATGTCTGCCGCACGACGAGGCGGCACGGCAATTTCCGCACGCCGGGCTCCACCGGGCGTCCCTCCGCAAGCGACAGGATCGTCAATCCCGCCTGCCGCCCGAGTTCCTTCAGCTCCATATCCACTGTCGTCAGCGGCGGCCGGGTTTGCGCCGCGACAATCTCCCAATTGTCGAAGCCGACCACCGACACATCCTGCGGCACCTTGATGCCGCGCTCGCGCAACGCATCGATGACGCCGCGGGCGATCTGGTCGTTGCCGCAGAAGATTCCGTCGGGCTTCTCACCGGGCGCACTCCAGAGCCTCGCCACCGCATCATGCCCCCAGCCTTCCGACCAGACGCCGAAAAGAACCGGCACGCCGTCGCCAGCGACCTCGCGATAGGCATTGGCACGCTCGCGGACCGAGACGAAATCCTCCGGCCCGGTAATATGGGCGATCCGCCTGCGCCCAAGTTTCCGCAGCCACTCCGTCGCAAGCCGCGCGCCATGCCCATCGTCGGAACTGAACGTGACGCTGTCGGGTGCTCCCTCGGTGAAGGCGTAGACGACGGGCACGTTCAGGTTCGACAGATCGACTGGTAACCGTCTGTCCAGGCGCTTTCCTGTGGCAATGATGCCGTCCACCTGCTTGTCGAGCATCGCATCGACATGGATCTGACCGAGCGCCGGATCATCCTCGATGGCGCAGAGGAAAACCGAGACGCCGTGATCGACCAGCGCTTCGGAAACGCCGGCCATGACAGGCAGCGTGAAGCGGCCGTAAGTGTCGTTCGTCAGCAGCCCGATGGTGAAACTGCGCTTGCTCAGGAGACCCCGTGCCAGAGCATTCGGCCGGAACCCGATCTCCGCTGCGATGCGCTTCACCCGCTCGCGGGTCTCGGCACCCATGCGGCCGGTATCGTTCAACGCCTTCGATGCCGTCGATATGCTGACGCCCGCGGCCGCAGCCACGTCATGGATGGTAATCCGCCCGCGTTTTCCTCCCGAGATGTTCAGCTCTTCCTCCTAAGCTTTGCGATGAGAAAACCTTTTACCAAGTGTTGTGTCAAGTGAGAAAAGGTTTTCTCTAATGCAAATGTTAGCGATGGCGGAGGACGAAATTGCGGCGGCTTCTGGCGCATTCCAATGGAGGGCGTTCTTGGCAAATTGCCGTCGCGGTGGTAATTTTTACCACCGAGATGGAGAATACTTCATGGCCAATGTCGAGAAAATCAGCGTTTCAATGACGCCGCAGCAAGCGGAGTTGCTGAGAGACGCCGTCAGCAGCGGCGCCTATGCGAGCAGCAGCGAAGTCATCCGCGAGGCGATGCGGGACTGGTCCGCAAAGTGGGAGACCCGGAAAGGCGACATCGAACGTCTGCGGCGCCTCTGGGCTGAGGGCAAGGCCAGCGGAGAGCCTGTCTCGGTTGACTTCGAGACGCTGCGTGACGAAGCGCGCCGGGAGTTGAGCGCGGCTCGCAAAAATGCCGGTTGATCTGGTCTGGCTGCCACAGGCTCTCAAAGATGTGCGCGACATCTACGTGCGTATCGGCTTGGAGCAACCCCAGGCGGCCGAGCGCTTCTTCGACAGTTTTGAACGCAAGGCGAAGCTGCTGGCCGAACAGCCGCGTATGGGAGCGCGTCACCCGGAGATCGGACCGGCTGCGCGGATGCTGGTCGATGCGCCGTTTCTGATCCTCTACGAAACCATCCCCGATGATGAGGACACACCGGTTGAGCGCGTCCAGATCGTTCGCGTCGTCGATGGCCGCCGTGATCTTCGCGGCCTGTTGACTTAGGTGCAGGGAATCGCCGCCCACTCAATCCGCTAATAAAGCAGCAGTTTACGAAGTTTCGGCAGCGATCCTTAACGTCTGGGGCGTAGAGAGGTCGGATGATGATGCTGCGTGGGGATCCGTCGTCTGCGATGAGAGTGAGACTTTACTATGTCGATCGCCTGAGGGTCTTCGCCTTCGGATTGCTGATCCTTTATCATTCCTCGGCTGCCTTCTTCCCCGATATGGGCTGGCTGCTGCATAGCGAGAATACCAGCCGCGGCCTGTCGCTGGTCATGGATTTCCCGCGTGCTTGGCGCTTTGCGCTCCTCTTCTTCATCTCCGGCATGGGCGTCGCCTTCACCTTCAAGCCGGAGCAGGGGCTGACGTTCATCTACAAGCGCACGGTGCGGCTGCTCATCCCGCTGCTCTTTGCCATGGCCGTCATCGTCGTGCCGCAGGTCTGGTACGAGCGGATGTATGAGAACGGTTATACCGGCTCGTTCCTCGAATTCTGGCTGACGCGCTATTTCACTGAGGGAAAATATCCGACCGGCAATTTCACCTGGGCGCATATGTGGTTCGTCGCCTATCTGCTGGTGATGTCGGTGATTTGCTATCCGATCTTCCAATATCTGCTGCGGCCCGGAAATCCCATCTTCGCCTGGTTCGAGCGCGTCGCCAAAACGGGCGCCATCTACCTCTTCTTCCTGCTGCCGCTCGGCCTCAATCTGGCGCTGTCGCCGATCTATCCGCGTGAGACCAATGCGCTCTATAATGACGGCGCGTGGTTTGCCGTCTGGGCCAGTTGGTTCGGCCTCGGTTTCCTGATTTCCCGCCATCACCGGGCGCTGATCGGCACGCTGATTGCGCGCCGCTATGTCAGTGGCGGGATTGCGCTTGCGACCACCATCTGGCTCTACCTGGCATCCTGGACAGTTGCGCCGGAGCAGGCGATCGGCAGCTACGACGTCAACGAAACCCTGCTCTTCAAGACCAGCGTCTTCCTGCTCGCCTGGAGCATGATTTTGACCCTGATCGGTTTTGCGGCGCGCTATCTCAATCAGCCGAGCGAGCGGCTGGTGACGATGAACCGGCTGGTCTTCCCGCTCTATATCGTCCACCAGACGGTGACCGTAGGAGCGCTCTACTATGTCCTGCCGCTCGATCTTCCGGCGATCCAAAGCTTTGCGCTCGTCGCCGCAGCAACGGCTGTCATCTCGATCGCTTTCGCGGTTGTCGTCGATCAGCTGCCGAGCCCGCTGCGTCAATTGGTCGGCCTCACGGAGAAGCCGCAGCTTGCGCGTGACGGCGAAGCTTTGGAGCGCTCGGCGCGGCGTGGATAATCGCCGCTCTGGCGGGTTCCAGCGCGCCGATGGCGTCAATGCGCTTGCATAGGCTCTGCGGCCAATCCTATCGTGCATGATGTCGCCGAACCGCATGGATTGCATCATGACCGTCACGCGCCCGATGCCCGAAGAGAAGGGCATTCTTGAGTTTCTCGAAATCTGCAGCAGCGTCTATTCGGATGACGCCGTTTCGCAATCGATCGAGGCGCAGCGAGCGCAATATGATGCCCTTTGCGCCCGCTTCAGCCCGCCGCTCCCCGATGGTCTGACATTCGTCGATAGCCGTATCGGGGACGTCCCGACGCGGCGCTATCGCCCCGCGAAGGTCACGACGCCGACGCTGCTCCTTTATCTGCATGGCGGCGGCTTCGTGGTCGGTTCGCTGGAGAGTCATCATGCGATCTGCGCCGAGATCGCCAATTTCGCAGGCGCAGAGCTCGTTGCCGTCGACTACCGGCTGGCACCGGAGCATCGCTGGCCGGCGCAGACCGATGATTGCTTTGCCGTGATGGAAGCTCTCGCCGCAGGCGGCAACCGCATCGTCCTGATCGGCGACAGCGCCGGCGGAAATCTTGCAGCCGGGCTCGCCCTGCGGGCTCGGGACAAGGAGATCGCGGGCATTGCAGGACAGGTGCTGATCTATCCGGCGCTCGGCGGCGATCTGACGACGGGCTCCTATGTCGAGATGGCCGATGCGCCGGGGCTGACGACAGCCGATGTCGCCTATTATCGCGAAGTGCTCCAGGCTCCGGCCGGTGATCCCGTTGCCGGTGCGCTCGCCACCAACGATGTCAGGGGCTTGCCGCCCGCCTATATCACCGGGGCGGCCTTCGACCCCTTGCGTGACGATGCCCGCCACTATGCGGCGCGGCTGGCGCAGGCGGGGATCGAGGTCTGGTTCCGCGAGGAGCCGCAGATGGTTCACGCCTGGCTGCGCGCCCGCCATATGAGCGAGGGCGCCAAGCAAGGATTTCGTGCTGTCTGCGAGGCCGTCCGCCGGTTTGCGGCGGGCTGACGCTTACATCAGGTCGCGGGGAATGCGCATCTCCGCAAACACCTTCTCGAATACCTGCACCTCACCCTCATAGGCGGTGACCACGGCGCTGATGATCCAGTCGCTGGCGCTGCAGGCGATCTTTGCCGTCGCCACCGTCCGCACGAACCAGTCCGGGCGGCGCATGTCGCAGGTCCAGGTCGAAATGCCGGTCATAGACAGGGGATCGCCCGGTGAGATCGACCAGACCTCCTCGCGCAGCTGCCGGGTCGAGAGGCCGGTATCCGGATGTTCAAACAGCCCGGTATCCTCGTGGATGCGGTAATCGGTGCGATTGGTCGAGAGATCCTTCAGGACCTGCCGCTTGGTGACGCCAGGCGCGTGCTCGATATATTTCGGCAACGGATCGGGGTTCTCAGGCTCTGGGATCGCAATCTGCTCATGCGCGCCGAGCAGCGGCAGACCGAGGCCGAGCGAGGCGATGTCGATCTCGACGCCGGCATCTTCGGGCGGAGGCAGGACCATCGGCCAATAGGCGGTCGAGATCGCCAGACGGATCCGATGCCCCTTGCGGAAGCGATAGCCGCAGGCATCGAGCTCGAGCCGGATCGAGACCTTCTCACCGGGTGTCAGCGCCTCCGGCTCCGCATTGCCGTTGCGATGGGTGAGGTTGATCACCCCAAAGGCGACGCGGGTTGCCGTCCCATCCGGATGCACATCGACGAGACGGGCGCAGAGATTGCCGGTCCTTGCCTGCGTGCGCAGCGACAGCGTCAGCACCGGGCGGCCAAGGTAGTCGTGATCCGATCCGAGCGGGACCGTCTCGAAGGTCAGCGAGCCGGCATCGTCTGAGCGCTGGTCGAGCGCCATCTCCGCATCCGGCTTCAGCGTGAAATATTCGCCCGAGGAGGTGCCGGTATCGAGCGGCGAGCGCAGATAGACGGCATGTTCCGGCGCTTGCGGGATCGGCATTCCCTCGGTTAGCTTGCCGAATTGCTCGACATAGAAGCACTGCATCTCCGGCTTCGACCAGACGTCCTTGGCGACCCAGAAGCCAGGATCGAAATCGCGTCGTGGGGCAGGGCGGATGGCATCGAGAATATAGGCGCGTGTCTGCGGCAGCCGGTCGATGCCGTTGTCTTCCCCGCGCAGCCACTTGTTCCACCAGGCGATCGCCTCGCCATGGAAATCGGTGCGCGGCTTCGGCCAGGCGAAGTGCGGGTATTTGTGCACCCAGGGGCCGATCAGAGCCTTCGCCTTGTCGCCCAGCCCCTCGATCGCCATCAGCGGCGTGTTGCGATAACCGTCGGCCCAGCCGGCGATCACAAGCGCCGGGATCTCGACCTCTAAGAAATCCTCGGAGATCGAGCCATGCTGCCAGAATTCGTCGCGGCGCTGGTGGCTCAGCCACTCCTCCATGAAGAAGGGCTCGTGCTCCAGCCGCTCCAGCCACATCTCCTTCCAGCGCTCGCCGACAAGAGCGGGATCGGGCGAGCGGGACTGATAGCCGAGCATGGTCGCGGCCCAGGAAAGCTGGGCCGAGAGATGGCAGCCGTTCTTGTAATGGATATCGTCGTTATAGCGATCGACGGTGGAAGCAATGGAGATGACCGCCTTCAGAGCCGGCGGGCGCAGCGCTGCCACCTGCAGGCTGTTGAAGCCGCCCCAGGAAATGCCCATCATCCCGACGGAGCCGTTCGACCAGGGCTGCGCCGCGATCCAGGCGATCAGCTCGCAGGCATTGGCAAGCTCAAGCTCGGTATATTCCCCGTCGATGACACCCTCGGATTCGCCGGAGCCGCGAATATCGACGCGCACACCAGCAATCCCTGCGGCTGCAAAGACCGGATAGGTCGACTCGTCACGCAGGCAGGTCCCATCTCGCTTGCGGTAGGGCAGGAACTCGAAAACCGCGGGAACGGGATCGCTCTCCGCCCCATCCGGCATCCAGATGCGGGCGGCAAGCCGCGGCCCATCCTTGAGCGTGATCCATTGGTTCTCGATCGTCGTGAAGCCGCGCGCGGTCATGTCTCTTCCTTCATGCACTCTCATGGGAACGAGGCGGCTTGCGCCGCCCCGAAATCTCAGTTGCCGGCGCTTTCCATCCGGCGCGTCGCCAGCACACGCTCCAGCCAGCCGATTTCCATTTCCGGCACCGATTTCAGAAGCAGGTCGGTGTAGTCGTCGAAGGGCGGCGAAAGCGCTTTCGATTTCGGTCCGAACCGCACCAGCTTGCCACGGTGCATGACCGCAACGCTATCGGCAATCGCCCGGACGATCGCGATATCGTGGGTGATGAAGATGTAGGAGAGCTGCTCTTCCTCCTGAAGCCGCATCAGAAGCTTCAGGATGCCCTCGGCGACCAACGGGTCGAGTGCTGAGGTCGGCTCGTCGCAGAGAATGAGCTCCGGCTTTGCCGCAAGTGCCCTGGCGATCGCCACGCGTTGCTTCTGGCCGCCGGAAAGCTCGGCCGGATATCGGTCGATGAAGCCGTTGCCCATCTCGATCTGATCGAGCAGTTCCTTGACGCGCGCCGTCTTCTTCGCGCCCCGCAGGCCGTAATAGAAGGTCAGCGGACGGCCGATGATATCGCGCACCGTCTGACGCGGGTTCATCGCGGTATCGGCCATCTGGTAGATCAGCTGCATCCGCCGCAGGTCGTCGTTGGGCCGGTTGCGAAGGCTCGGCGTCAGCGGCTTGCCATCGAAGATGATCTTGCCTTCGTTCGGCGGAAGAAGTCCGGTGATCACCCGCGCAAGGGTGGATTTCCCCGAACCGGATTCACCGACCACGGCAAGCGTCTGCCCTTTGGGCACATGCAGAGAAACTCCGTGCAGAACCTTGAAACCGTTGGAATATTCGGCGCTGATATTCTCGACCTTCAGCAACGCGCCGGATTGATCCGGCGCCTCGTCGCGCGCCGTCTGACGGACGTTCACCAGGGCGCGCGTATAGTCCTGCGCCGGCGCCTCGATGATCTGTTGCACGCTGCCATATTCCACCGTCTTGCCGTGGCGGAGAACCATGATGTCGTCGGAGATCTGGGCGACGACGGCAAGGTCGTGGGTGATGTAGAGGGCCGCCGTATGCGTCTCCTCGATCGCGTGCTTGATCGCCGCGAGCACGTCGATCTGAGTCGTCACGTCGAGCGCCGTCGTCGGCTCGTCGAAGACGATCAGCGACGGATTGGAGCAGAGCGCCATCGCCGTCATGGCGCGCTGCAGCTGGCCGCCGGAGACCTGATGCGGGAAGCGGTCGCCAAAGGTTTCGGGACTCGGAAGACCCAGCACCTGGAAGAGATAAAGCGCGCGCTTGCGCGCCTCCTCCTTGCTCATCAGGCCGTGCTTGACGGAGGCTTCGATCACCTGGTCGCCAAGCTTGTGGGCCGGATTGAAAGCGGCGGCCGCCGACTGCGCAACATAGCAGACACGGGCGCCGCGGATCTGGCGGATGCCGCCCTTGCCGAGCGGCAGGATGTCCTTACCGTCGAGCAGGACTTCGCCGCCGGTGATCTCGGCGCCGCCACGTCCATAGGCGAGAGCCGAAAGGCCGATCGTCGATTTGCCGGCGCCGGATTCGCCGATCAGGCCAAGAACCTTGCCCTTTTGCAGGTCGAAGGAGACGCCATCGACGATCGTCACCCGCTTCGGCGGCTCGCCCGGCGGATAGCTGGTGGCCTCGATCTTCAGATTGCGAACTGAAAGAAGCTCAGGCATCGCCGCGTCCTCCCTTGAGGCTGGATGTGCGTTTCAAAAGCCAGTCGACGACGAGATTGACGCAGACCGCGAGCGCGGCGATCGCCGTACCCGGAACCAACGCTGCGGAAATCCCGAAGATGATCCCGTCCTTGTTGTCCTTGACCATGCCGCCCCAGTCTGCGGCCGGCGGCTGGATGCCGAGGCCGAGGAAGGAGAGGGTGGACAGGAAGAGGATGGAGAAGGCGAAGCGCAGGCCGAATTCGGCGAGCAGCGGTGAAAGCGTGTTCGGCAGGATTTCGCGGAAGATGATCCACAGCTTGCCTTCGCCACGCAGCTTGGCGGCTTCGACGAATTCCATGACCGCGACATCGAGCGCCACGGCGCGGCCGAGGCGATAGACGCGGGTGGAATCGAGGATCGCCATGACCAGGATGAGGATGACGATATTCTGCGGCAGAACGGCGAGAACCACGAGCGCGAAGATCAGCGTCGGGATCGACATCATCAGGTCGTTGAAGCGTGAGAACACGGTATCGATGATCCCGCGCGAAACGGCGGCCGTGAAACTCAGGATGATGCCGAGCGAGAACGAGATCAGCGTTGCGCCGAGCGCCACGAAGAGCGTGGTGCGGGCGCCGTAGATCAGCCGCGAAAGGATATCGCGGCCGAGATTGTCGAGGCCGAAGAAATACTGGTTGTCGGCGACCTGCCAGACATTGCCGACGACTTCCGTTTCGCCATAGGGGGCGATCCAGGGCGCGAAGATCGCGAAGATGAAGGCAATGACGATGCCGATGATGCCGATCCAGGCGGTGATGGGGATATCTCTCAATCTCATCGCGGATGCCTCAGTCTCGGGTTGGCAACGATCGCCAGAATGTCGGCAATCATGTTCAGGAAGATATAGACGGCGGCAAAGATCAGGCCGCAGGCCTGGACGACCGGCATGTCGCGGACGGTGACGGCATCGACCATGTACTGGCCCATGCCGGGATAGACGAAGACCACCTCGACCACGACGACGCCGACGACGAGATAGGCAAGATTGAGCGCCACGACGTTGATGATCGGCGCCAGCGCATTGGGTGCGGCATGTTTGACGATCGAGCGGAAGGCGCCGAGGCCCTTGAGTTCGGCGGTCTCCATATAGGCCGACGACATGACGGAGAGGATTGCCGCCCGGGTCATGCGCATCATGTGGGCGAGAACGACGAGCACGAGAGTTGCCGTCGGCAGCGCGATCGCCTTCAGCCGCTCGACGAAGCCCATGCTGTCATAGACGGTCGCCGGGAAGGTCGCGACGCCGAGCTTTACGGCGAAGAACATGATCAGCAGGTAGCCGATGAAGAACTCGGGCAGCGAGATCGCCGCGAGCGAGATGACGTTGATGATCTTGTCCGGCATCCGGTTTCTGAAATGCACCGAGAGCATGCCGAGCGCGACGGCGAGCGGTACGGAGATGAGAGCGGCAAAGCCAGCCAGGAACAGCGAGTTGCCCAAGCGCTTGCCGATCTGCTCGCTGACCGAATTCTTGCTTGCCCATGAGGTGCCGAAATCGCCCTGGACGGCATTGCCGAGCCACTCGACGTAACGCGTCGTCACCGGCCGGTCGAGGCCGAGATCCTGGCGGATGTTGGCGACCGCCTGCGGCGTGGCCGACTGGCCAAGATAGGTCGTCGCGAAATCGCCGGGCAGCGCTTCGAGGCCGCCGAAGATCAGGATCGATACGGCAAAGAGCAGGACGAGCGAGAGCACGAAGCGCTCGATGATGAGGGCGAGCAGCGGAAAGCGCTGTCGGAATCTGAGACCCGGCAAAGGGTTGCCGGTCGATGAACTGGGCATGGCGAAGGCCTCGCGCTGAAACGTCAGGGGGACCGCAAGCCTTGAGCTTGCGGTCCTGGTTCAGTCAGAGATGGCGGGGAAGCCCCCGGCCGTCAGGCATCGAGCCAGACGCGGGTGGCGACATAGCCGTTCGACATGTCGTTGCCGATATCGTGGACATAACCCTTCACCTGCTTCGAGCAGGCGTTCACGAAGTCGTTGAACATCGGCAGGATCAGGCCGCCTTCATCGCGCACCATCATCGCCATGGTGCGGTACATGTCCTTGCGCTTGGTCTCGTCGAGTTCCGAGCGTGCTTCAAGGAGCAGCTTGTCGAAGTCCGGACGCTTGAACCGCGTGTCGTTCCAGTCGGCCGTCGAGAGATAGGCCGTGGAATACATCTGGTCCTGCGTCGGGCGGCCGCCCCAGTAGGAGGTCGAGAAGGGCTGGACGTTCCAGACATTGGTCCAGTAGCCGTCGCCCGGCTCGCGCTTGACCTCGATCTCGATGCCGGCCTTCTTGCAGCTTTCCTGATAGAGAACAGCGGCATCGACGCCGCCCGGGAAGGCGACTTCGGAGGTGCGCAGCAGTACCGAGCCGCTGTGGCCGGATTTCTTGTAGTGGAAGGCCGCCTTGTCGGGATCGTAGGCGCGCTGCTCGATCCCTTCGGGGAAGAGGGCGTAGGTATTGTTGATCGGGAAGTCGTTACCGACCTTGCCGTAGCCGCCGAGGATCTTCTTGACCATCGTCTCGCGGTCCATGGCGTATTTCAGGGCAAGCCGCAGGTCGTTATTGTCGAACGGCGCCTTGTCGCAATGCATGATGAAGACATAGTGGCCGCGGCCGGAGGTCGAGAGAATCTCGACGGTCGGCGCGCGCTTCAGAAGGTCGACTGTCTTCGGATCGACGCGGTTGATATAGTGCACCTGGCCGGAAGAAAGTGCAGCGATACGGGCGGTCGCGTCGTTCATGCCGATGATTTCGATCGAATCGACATAGCCGCGGTCCGAACGCCAGTCGTCTGCATTCTTCTCGAACGTGGCGCGAACGCCGGGCTCGAAGCTCGTGAGCTTGTAGGGGCCGGTACCGATGGAGGCGAGCGGATCGTCATTTCCGCCATTCGGCTGGATGACGAGGTGGTAGTCCGTCAGCAGCAGCGGCATGTCCGCATTGCCTTCGGTCAGCGTCAGGACGAGGTTGCCGCCGTCGGCCTTGACGTCCTTGATCGAGCCGAGAACGCCGAGCGCGCCGGATTCCGACTTCTTGTCCGTGTGGCGTTTCAGGGTTGCGACGACGTCGTCGATCGTCAGTTCCTTGCCGTTGTGGAACTTCACGCCCTTGCGGATCTTGAAGGTCCAGGTGGCCGCGTCCTTCGACGGTTCCCAGGATTCGGCGAGCGAGGGAACGGCGGCACCGGTCAGCGGATCGGATTCGACCAGCATGTCGCCCCAGCAGCGGCCGACGCAGAACATGAACTGCGAGAGAAACTTCGCCGGGTCCTTGGAGTCGGTGGCGGCACCACCTTCAAGGCCGAGCTTCAGGTGGCCGCCGCGCTTCGGTTCGGCGGCTTCGGCGCTTTCGGTGAAGAGCTTGTCGGCGACGGCAAGCGTCAGGCCGGCAGCCATGGCGCGTCCCAGAAATTCGCGGCGGTTCAGCCCGCCTGCGGTAACGCGGCTTGCGAGATATTTTGTGTAGTCGTTCATTCCCCTGTTCCTTCTTGTCTCGATTGAAGAATTGGCAAGTGGACCGCAGAACCGGTTTCCTCTTCCGGTGCCAGGTCCATGTTCGTTCGGGAAAACGTCGCGGTTGGTGCCGCCCTTATCTTCCTTTCTCGGTTAGACGATTGCGCGTGGGTGTGGGCGCCAGCTTGATGGCGCGGCGATCGGGAATGCCGGCGGTTGTTTTTGTCCGGCTTGTTTCCTGAAGATCGGAATTCTGGGTAAGGATGGCGCCCGCGATGGCGAGACGACAGCGGGCCGCATGCGTTCTGGCTGCGGCGGAGGGCAGGGAAGTCAGCAGCTCAAAGGTGGTCAAGCTACGTCCGTTCAACCTATGCTACCTCCGCTCTTTCCGCGGGGGAACCTTTGAGAGCTGCCCCGGCAATGAATATGCATGAGATCGAATTAAGGGCCACTTTGACCGGCCGGGGGGCCGGTGAAACGACATCATATACATCGTCTGCGACATATCGAGCATATGCTCGTCTGAAGGGCGATTTTGCATTGACGGTTACAAGCCGTGCTGAAGTCGAATAGCAAGAGGCTGATCCTGCAGACGAGGATGGGTTCCTATCTCTCTGGTTGTATTGAGTGATTTCTCTGCTGTTAGTGGCCGCCGATTCCGAAGCCCCGCAAGGCGCAGCCTTGCGGGATCTGCTTTCGGAAATGGAGGCCGGCTGACAGATCATCGTCTCATCCCTGCTTTCTCTGCCCGACATGGCGGCCGGCGCCATCCGGGGCGGGGAGCGAGGCGTGAGCCTCAGCGATCGCCTTCGCCTCCGCCAGGATTTCCGGCGGCGCCGGAACGGCCTTGCCGGCCTTCGAGTCGACATGCAACAGCATCTGTTCAGCGGTGGCGAGCACCTCGCCGCTCGCCGTATCGCAGATCGTGTGAAAGACGTGCAGCCGCTTTTCATCGACCGAAAGCAACTGGCAGGTCGAGTAAATCGCCTGGCCAAGCTTGGCCTCGCCGAGATGCCGGATATGGGTCTCGACGGTGTAATAGCTGTGCCCGGCTTCGACATAGGCGAGACCGGCGCCGATCAGCCGCAGCAGGGCGTCGGTCGTATCGCCAAAGACCTGCAGGTAGCGATGCTCGGTCATGTGACCGTTGTAATCGATCCAGGCGGGGCTGACCTTGGTATCGACGAGCCGCAGCGGCGCCGAGGTTTTCGCCTGCTCGGCCGGCTTTGCTGCTGCCCAGAGCGAATGCTCGAAATCCTTGAGCAGCTTGCCCGCACCCCAGCCCTTGCCGCCGTCGCCGGCTTTCAGCGCCTGGAAGATACCGGCCAGGTTTTCATCGCGAATACGCTCCAGCTCGCGGATCGACAGGTCGCCGGCCTGCTCATCCGATTGCTGGCCGATCTTTTCGACTAGAGCATCGTCGAGATCGACGACATCGGTCAGCTTGGTCCAGGGCCACTGCAGGCAGGGGCCGAACTGCGCCAGGAAGTGGCGCATGCCTGCCTCGCCGCCGGCGATGCGATAGGTCTGGAACAGACCCATCTGCGCCCAGCGCAGGCCGAAGGAATAGCGGATCACGTCGTCGAGTGTCTCAACGGTGCAGATATCGTCCTGGATCAGCCACAGCGCCTCGCGCCACAGCGCTTCCAGTAGTCGGTCGCCGACGAAGGCCTCGATCTCCTTGGCAATATGAACGCCCTTCATGCCGATCGGCGGCAGCTTTTCCATAGCCGCCTTGATGGTTGCATGGCTGGTCTTCTCGCCGCCGACGATCTCGACCAGCGGCAGCAGATAGACCGGATTATAGGGGTGGGCGACGAAGAGGCGATCGGGAAACTGCATGTCGCGCTGCAGATCGGTCGGCAGCAGGCCCGAGGTCGACGAACCGATCAGCGCATCGGGGCGGCAGGCCGCATCGATCTGGGTCAGGACGCCACGCTTCAGATCGAGGCGTTCGGGCACGCTTTCCTGGATCCAGTCGGCATCGACAACGGCTTCTTCGAGCGTCTTGCAGAAGGTCAGCTTTCCGCGCGGGGGCAGGGGAGCGCCTGTCAGCATCGCATAGGCGCGCTCTGCATTGGCGATCACCTCGCCGACAATGCGCTGCGCTTCTGGATGCGGGTCGAAGACATCGACATCGATCCCGGCCAGCAGGAAGCGGGCGATCCATCCGCCGCCGATAACGCCGCCACCGACACAGGCTGCCTTGTTGATCTTGATCATGCAGCCCTCAGCGCTTCTTCAGCTTCAGTTTTTCACGCACGGCCTCTGGGCCGATGATGCGCGCACCCATGCCTTCCACAACCTGCACAGCCTTTTCGACGAGCTGCGCATTGGTGGCGAGCATGCCCTTGCCGGCATAGAGATTGTCCTCCAGCCCGACACGGACATTGCCGCCCGCCAGGACCGCGGCAGCCGGGTAGGCCAGCGCATTGCGGCCGATCGAAAAGGCCGAGAAGGTCCAGTTCTTCGGCACGTTGTTGACCATCGCCATGAAGGTGTTGAGATCATCCGGCGCACCCCACGGAATGCCCATGCAGAGCTGGATCAGCACGGGATCCTCGATCAGGCCCTCTTCGGCAAGCTGCTTCGCAAACCAGAGATGGCCGGTGTCGAAGGCCTCGATTTCGGGGCGCACGCCGAGATCGGTCATCTTCTTCGCCATCGCCCGCAGCATCGAGGGCGTGTTGGTCATGACGTAGTCGCCGAGACTGAAGTTCATCGTGCCACAGTCAAGCGTGCAGATCTCCGGCAGGCATTCGGCGATATGGCTGACACGCTCGCTGGCGCCGGCCATGTCGGTTCCGGCGGGGTTAAGCGGCAGCGGCCTTTCGACATCGCCGAAGATCAGGTCGCCGCCCATGCCGGCCGTCAGGTTCAAGACGACATCGACATCGGCGGAGCGAATGCGGTCCGTCACTTCGCGGTAGAGATCGTTGCGGCGGCTGGCGGCACCGGTCTCCGGATCGCGAACGTGACAGTGAACAACGGCCGCCCCAGCCTTGGCGGCGTCGATCGCGGAATCCGCGATCTGCTTGGGAGTAATGGGAACGTGGCTGGATTTGGAAACCGTGTCACCTGAGCCGGTGACGGCGCAGGTGATGAAGACATCGCGGTTCATCGCAAGAGGCATCGTGTTCTCCCTCGTATTGCACCCATTACGCGGCAATCGGGACGTCCGTGCTTTGCATTAACGGAGGTGATTGATACAGTATCGGCAATCTGGAGACTTCATGCTCACCCGCTCGAACGACCGCCTCGATCTCGATCTTCTCGTCCTGCCGGAGACGAACCTCATCCTGCTCGCCTCCGTCATCGAGCCGATGCGCGGCGCAAACCGCATCGTCGGCAGCGAGCTTTATCGCTGGCGGCTGCTGACGCCTGATGGCGCCCCGGTGCTGACGACGAGCGGCATTCCGGTGCCCGCCGCCGGGGCATTCAGCGCCGCGCGGGAGGATGCGCCGCTCTTCGTTCTCGCGAGCTACAACTGGCGGCAGAGCGCCACGGCCGCGCTGAAAATGCAGCTTTCGCAGGCGGCGCGCCATCGCAGCGTCATCGCCGGTATCGAATCCGGCACATGGCTGCTCGCTGAATCCAGCCTTCTCGACCGCCTGACAGCAACGATCCACTGGGAGGATTTCGAGGATTTTTCGCTGGCCTACCCGCAGGTAAAGGCGGTCAAGGACCGCTTCGTCATCGACGGAAAGCGTCTGACCACG
The DNA here is from genome assembly GCF_053522545.1 of Rhizobium sp. 21-4511-3d. Classification (NCBI taxonomy): domain Bacteria; kingdom Pseudomonadati; phylum Pseudomonadota; class Alphaproteobacteria; order Hyphomicrobiales; family Rhizobiaceae; genus Rhizobium; species Rhizobium sp. 21-4511-3d. The sequence goes on along the minus strand of NZ_JBNWCF010000004.1, from coordinate 103,845 downwards.
GCAGGCCCGCTGCCGACCGTCGATCTGATGCTCGAAATTATCCGCCAGCGGCAGGGCTATTCGCTGGCGCTCGAGGTCAGCCGTCTGTTCAGCTACGAGCAGGTGTCGTTCCACAACGAAAGCCAGCTTTCGCCCTCTGCCGCAGGCCTCAGCATGCGCGATCCGCGCGTGGCATCCGCCGTGCGGCTTATGGAAGAGCATATCGAACAGCCGGTGATGCTCAGCCGCATCGCCAAACGCGTCGGCGTCAGCGCCCGTCATCTGCAGGGATTGTTCCAGGAGAGCATCGGCGCGCCGCCGCATGTGCACTATCTGGCGCTGAGGCTCAATGCAGCGCGGCGCAAGGTCATCGAGACCAAGGCCTCCTTCGCCGATATCGCCGCCGCCACCGGCTTCAACTCGGCCTCCGCCTTTGCCCGCAGCTATCGCGCCAGCTTCTCGGAAAGCCCGTCCGACACCCGCAGGCGCCTACGCCGCCCCGTTACACCAGCGCCTGATAGCCGATCGGCTTGAAGGCGTCGCGCACCATGTCGGCCAGTTCGCGTACGGCTTCGGTCGAGTGATAGGGGTTGCGCCGCAGGACGACCTTGGACGTATCGACCGGCGCAAAGCCGTCGTCGGCCGTCAGTTCGCGGCAACCCGGCGGAATGTGGCTGCGCGACAGCGTCGTCACAGCAAGCCCGGCCACGACGGCATTCTGCAGGCCCGAGCTGGTGTCGGCGATGAAGGCGATGCGGTAGCGCCGCCCGATCTGGTCGAGGGATCGCAGGGCGAAATCCCGGCACCAGTTCGAATTCCTGTAGATGGCGATCGGCATCGGATCGAGATCGTGCAGGCGGTGGACCTGCGACGTCACCCATACGGTCGGATCGATACAGAGAACCTCGCCGCTCGACTGGTTGCCCCAGTCGAAGACGACGGCGAGATCGAGTTCGTCTCGCTCCAGTGCCGCGAGGTTCCTGACGGTGTAGTCGCAGGAGACCGTCACCTCGACGGCCGGATGGCGGACGGCGAATGCCGCAAGCGCTGCCGGCAGCACCGTCTGGCTGTATTCCTCGGGGATACCGATACGGACAGGGCCGTCGAGCTCCTTGGTGCGGATCGTTGCCGCCGCCTCGTCGAGGAGATCGATGACCCGCTGCGCATAGGGCAGGAGCTGCAGTCCCCAGCGCGTCGGCACGACGCCGCGGGCGCCGCGCTCGAACAGAGTCTCGCCGATCGTTTCCTCGAGCTTCTTGATCTGCGCGCTGACGGCCGATTGCGTCCGGCCGATCGCCTGCGCAGCCGACGAAAAATTCGACGTCTCGACGACGACAAGGAAGGTGCGCAGCAGATCGCTTTCGATAGGTTGACGCATTCTCAAGCCACAAAAAAATCAGATGGCAGCTATCTCAACTATTCGTTTGCTTAATGTCAAGAACGGTAGCAAACAGAGCAAATCAGACCTCTGGTTCGGGAAAACCAATGTCACTCAATACGGACGTCCGCCCGCTCGGCCTGAGCGAGCACGAAAAGGGCGTCATTCTGGTAGTTGCCGCCACGCTGGCTTGGAGCGCGAGCGGCATCTATTCACGTCTCCTGTCCATCGACGCATGGACGACGATCGCCTGGCGCTCGCTGTTCGGCGGATTGTTTCTCTTGATACCGAGCTTCTTCCTCGAAGGCGGATTGTCGAGAAAGCAGTGGGCCTCGATTTTCCATCCCTCGGGCATCGCGATGATCGCCTGCCAGACCTTCTGTCAGGCCTGCTTCATCGGCGCGCTCTACACCACCAGCGTCGCCAATGTCGCCGTCATCTATGCGACGGCGCCCTTCATCGCCGCACTCCTCGGCTGGGTGCTCCTCAAGGAGCGGGTCGGCAGCCGCACGATGATTGCCGGCGGCGCCTGCCTTCTCGGCGTCATCATCATCGTTGCCTCGTCGATCGGCGGCGGAACTGGCTTCGGCGATCTGCTGGCGCTGGGGATGACCGCCTCCTTCGCGCTGATCATCGTCATCCCGCGCATCAGCCCCGGCGTGCCGAGCCTGCCGCCGACCATCGTCAGCGCCTTTCTGACGTTGGCGATCTTCTCGCCCTTCGGTTCGGTCGGTTCGATCGATACCTATAACTGGGTGGTGCTGGCGGCCTTCGGCGCGACGAATTTCTCGATCGCGCTCGTCCTGTTCCTCGCGGGTGCCCGGCGCATGCCGCCGGCCGAGGCCGCGCTCATCGGCACGATGGAAATCGTGCTGACGCCCTTCTGGGTCTGGCTGTTCTTCGCCGAGCAGCCGCCGCTCGCGACGCTCCTTGGCGGCGCCGTGATCGTCGCGGCCGTCGTCTGGCATACGGCGGGCGACCTGCGGTCGAGCCGGCGCGCGCCGGCGAAAGGCTGATGCTCCGCAGGAGTTTTCGCCAGCCGTCTTGACCGCGCTTTCGCATTGGTGTTGATCCGATGCCTTCGCGAAACTATTTGCGCTCAGGTTGCGCCGCCTTTGGGTGGCGCGAAGCGCTCCGGAATATACCCGATGTCGAAATCCAAGCTGAGGAGAGATGCCGATCTCCTCTTGCACCGAGGAACCAGAACCGAGGAGGCCTACCCGGCGAGCCGCGCCCGCAGGCCGGCCGAGGTGCAGCGGCTGATCGGCGCGATCGGCAGCCTGATGCTTGCCGATGGCACGCCGATGATGGAAAAATTCGTCGCCGGCAAGATCTTCCACCTGCTGCAGCAGCCGGGCGCGGTCTCGACCCGTCCCGCAACACCGCTGAAGCTGGTGCCGCAGCTGCAATTCGCGCTGCGCCAGATCGCGTCCAAGGGCAAGCCCTTCGCCGAGGTGGCGGCCGCCATCAACGACGTCGCGAAGAACCTCGACTGGGTCTCCAGTAAGACCGGCCCCTTCGCCAGCATGAATATCGAGACCGCGCATGCCCATGCGATCGTCGCCGGTGCGTCGGGCCTCGAAGAGCGGGAAGACGTGACGCTCGGCCTGACGATCATGGAGCCCTACAGCCGCTTTCCAGATCACGTGCAGTATCGCGCCCGCGTGTTCCTGGCGCTCTCCGATTGCGAATTCCTCTGCGACGACCGCGGCTGGCAGCAGGCGACGCCGGGCTCGGCCTTTTATAATGAGGCAGGTCACACCGTCGCCATGCGCTGCACCGCCCGTCCGCTCCTGGCGGCCTGGTGCCAGATGGAGCGCTGAGCTCTTTCACTGTCGCAGGCCGCACCAGCAGCCGATTTTCGCTGTCCTGAGTATAGGCAACACGGTTCGACAACGCCGCAGGAAAATCAAATTCCTCAGAGTCTATGAGAATAGCATAGTTATTCTAGTAAATCTGTAGACATAAATTACTTTGCTCGACGAAGTCTTTCGGAGGGCTATCATGGACATTTCAAGACGCGCTTTTACGGCTGCACTCGCAGGCGCTGCCGCTACCCTGCCATTCATCAAAGCCGGTACGGCCGCCGCAGCCGACAAGGTCGTGCGCATCGGCTATCAGAAATACGGCACGCTGGTGCTCTTGAAGGGCAAGGGCAGTCTGGAAGCCAAGCTGCAGGCAATCGGCTATTCGGTCGAATGGACCGAGTTTCCCGGCGGGCCTCAGCTGCTCGAGGCGCTGAATGCCGGCGCCGTCGACTTCGGCTCCACCGGCGAAACGCCGCCGATCTTCGCCCAGGCGGCCAGTGCGCCGCTGGTCTACGTGGCCCATGAACCGCCTGCGCCGCGCGGCGAAGCGATCCTCGTTGCGAAGGACAGCCCGATCAAGGCGGTTGCCGATCTGAAGGGCAAGAAGGTCGCCTTCAACAAGGGCTCCAACGTCCACTACCTGCTGGTCAAGGCGCTTGAGGAAGCTGGCCTCACTTATGCCGATATCGAGCCCTCCTTCCTCGCCCCGGCCGATGGCCGTGCGGCCTTCGAGCAGGGCGCCGTCGATGCCTGGGTGATCTGGGATCCGTTCCAGGCCGCGGCAGAAGAGGCGATCGAAGCGCACGAGCTCAGAAACGGCGAGGGCATCGTCCCCAACCACCAATTTTATCTCGGCACCAAGACGCTGGTCGACGGCCATGCCGAAGCCGTCGATACGGTCATTGCCGCGATCGCCGAGATCGACGAATGGGCCAAGGCCGACGTTTCCGCCGCCGCCAAGGAACTCTCGCCGCTGGTCGGCATTCCCGAGCCGGTGCTCGTCAAGGCGCTGGAGCGCCAGTCCTATGGCGTGAAGAGCCTCGACGATACGGTCGTGGCCCAGCAGCAAGCGATCGCCGACACCTTCTTCGAGCTGCAGCTCATCCCGAAGCAAGTCACGATCGCCGACGCCGTGCGCCGCGCCAAGGCGTGAAGATCCGCTGAAGGCATCAAAGTTTCGGAGCCGCTGCCTTCCGCAGCGGCTCCGCAATGTCTCGACCCCGCATCCCAGGACAGATCATGGCTGACGCAAGCCCTACGCGGCAAATGAGCCTTACCGCCTTCCTCATGCCTGCTGGGCAGCATTCGGCGGCATGGCGAGATCCCCGCTCGGCCTCGGATGCCGGTGTGGATTTTGCGCATTACAAGGCCATGGCCCAGCTCGCCGAAACCGGTAAGCTGGATGCCGTGTTCCTTGCTGATTTCGCGGGCAGCATCGGCTCGGGGGAGGTGGAGGCGGCGTCGCGTTCCTCCCATGACATCAGCTTCGAACCGATTACGCTACTTTCGGCGCTCGCCGCCGTTACAGAGAAGATCGGTCTGGTCGCGACGGTCTCCAGCACCTTCAACACGCCCTACGACCTCGCGCGGAAATTCGCCTCGCTCGATCTGATTAGTGGCGGCCGGTCGGGATGGAACCTCGTTACATCGGTCAATGAGAGCGAAGCCTATAATTACGGCCTCGAGGAGCATGTTCGTCATGCGGACCGCTATGCCCGTGCCGCAGAGTTCGTCGATGTCGCCAAGGGACTCTGGAGCAGCTGGGAGGAGGGTGCCTTCGTCCGCGACCGCGAGGCGGGCCGCTTCTTCGATCCGTCGAAGATGCATGTGCTCAATCACGAGGGCAGGCATTTCAAGGTGCGGGGACCGCTCAATGTCGGCCGTTCGCCACAAGGCGCGCCGGTGATTTTCCAGGCGGGATCGTCGGAGGCGGGACGCGAGCTGGCGGCGCAATCCGGCGAGGCGATCTTCACGGCTCATCAGACACTATTGTCTGCCCGGGAATTCTATACCGACGTAAAATCCCGCCTCGGACGCTATAGGCGGACGGCCGAGCAGATGAAGATCATGCCCGGCGCCTTTCCGGTGGTGGCCGAAACGCAATCCGAAGCCGAAGACATCTTCGAACGGCTGCAGAACCTGGTTCATCCGGAATCCGGGCTGCTGCTGCTGTCCCAGCTCGTCGGCTTCGATCTCAGCGGATACTCGCCCGAAGACCCGCTGCCCGATATGCCCGAAACCAACGGTAACAAGAGCAGGCAGAAGCTGATCGTCGATCTGGCCCGCGAGAAGAACCTGAACCTCCGCCAGATCTACCAGCATATTGCCGGCGCGCGCGGGCATTGGACGATCGCCGGCTCGACGAAACAGGTGGCAGACGCGCTTGAGGATTGGTTCGTGGGCGGCGGCGCAGACGGATTCAACCTGATGCCGCCGGTCCTGCCCGACAGTCTGGAGCGCATCGTCCATCTGCTGGTGCCGGAGTTGCAGCGCCGCGGGCTGTTCAGGACGAACTATTCCGGGCGCACGCTGCGATCCCATCTGGGGCTTGCCTAGGCGAACGTGCCTGCCAGCTAGTCACAGGTCACCGCGTTCCAGCCTTGGGGGACGCCCTGTTCCTCGCGGACGAACTCGAAATTCTCGAAGTCGGCGGCCATCAGGATGACGTTTCTGTCGGGTTGCCCATCGGCGCCGCGCAGATAGATGCGGCGGCGGGTCGGGAAGACCAGTCCTTCGAACGTCCGGTGGTCGTAGAGATAGTGAGCGGCGGTCCCGCCGCCCGCGATCTCCACCGAATAGTCCTGACGCCGGATCAGGGCATTGCTGTCGAAGTAGAGCACCTGTTCGCTGGAATGCGTGACGTAGGAAGCCGGGAACCGGACTCTTATGGCCCGCCAGACTTCGCCGTCCTCGTGCCACGGTTCGATCTCTTCGCAGCTGACGCCATCGGTCAGCAGCGAGAAGGGCAGTGTCAGGTAGGTCCACATCGCGTATCCGGCGAAATAGACGAGCTGTGAGGCGCTCCATGGCACATTCGGCGTGAATGACTGGCGCGGATTGTCCAGCCATTCGAGCGTCGCGCCTGCGGCGCTTTCGACTGCAGTCCGGAACGGTTCGTAGATGCCGATCTGTTCCGGTGCCAGAAATGGATCGAAGGTCGTCTTCTGCAGGCGCGTATCGATTGTCACCCGCGTCGGCCTTTTCGCAAACGCTTCCTGTCCGCGAGCCTTCAGCGCCAGACCATCCGGCGTCATCGTCGCGGTGATCTTTCGGATGCGCTGCCATCTGTCGAGGCCGCCGTGGGCCTCAATGGAGGATTTGATCAAGTCGAGCATTGTCAGACCTTTCTGTATTGCAGAGGTTTGGCCTCAGGCCGCCTTCTGGCGCTGATCGGGTGCGCTGCGGCTGCGCGAAGCGGCAATCGCCCGGTCGGTGAGCTCTGAGGCAATCAATGCGGCGGCGACCAGACCTGCGGCGACGAAGCCGAGATTTTGGCTGCCGACGATGTCGATGGCCGTTGCGCCGATGATGCCAGCCGCGGTGGTTCCGAGAAACACCGCAGAGTTGTTGAGGCCGAGCACGATCGGCGCAATCTGCGGCGCGATGCCGACGATGCGGTGCTGCTGCGGCACCGTGCTGCCCCAGCCACAGGCGCCCCAGAGCAGGACGGCGGGCACGGCAGTCCAGAGGCTGGCGCCGCTCCACTGCAGAAGCAGGAAGTTCACAAGCACCATACCGAGCATCGTGATCAGCACTTTCCGCGAACCGATCGCGTCGATCAGCCGGCCGGCAAGCAGGTTGGAGACCGTTCCGGCCGCGCCCCAGAGCACCAGAAGCCCGGCGAGGATCGCCGTATCGCCACCGATCGTGCGGCCGAAGACGACCGAGAAATAGGTGTAGATGGTAAAGGCGGCGCTGAAGAACAGGAAGGTCGTGGTCAGCGCCAGACCGATCCTGGCATCGGCGAGCGGCGCCAGACGCTTGCCGAGCGAGACGGCAGGCGGCATCGGAATATGCGGCAGGAAGACAAGCACGCCGGCGCCTGCGATGGCTGCCAGCCCCGAGACGAAGACCATCGTCCAGTGCCAGTCACCGAGACCGCCGATCAATGTGCCGATCGGAGCGCCAAGGGCGGTCGAGACGGTCATGCCTGTGGCGACGACCGAAAGCGCAAAGCCGCGCTTCTCGGGCGCCACGATCGACGCGGCCGAGCCGGTTGCCGTCGGGGCGAACATGGCGGCTCCGAGACCGGCGAGCGCGCGGGTGGCGAGCGCCATTTCGAAATTGGGTGAGAGCGCCGTTGCGAGATTGGCGATGACGAAGATGCCGAGACCGGCAAGCAGCAGCCTGTTGCGGGGCATATGTGCCGCGGCTGCCGCAATGACAGGCGCCAGCACGGCGATCGTGGCCGCATAGATCGTTGTCATCTGCCCGGCAGCGCCGATGCTGACATTGAAGTCGCGGGCGATTTCAGGCAGCACGCCGGCAACGACGAAACTGTCGGTACCGAGTGCGAACATGCCAAGGGCAAGAACGAGAAGTCGTCTGTCCATCAAAGAATGATCCGTTTTGAAGATGTGTCACGGCAAGGCAGTGGCGCCGGCGGCCAACTGGGAGAATGGCCGCCGGAACCAGGCTGCAGCTACTTGCCCTGAATGAGCAGGCCGAGCGGCGCCAGCGGGCCGACCGGAATGAACTGGTAGGAGGCAAAGCCGCCGGTCACCAGCGGAAGGCCTTCGACTTCGGCCTTCGCCTGCTCAATGGAATCCACGTTCATCAGGAAGATGACGCCCGGGGCGTCCTGGCGGGCCCAGAACTGCTCGATCTTGCCATTGAGATAGTGCTGCAGCGTTGCCGGCACTTCCTTTGGCATGATCTCGCGGCGCTGCTCGTCGGTGACGGGCTTGATGATCGATCCGATAGCTAGAACTTTCATGATTTTTCTCCGCAGAAGGCGTTGAGTTGCGAGAGGGAAACTAGCGATCGGCGGCCTCAGTCACTATCGGCGTAAACGCCAACTTTAGCATGGTTTACGCCAGAGGCGTCAGCGTTCGGATCGGCATCGGGAGGAGCGCCTGATCTGCTGGCGCTGACCAGACCGGCCGAAATTTTGTCGCACTTATTGAAGCGAACGGGGCGAGCGGTACCTTGAGCGGAGTTACTCGCTGCTCCACGGAGGGTTAGACAGTGGAAAAACGTCCTGCGCCGTCGCTCAAAACGCCTTCAGACCTGAAATCGAATGCCATCACCGACATATCGGCGGCGATGACCGCGATCCTTGCCGATGTCTTCACTCTGTATTTGAAGACCAAGAACTTCCATTGGCACATGTCCGGCCCGCATTTCCGCGACTATCATCTGATGCTCGATGAGCAGGCCGAGCAGATCTTTGCGATGACCGACGACATCGCCGAGCGGGTCCGCAAGATCGGCGGAACGACGCTGAAGTCGATCGGTCAGGTGTCCCGCCTGCAGCGGCTTTCGGACAATGACGCGGATTACGTGACGCCCGATGACATGCTGGCCGAGCTCAGGGACGACAACAAGCGGCTCGTCGAGATGTTCCGGGAGGTGCACAACCTGACCTCCGAGCATAATGATCACGCGACGACCAGCCTGATCGAGAATTGGATCGACGAGACCGAGAGGCGCGTGTGGTTCCTCTTCGAAACGACACGCACCCGCTAGAAAGACGGTTACCCAATTTCAAAGGCCCGGAGCTTAGCTTCCGGGCCTTTTCATCAAGCCAGAACCGACGACAGAAATTCCCGCGTCCGCTGCTCGCGCGGTGCGCCGAATATTTCTTCGGGCGCGCCTTGTTCGCAGATGCGGCCCTTGTCGAAGAAGCAGACCCGGTCCGAAACTTCCCGGGCGAAGCGCATTTCATGGGTGACGAGCAGCATGGTCAGGTCGTGCTCGTGCGCCAGGCCGCGGATGACGGAGAGCACTTCGCCGACGAGTTGCGGATCGAGCGCCGAGGTCGGCTCGTCAAAGAGAAGCACCCGTGGGCGCATTGCCAGCGCGCGGGCAATCGCTACGCGCTGCTGCTGGCCGCCGGAGAGCTGCGAGGGATAGAAGTCCTTCTTGTCGGTGAGACCCACCATGTCGAGCAGTTGCAGCGCCCGCGCCTCGGCTTCTGCCCGCGCGATGCCGAGCACCCGCAGCGGCGCCTCGACGATATTGCGCAGCACCGTCATATGCGGAAACAGATTGAAGCTCTGGAACACCATGCCGACATGGTTGCGGATCTGGCGCAGATGGTCTTCCGAAGCCTTGAACGGGCCTTTGCCGTTCGGCTCGTGATAGGACATGTCCTGCAGCGTCAGCTTGCCGTCCTGAAACGGTTCGAGCGTCATCAGGATGCGCAGCACCGTGGACTTTCCCGACCCGGACGGGCCGATCAGCGTCACCTTCTCGCCTTTCCTGACTGTGAAATTGAAGTCGTCGAGTACCGTCAGCGGGCCGAAGCGCTTGGCGACGTTGGAAAATTCGATGATAGGCGGATTGTTATTCTCGGTCATCGCAAGGGGATTCCTGCTTTCGGAAGGGCTTTCTGCAGGCGGTGGAGACCGGCCGAGCAGATCAGCGTCAGGAGGAGGAAGATCAGGCCGACAAGCGTCAGCGGCACGAGATATTCGAAGGTGCGTTCGCCGATCATGTTGGCAAGGCCCATCATCTCCATGACGGTGACGACGGAAAGAACCGGTGTTTCCTTGATCATGGCGACGAGATAGTTGCCCATGGCCGGCACGATCCGCGGGATGGCCTGCGGGATGATGATGTCGCGATAGGCCTGCATGCGCGTCAGATTGAGCGCCGTTGCCGCTTCCCATTGGCCGCGGGCCACGGCCTCGATGCCGCCGCGATAGACCTCGGATGTGTAGGCGGCATATTGCAGGCCAAGGGCGATTGCGCCCGTCAAAAAGGCCGGCAGCACGACGCCGAAATCGGGCAGCACGTAATAGAGAAAGAAGAGCTGCACCAGAAGCGGCGTGTCGCGCAGAAATTCAACGACGAAGGCGGTCGCCCAGGAGATCGCGATCACGCGGCTGCGGCGCAACAGCGCGAAGACGAGGCCGAGCACGAGCGCGATGGCAAAGCCTGCCGCCGCAGCCTTCAAGGTGACCGTCAGGCCGATCAGGATGATCGGCAGGATCGAGCTCGTATAGGTGAGCCAGGTCGTCGTATCCCATTCGTATCCATACATCATGTGATCATATCCTCACGAACGGGGCATCTGCGGGAAGGCGTGGCCACGCCGCACGAAATGCTCGATCACCCGGATCGCCACCATCAGCACCAGCGACATGGCGAAGTAGCAGAGGAGCGTGATGGAATAGATGCTCGCGCTATCCAGCGTGATGTTGCGGATCGATTGGGCCGCGAAGGTGAGATCGGCAATCGATATCAGCGACACGAGCGAGGAGAGCTTGAGCGTCTCGATCGCCAGATTGCCGAAGGCCGGCATCATCTCGACGATCGCCTGCGGCAGCGAGATGCGAAACAGCGTCTGGAAACGGCTGAAATTCAGGGCACGCGCGGCCTCCAGCTGCTGCACAGAAACGGATGACAGCGCCCCGCGCACGATCTCGGCGCCATATCCACCGGCATGGGCCGCCAGCACCAGGATGCCCGTGGTGATCGGATCGAAGCTCAGACCGACGAGCGGCAGCGCGTAGTAAAACCAGAAAAGCTGAACGAAGAGCGAGGTGCCGCGAAACACCTCCGTGTAGCAGAGCGCGACAGCCGAAAGGATCGGCCCTCCCTCGACGCGCAGGATGCCGAAAATGAAAGCGAGCACCGCGCCGACGGCAATCGACGCAAGCGTGATCGTCATCGTGATGAATGCACCATGCCAGAGCATTGGCAGGTAGGCTGTCCAGTTCATACGGAAGTCTCCTGATCGTTAGGAGCGGCGCCCGACCGATCGGATCGGGCGCCTTCTGCCGTTACTTGCCGGCGCAGAGGTCGTCGACCTTCTTGTCGGCGGCCGCAGCGATACTCTGTTCGGACAGGCCGTACTTGGTGAGGATCGCCTTGTACTCATCCGTCGTGCGGAACTTGACGAGGGCGGCGTTGAAGGCGTCGCGCAGTTCCTTGTCTTCCGGGCGGAAGGCAAAGCCACCGTAGTTGCGAACCGGCGCATCCTTGACGATCGGGTCCGTGAACGGCGCAACCTGCTCGACCTGGGCCTGGCCCTTGGCGAGCGCCGCGACAGTCAGTTCGGTCGCCGCATAGGCGTCGGTGCGGCTCTGCACGGTCGGGATAGCATCGGCATTGGCCGGAATGAAGACGATCTGCTCATCCTTGACGCCGACGGCGCGCAGGAAGTCGACATTGTTGGCGCCGGAGACGACGGCCACCGTCAGCGACGGATCCTTGGCGATGTCGGCATAGGTCTTCAGGCCCTTCGGATTGCCTTTCTTGACGAGCAGGCCTTCGCCATAGGACGAGTTCGGCTCGGTGAAGGCGACCTGCTTGCAACGTTCCGGCGAGATGTTCTGCTCGGCCGCGGCAAAATCGAAGCGCTTGGCTTTCAGGCCCGGGATCAGCGTGCCGAATGGCGTGACCGTCCAGTTGATCTCTTCGATCCCCATGGATTTCAGCACGGCGCTGGCGACATCGGGACCGATGCCGGCAGAGGTGCCATCGGGCTGCATGTAGGAATAGGGGACTTCATTGGCGGTCGCAGCGCGGATGTAACCCTGCTGCTTGACCTCCTCGAGTGTCAGTGCGCTGGCAGACGTTACGCCCAGCATCAGTGCAAGGGCGGAAAGGCCGGCGATTGTCTTGATTGGCATGCGAATTCTCCTCTGGTTAGGGTTTTGCTGTCCGTTTTCGGATCTCGCGGGTTCTCTACGGTTAGGTCTCCTCCGTGATCGTGGCGATCACGGAAAGGCAGTCGCCGGCCTTGATCAGACCGGGTACGTGGCGCGCCGCGAGCACGCCATCCATGGCGGCGCGGTACTCGATTGGCGCAATGCCGGTTTTGCCGACGGGGTAGACACGGGCGATGACCCCGCCTGTCCTGACCGGATCGCCGAGATCGGCGGCGAAGGCGATCAGTCCCTCATCCTGCGCAAAGGTGAAGCAATCGCTCGATGGCATATCCAACCAACGAGTGGGCGCGGCATTCGGTTCACCCAAAAGGATCCCGGCATGCCGCAGGAGGTTGAGGCTGCCTTTGCGGGCGATCTCGATCGACCGCGCCGTGGCGGTCCCGGCACCGCCGAGCTCGGTCGTCACGAAGACCTTGCCCATCTCCTCGACGGTCGTATCGAGCATGCCGACCGCATCGATCTCCAGCATCTTCATCGAAAACGGTGCGGCGAAGGCGGCGACGGCATCGAAGCAGCGCGCTTCCTGATCCTTGTCCGGCAGTTCGTGGGCTGCGGCATAGGGCAGGAAGTCCAGTGTCCTGCCACCGGAATGGAAGTCGAGCACGATATCGGCGAGCGGTATCAGGTGGCGCGTGACGTAGTCGGCGATCTTCTCCGTCACCGTGCCATCCGGACGCCCCGGAAAGCTGCGGTTCAGATTGCCCCGGTCGATCGGCGAGGTCCGCGTGCCGGCGCGAAACGCGGGATAATTGAGCGCTGGAACGATGATGACGCGTCCGTTGATCGCGGCGGGATCAAGCGTCTGCGCCAGTTCGAAGAGTGCCGCCGGCCCCTCATACTCGTCGCCGTGATTGGCCCCGGTCAGAAGCGCGGTCGGGCCTTCGCCATTGGCAACGACGCAGATCGGGATCATCACCGAGCCCCAGGCGCTGTCATCGCGGCTATAGGGCAGACGCAGATGTCCGTGCTGCACGCCCTTGCCGTCGAAATCGACGGAAGGGGTGATCGGCGAAGGACGGAGCGCGGCGCTGGTCAGCATTGCATCAACCCTTCACGAACAGCTGGCGCGGCACGTTCGACAGGCATTCGACGCCGGTCTCGGTAATCGCGATGCTTTCGGTGATTTCCAGTCCCATATCCTCGAGCCAGAGACCGGTCATAAAGTGGAAGGTCATGCCGGGCTTCAATTCCGTCCGGTCGCCGGGGCGCAGGCTCATGGTGCGCTCGCCCCAATCCGGCGGATAGGAGAGCCCGATCGGGTAACCCGTGCGGTTATCCTTGATGATCCCGTATTTTTTCAGCACGGCAAAGAAGGCGTTGGCGATGTCCTCGCAGCTGTTGCCTGGCTTGGCCGCCGCAAGCCCGGCTTCCATGCCTTCGAGGGTCGCCTTCTCCGCATCGAGAAAGGCCTGCGTCGGCTTGCCGAGAAAGACGGTGCGCGACAGCGGGCAGTGATAACGCTTGTAGGCGCCGGCGATCTCGAAGAACGTGCCCTCGCCAATGCGCATCGGCTTGTCGTCCCAGGTGAGGTGTGGCGCGGAAGCGTCGGCGCCCGACGGCAGAAGCGGTACGATTGCCGGATAGTCGCCACCGAACTCCGGCGTTCCCCTGATCCCTGCATCATAGATTTCGGCCACGAGATCGCATTTGCGCATGCCGGGTTCGACGACCTCGACGATGCGCTTGTGCATCAGCTCGACGATCTTGCCGGCCTTGCGCATATAGTCGAGCTCGGTCGAGCTCTTGACGGCGCGCTGCCAGTTGACGAGGCCGGCTGCGTCCTTGAAGCGGGCGTTCGGCAGGTTTTTCTGCAGCGAGGCGTAGGCTGCCGCCGAGAAATAATAATTGTCCATTTCAACGCCGACGGTCAGCCCCGACCATTTGCGCTCGTCGATGATCTGCGAGAGCAGATCCATCGGGTGGCGCTCGGTCGACTGCACATAGTGATCCGGATAGCCGATGATGTTGTCGTGGTGAAGGTACGCGGTGCGCTTGGCGCCATTGGCATCCTGCTTGCGGCCGTACCAGATCGGCTCGCCTGATGGCGGCACCAGCACGCATTGATGCACATAGAAGGACCAGCCATCGTAGCCGGTGAGCCAGTGCATGTTGGACGGGTCGGTGACGACAAGCAGATCGATCCCGGCCTTTTCCATGGCATGACGGGTCTTGGACAGGCGCTCGGCATATTCCTCACGCGTAAAGTTCAGCGTCACGCTCACGCGGCATCTCCCATTTCTCTTCTGTTTTCGATTGTCTGACCGCTGCCTGTCGCTGTCGCGCGGCTGACGGCCAGATTGGCGATCGCAGTGTCCTGCACGCCGGTCCCGGTCAGGTCGGCAAAGGTTATGTCCCCGGCGCTGACGCGGCCCTTCGCCGTACCGGCGATCACCGCGCCGAGCTCGGCGAACAGCTGCTCCGGCGTTGCGGCGCCTGCCCTGATGGCGTGGTGCAGTTCGCCGAGAATGCGCGTCTGCGACAGGCGGTCGGCAATGTAGGTGGCGCGGGCGAAAACGGCCGGATCGATCTCGTTCTTGTGTTCGGAGTCCGATCCCATCGCGGTCAGGTGCTGGCCAGGTTCCAGCCAATCGGCCATCAGGATGGGCTTTTCGGCCGGTGTCGTCGTGACGACGATGTCGCTGCCGCGTATCGCCTCGCGCGGATCGGAGAAGGCGGTAACGTCGATGCCCAATTGCCGCGCGCATTCGGCCGCGAGCTTTTCTGCCTTTGCATGATCGCGCGCCCAGATGCGCGCCGATTTGATCGGGCGCACCAGCATCAGCGCCGAGAGCTGCAGTTGCGCCTGCATGCCGGCGCCGAAGATCGTGGCGACGGAAGCCTCCGTGCGCGACAGATGCCGGGCGGCGACCGCACCGGCTGCGGCGGTGCGCACGTCGGTCAGATAGCCGTTGTCGAGAAGCAGCGCTTCGACTAGCCCCGTCTTGGCGCTGAACAGGATCATCAGCCCGTTGAGGCTCGGCAGTCCGAGCTTCGGATTGTCGAAGAAGCCGGGGCTGACCTTGATCGCGAAGCCATCGAAACCCGGCACATAGGCCGTCTTGACGTCGACTTCACCGCGGAATTCAGGAATGTCGAGCCGCAGGATCGGCGGCATCGCCACCGGCTGCGTCGCCAGCGCCAGGAAGGCCTGCTCGACGCAGTCGACGGCCGAGATATCAAGGCTGACGGCGGCGCGCAGGTCTCTTTCCGTCAGGATGCGGATGCGGCTCATGCAGCACCTCCCTCGATAATGTGCCGGTGAACCCTGGCGTCGATATTGCCGCCCGATAGGATGACGGCCGTGGGGCCGGTGAGCTCCACCTTGCCCGCGAGAATGGCGGCAATGCCGACCGCTCCGGCGCCCTCGACGATCTCGCCTTCTTGATGCGAGGCATGACGGATTCCCGCGGCGATTTCCTCCTCCGTCAGCAGCACGATGTCATCGAGCAGGTCGCGGCAGAGCGGGAAGGTCACACGGTTTAAAAGGCCGATGCCGCCGCCGAGTGAATCCGCCAGCGTCTCCTCTTCGCGGACCGCTACGGGCCTGCCCGCGGCGATGGAAGCATGCATGGCCGCGCCGCGCTCCATCGAGATGCCGATGATCCGTGCCTGCGGCTTCAGCGCATTGACCGCGACAGCGATGCCGCCTGCCAAGCCGCCGCCGGAAAGGGGGATGAGAACCGTCGCGACATCGGGCAGGTCCTCGACGATTTCGAGGCCGATCATGCCCTGACCTGCAACGACGTCAGCATGATCAAACGGCGGGATCGGCGTCAGACCGCGGCTTTCGACCAGCCGCTCGACCTCATCCTGCGCATCGTCCTGCGACACGCCGACAATGCGGATTTCGGCACCGAGCGCCCTGATGGCCTCGACCTTGTTGGCCGGGACCAGCGATGACATGCAGACCGTTGCGGGAATGCCGAGCGCCTGCGCGGCATAGGCAACGGCACGGCCGTGATTGCCGGTCGAGGCGGTGACGAGGCCGCGCTCGCGGGCTGCAGGATCGAGCGAGAGAATGGCATTCGTCGCGCCGCGCAGCTTGAAGGCGCCGATCGGCTGGCGGGTCTCGAGCTTGAGATAAACGGGTTGGTGAGCCTGCCTGGAGAGGGAAGCGGAGTGAGTGAGCGGCGTGCGCGTCACGCGTCCGCGGATGCGATCGGCAGCGTGCTCGATGTCAGCCAGGCTGACCGGCAGCGTCTCGTTTTCTGTTGATCTCGGCTCGCTCTTCATGATTGTCATGTTGAGAGCGAAGTAAAATCATGTCAATTATTATATTGTAATGATTCAATGATTGTCCTGAACCGGACATCAGCCGATGGAGCCGACGTCGTAGACAGGCGGCAGCTGTTCGAACGCCTGGCGCACTGTCGTCAGCGCCTTCCGGAGCGTGGCGTGGCTCATCCGCCCGCCAAGGCAGATCCGGATGCCGCCGCCGTGGCCGGGACCGGCAATGAAGGGCTCCGACGGTGTGACCGCAACATTCTGATTGGCAAGCGAGCGCACCAAGCCATCTTCGGTCCAGTGCTGCGGCACCTTCAGCCAGGCACAGAGCGACAACGGGTGACCGGAGGCAAAATGGTCGCCGAGGATTTCGGCGGCAATGCGCTGGCGCGAGCGCGCCTCATCGCGCTGTATCGCCAGCAATTCCTTCGCCGTGCCATTCTCGACCCAGCGCGTGGCGATCTCGGCCGTGAGATAGGTGCCGCTCCAGCTCGATACCCTAAGAATGGAAGCAGCGCGGATCGAATAGGCCGGCGGGACGACGAGGTAACCGACCCGCAGGCCGGTCAGCACCGTCTTGGTGAAGCTTGTGGCGAAGAAGCCGAGATCGGGTAGAAGCTCGGTGATGGAAGGCAGGTCCTCCTCGATCATCGGCCTGTAGACCTCATCCTCGATGACGAAGATGCCGTAGCGCTGCGCGATTTCGGCGATCGCGCGCCGGCGCTCTGCACCGGCGACGTGGCTCGTCGGGTTGTTGAGCGTCGGAATGAGCACCAGCGCCCTGACGCTGCCGACGGCGCAAGCCGCTTCCAGCGCATCGGGCAATATACCCTCAGCATCTGTCGGCAGTCCCTTCAGGCTGAAGCCGAGAATATTGGAAAGCCCGATGATGCCGTGATCGGTGAGGTTTTCGCACAGCACGACATCGCCGGAGCGGATGATGCAGCTCAGGGCGAGGAAGATGCTGTGCGCTGCCCCGTTGGTAACGAGAATGCGCTCGGCGCCCGCGCTGACACCCATCGGCTGCAGCCAGAGCCGCGCCGCCTCGCGATGCCGGTCGAGGCCGGCGATCGGCCGGCAGGGACGCATGAAGCTCGCAATATCGCTCTCTGCAAGCTCGCGAAAAATCTCGCGGGAAGCGTCCTCATGGGCATCGAGATAGACAGCGCGGATGATCGAGAGGTCGAGCACCTCGTTCTGGCTGTGATCGAGCATCATCCGGCCCGCGCGATCGGTGACGCGCGCCTTGACGAAGGTGCCGCGGCCGATTTCGCCGCTCAGATAGCCGAGCCTCTCCGCTTCCTTGTAGGAGAGACTGACGGTCTGCACCGAAAGGCCGAGTTCGCGCGCCAGATCGCGATGCGTCGGCATCCGGTCCATCGGCTTGAGGATGCCGGAATCGATATCGGCGATGATCCGTTCGGTCAAAGCCGCATGCTTCGTCTCGCCCTTCTGCTTCGCCACGCTCGGCCGCCAGACGACCGGCTTTGTCGCGGGAGTCGGATCGGTGGCGAAAGGATTGGCTTGGCGGCGCATGAATTGTCTCGTTTTGAAGGCGATAATTTCATGACATTATGCACGCTTCGAGCAAAAAGATGAAGCGCCCCGCGCCGCCGATCGCGATCAGCCGCAAAAACCACTCAAAGCGTTACGCCGCCGCTGTTTTTTTGGCTCTCAGATCCCGGAGCCGTCGAGATTCTGTTCGTCCTCGCCTTCCCAGGGTGTGGGCATCGCGGCGCGGTTAACGTCGACCGTTGGAAGCGGCATCCAACACTTCAGTTCCGGTTCGGCATATTCGATAATCTGCCCCGGCGAAGAATCGGATGCCCGCCAGCCCTCGGCGCCAAACCGGTCGCCATTCGACCAATAGGCAAGATCGACCTCGGCAGGCCCCTGTTCGACGGCGCGGATCGTCACAAGGATCCGGCTGCCGTCTCTCGGTGCGCTTGCCATGTGGCGCCAACGGTCTGGTTCGGCCATTTTCTTCCTCCCATGTTGATCTTCGTCAGTCTCACGCCTCGAAAAGCGTTCGCTCCTCAGCAAACTTCCGGGCGATGAAATCGCAGACCGCTCGTATCGGCGTCTCTTTGCGATCCTGGCGGCGAGTGAGCAGCCAGATCTCGCGCGGCGGCGGAACCTGCTTGAGCCGGCAGAGCCTGAGGGAGCGCTCGACGCGTCCGATATAGTGGGGCAGAAGCGCCAATCCGGCGCCCGATCTCGCAGCAGTTGCCTGCGCGACCTGATTGTTGGCGCGAAACACCAGCCGTTCATTCGGGAACTCCCGGGCAAGCCATGCGGCTTCCGGGAGGTAGGAATTCGTCTCGTCAAACCCGATGAATTTCGGCGCAGCACCTTCCTCCACCTCTTGGCAGATGGCCGGCGTGCCGTAGAAGCCGAACGCCATCGGCAGCAGCAGTTTTGCCATCAGGTCTCCATCCTGAGGCCGGCCGAGGCGAATGGCAACGTCTGTTTCATGACGCTCAAGGCTCACTGAGCGAAGATCGGTGGCGAGATCGATGTCCAGCCCGGGAAACTGAAGCGGGATTTCGGCAAGGCGCTCCGTGAGGAAACCCTGCGCAAGCGCCGGAGGGGCATTGATGCGAACCAGCCCCCTGGGCGCGCCATCGGTGCCGCCGCGTACCAGCGTCTGAACTGCCGTCTCCATGTCGCTGGCAACCGCGAGCGCCTGCGTGCCCGCTGCTGTCAGGACGTAACCGTCCGGCCGTCTCTCGACCAGCTTCTCGCCGAGCGTCGCCTCGAGCGAGCGGATCCGCCGCGCGATGGTCGCGTGATTGACCGACAGGGTGCGGCCCGCCGCCGAGAGGCTGCGATGCCGCCCGAGCGCCAGGAAGACGCGGATGTCCTGCCAATCAGGCTCTGTGCGTTTTTTCTCAGCCACTGAGAACCAATAGCCAATTTCACACAAGATGTCACCAGCCTACCTCTGGTGGGCAAGACAATCAGCCCGCCGGCTGACCGCAGTCAGCGGCCGGACAAGGAAGGAAATCATCATGAGCAGCGAACAGAAAGTCGTCATCGTCACCGGCGCCTCGCAGGGCCTGGGTGCCGGTATCGTCAAGGCCTATCGCGAGGCCGGCTATGCCGTCGTCGCCAATTCCCGCAATATCAAGCAATCCGCCGACACCGGCATCGTCGCGGTACCCGGCGATATCGGCGAGCGCGCCGTCGCGCAGACAGTCGTCGATACCGCCATCGAGCGCTTTGGCCGCATCGATACGCTGATCAACAATGCCGGCGTCTTCATCGGTAAGCCCTTCGTCGACTATACGACGGACGAGCTCGCCAATGTGCTGAAGGTCAATATCGAGGGCTTCTTCCATATCACGCAGCTGGCGCTGCCCCATCTGGAAAAGCATCACGACGGGCATATCGTTCAGATCACCACGACGCTTGTTCATCAGGCTCTCTCCGACGTGCCGTCGGGTCTCGCCCTGCTGACAAAGGGCGGCCTTGATGCTGTCACCCGCGGTCTGGCGATCGAATATGCAAAGCGTGGCGTGCGGGTGAATGCCGTGGCACCCGGCATCATCAAGACGCCGATGCATCCCGCCGAAACCCACGAATTCCTCAAGGGCCTGCATCCGGTCGGCCGCATGGGCGAGATCGGCGATGTCGTCGATGCCGTCCTCTATCTCGAACGCGCCCGCTTCCTGACCGGCGAAACCATCAATGTCGATGGCGGCCAGCACGCCGGACGCTGGTAGCTCACGCTTGCCCGCGTTCTGCGCGGGCAGCTCTCCACGTTCATCAACCGCCGCGTCGGATCAGACGACCGGCATAGCGAAGGTAAGAACCATGCCTTATGTGAATATCAAGGTGACGCGCGAAGGAACGGCGCCAGGCGCGCAAGCTACGACGCCGGAGCAGAAGAAGGCGCTGATCAAGGGCGTCAGCGATCTGCTTTTCGAAGTGATGGGCAAGCCGCATGCTTCGACATTTGTCGTCATCGACGAGGTCGAATTGGAAAACTGGGGCGTCGGCGGGGTGACCACTCCGGAATTTCGCCGGAAGCAGGCTGAACAAGACGCCAAATCCGAATAGGGTTGCCGGCGGGCGCCACAGAAAAGGAAGTCGTGACCATGGAATCCCGGAAAGACAGCCGCATCACCGATCTCTTCGGCATCGATCTCCCTATCATCCAGGCGCCGATGGCGGGAGCCACGACGCCGGAGATGGTGATCGCGACGAGCGAGGCCGGCGGTCTGGGCTCGCTGCCCGGGGCGATGCTGACGGTCGAACAGATGCGAAGCGCGCTCGACCAGATCCGCGCCGTGACGCGAAAGCCTGTCAACGTGAACTTCTTCGCGCATGCCGCTCCTGAGCCGGACCCCTCCGCGCAGATGCTGTGGCGGGCGGCGCTGTCTGCCTACTACGTCGAGCTCGGTCTCGATCCGGCCGATGCTGTTCCGTCGTCCAATCGCGCGCCGTTCGACGCGGCTTTCTGCGAGATCGTCGAGGAGTATCGTCCCGAGGTCGTCAGCTTCCATTTCGGCCTTCCGGGCGACGCGCTGCTTGCAAGGGTGAGGGCGACGAATGCCAGGATCATCGCTTCTGCCACCACGGTAGCCGAGGCGCGCTGGCTCGAAGAGCGCGGCGTCGATGCCGTCATCGCCATGGGATACGAGGCGGGCGGCCATCGCGGCAACTTCCTGAGTATGGATATGGCAACCCAGGTCGGGACTTTCGCGCTCGTCCCGCAGATCGCCGATGCCGTCTCTGTGCCGGTGATCGCCGCTGGCGGCATTGCCGATCAGCGCGGTGTGCGCGCCGCTTTCGAACTCGGCGCATCCGCGGTCCAGGTGGGCACGGCCTATCTCCTGACGCCGGAAGCGAAGGTCACGGAGTTTCACCGCCAGGCGCTGCGCGCCGGAGGCGCGGACAAGACGGCGCTGACCAATGTTTTCACCGGCCGCCCGGCCCGCGGTTTCATGAATCGTCTGATGCGTGAGATCGGCCCGCTCTCGGATATCGCTCCGGCGTTCCCGACAGCCGGTGGCGCCCTGATCCCGTTGCGCACGGCCGCCGAAAAGACGGGCAGCTCCGATTTCTCAAGCATGTGGTCCGGGCAGGCCGCGGGGCTGGCAAAGGAGAGATCCGCTGCCGAACTCACCTGCTATCTCGCCGCGGCGATCAGGGAGTAGGGCAGCCCGCTCCCTAGTGCTCCGAACTTAACGCATGCTTGACCCGCAGGATCGTCAGGCAGACCGTGCCGATGACGATCGGGATCGAGACGAGCATCACCAGCGGATCGATGTGATATCCGGCATGGTCTGCGGTTTCGAACACGACCTTCAGCAGGCTGAGCAGGTAATAGCTGATCGCGATGATCGAGAAGCCCTCGACGGCGCGCTGGATTTTCACCTGTGTCGCCGCCCGTTCGGCCATGGCCTGGATCTGCACGGCGTTCTGGTGTTCGATCTCCACCTGAATGCGCGTCTGCAGAAGATCGATCAGATGGGTGGTCGCCTGTGACAGCTGTTCCAGCCTTAGCGCCGTCGCCTGGCAGGTGCGGACGGCGGGTTTGAAGCGGCGCGCCACGAAAGTGCCGTAGCGCTGGAAGCCGGGCACATGGGTTTCGCGCAGCAGCGCGATGCGTTCCTCGACAATAGTCGTGTAGGCGCCGGTGGCGCTGAACCTGTTGCGGGTCTCAGCGGCCGCCGAAATGATCTGCGAGGAGAGCACCGTGATATCGGCCAGCAGTTCCTTGTGCTCGTCTGCCGGGATCAGCAGATTACGGTTCGTCAGCTCGATCAGCTTCCGGTCATAGGCACCGATCATCGGGGCCAGACGATGAGCGACCGGCAGGCCGAGCAGAGCCATCGCCCGGTAAGTCTCGATCTCGAAAATGCGCCGGACCATCCGGCCGAGTCGATGAGCGTTCAGATCCCTGTTGAAGAGTAGGATGCGGCTGGAACCATCCTGTCGCACCTTGAAATCGGAGCAGACGAGCGCGGAGCCGCCGCCGATGAAGGAGGCCGCGGTGTCGCCGAAGCCGAACCTAGCCAGATGCGGCGGGAGGTCCTCGGTGGTTTCGTCGACGACTAGGATCGCCACCCGGCAGATCTGTTTTGGCGATGCAATGCCAGTCAGTTCCAGCACCTCGGCATCCGATAGTTCGGAAGCCGGCCATTCGGCGGCGTCGGTTGAGAGCTTGCGAAGCCGCGTCACCGTTACGAATTCGGTGTGGCGCTCGACGCGGACTGCGACATCCGCTTCATTCGACAGGGTGTCGTGAAATCCCATATGGCTCGCCGCACTGCCTTCGCCCGGCATGATGGCGACGTGCTCGACGAAAGCCGGGCCATCGAAATAGATCGACGGGCGCGCGTGTAGTTCTGCATTGAAATCCGACGACGATCCCATCTCTGCTCCATCCCCAAGGTGGGAGGACGCTACAAAGGGAGATTCGAGAAGAAAAGCCGTAACCGCTGCTCGAATTAGGTTTGCCGCATAAATATCGATTTAACTCAAGGGCGAGACGGCGGGGCGCCGAAGTCGCGCTATTCGAACAGATCCGGATGGTCCGCTTCGATCTGCGGCAGATCGGAAAGAATGCCGTTCAGATGCGCGCGCATGGCGGCATCGGCGGCATCGGGGTTGCGCGTATCGATCGCGGTGATGATTGCCTCATGCTCGGCGATCAGCCGCAGCATGGAATCCGGATGGCGGAGCTGCAGGTTGCAGACGCGGTCCATATGCGCCTTGATGTCGGAGATGGCGTTCCAAGCGAGACTGCAGCCCGCGCCCTCGGCGATCGCGATGTGAAACTGTTCGTCCTCGCGGCGGAAGGCGTTGTGGTCCTGCGCCTCCATGGCGGCGCGCTGGCGCGTCAGGATCGTGTCGATCCGCCGCCGCGTCCAGGTGTCGAAGCTTTCGCTGGCGCGGCGGGCAACCGCCGTCTCCAGCGCCTCGCGCACGAAGCGGGCTTCCATCATCTGCCGCGCCGAGATACGGACGACGACGGTGCCGCGATTTGGGCGGATATCGACGAGTTTCGATTTGCCGAGCGCGATCAGCGCTTCGCGCACCGGCTGCCGTGACACGCCCATACGGGTGGCGATTTCCTGTTCGGAAAGCCGCATGCCGGGGGCGAGCTCCAGCTGAATGATCAGCTCGCGCAGATCGCGCTCCACCTGTGCTGCGGCGGTTTCGCCGGTCTCAACCTTTAAAGTTTCGAGGTGCATATCTCGTGCCGCCGTCATGCGTTGACATCCATTTAAAACCACCATACAGTACCATACAATTCAAACGCAACATAAATCCGGCGGTGCAAAAGCCGGGCAAATAGGGAGGGGCCGGCAGCTTGCGTCCGGCCTTGAGGAAGCATTGTTGTCTAAAATGTCGAACTTCATCACGCCCGATTCCAGTGATCCGCGTCTCCACATTAAATCCCGCTATCAGATGCTTGTCGATGGCAAGTCTGTCGACGCATCGTCGGGCAAGACGATCGATCGCGTCAGCCCTGGGCATGCGGGTGTGGTGGTCGGCACATGGCCGGACGCATCAGCCGATGACGTGAGACAGGCGATCGCCGCTGCCCGCCGCGCCTTCGATACCGGTCCCTGGCCGCGGATGTCGGGCGCAGAGCGCTCCCGGCTGATGTTCAAGGTCGCCGATCTCATCCTGCAGAGGCAGGAGGAGCTGGCCTTGATCGAAAGCCTTGAGGTCGGCAAGCCGATCGCGCAGGCGCGCGGCGAAATCGGCTTCTGCGCCGATCTCTGGTCTTATGCGGCGGGTCAGGCGCGCGCGCTCGAAGGGCAGTCCCACAACAATATCGGCGATGACCGCCTCGGCCTCGTGCTTCGCGAACCGGTCGGCGTCGTCGGCATCATCACGCCCTGGAACTTCCCCTTCATCATCGCCTCCGAGCGCGTTCCCTGGGCGATCGGCGCCGGTTGCACCGTTGTCCTGAAGCCCTCGGAATTCACCTCGGGCACCTCGATCCGCATGGCGGAACTGGCTCGTGAAGCGGGCATTCCCGACGGCGTCTTCAACGTCGTCACCGGCTACGGCGATCCGGCCGGTCAGGTGCTTGCCGAAGATCCCGGCACCGATATGGTCGCATTCACCGGCTCGGTGCGCGTCGGCACCAAGCTCGGCGAGATTGCAGCGCACAGCGTCAAGCGCGTCGGCCTGGAGCTCGGCGGCAAGGGTCCGCAGATCGTCTTTGCCGATGCCGATCTGGAAGCCGCCGCCGATGGCATCGCCTATGGCGTCTATCACAATGCCGGCCAGTGCTGCATTTCCGGCAGCCGTCTTCTCGTCCAGGAAGGTATCCGTGATGCGCTGATGGAGCGGCTGCTCGATATCTCGCGCAAGGTCACCTTCGGCGATCCGCTGAACGAGCGCACCAAGATCGGTGCAATGATCTCGGAGGCCCACGCCGCCAAGGTCCATTCCTATGTCGAAGCGGGCGTCAAGGAAGGCGCCGAACTGCTGCTCGGCGGCGCGCGGGCAGGCGAGGGGGCCGGTCTCTATTATGCGCCGACGGTCTTTGCAGGCGTCACGCCCGATATGTCGATTGCCCGCGAAGAAATCTTCGGGCCCGTGCTTTCGACGCTGACCTTCAAGACGGCGGACGAGGCGGTGGCGATGGCGAATGCCAGCGACTACGGGCTCTCGGCCTCCGTCTGGACCAAGGATCTCGAAACCGCGCTGCAGAGCATCCGCCGCATCAGGGCCGGTCGCTGCTGGATCAACAGCGTCATCGACGGCACGCCGGAACTTCCGATCGGCGGATACAAGAAAAGCGGCCTCGGCCGCGAGCTCGGCCGCTACGGCTTCGACGAATATTCGCAGTTCAAGGGCATCCACGTGACGCTCGGGCGCCCGGCGCCCTGGTTCGCCTGACGATTAAGCAGGTCCTTTCGCCAAGGCAGGAGAGCGGAAGGGCTTGATGGGGGAAATCTCGGCTGGCGCGATCTTTGGTCGGAGCTCGCCAGCCGAGAATTGGGTCTTTCGACCCGTATTGCACATCCAAAGGGAGGATACGCAAATGAAACTGACCAATCTTAAAGCCGCGGTGCTTGCCGCGGGCTTTGCCGCCATGGCCTCGTCGACGGCGCTTGCCGCAGACGTCAAGGCGACGATGATCATCTATCTTGATCCGAGTGTGCAGTTCTTTAACCCCGTGGTGAAGGGCGCACAAGATGCAGCGGCACAGTTCGGCGTCGATCTCGACGTGCAATATGCCAACAACGATCCGGTTCGCCAGAACGACCTGATCGAGAGCGCGACGGCAAGCGGCGTCGACGGCATCGCCGTGGCGATCTCCTCTTCGGATGCGTTCGACAGCAGCATCTGCGCGGCCGTCAAAGCTGGCATCATCGTCATCGGCTTCAACAATGACGACCTCGAAGGCGCCAAGGGCAATTGCCGCCAGGCCTATGTCGGCATGGATGAGTTTGCATCGGGCTACGAGCTCGGAAATCGCATGATCAAGGAGTTCGGCCTGAAGTCCGGCGACGTCGTCTTCAATCCGCGCGAAATCCCCGAGGCGAGCTTCGCGGTCGCGCGCGGCGGCGGTATCGAAAAGTCGATGAAGGAGGCCGGCATCAAGGTCGAGACCGTACGCGCCGGACTGGACCCGGCCGAGGCACAGAACATCATCGCCCAGTTCCTGGTCGCCAATCCTAACGTTAAGGCGCTGTTCGGCACCGGCTCGGTCACCTCGACCGTCGGGGCAGGCGCAATCAAGGATGCCGGCGCCAAGATCCCGTTCGGCGGCTTCGACCTGGCGGTCGAGATCGTCAACGCGGTCGAATCTGGCGCGATGTTCGCCACCATGGACCAGCAGCCTTACCTGCAGGGCTACTATCCGATCGCCCAGATCGCGCTCGCCAAGAAATACGGCCTGACGCCGACCGACGTCGATACCGGCCAGGGCGCCTTCCTCGACAAGTCGCGCATCAGCTCGGTCAAGCCGCTGATCGGCAGCTACCGCTAAGCGACAGACAAGGGGAACCGCCTTTGCGGCCGGTTCCCCGCTCTCCCAAAAATCGAGTACCAGACCGTGACACCTATTCTTGCAGAGAGTGCCGCGCCCCGGTCGCGGACCCAAAAACAATCGATCCTCAAACAGATCATGGGAAAGCCGGCAGGCGCAATCTTCCTCGTCTTCATGACGCTGCAGATCGTCTGCATCGTCGGAGCGCTGCTCTATCCCGATGACTTTCGCTACCTGTCGCCGCAGAACCTGACGATCCTGATGAAGGCGATCCCGGTGCTCGGCTGCCTGGCGCTCGGCGCCGGCGTGCTGATGATCTCAGGGGAGTTCGACCTGTCGATCGGCTCCGTCTACACCTTTACCGCCATCCTGATGGCAAGCCTCGTCAATCTCGGCATCAGCGCCTTCATCGCTGCGCCGATCGGTATTCTGGCGGGCGTGATGATCGGGCTTCTGAACGGTCAGATCACGCTGCGCTTCGGGCTTCCGTCGTTCATCGTGACGCTCGGCGGCCTGCTCTTCTGGCGTGGCGCCGTGCTGCTCTATAACGGCGCCGTTCAGGTCCGCTTCGATCCGGAAGCCGCCTTTACCAGCCTGTTCTCGGGCAGCCTTTTCGGCATCAACGCGGCCTTCATCTGGATCATTCTGCTGGTCGCAGCCTTCCATCTGTTGCTGCACAGCCACCGCTTCGGCAACCACGTGTTTGCGACCGGCGGCAATCGCGGCGCGGCGGAGGCGATCGGCATCAATACCGGCCGCGTCAAGCTGATCGGATTTGCGATCGCCGGCGGCATGGCGGCCGTTGCCGGCATCCTGGCAACAACCCGCGTCGGCAGCGTTCAGCCGGGGCAGGGCGCAGGTCTCGAACTGCAGGCGATCGCCGCCTGCGTCATCGGCGGCCTGTCGCTGCGCGGCGGCCGGGGGTCGATCATCGGCATCTTCCTCGGCGTGCTCCTCATCCACACCATCACCGATGTGCTGCTGCTCCTGAGAGCGCCGGGCTTCTACCTCGACATGTTCATCGCGACGCTCATCGTGCTGGCGGCAATCTTCAACCATCTCATCGAGCGGCGGGGGCTTGCGTGATGTCGAAACCCAATCTTCTCGAACTCCACAATATCTCAAAGAGCTTCGGTGCGCTGACCGCGCTCAGCAACCTGAGCTTCCATATCGGCGAAGGCGAAGTGGTCGGCCTGCTCGGCGACAACGGCGCCGGGAAATCGACGACGGTCAACCTGATCTCCGGCATCCACAAGCCGACCGATGGATATCTGACCGTCGACGGCAAACGGACGCTCTTCACCTGCCGTTCGGATTCGGCCGATGCCGGTATCGAGACGATCTACCAGCATACGGCGCTGGTCGATTCCCTCTCGATCACGCGCAACATCTTCATGGGTCGCGAGTTGACCGATCGCTTCGGTTTTCTCAGGCAGGCAGAGATGCGCGAGATTGCCATGGAGGTGCTGAAAAACGCCGTCCATATCGCCGGCATCGACTCGCCCGATACGCTCGTCGGCAATCTTTCCGGCGGGCAGAAGCAGGCGGTGGCAATCGCCCGCGCCGTCTATTTCAAGAAGCGCGTCCTGCTGCTCGACGAGCCGACCTCGGCTCTTTCCGTTCGCGAGACGGAAGCGCTGCTCAACCAGGTGCTGAAGCTGAAGGCCGAAAATGTCTCCAGCGTGCTCGTCACCCACAATCTCTACCATGCCTACCAGGTCTGCGACCGCTTCGTGATCATGAGCCACGGGACGAAGGTATTCGACGTCGAAAAGGCCGACACGACCGTCGGGCAATTGACCGAATATGTCGTGCTGAGCTGACGCAGATGTTCAAGACAAGAGGCAAATGAATGACCCTATCTGTCAAAACCCGCCAGGTCGTCGGGCCTGAGGATGCCGCGCGCCGCAACACACAGGGGCTGCGTGAAGGCTTCGTCATCGAAAACCTGTTCCGCCCCGGTGAGATCAACCTCACCTATAGCCACCTCGACCGGATGATCGTCGGCGGCGTTTCGCCGACCCGGGAGGCCCTCGAGATTTCCCGCGTTCCCGAGACCGGGACGGATGCTTTTCTCGAACGCCGCGAGGCGGCGATCGTCAATATCGGCGGTGCCGGTAGCGTCACGGTCGGGGACAAGACCTATGAACTTGGTTTCCAGGAGGCGCTCTATATCGGCATGGGAGCATCAGCCCTTCGCTTCGAGAGCCGCGATGCCAGCGAGCCGGCGCTCTTCTATCTGCTGAGTGCGCCGGCGCATCGCGCCTGCCCGACGGTCCTCATCACCCGCGATATGGCGCGCAAGGTGGCGCTTGGTTCGGCCGAGGAATCCAATGCGCGGACCATCAACCAGTATGTGCATCCCGATGTCTGCGACAGCTGCCAGCTTCTCGTGGGGTTGACGATGTTCGAGCTGGGCTCGGTGTGGAACACGATGCCGGCGCATGTCCATGACAGGCGCATGGAGGTCTATCTGTATTTCGGCATGCAGGAGCAGACGCGCATTTTCCACTTCATGGGAGAGCCGAGTGAAACCCGGCATGTCGTCCTGAAGAACCACGACGCGGTGCTCTCGCCGGGTTGGTCGATCCATTCGGGCGCCGGCACCGGCCGCTACGCCTTCATCTGGGCGATGGCGGGCGATAACATGAGCTTTACCGATATGGACAAGGTTCCAATGGACGCGCTGCGGTGACCGGTTTCGATCTGAGCGGCCGCTGCGCCATCGTCACCGGCGCCAATACCGGCATCGGCCAGGCGATCGCAGCCGGCCTTGCAAGCGCCGGCGCCGACGTCATCGGCGTCGGGCGCTCGGCAATGACGCAAACGGAGGCGCTGGTGCGCGGCCACGGCCGCAGCTTTCACACCATCACGGCTGATCTCGCAAGGACAGAGGCCGCACGCGCTGTCATCGAACAGGCCGTAGATGCCGGAGCAACGCCTGATATCCTCGTCAACAGTGCCGGCATCATCCGCCGCGCCGACGCACTGGATTTCACCGAAGAGGATTGGGACGCGGTCATCGACACCAACCTGAAATCGGCCTTCTTCCTCTGCCAGTCCTTCGCGAAGAATGCGATCGCGCGTGGACAGCCCGCGAAGATCATCAACATCGCCTCGCTCCTGTCTTTTCAAGGCGGTATCCGCGTTCCCTCATACACGGCCGCAAAAAGCGGCCTTGCCGGTCTGACGCGGCTGATGGCGAACGAATGGGCAGGCCGGGGCATCAACGTCAATGCGATTGCGCCTGGCTATGTCGAGACCAACAATACCGAGGCGCTGCGCGCCGATGCCGAACGCAGCGCGGATATCCTCAAGCGAATTCCGGCGGGCCGATGGGCGCGGCCGGACGATATGGTGGGTGCGGCGATCTTCCTTTCCGCTCCCGCTTCCGATTATGTGCATGGCGCCATCCTGCCCGTCGACGGCGGATGGCTAGCCCGATGAAAGGATCATGATGTCATTCTTCTCCCTTCCCGAAGACACGGTCTGGACCGAGGTCGCCCCCGGCAATCGCCGCGCCGTTCTGAGCCAGAGACCCGAAATGATGCTGGTCGCCTTCCGCTTCGAGGAAGGTGCAGTCGGGGCTCCGCATTCCCATCCGCATACGCAGGTGAGCTATGTCGCCGAGGGCGCGTTCGACGTCACCGTCGACGGCAAGACGACCCGCCTGGAGCAGGGCAGCAGCTTCATCGTCGCGCCGAACCTGGTCCACGGCGTCGTCGCGCTGGCGCCCGGCCTGCTGATCGACACGTTCACGCCGCGCCGCGACGATTTCCTATAAGCCAGCCCGCCGCGCGAGAGCCCCTCAGACACCGACGCGCGTCAGCGCGCCGGCCTCTGCCGATGGTCTCTGCCCTTTTGTCCTGAGCAGCTCGGTTGCCGTATCGAAATCGACGGCGCGCGAGAACAGGAAACCTTGGCCGAGCACGCATCCCATCGCAACGAGATCCGAGACCTGGCTTTCGGTCTCGATGCCTTCGGCAACGACGCGGATGCCGAGTTTTCCGGCGATGCCGACAAGTCCTTCGACGATAGCGGCGCCCGGCTCCTCGTGGATGAGCCGATCGACGAAGGATTTGTCGATCTTGATGATATCGACGGGGACGGTGAGCAGGTGGGTGAGGGAGGCATAGCCCGTGCCGAAGTCGTCGAGCGCGACGCGCAGCCCCTGTTCCCGGAAGGCGCTGATCTCCTCGCCGATCATGTGGTCGCGGGGGTCGAGATAGACGGACTCGGTCACCTCCAGGATCACATGTTCCAGCGGCACGCCCTTTGCGGTGAAATGCTCCTGCAGCTTTGCCTGGAGATTGCCGGTGTGGAAATCCGCGGCTGATAGGTTCAGGCCGACGTGTTGCAGCGGCAGGCCGAGATCGAGCCAGCGGCGCATGTCGGCGGCGACGGTCACGAGCATGAGCTCGGTGATCTGCAATGCGATATCGCCATCCAGCATCGCCTCATGGAAATGCGCCGCGGCAACGACGTCGCCCGAGGCCGTCCGCATCCGGCAAAGCGCTTCGAAGCCGACGATCTCCTTCGTGTCGAGGCGAACGATCGGCTGGTAATGCGCCTCGATCCGTCCTTCGGCGAGCGCAATGCCGACATCGCGAATTGCGCGGAACCTGCGTGTCAGCGCCGTGCCCATGCCGGGATAATAGGCGGTGAACTGGCCGCGATAGCGCGACTTGCCGTGATAGAGCGCGATATCGGCGTTCTGGCGCGCGTCGCCATTGCCGGAGATGGCGCCGCCTGCGGTCACCGACGGGAAGACGACGTGCCTGTCGCATTGCGCCGGGCGCTTGATTTCACGGAGTATGGCGTTGCAGTGCTCGGTCAGCTCATCGATGCCGATGCCGTCGAAGATCACGGCAAATTCGTCGCCACCGAGCCGGAAGGTCCGATCCCTGGGGACGGCGGCAGCAATACGCCGCGCCACCGTCTGGATCAGGGCGTCGCCCGCGCCATGGCCGAACGTGTCGTTGACCAGTTTGAGGTTGTCGATATCGGCAAGCAGCAGCCCGAAGTCGCTGTTTGCGGCCTGCAGGCCGTGCAGCACTTCGTTGAAGCGCGCCCGATTGGCCTGTCCCGTCAGCGCATCTGTATAGGTGAGGCGCTCCCTTTCCCGGGTGCGCTCGTCGCGTTCGATCGCGATTGCGCAGAGATGCGTGCAGGTCTCGATGACTTCCTTGTCATGGCTCTCTGGATGACGGCCGTTGCCGAAGTAGAGGGCGAAGGTGGCGATGACCTTGCCGCCGCTGATAACAGGCGTCGACCAGCAGCCTAGGAGCCCGAGCGGCAGGGCAAGCGCCCTGTATTTGGCCCAGCGCGCGTCGCTCGCGATATCCGTGACGATGACGGGGACGCCATAATAGGCGGCTGTGCCACAGGAACCGGCAAGCGGGCCGATCTCCAGATTGTCGAGTGCATCGCTGTAATGCTTCGGCAGGGAGGGAGCCGCGAGCGGGTGCAGGACGCCGTTTTCAACACGAAGGACCGAACATTGAATGCCCGGCAGGCGGGCTTCCACCAGACGGCACAATGTTTCCAATGTTTCGGTGAGCGGCTCGCCCTTGGCGATCCGTTCGAGAACTTTGTTTTGCAGTTCGAGCATATCGGCGCCAATGAGGTTGGAATACCCAGGGTAGGCGCAGAGACCACAAATCTCGTTTCCGGAACTGCTAAAATACGATCTATCGTTGTTTTTTAATGTAAGCCGACTGTCGGGAGATGCCGATCTTCGCAACCGGCACCTCCCAGTCTCGCAGGTTAGCGCTTCCCGTCAACGAGATGCGGAAGGGCTTCAAGCGTGCCGGGCTGCAACTCGGCGGGGAGGAGCGCCTGCGGCATATCCTGGTAGCAGACCGGCCGCAGGAAGCGTCGGATCGCGAGCGTGCCGACCGAGGTCGTGCTGCTGTCCGATGTCGCCGGGAAGGGGCCACCGTGGACCATGGCATGAGAGACTTCGACGCCCGTCGGCCAGCCATTGGCAAGGATGCGCCCGGCGCGCCGCTCAAGAACCGGAATGAGCGGGCCGGCTGCAGCGACGTCCTCGGGCTCGAGATGCAGCGTCGCCGTCAGCTGTCCCTCGAGCTGTTCGGCGGCGTCCCGCATCTCATCGACGCTGTTGCAGACGATCAGCAGCGAGGCCGATCCGAAGATTTCCTGGCTCAGCTCCGGGTTGGCGAGGAAGCTCTTCACATCGGTCTTGAACACCGCCGCGCGGCCGCGGTTCGGCCCTGCGGGCGGCTGGCTTTCGGCAGCCGCCGACACGCCGTCGTGAGCGGCAAGCGCATCACGCCCGGCTTCGTAGGCTGCATGAATGCCGCTCGTCAACATCGGTGCCGGCTGGTGGGCGCCGAGCTCGGCCTCGAGCGTCTGGAGGAAAGCCGAAAGCCCTGCGCTCTGCTGCACGAACATCAGGCCCGGGCTGGTGCAATATTGGCCGGCGCCGAGCGTCAGCGATGCGGCATAGCCCTTGGCGATCGCTGCAGCGCGCTTTTCGATCGCCTGTGGCATGACGAAGACGGGATTGACGCTGCTCATTTCGGCATAGACGGGGATTGGCTCGGGGCGGGCCGAAGCCAGCGCCACCAGCGCAAGGCCGCCGCGGCGCGAACCGGTGAAACCGACCGCCTTGATCTTCGGGTTCTTGACCAGTGCCGTGCCGGCGGCGATTTCGCCGGGGAGATAGGAGAACACGCCTTCCGGCATTCCCGTCCGTTCTGCGGCGCTGCGGATGGCGCGGGCGACAAGTTCGCCGGTGCCAAGATGTGCGGGATGGCCCTTGACGACGACAGGGCATCCAGCCGCCAGCGCCGACGCGGTGTCTCCGCCCGCAACCGAGAAGGCGAGCGGAAAGTTGCTCGATCCGAAGACGGCGACGGGGCCAAGCGGGATCTGGCGCATGCGAAGATCCGGGCGTGCCAGCGGCTGGCGATCCGACAGGGCGCTATCGATGCGCAGATCGAGCCATTCGCCATCGCGCACAGTCTGAGCAAAGAGGCGCAACTGATTCAATGTGCGTGCAAATTCGCCTTTGAGCCGCCCCTCCGGCAGGCCGCTTTCGGCACCCGCGCGTTCGATGACGGCCGCCTGCGAGGCGTCGATTTCTTCGGCGATTGCATCCAGGAAAGCGGCACGCGTTGCGATCGGCAGCTGGCGGTAGCGGTCGAACGCATTCCAGGCGAGGTCGCAGGCGCGGGCGACGTCTTCTTCCGAGGAATTGCGGAATTCGGGTGTAAGGGTTGCCGATGTCGCGGGATTATACGCGATCAGCGTCTTTTGGCCGGGAGCCACGTCGCTATTGCCGATCAAGGCGGCCCCGGTGATGCGATCTGACATGAAATTGTCTCCGTCGATATTCTTCATTCTTGCCGGTAATGCGATCAGGGCTTTTGCGCAATCGCCTGAATGAGGCCGGCCCTGCCTTCGCGCAGATTGCGCCCGAGATTGCGGCCGGCAATGCCGAACTCGCTGCCCATGACGACATGAAGGCCGAGCGCCGGAGGTTTCGCCGCTGCTGCCTGCGCGCGCTGGCGCGCCTCGAACCAGTCCGCACCGGCTTCCGTGCAATCCGTCCACGACGTGATGCGGAAGCCCTGCGAAACCAGCGCGTCTCGCATCTCCTCGGCGGTCACGACAAAACTCATCGCCGGTTGCTCGGCCCATGGTACCGGGAAATGCATGGGAGTGACTTCGCCGGCGACGACGTCATAGATCGCCAGCTTCCCGCCGGGCCGCAGGACACGGAACGCCTCGCGGTAGAAGCCGGCGCGATCCGCGATGTTCATCGCGACATGCTGCGTCCAGGCGAGATCGAACATGCCGTCGTCGAACGGCAGAGAAAGCGCATTTGCCTGCTTGTAGGCAACCTTTCCGGAAAGGCCGGTCCGCTCCGCCAGGAAGCTCGCCGCATCGACGAAAGACTGGCTGAGATCGATGCCCGTCACCTTGCAGCCGAACCGCGCCGCGAGATAGCGCGACGGTCCGCCGAGGCCCGAACCGATATCGAGCACCGCTGCCGAGCCGTCGATATCGAGAGCATCGGCAAGCTCGACCGTCGCCGCCAGGCCGCGCGAATGAAACTGGTCGAGCGGCGCGAGATCCTCAGGCGCCAGCACGCGGCCATCAAGGCCATCGGCCGCAAGCGCTGCTTCCAGACGCTCCCTGAGGCTGCCACGATCGTAATATTGCTGAATGGATTGGTTTTCGGCCATCGCCTGATCTTCCTGTCGCCATCATGCGGCCGTGCTGGCGAGGAGCCAAACATCGGCCAGGATGCCGATTTATAGCCGGGCGTGAGGCCGAGGCCTATCGGCATAAATGCCAATCTTGAGGTCATTTACGCCAGATGAAAGGGCGGCATCCGAAGCGCTGTTGGCGGCAATTGCGGGGAGCGGCCAACGATGGCGCCGGCCGCTCCCTGTCTCCGAGCGACCCGCCGCCTGGCGCTCAAGGAGGAGGACATGATACGCCTCCAAGGCACATGAAGGTATCAATCCGATGAAAGTCTGACGGCGCGTGGCCGATGAGCCGCAGCAAAACGTTCCTGCGGCAACAGAGAATAGCGCTATTTCAAGAGCTTGGCCTGTGGACAAGTGGTGGAAAACCTGTGCAGCCATCAGGCCGGTAAAGCCGGAGTGTTCTTCTCTTGTTCCGTTGCGGCTTGCGCTCGGCCTGCGACTCGGGTCACATTGTCCTCAACCAAGCTTCGGCCTCCGCCGCAACTGACGCCGAAGATTTGGTACGGGCGCTCCCTTCTGGTCGAGCGCCCACTTTTTTTCGAAGAGGCTATTCTCTGCGAATGATCGCGCTTCGGATCAGTTGGTCGTGCTGTCGCACATCGGCACGGGGCGCGAGGGCTGCGGCGGATGATCGGCCTTGTACTGGGCGATGATCGGCTCGAGCTTTTCCTTCGGCCAGAACTTCGGAGAGCCGATGGCTTTCAGGCAGGAGGCGTTCCAGTAGCTGCCGTTGGTGACCGGCGATTGGCCGGCTGCGACGGCTTGCGCGACGGCTTTGATGTCGCTGGAATCCGGGTAGATGTAGAGCGTCGTCGGGTTGCCATCGACCATGGACAGAACCTTCGGCGCATCGGATGGCGACCAGCTGGTGCAGCCGTCGCTGCGACCGCCCGCATAGGTCACGAGTTTGCCGAGCGGCGTATAACCCTGGCTATTGGCATAGGGGCTGTCGGGCTTCTTCTGCATGCAGATGCCGGATACGAGGGCAGCCGCATGGCCACCGATCGCCCGCTGTCTGGCATTGGCGGTCTCACCGATCCCGTCGAACTGCACGAAGGAGCGGATGAAGGCCGCCTGCCGGTCGGCGCTGGTGCGGTAATAGCCTTTGAAGGAGGTTTTGATCTCGCTCGTCAGATAGGCGCCGCCGGCGGTCAGGTTGGAATCCAGCGCGTTGCCGAAATTCTTGGCGCATTCCCGGCCATTGGAGAAATTCGCCACACCTTGAAGATTGCGCCCGCCACCGTGACCGGAAGAGATCACGCTGAACGACATGTCGCCCTCGCAGATCACATAGAACCGGCCGCTCGACTGGTCGCCGGGGTCGTTCGGCCGCGTAGCGTCCATCGCGAAATAGCAGCCGTTCCGGACTTTGCCTTCGGCCACCTTCGAGAAATAGAGACTGCGCGCGCGCTGGAGGACGGGCAGGGCGATCTGCCCGTCGTCGACGCCGACATGCTCCATCAGCCAGTTCGGGATCGGCAGCGTGGAGCCGGACGGCGCCGCCTGTGCGGAAGCCGCCATCGAGAGAAGCGCCATGCCGGCAAAGCCAAGGAGTGAAAACCTTCTGGACACGGCGCATTCTCCTGGCAGTTTCGCGGCACTATTCGTTCGGCGCGGGTTGGTCGATCCCACCTAGCTTATAGATGATGGTTTAATAAGTTTTAACGGCCGGGCAACGATCTGCTGGTTGATTGTTACCGCCCGAGCTTCATGTGCCGGTTCACATCCTTGTAGAGGAGGTAGCGGAACTTGCCGGGTCCGCCGGCATAGCAGGCCTGCGGGCAGAAGGCGCGCAGCCACATGAAGTCTCCGGCTTCGACCTCCACCCAGTCCTGATTGAGCCGGTAGACCGCCTTGCCTTCAAGCACGTAGAGGCCGTGCTCCATGACATGGGTCTCCATGAAGGGAATGATCGCACCCGGCTCGAATGTGACGATCGTCACGTGCATGTCGTGGCGCAGATCGAGCGGATCGACGAAACGGGTGGTCGCCCACCGTCCCTCGGTGCCCGCCATCGGCGAGGGCGCGATATCCTGTTCGTTGGTGAAGATGGGTTCGGGAGTGCCGAGACCTTCCACCTTCTCATAGGTTTTGCGGATCCAGTGGAAGCGTGCGGTTTCCTCGCCACGGTTTCGCAGCTGCCAGCCGCAGGAGGGCGGCAGGAAGGCATATCCGCCGGGACGGAGCACATGATTTGCTCCCGCAAGCTCGACGCTGATCTCCCCCTCGACGACGAACAGCACGCCTTCGGCCATCGGATCGGCCTCCGGCTGGTCGCTGCCGCCTCCGGGGGCGACTTCCATGATATATTGCGAGAAAGTTTCAGCAAAACCGGAAAGCGGACGCGCAATCACCCAAAGGCGCGTCTTCTCCCAGAAGGGCAGGTAACTGGTGACGATATCCATCATCACGCCCTTGGGGATGACTGCGTAGGCTTCCGTGAAGACGGCGCGGCCGGACAGGAGCTCTGTCTGGGCAGGGTTGCCGCCACGCGGCGAGAAGTAGGTAGGCTTGGTCACTTTGCACTCCGCGAACTATTGTGCATATATCGATGGGTGCCCGACGATATCGGGGCAGAAACGGGCCGAGCAGCGTTGCAGACGGCCGTTTCAGGCGGTCTGGCCGGCCGCTCTGCGACCTTGAAGAGCAGAATAAAGCGCGCCGAAACAGTTGCTAAAATTTGAAAGTCTTTTGCATTTTTTCGGGGAAATCCTGATCTAGCGCCGCGCTTTCAGGCAAAGCACAATCCCTCTCAGCAGGAAAATTCCGGATTTCGGGTTTCTTGCGCCTGTATCCGGAGGAGATGCAGGCGGCCCCATGACATAGGGCAGCGCCGGGAGCGCTCGCCTCGGGAGGAATTATGTTCGAACGGCTTTTCAAATTGCAGGAGCACGGGACGACCGTGCGCACCGAACTCATCGCGGGCGTCACGACGTTCCTGACGATGTCCTATATCATCTTCGTCAACCCCGACATTCTGTCGAGCACCGGCATGGATCGTGATGCGATCTTCGTTGCCACCTGTCTGGCAGCGGCACTCGGCTCGATCGTCATGGCGCTGGTCGCCAACTGGCCGATCGGCATGGCGCCGGGTATGGGGCTCAACGCCTTCTTCGCCTTCACCGTGGTCGCCGCCCTGGGCTTTACCTGGCAGCAGGCGCTCGGTGCCGTCTTCATCTCGGGCATGATCTTCGTGCTCCTGACCGTGACAGGCGTGCGGCGCTGGCTGATCGATGGCATCCCGCATTCGCTGAGAAGCGCGATCGCCGCCGGTATCGGTCTGTTCCTGGCGATCATCGCGCTGAAGAGCGCCAATATCGTCGTTGATAATCCCGCGACACTCGTTGGTCTCGGCAATCTGCGCGAAACCGGCCCGCTGCTGGCGATCTTCGGCTTCTTCGTGATTGCCGTGCTCGATGCGCTGAAGGTGCGCGGCGCAATCCTGATCGGCATTCTCGCCGTCACTGTCCTCTCCTGGATCTTCGGCGTCAGCGAGTTCAAGGGCATCGTCTCGATGCCGCCGTCGATGCTGCCGACATTCATGCAGCTCGATATCGTCGGTGCGCTGCATGGCGGCCTGGTGCACGTCATCCTCGTCTTCGTGCTCGTAGAGGTGTTCGATGCCACCGGCACGCTGATCGGCGTTGCCAAGCGCGCGAAGCTGATCGAAGAGGGCAGGCCGAACCGTCTGAGCCGGGCGCTGCTCGCCGATAGTGCCGCGATCGTCGCAGGCTCGCTGATGGGCACTAGCAGCACGACCGCTTATGTCGAAAGCGCCTCCGGCGTGCAGGCGGGCGGCCGCACCGGCCTCACAGCACTGGCTATCGCCGTGTTGTTCCTGGCAGCGCTCTTCATCTCGCCGCTCGCCGCTTCGGTGCCGAGCTACGCGACGGCCCCGGCTCTGCTCTATGTCGCCGGCCTGATGATGCGCGAGCTCACCGAGATCGATTGGGACGACCTGACGGAAGCCGCACCGGCAGCCCTGACGGCGCTCGCCATGCCCTTCACCTACTCGATCGCCAATGGTCTTGCTTTCGGCTTCATCAGCTACGTCGTGCTGAAGATCGGCACCGGCCGCTGGTCGGTTCTGCATCCAGCGACGCAGATCGTCGCGGCGCTCTTCGTGGTGCGCTTCGCCTTCTTCGCTTAGCCGCGAAAGCCACATAAAACCGGGCCGTTCGAGGGGACGGCCCGGCTTTTTGCGTTCCGGTTTCCGTGATGGCGGCTTTGTAAAGCCCAATCCTGCCCGCCATTCCCCCTCTAAAACTTGAAAGTCTCGAAGGATCTCGCTGCTTTTCAGGGGAATGGCCCTGTCCGATATTGGAGACAGGAGTGCTACGCTTGGGAGAAATCATGCAGTCTCATGTAACAGGAGCCGGTCGGCTCACGACCCATGTTCTGGATACGGTGCGCGGAAAACCCGCCGACAGGCTGCGCATCGACCTCTACCGCATCGAGGACGAAACGGCGCATCGGCTGAAGTCGGTCAATACCAACGACGATGGGCGCTGCGATCAGCCGCTGCTGTCGGACGAAGCGATGCGGGCCGGGACCTACGAGCTGCGCTTCCATGCCGGTGACTATTTCCGCGGCACAGCGGGTACGGCCGAGTTCCTCGATATCATCCCGATCCGTTTTGCCATCGCCGACGAGCGTGTCCACTACCATGTGCCGCTGCTCGTCTCGCCCTTCAGCTATTCCACCTACCGCGGGAGCTAGTGATGACTGTCGCCATCCGCCAAGAGTTGCGCTTCATTCTTAATGGGCAGGACATCGCTCTCTCAGATGTCGCGCCGGACCAGACGCTGCTCGACTGGTTGCGCCTGTCGCGCTCGCTGAAAGGTACAAAGGAAGGCTGTGCCGAGGGCGATTGTGGCGCCTGCACCGTGCTCGTCGGGCGGCTGACGCCGGCGGGCGGGCTTGTCTATGGGAGCGTCAATGCCTGCATCCGCTTCCTCGGATCGCTGGATGGCTGCCATGTGGTGACGGTCGAGCATCTCTCCGGCCGCGACGGACGATTGCATCCGGTGCAGCAGGCGATGGTCGACTATCACGGCTCGCAATGCGGCTTCTGCACGCCGGGCTTCGTCATGTCGCTCTATGGGCTCTGGATGCAGACGCCGGAGCCATCCGACCGGCAGATCGAGATCGCGCTGCAGGGCAATCTCTGTCGCTGCACGGGCTACGAACCGATCCTCCGTGCCGCGCGTGCCATCTCCAGCTATGGCGGGACTGCCAGGGATCCACTGCTCGTCGAACGCACGGCGATGATCTCGCGATTGCAGGCGCTGCGGGACGGTGCGCGCGTCGAAATCGAGAATGGCGGAAAGCTGATCGTCCCTGTCGATCTCGACGACTTCGCCGCGATTTTCGAAGCGTCTCCTGCCGCCACTGTCGTCGCCGGTTCCACCGATGTCGGCCTCTGGGTCACCAAGCATATGCGCCGGATTTCGCCCGTCATCTTCATTGCCGGGCTGCAGGAACTGAAGACGGTCTCGGTGAAAGATGGCCTGATCTCGATCGGCGCCGGGGTCACCTATTCCGAGGCGATCGAGACGCTGTTGCAGCACATTCCGGCGCTCGGTGAACTGGTGAACCGCATCGGCGGCCAGCAGGTGCGCAACATGGGCACGATTGGTGGCAACATCGCCAACGGCTCGCCCATCGGCGACACGCCGCCGCCGCTGATTGCGCTGGGTGCGACACTCACCCTGCGCAAGGGTGCCGAGCGCCGCACGATCCCGCTGCAGGACTTCTTCATCGCCTATGGCAAGCAGGACCGCCAGCCCGGCGAATTCGTCGAGGCCGTGCATGTGCCGGTGCCTGCGGCCGATGAGACATTCGCGGTCTACAAGGTGACGAAGCGGCGTGACGAGGATATCACGGCGACGCTCGCGGCCTTCTCTCTCAAGCTTTCGAACGATGGCACGGTTGCGGGAATACGGATCGCCTATGGCGGCATGGCCGCGACGCCGAAACGGGCTTTTGCCGTAGAGGAGGCGCTGCTCGGGCAGCCCTGGACAGAGGCCACCGTTGAACGCGCGATGGAGCGTTATGCGGAGGACTATGCGCCGCTGAGCGACAT
This sequence comes from Rhizobium sp. 21-4511-3d, assembly GCF_053522545.1. Taxonomy (NCBI): domain Bacteria; kingdom Pseudomonadati; phylum Pseudomonadota; class Alphaproteobacteria; order Hyphomicrobiales; family Rhizobiaceae; genus Rhizobium; species Rhizobium sp. 21-4511-3d. The sequence continues at coordinate 63,321 of NZ_JBNWCF010000004.1, read as the reverse complement.
GCGCGCGACCGCCGAATACCGGGCGCTGGTGGCAAAAAACCTTCTTCTCAGATTCTACCTGGAAACGACATCGGGCGCCGAACAGGCGCAGCTGTCCAGATACGAGGCTGCGTGAGCCATGAACAAGCACACTGCCGACATCAAGGCCGAGACGATCACCGGCGGCGTCCATACCAGCCCGCGCCATGATTCCGCACACAAGCACGTTGCCGGTACAGCGATCTACATCGACGATATCGCCGAACCCGCCGGCACGCTGCATGCCGGGCTTGGCCTGTCGAATGTTGCGCATGGCATCCTGAAGGAGGTCGATCTCTCGGCCGTCGCTGCCGCACCCGGCGTCGTCGCGGTGCTGACCCATGAGGATGTGCCGGGGGTCAACGATATCTCGCCGTCCTATATGAACGACGATCCGGTGCTTGCCGTCGGCAAAGTGGAGTTTCACGGCCAGCCGATCTTCTGCGTCATTGCCGAGACGCGCGAGCAGGCGCGCCGCGCAGCACGCCTGGCAAAGATCACCTATGAGGAACTGCCGGCCGAGATCGACATATGGGACCTCGACGTTTCGACCCATCGCCAGGTCGTGACGCCGCTGACGCTGAAACGCGGCGATGCTGCGGCCGGGCTCGAAAGCGCGCCGCGCCGTGTGAAGGGCCGCATGCGCCTTGGCGGCCAGGACCATTTCTATCTCGAGGGACAGGTGTCGCTGGCGCTTCCCGGCGAGGATGACGAGATCATCGTCTATTGCTCGACACAGGGGCCGAGCGAAACCCAGCACATGGTTGCCCATGCGCTCGGCGTGCCGAGCAATGCCGTGACGATCGAGGTGCGCCGCATGGGCGGCGGCTTCGGCGGCAAGGAAACGCAGGCAAACCAATGTGCGGCGCTGGCCGCGATCGCGGCCAAGAAGCTCGGCCGTCCGGTCAAGCTCCGCCTCGACCGCGACGAGGACATGGCCGCGACCGGCAAGCGGCACGACTTCGCCATCGATTACGATGTCGGCTTCGACGAGGAAGGCCGGATCCTGGCGATCGATTATACGTTCGCGCTGCGTGCCGGTTTCTCTGCCGATCTCTCCGGCCCGGTCGGCGACCGCGCGCTGTTCCACTGCGACAACGCCTATTTCTTCCCGGCGGTGCATGCGAAATCGGCGCCACTCTACACGAATACGGTTTCCAACACCGCCTTCCGCGGCTTCGGCGGACCGCAGGGCATGGTCGGCGCGGAGCGCGTCATCGACGAGGTGGCTTTTGCCGTCGGCAAGGATCCGCTCGAAATCCGCAAGCTGAATTTCTACGACGCCATGGGCGTCGAGGGTGAGCGCAATCTCACGCCCTATCACCAGAAGGTCGAGGATTGCATCATCCAGCGGATCGTCGCGGAGCTGGAGGAGAGCGCCGACTATGCCGGCCGCCGCCAAGCGATCCAGGAGTTCAATGCCCGGAACCGTGTCGTCAAGCGTGGCATCGCGCTGACGCCAGTGAAGTTCGGCATCTCCTTCACCAAGACGGAATCGAACCAGGCCGGTGCACTGGTGCACGTCTATACCGATGGCTCCGTGCATATGAATCACGGCGGCACGGAGATGGGGCAGGGGCTTCATCTGAAGGTCGCGCAGGTCGTGGCCGAGGAGTTCCAGATCGATCTCGACCGGGTAAAGATCACCGCGACAACGACGGCCAAGGTGCCGAATACTTCGCCGACCGCTGCTTCCTCGGGTGCCGACCTGAACGGCATGGCGGCGCAGAATGCGGCACGACAGATCAAGGACCGGCTGATTGCCTTTGCAGCCGAAACCTATCAGGTGCCCGCCGAGCAGGTGATCTTCCTGCCCAACCGTGTCAGGATCGGCGCGAACGAGATCGCCTTCAACGATTTGGTCAAGAAGGCCTATATGGCGCGCGTCCAGCTCTCGGCTGCCGGCTTCTACAAGACCCCGAAAATCCATTGGGACCGCGCCAAGGGCCGCGGCCATGCCTTTTATTACTATGCCTATGGCGCTGCCTGCTCGGAGGTTTCGATCGATACGCTGACCGGCGAATATGTCGTCGAGCGCACCGATATCCTCCACGATACCGGCCGCTCGCTGAACCCGATCATCGATATCGGCCAGATCGAAGGCGGCTTCGTCCAGGGCATGGGCTGGTTGACGACCGAGGAGCTGTGGTGGGACGGCAAGGGGCGGCTTCGCACCCATGCGCCGTCGACCTACAAGATCCCGCTCGCCTCCGACCGGCCGAAAATCTTCAACGTCGCACTGACGGACTGGTCGCAGGCCTACGAGCCGACCGTCCATCGCTCGAAGGCCGTCGGCGAGCCGCCCCTTCCGCTTGGCCTCTCCGTGCTGCATGCTCTTTCGGACGCGGTTGCGAGCGTTGCGGATCACAGGATCTGCCCGCGTCTCGACGCGCCGGCAACGCCCGAGCGGGTGCTGATGGCGATCGAGCGGCTCAAAGCGGCGAACAGGGAGTGAGCGCATGCCTGCCGCGCGTGAAGACATCCGGGATTTTCTGCGCCGTGAACCGGCTTCGATCCTGATCGAGGTCGTGGGTGCGGCGGGTTCGACGCCGCGCGATACCGACGCCTGGATGCTGGTTTCAGAGCGGGCGATCTTCTCGACGATCGGCGGCGGCCAGCTGGAGCATATGGCGATCGACCAGGCACGCCGGGCGCTGCGGCTGCAGACCGCTGCAGGCACGATGAATGTGCCGCTCGGCCCGGAGATCGGCCAGTGCTGCGGCGGCCGGGTCAACCTCGCGCTGACGGCGGTCGATGCTCGCCTTGCGCGGGATCTCGTTGCGCGCAGTGACCGGGAGATCGCTGCGCGCCCGCACGTCTATGTGTTCGGAGCGGGCCATGTCGGCGATGCGCTGGCCATGGCGCTGTCGCTCGCGCCCTTGCGCGTCATTCTCGTGGATACACGCGAAGATGAGCTGGCCGCCTCGACCGTGCCGCGGATCGAGACCTGTCTGACGGCGATACCGGAGGCGGTCGTTCATGACGCCCCGGCCGGCAGCAGTTTCGTGATCCTGACCCATGACCATGCGCTGGATTTCCTGATCACTGCCGAAGCGCTCAGCCGCCCCGACGCCGCCTATGTCGGCATGATCGGCTCATCGACCAAGCGGGCGACCTTCCGCAGCTGGCTGTCGCGCGAGGTTGGTCATCCCGAATTGTTCGACAAGCTCGTTTGCCCGATCGGCGGAACCGTCGTGAAGGACAAGCGACCGGCCGTCATTGCAACGCTCGCCGCCGCCGAAATTATGACGGCGGCGCTGAGCTGGTCGGCAAGGCGTGCTCAGGCGCCTTCGGTCTCGGCGGGTTCGTCATCCAGCAGCTTGCCGATCAGCCGCTGACAGCGGTCGGCCATGAAATCGATCATCAGCCGCACCTTCGGATCCTGGAAGCGCTTGTGCGGATAGAGAGCGGCAAGCTGCACGGAGGCGGGCGGACTGTCCTTCAGGATCTCCACCAGCTTACCTTCTCTCAGATAAGCCTTCACCTCGAAGAGCGGCTTGTTGATGATGCCGCGTCCCTCGAGCGCCCATTGCGTCAGGACATCGCCGTCGTCGCTGTCATAGGGGCCGCCGACTTCGAACTTGCGCAGGCCTGCTGCCGTCAGGAGCGTCCAGAAATATTCTTTCGAACCGGGATAGCGCAGCAGTAGACAGTCGTGCTTGTCCGAGATCAGCGCATCCGCATTCTCGGGCATGCCGCGCCGTTCGATATAGTCCGGCGAGGCACAGAGCACGCGCTGGCAATTGAGGATGCCGCGCATGCGCAGGTTCGAATCCTCGAGAACGCCAAGTTTGAAGGCGACATCGACGCCTTCGGCGAGGATGTCGACATTGTGGTCCGAGAGGCGCACCCGCACCTCGATATCGGGATATTTGTCGTGGAACTCGGGGATGCCCGAGGCGATCAGCCGGCGGCCGATGCCGAGCGGCGCGGTGATGCGCAGCGACCCCTTGGGATTGCGCGACAGGTCGGCAATCGCGCCCTCCGCCTCGTTGACGGCCTCGATGATCTTGACCGCCCCTTCATAGAAGACGCGGCCATGCTCCGTCGGCGACAGCTTTCGTGTCGTCCGGTTGAAGAGCCGGACGCCGAGATGGCTTTCCAGCTCCTTGATGCGGTTGCTGGCGACAGCAGGCGTCACGCGCTGGTCGCGCCCCGCGGCGGAAAGCGTACCGAGTTCGATCACGCGAACGAAGACGCGGATGTTATCGAGATAGGACATAGCGCTTTCTACCACATCATTTCATGGGACAGCGGCCGCGATCTTATAGATTTTTTTGAAAGTGTTCGAGGATTTCACGGGATTTCCGGGGAAGTCGCGCGATGGCAGAACCGTTCCCGATAACTGGGAGGTCTCCATGTACGAATATGCCATCGCCTGGGATTGGGTGACATTCGCCGTCCGCTGGCTGCATGTGATAACGGCAATCGCCTGGATCGGCTCTTCCTTCTATTTCGTGGCGCTCGATCTCGGCCTGAAGAAACGTCCCGACCTGCCGCCCGGCGCCTTCGGTGAGGAATGGCAGGTCCACGGCGGCGGCTTCTACCATATCCAGAAATATCTGGTGGCGCCGGCCAACATGCCCGACCATCTCGTCTGGTTCAAATGGGAGAGCTATGTCACCTGGCTTTCGGGCTTCGGCATGCTCTGTCTCGTCTATTATGCCGGGGCGGATCTCTACATGATCGATCCTCACGTGCTCGACGTGTCCAAGCCGGTGGCTATTGCCATCTCGCTCGGAACGATCGCTGGCGGCTGGATCATCTACGACCTGATCTGCAAGTCGCCATTCGGCAACGACAATACGCGGCTGATGGTGGCGCTCTATTTCATCTTGGTTTTCGTCGCCTGGGGCTATACGCATCTGTTCACAGGCCGCGCCGCCTTCCTGCATCTCGGTGCTTTCACGGCGACGATCATGTCGGCCAACGTCTTCTTCATCATCATCCCGAACCAGAAGATCGTCGTCGCCGACCTGCTGGCCGGGCGCACGCCGGATCCCAAATACGGCAAGATCGCCAAGCAGCGCTCGACGCATAACAACTATCTGACGCTGCCCGTCCTGTTCCTGATGCTGTCGAACCACTATCCGCTGGCCTTCGGCACCGAGTTCAACTGGATCATCGCCTCGCTGGTGTTCCTGATGGGCGTCACCATCCGCCACTACTTCAACACCCGCCATGCCGATGCCGGCAATCCGACATGGACCTGGATCGTAACCGTCATCATCTTCATCTGCATCATGTGGCTGTCGACGGTGCCGAAGATCCTGACGGGCGATGCGGCGGAGGCGAAGATCTCGGCAGCTCAGCAGCCCTTCGTCACCGCCGAGGCCTTTCCGAAGGTGCGCGATACCGTGCTGGGACGCTGTTCCATGTGCCATGCGCAGGAGCCCGGGTGGGAGGGTATCATCAAGCCGCCGAAGGGCGTGACCCTGGAAACTGACCGCGACATCGCCGCCCATGCCCGCGAGATCTACCTGCAGGCGGGCCGCTCGCATGCCATGCCGCCCGCGAATGTCACTCAGATCACCGACGACGAGCGGCGCCTGCTTGTGTCCTGGTACGAGAGCGCCATCAACGGAGAGAAGACCCAATGACCGATATCCTGATCCGCGGCCGCGTGCTGACTTTCATCTCCGAGCCGCAGGGCATCGATGACGATGCCTCCTATCGCTATTTCGAAGATGGTGCGGTTCTGGTGCGCGGCGGCAAGATCGTCACTTCGGGCGTCTATGGCGATGTCAGGAAACTCGCCGCCGCCGATATCAAGGTCGAGGATCACCGCCCGAACCTGATCCTGCCGGGCTTCATCGACACGCATCTGCATTTCCCGCAGACGCAGGCGATCGCCTCCTATGGCGCGCAGCTGCTGGAATGGCTGAACACCTATATTTTCGTGGAGGAGCAGAAGTTTGCCCGCCCCGCGCATGCCGCCGAAGTCGCCGGCCGCTTCATGGACGAGCTTCTGTCGAACGGCACGACGACTGCCGTCGCCTATTGCTCGGTTCATCCCGAAAGTGTCGATGCCTATTTCACGGCCGCCGAGCAGCGCGGCATGGGCGTCATCGGCGGCAAAGTGATGATGGACCGCAATGCGCCGGAAGCGCTGCGCGACACGCCTGAGCGCGGATATGACGAGAGCAAGCGGCTGATCGAGAAATGGCATGGGCGGGGCCGCGCGCGCTATGCGATCAGCCCGCGCTTCGCCATCACCTCGACACCTGAACAGATGGAGATGAGCAAGGCGCTGGTTTCCGAGCATCCGGATTGCTACGTGCAGACCCATCTCTCCGAGAATCTCGACGAGATCGCCTTCGCCACCTCGCTTTATCCTGCGGCAAAGGACTATACGGATATTTATGCCCGCTACGGCTTGTTGAACGAGCGGACGCTGCTCGGCCATTGCATCCACATGAGCGACAGGGAAATCTCGGTTCTCGCAGAGACAGGTGCCGTCGGCGTCTTCTGCCCGACATCGAACCTCTTCCTCGGATCCGGCCTGTTCGACAGCGCCCGTTTCGACAAGCTCGGCGCCCGCTGGTCGGTCGCGACCGATGTCGGGGCGGGTACAAGCTTCTCGATGCTGGAGACCATGGACGAGGCCTATAAAGTTCTGCACCTGCAGGGCCAGCGGCTGACGCCGCTCAACTCCTTCTACCGGATAACGCGCGGCAATGCCGTGGCGCTTGGTCTCGAGCAGGAGATCGGTTCGCTGGAACCGGGTGTGACCGCCGATATCGTCATCCTCGATTCCCGCGCCAAGTCTGCGATGGAATACCGGATGCGGACAGCGCGGTCGCTGATCGAAGAACTCTTTATCCTGCAGACGATGGGCGACGACCGCTGCATCGCCGAGGTCTATGTTGCCGGCAAGGCGATGAAGAAGCCCCGGCGCGCGACCGCCGATAGGCAGCTCGAAACCGCCTGATCTGTCGATCAGATCAAATCCTGCCGCCGGCCCTCACGAAGGCCGGCGCTTTGCATTTAAGCTCAGGGCCGTTTCGAGCGTCCGCCCATCGCCTTGGTCAAGCCCTCGGCCACGCTCTCCACCAATGGGCCGATGGCCGCAATCTTCTCATCAGGCAGCCGCACGGCCGGTCCCGAGATGGATATTCCGGCAACCGCTTCGCCATACTCGTCGAAGATCGGCGCGGCGACGCAGCGCATGCCGAGCGTGTGCTCCTCATCGTCGATCGACCAGCCGCGGGCGCGGATCTCCGCGACATCGCCAAGCAACTTCGGCAGGCTGTCGCGCGTCTTGCCGGTGAAGTGCTGCAGCGGCCGGCCTGCCAGCAGCGCCTCGATCCGCTCATCCGCCCAAGTCGAGAGAATGGCCTTGCCGATCCCTGAGGCATGGATCGGCCCGCGGCGTCCAGGCCGGAAGAAGGCGCGCATCGGCGCGTGGCTTTCGACCTGGGAGATGAAGACCACGTCGCCGTCATCCTCGATCGCGATATTGGCGGTCTCGCCGCATTCATCCATCAGCTGCTTCAGGAACGGACGGCTGATCGTGCCGAGCTTGCGGAAACGCAGATAGGCCGTGCCGATCTCGAAAGCCCTGACGCCGATCGTCCAAGCACCGGTCTCGCCATCATGCGTGACCATGCCGTGCTGCGCCAGCGACGTCAGCAGCCGGTGTACGGTGGAGGGCGCCATGCCGGATTGCTCCGCAAGATCTGTGAGGACAGCGCCTTCAGCCTCCGCCACCAGTTCCAGAAGCTTCAGGCTGCGGTTGAGCACCTGGACCGAGGAGGGAGCCGCGTTCTCGGACGGCTTGCGTCCCGGTTTGCCTCTCCCTTTTTCCTGATGCTCCGCCATGCCATCATCTCCTGTCCCTCGGTGGTCATGACATAGCCGGACGCGATCGATTGTTCCAGATTCATTGAAAATGTTTATTTCCACATGATGGTATTGATTTCCATTTTTGAATTGCGCCGTGTGCAGGATGCGTTAGCCTCATCTTCCAGATACGGAGGATTATCCAATGGCAAGAATGCGAGCTGTCGATGCAGCGATACTGGTTCTGGAGAAGGAAGACGTTGATTGCGCCTTCGGCGTTCCGGGCGCTGCGATCAACCCATTCTATTCGGCGCTGAAGGCGCGCGGCTCGGTCCGCCACATCCTGGCGCGGCATGTCGAGGGCGCAAGCCATATGGCCGAAGGTTACACCCGCGCCAGCGCCGGCAATATCGGCGTCTGCATCGGCACGTCAGGCCCGGCCGGAACCGACATGATCACCGGCCTCTACTCGGCCTCGGCCGACTCGATCCCGATCCTCTGCATCACCGGCCAGGCGCCGCGCGCCCGCCTCGACAAGGAGGATTTCCAGGCGGTCGATATCTCCAAGATCGCTGCCCCCGTCACCAAATGGGCAGTCACGGTCATGGAGCCGGCGCTGGTTCCCTTCGTCTTCCAGAAGGCGTTTCATATCATGCGCTCCGGCCGCCCCGGGCCTGTTCTGATCGATCTGCCGGTTGACGTTCAGCTGGCCGAGATCGAGTTCGACATCGACACCTATGCCTCGCTCGGCGCCTACAAGCCACAGGCCACCCGCGCCCAGGCCGAGAAGGCCCTGACGATGCTGAACGAGGCCCACCGCCCGCTGATCGTCGCCGGTGGCGGCATCATCAATGCCGATGCCTCCGATCTGCTGATCGAATTCGCGGAGATTACCGGCGTCCCCGTCATCCCGACGCTGATGGGCTGGGGCACGATTCCCGATGATCATCCGCTGATGGCCGGCATGTGCGGGCTGCAGACATCGCACCGCTACGGCAACGCCTCGCTGCTCGCCTCCGACTTCGTGCTCGGTATCGGCAACCGCTGGGCCAACCGCCACACCGGCAATGTCGCGACCTATACGAAGGACCGTACCTTTGTGCATGTCGATATCGAGCCGACGCAGATCGGCCGCGTCTTCGCTCCCGATTTCGGCATTGTTTCGGATGCCGGCGCGGCGCTGAAGCTGCTGCTCGACGTCGCCACCGAATGGAAGGCCGCGGGCAAGCTCGCCGACTGGTCGGCATGGGCGGACGAGTGCCGCGACCGCAAACGCACGATGCTGCGCAAGACGCATTTCGACCAGACGCCGCTGAAGCCACAGCGCGTCTACGAGGAGATGAACAAGGCTTTCGGCCGCGATACCTGCTACGTCTCAACGATCGGGCTCAGCCAGATCGCCGGCGCCCAGTTCCTTCATGTCTACAAGCCTCGCAACTGGATCAATTGCGGTCAGGCCGGACCGCTCGGCTGGACGCTGCCGGCCGCCCTTGGCGTGCGCGCCGCAGATCCGAACCGGCCGATCGTCGCGCTCTCCGGCGACTACGATTTCCAGTTCATGATCGAGGAGCTCGCCGTCGGCGCGCAGCACAAGCTGCCCTACCTGCATGTGGTCGTGAACAACTCCTATCTCGGCCTCATCAGGCAGGCCCAGCGCGGCTTCAACATGGATTTCGAGGTCAGCCTGGCCTTCGAGAATATCAATGCCTCCGGCACGGCCGAACCCGGCTACGGCGTCGACCACGTCGCGGTTGCCGAAGGGCTCGGCTGCAAGGCGATCCGCGTCCGCAGCCCCAACGAATTCCAGGAGGCATTCGCGACCGCCAAGCGGCTGATGGACGAGCATCAGGTGCCTGTCGTCATCGAGTTCATCCTCGAACGCGTCACCAATATTGCCATGGGTGTCGATATCGATTCAGTCATTGAGTTCGAGGACCTTGCCGAGCGCGGCGAGGACGCCCCGACCGCGACGCTGGCGCTGCTGGACTAGGAGGAGAACACCATGCCGAAATTTGCCGCCAATCTGACCATGCTTTTCAACGAGGTGCCCTTCATGGAGCGCTTCGCACTGGCCGCCAAGGCCGGCTTCGAGGGCGTCGAATACCTGTTCCCCTACGAGTTCGACAAAGCCGCACTGCGCGCTGCGCTCGATCTCCACGGCCTGACGCAGGTGCTGCACAATCTGCCGGCCGGCAACTGGGCGGGCGGCGAACGGGGCATTGCCATCCTGCCTGACAGGATCGACGAATTCCGCCGCGGCGTTGCCGAAGCCATCGACTATGCCACGACGCTCGGCTGCCCGCAGGTCAATTGCCTCTCCGGCATCGCGCCCGTCGGCCTGCCGCACGAGGTGCTGCGGACGACCTTCGTCGCCAACCTGAAATACGCCGCCGCAGAACTCGGCACGCACGGGATCCGGCTGCTGATCGAGCCGATCAACCGCTTCGATATCCCGGGCTTCTATCTCAATACGCCGGATCAGGCTGCGTCGTTGATCGCCGAAGTCGGCAGCGACAACCTGTTCATCCAGTACGACCTCTATCATCAGCAGCGGACCCAGGGAGAACTGATCGGCACCTTCACCAAGCATCAGGCGAAGATCGCCCATATTCAGTTGGCCGATAATCCCGGCCGTCACGAGCCGGGCACCGGCGAGATCGCCTATCCCTTCGTTTTCGAACAACTCGACGCCCTCGGCTACGACGGCTGGATCGGCTGCGAATACAAGCCGCGCACGACGACCGAGGTCGGGCTCGGCTGGTTCGCCGCCACCTCGCGAGCGCCAGTCAGCGCAGACATTCTCAAGATCAGGAGCTAACACCATGGCAACAATCGGATTTATCGGCCTCGGTATCATGGGTACGCCCATGGCCCGCCACCTGCAGAATGCCGGCCACACCATCGTCACCTCGAAATTCGCCATTCCGCCGCGCCAGGAACTGCTCGACAACGGCCTGCAATTCGTCGAGACGCCGAAGGCGCTCGCCGAAAGCGTCGACATCATCATCCTGATGCTGCCCGATACGCCTGAGGTGAAGGACGTTCTCTTCGGCGAGAACGGCGTTTCCTACGGCCTATCGGCTGGCAAGCTCGTCATCGACATGAGCTCGATCTCGCCGATCGAGACCAAGGACTTCGCCGCCAGGGTGCGCAAAACAGGTGCCGAATATATCGATGCTCCGGTGTCCGGCGGCGAGGTCGGCGCCAGGAATGCGACGCTGTCGATCATGGCCGGCGGTTCGCAGGAAAGCTTCGACCGCGCGCTGCCGCTCCTGCAGCTGATGGGCAAGAACATCACGCTGGTCGGCGATTGCGGCGACGGCCAGGTTACCAAGGTTGCCAACCAGATCATTGTCGCGCTGACGATCGAGGCGGTCTCCGAAGCGCTGGTCTTCGCTTCGAAAGCCGGCGCCGATCCGGCCCGCGTGCGCTCGGCGCTGATGGGTGGCTTTGCTTCCTCGCGCATCCTCGAGGTTCACGGCGAGCGCATGATCAACCGCACCTTCGAGCCGGGTTTCCGCATCTCGCTGCACCAGAAGGACCTGAACCTCGCGCTGCAGGGCGCCAAGACGCTCGGCATCTCGCTGCCCAACACCGCGGCGACGCAGGAACTCTTCAACCAGTGCGCCGCCAATGGCGACAGCGGGCTCGACCATTCCGGTCTGGTCACCGCGCTGGAGCGGATGGCCAACCACGCCGTCGCATGAGAATGGGGCCGGCCGGACGACAATTCCGGCCAGCCCTCCCAACATCAGGAGAGCCCCACATGCCGCCGATCGCCGATCCCCGCGCTTTTCTGGAAGGCCTCTTCCAGGCCGCCGTCGCCGCAGCCGATCCGGACAAGGCGCTGGCCGGTTGCCTGCCTGACAAGCCGAAAGGCCGCACGGTGGTGATCGGCGCCGGCAAGGGCGCAGCACAGATGGCCCGCGCCTTCGAACGGCTGTGGGATGGCCCGCTCTCCGGCGTCGTCGTCACCCGCTACGGCTACGCCGTGGACTGTGAACGCGTCGAAATCCTCGAAGCCGCCCATCCAGTACCGGACGAAAACGGCCTTGCCGCTTCCGCCAGGCTGATGGCGGCGGTCAGCGGCCTGACCGGGGACGATCTCGTCGTCGCCCTCATCTGCGGCGGCGGCTCCGCACTGCTTCCGGCACCTGCCGGAGACCTGACGCTCGCCGACGAAATCGCCGTCAATAAGGCACTGCTGGCCTCAGGCGCACCGATCGATGCGATGAACGCCGTCCGCAAGCAGGTCTCGCGCATCAAGGGCGGCAGGCTGGCGGCACTCGCCCATCCGGCCCGCGTCGTCTCTCTCGTCGTTTCCGACATTCCCGGCGACAACCTCGCCCTCGTCGCCTCGGGACCGACCATCCCGGATAGAAGCACAGCCGCCGATGCCTTGCGGCTGATCGATCGCTACCGCCTCGATCTCCGCGAAGCGGTGATACGCCATATCCGCGAGGGCAGGGACCCGGCGCCAGAGCCGGACAGCGCCTGCTTTGCAGGAAACGAAGTGCATCTGGTGGCGTCCGCCTGCGTTTCCCTGGAAGCGGCAGCAAAAGCTGCCCGCAACGCCGGTATCGAAGCGGTGATCCTTTCCGATGCAATCGAGGGAGAGGCCTCCGAAATCGGCCGCATGCATGCGGCCATTGCCGCCGCAATCGCCCGCCGCGACCGGCCGTTTTCGAAACCCGTCGTGCTGCTCTCGGGCGGCGAGACGACAGTGACGATCAAGGGGGCGGGGAGGGGCGGGCGCAATGGGGAATTCCTGCTCTCCTTCGCCCGCTGCATTGCCGGATTGAACGGCATCTCGGCGCTGGCCGCCGATACCGACGGCATCGACGGCTCGGAAGACAATGCGGGTGCCTTCGCCGATGGAACCACCGTCGACCGTCTTCTCAGCCGCCGGATGGATGCTGCCGATCTCCTGGCCAATAACGACAGCTGGTCCGCCTTCAATGCGCTCGGCGATCTCTTCGTCCCCGGACCAACCGGCACCAACGTCAACGACTTCAGGGCGATCCTGATCCAGCCGTCCGAATGATCAATATGCGGGAAGGGGAGTGCCATGACGACCGCTCAAAACTCGGCCCGCCTGATCATCGAAATGCGATCGCTGGCGAAGGACCTCTTCGCCACCGGCATCAACGCATTGAGCCTTGCGGGATCGGGCAACGTCCACTTCCACCCCAGAATGGCGCAGCTCGCCTGCCTCGACGCCGTCCGCAGCGCCGCCTTCCAGTATTTCCAGACCGTGCTGGTAACGCATTCGGCCATAGCTGACGATGCATCATTTTCGGCATCGAAACTGCTCGAACTTGCCGAAGGCGCAGGCACCATCGACGGAGCCGTGGCGATCGTCAACGGGCGCATCCAGAAAGGCCCATGCAACAACCGCCTCGCGCTGAGCTTCGCGCTCGCCGCCGCAAAAGCGCGCCTCCACCGCCCCTGGATCTTCCTCAGCGGCACGACCGGCCACCGCGAACACCGCTATCACTCCGCAGGCGCCCTCGTTGACGCCGGCACATGTCCCTGGATCTGGCCGCTCGGAAAGCAGGCCGATGACCTGCCGGTCGATCTTCTGCCACTGCTCGCCGACGCCGGCGGTCTGCTGATGGCGGATGCAGCGGCGTCCTATGCGATGAATATTGATTTGATTCTGCTGGCTTGATGGTTGGCCGACCGATCGGCCTTCGCGGCGCCGATCGCTGCTGCCTGAATTTCCGTCATAAAAATGCGATGATAGAGGGCGCTCTTGCATCAACTTTGCAAGGGTTTCACTCCAGCGTTGACTTTTGTCAGCGCTGATGACTAATGTCAGATATCGTTTCCTGAGATGAAAAATGCCAGTTCGATCTACCGATCCAATAATCCATAAGGCCGCTTGGCTCTACTATACGCATGGCCTGCGTCAGGACGAGGTTGCCCAGCGCCTGGAAATCTCCCGCGCATCGATCGCTACGTACCTTAGGCGGGCGCGCGAGATGGGGATTGTCACAATCACCACCTCCTCCGAACTCTTTACAGACGACGTGCTTGCGCGGGAACTGGAAGATGCGGTCGGCCTGAATACGGTCTGGATCGTGCCGGAGGATCGGCAGGCCATGAATGCGGAGGCCGAGATGCCGGTCGTCGCGGCATCCGTATTTCTCGAACTGATCAACAAGGGTGACCGCATCGGCGTTGCCTGGGGCCGCACCGTCTATCATATCGCGGACGTCATGCCCTTTGCCGATCTGCGCGGCGTGACCGTCGTTCAACTCTGCGGCAATCTCGGTGCGCCCTATTCCTATCGGCCCGACCAGTGCACGACGGAAATCGCCCGCAGGCTCAATGCCGAAGGGATTAATCTCTATGCACCGCTCGTGCTTTCCTCGGAACGGCTTGCTGAGGAGCTTCGCGCTGAGCCGGTCATTCGTGAGCAGCTCGCGACGATTTCCGATTGCGATCTGGCGCTCTATTCGGTGGGTGGCATCGAGAAGGACAGCCATCTCGTCAAATGCGGCGCGCTTTCGGCTGGGGAGATGGATGAGATGGGCGCAAAGGGGGCGGCCGGGGTCATTGCCGGGCAGCTCATCGATCGGGACGGCCGCTGGATGGATTGCTCCCATAACCGGCGCTGCATGTCCGCCGATCTGACATCCATCCGCTCGATCAAGAAGCGCATGCTCGTCGTTCAGGAAGACAACAAGTTTGAATCGCTGGTCGCGGCCCTGAAGGGCGGCTTCGCCTCGCACCTCATCGTCACGACATCGATGGCGCGTCGCGTGCTGGAGCATTGGAGCCGCGAGGGGCTTGGCAAGGGTGGTTCGGGCACGCCTTGACGCCCACAGGTTCGGGTCCGCCGATGCCGGCTGGGCCGGTTTATCGGGAGGATGACATAATGGAAAATCTCTGGCGCGACGATGACGCCGAAAAGGTCGTTTCAGACTATGCCGCCAAGGGCGTGAACCGCGATCTGGCGCTGCGCACCTATACGACACGTCTGCTCGGCGGTGAGCCGCGGCTGGTTCTGCATGGCGGTGGAAACACCTCCGTGAAAACGGAAATGACCGATCTCGTCGGCGACACCCATGCCGTGCTCTGCGTCAAGGGCAGCGGCTGGGACATGGGTACGATCGAGCCGGCTGGCCTGCCGGCCGTCAAGATCGGCGCGCTGCTGAAGAGCCGCAAGCTCGCCAGTCTCGGCGACGAGGACATGGTGACGCTGCTGCGTGCCAATCTCATCGATCCCGGAGCGCCCAACCCGTCGGTGGAAGCGCTGCTTCATGCCTTCCTGCCGCACAAGTTCGT
This sequence comes from Rhizobium sp. 21-4511-3d, assembly GCF_053522545.1. Classification (NCBI taxonomy): domain Bacteria; kingdom Pseudomonadati; phylum Pseudomonadota; class Alphaproteobacteria; order Hyphomicrobiales; family Rhizobiaceae; genus Rhizobium; species Rhizobium sp. 21-4511-3d. The sequence goes on along the minus strand of NZ_JBNWCF010000004.1, from coordinate 48,228 downwards.
CGACCACACCCATTCGACTGCCATCCTCGCCATAGCCGACCAGGCAAGGAGCCGGGAGATGAGCGCTGAGCTCTTCGGCAAGAAGATGGGCTTCGTGCCCTATATCATGCCCGGTTTCGCGCTCGCCAAGGCGGCCGTCGAAGTGTTCGAGCGGGACCCGACGGTCGAAGGCCTGATCCTCGACAAGCACGGCATCTTCACCTTCGGCGAGACCGCGAAGGAAGCCTATGACCGGATGATCCATTACGTCACGGTCGCCGAGGATTACGTGAAGGACAATGGCCGCAATGTCTTCACGCCGGCCGCCCTGCCGTCTTCTCTCGCAAGCCCTGACGACATCGCCCCCATGCTGCGCGGCGCTGTCGCTGTCGACCGGGGCGAGGGGCGTTATGACCGTATGGTGAGCGTCTTCCGCACATTGCCGGCCATTCTCGCTTTCGTCAACGCCGCTGAACTATCCGATATGGCGGCGCGCGGTGTCTCGACCCCCGATCTTTCGATCCGCATCAAGACCGGCCCGATGGTACTGCCGGCGCCTGCCAGGGACGACCTCGCAAGCTATCGCGATGTCATCGACAGCCACGTCGCCGCTTTTGCTGCCGACTATACGGAATACTTCCGCAGCAACGATGCGCGCGACGACGTCAAGCGCATCATGCTCGACCCTATGCCGCGTCTGACGCTGGTGCCGGGTCTCGGCATGTTCGGTCATGGGCGGACCTTCAAGGATGCGACGATTGCCGTCGATGTCGGCGAGATGTGGATCGAGGCTGCGCGCGATGCCGAATCCGTGGGACGCTTCGAGCCGGTAAGCCGCCCGGATCTCTTCGATCTCGAATACTGGTCGCTCGAGCAGGCCAAGCTTGCCGGCGCCAAGCCTAAGCCGTTCACGGGGCAGGTCGCCATCGTCACCGGTGGGGCGGGTGCTATCGGTGCGGCTGTCGTCAAGGCTTTCGCAGCGGAGGGCGCCCATGTCGTGGCGCTTGATCTCGATGGCGAAAAGGCGGCGGCGGTCGCCAGAGCCGCGGGCAATAATTCGATCGGCATAGCCTGCGATATCACCGATTCCAGCTCCGTGCGGGCAGCCTTCGACAAGGCCGTCGCCACCTTCGGCGGCGTCGATATCGTCGTCTCCAACGCCGGTGCTGCGTGGGAGAGCCCGATTGCCACGATGGACGACGCCGTCCTGCGCAAGAGCTTCGAATTGAACTTCTTCGCCCACCAGACGGTGGCGCAGAATGCAGTGCGGATCATGAAGGAGCAGGGAACAGGCGGCGTGCTGTTGTTCAATGCCTCCAAACAGGCCGTCAACCCCGGTGCCAAGTTCGGCGCGTACGGGCTGCCGAAGGCTGCGACGCTGTTCCTCTCCCGGCAATATGCACTGGAGCACGGCGCCGACAACATCCGCGTCAACGCCGTCAATGCCGACCGTATCCGTTCCGGCCTGCTCAACGACGAGATGATCGCCAACCGGGCCGCGGCCCGCGGCGTCTCCGTCAAGGACTACATGGGTGGCAACCTGCTCGGCCTCGAAGTGACGGCAGAAGACGTCGCCCGTGCTTTTGTCCATCAGGCACTCGCCGAGCGCACGACCGCCGACGTGACCACTGTCGACGGCGGTAATATCGCTGCGGCGATGCGCTGATCTTTCATATCACCCGCGGCCCCGCTTTCTCTGCGGGGCAAGAAAAAAGGGCGGCTCAGCGAGCCGCCCCTTTCCATTCTACCCTTCAGAAAGTCAGGGCTTCGGCATCCAGGCCGGCATGGCGACATCGGCATGGGCGAACTGCGGCAGTTTCGTGCCGAGCTCTTCCATGTTCTTGATGTCCTGGTCGTTGAGATCCTTCTGGGTGATCAGCGTCGGCGGGACGATGACCTGCTTGCCCGGATCTTCGCCGGCCAGCAGCATGGCGAGCGAGCGCACCGAGACTTGGCCGACCACGGCCGGGTTGGTCGCGGCTGTTGCGGCCCAGGCGGAGCCCGGCTCGCGCATAGCGGCGATGTCGGAGGTTGAGATGTCAGCCGAATAGATCTTCACGTTGGAAGACAGGCCGGCTTCGTCGACGGCGATCTTCACGCCCTTGGCGAATTCGTCGTAGGGGGCGAACATCACGGTGATGTCAGGATTGGCCGAAATCACCGAGCGTGCCTGATTGGCGACCGAGTTTGCAATCGGGTTGTCCATCGTGCCGAACTGGGCAGCTTCGTTGATGCCCGAATACTTGCCCTTGAATTCCTTCCAGGTCTCGTCGCGGCGGTCGAGCGGCGCGATGCCGGCGACATAGACGTAACCCGCCTTGAAGCTCTCGCCGTTATCCTTGATCGCCTGCTCAAGCGCGAGGCGGGCGAGGTCACGGTCGGACTGTTCGACCTGCGGGATCTTCGGGTTCTCGACGTTGACGTCGAAGGCGACGACCTTGATGCCGGCGTCGACGGCACGCTGGGCGGCTTCCTTCATGGATTCCGTCAGGCCGTGCTGAATGATGATGCCCTGTACGCCAAGGGCGATCGCCTGGTCGACCATATCGGCCTGGAGGGCGGCATCCTGGCGGCTGTCGAAGACCTGGAGCTGGACGCCGAGTGCCTTGGCCTGCGCTTCGACGCCCGCGAGATAGGACTGGAAAAAGTCGCCGGTCGAAAGATAGCGCACGAGCGCGATCTTCACGTCGCCCGGCTTGTCGAACGGCTTAGGCATGTCAGCTGCAAAGGACGGCGCGGCAAACGAGGCCGCGGCCATCAGCCCGAGCGTCAGCTTGCCCAGGGTTCTGCGTGTAAAATTCATGTCAGTCTCCTCCACTGGTGAACTTTGGTTGTCCGCTGAGGCCTCCCGCCTCAGCGTTTGCCTCTTTTCGAGAGCGCAAAGGTGAAAATCAGGGCGACGACGAGGACGGCGCCCTTGACGAAGTCCTGGGTGTAATAGGGAGCGTTCATCATCGTCAGGCCCTGCAGCAGGATGCCGACGAAGAGCGCGCCGACGGCAGTGCCGAAGGCATTCGGTTTGGCCGCGCCAAGCACGGCAAAGCCGATCAGGGCTGCGGCGACGGCATCCAGGAGCAGATTGTTGCCCGAGGCGATGTCGCCGCGGCCGAGGCGGGCCGCAAGCAGGATGCCGCCGATGGAAGCGAAGACGCCGGAGATGATGTAGGCCCAGATCTTGTAGGCATTGACCGGCGCGCCGGCCAGGCTTGCGGCGCGCTCGTTGGAGCCGACCGCATACATCATGCGGCCGAAGCGCGTGTATTGAAGAAAGAACCAGATCACGATCGCGAGTACGATCAGCACCACCACGGAAACCGGCACGAGATTAGGCAGGATCAGATCGAAACGGTGGCGGCCGAGCGCCAGGAAGCCGGGGCTGAAGGCGCCGGTCGCCGTCGAACCGTCCGGCAGCGTCATGCCTGTCGCGATCGAGCGTCCTTCGGTCGGGATGCGCTGGAGGCCGAGCAGCAGGAACATCATGCCGAGCGTCGCGAGAAGATCGGGAACGCGCATGTAGACGATGATGATACCGTTGATCAGGCCGACGAGAACGCCGACGGCAAGGCACGCGAGTGTCGCGGTCACCGCATCGCCACCCATGACGACCATCACGTAGGACGACGCCATCATTGCTGTGGTGGCGACCGAGCCGATCGAGAGGTCGAAGCCGCCGACGACGAGCGTTGCGGTAACGCCGAGCGCCAGGATGCCGGTGATCGACACGGATTGCAGAATGAAGACCGCGCTTTGCGGTGAGGCGAAACCGCCGGTGACCAGCGAGAAATAGAGCACCATGCCGGCGAGCAGCACGAGGAAGCCGTATTTGATTGCGGCCTCACGGATGTTCAGGGCTGGCGGAGCAACGGCGCCGGTGGATTTGCTCTCTTCACTCATCATCATGCGCTGACCTGTTGATAGAATTGCCCGGCGAACTCGGAGAGCAGCCGATCGACATCGATGTCGGCATTGCGATGCTCGCCGACGATGGTTTGTTCCGACATCACGAAAATGCGGTCGGCGACTTCAAAGGCTTCGTCGAGCTCTGTCAGAAAAAGAATGGTGGCCCGTCCGGCCGCCGACGCCCTGAGTTTTTCGCCGATATCGCGGCGAGCTGCGATATCGACGCCCTGGAAGGGTTCGTCGAGAATGAGCAGGCGGGAGGCCTCGGAGAGCCAGCGCCCGACCATTACCTTCTGCTGGTTTCCGCCCGACAGGGTGTGCATCTCGTCACGTTCACTGCGGCAGACGACACCGAGCGACGAAATCTGCTGGCGTGCCTTCGCCCTTTCCGCCCGCCGGCTGGCGATGCCGAGGAATGAGAGACGGCGCAGGAAGGGCAGGCTGATATTTTCGTAGATGTTGAAATCCGGCACGATGCCGCTCATCGCGCGGTCCTTGGCGACGAGGAAGACGCCCCGGGCGATCGCCTGTCCCGTTGTCTTCGGCGCATAGCGCACCCCGTCCAGCGTCATTTCACCGGCTGACGGCGCACGCTCGCCAAACAACGTTTCGGCGAGCGCCGTCTTGCCGACGCCGACAAGGCCGGTGACCGCAACGATTTCGCCATCGCCGAGATCAAAGTCGAACGGCCGCGTCTGGTCGGAAAGCTTGAGGCCGCGAGCGCTGAACACCGGCGCGCCGGCATCGCGCACGGCGACGGCGCCGGCGGAAACCTTGCGGCCAAGCATGGCGTTGACCGCGCTTTCGTAATCAAGCTCCGGCCCTTCGAAGCGGCCGGTGATGCGGCCATCGCGCAGCGCCACGATGCTGTCTGCTAGGCGGCGGATATCCGACATGCGATGCGAGATGTAGAGAATAGCGACGCCGCGCGCCTTAAGGCGGTCGACGAGATCAAACAGCCGGTTCGCCTCGGCGCTGGAGAGTGACGACGTCGGCTCGTCAAGGATCAGCACTTTTGGTTCGTGCGCCATGGCGCGCGCGATTGCCACCATCTGCCGGTCGGCAAGCGTCAGGTCGTTGATATTGGCGCCCAGATCGATCGCGAGCCCCATGCGGGACGCGACCACGGCAGCCTCGCGCCGCACCCTGCGCGGATTGAAGAACAGCCGCGCCCCGCGTCCGTTCAGCCGGTCGAGCGTGAGGTTGGTCGCCACGTCGAGATCGGCAACGACGCCGTCATTGATGTTCTGGTGAACGGTGACGACGCCAGCGCGGATCGCTTCAGCCGGTGTCGCCGGATCGAAAGCGCTCGCAGCCAGCGTGATCGTGCCCGCGTCTCGCATGTAGACCCCGGAAAGGATGCGGACGAGCGTAGATTTGCCGGCGCCGTTGGCGCCCATCAATACCGTCACTGCGCCTGCCTTGAGGTCGAAGTCCACACCCTGCAGGACCGGTACCGGACCGAAGGATTTGCGCACGCCCTCAATGCGAAACAATGCCTGTTCGCTCATTTTCTCCTCCCATTGATCCCAAGTTAGGACAGCATCTCGTCAAATGTCAAGGCGGTTGACATTTGACAGAATGATGCCTTAGCTGTGGGCAAAGAGGGCATGGTGGCAGGCAGAGGAGGCGGCCCCATGTTCAGGAGGAGAACATATGGATAGCCACGTCTTTGAGGCGTTGAGTATAGAGTCATTGCCGGTACGGCTCGGCGGCAACGCTGCGATCACGCAAAGAATCGGGGACGATTGCGGCCGTTGGCAGGTCCATGAGGTCGGTGACGGCAACCTCAATCTGGTGTTCATCGTCACCGGCGAGAAAGGCACAGTGATCGTCAAGCAGGCGTTGCCCTATGTGCGCCTGGTCGGCGAGAGCTGGCCGCTGCCGCTCAAACGCTCGTTCTTCGAATATCATGCGCTGAAACGCCAGGGCGCGCGTGATCCCGGCATGGTGCCGGAGGTCCTTCTCTTCGACGAGGCGCAGGCCATCATCGTCATGGAGTTCCTGACGCCGCACGTCATCCTGCGCCGCGCGCTGATCGATGGGCGCGAGCTGCCGAAGATCGGCCGCGATCTCGGGCTGTTCGTCGCCCGCACGCTTTTCCGCGGCTCGGATCTCCATATGCCGACGCGCGACAAGAAGGCTGACGTCGCGCTGTTCAGTGACAATGTCGAGCTTTGCGACATCACGGAGAACCTCGTGTTCTCGGACCCTTACTTCGAGGCGGCGCTCAATCGTCACACGACGCCACAGCTCGATCCCCTTGTTGCCGAGCTTCGCGCCGACCGCGACCTGAAGGTGGAGGCGCAACGCCTGAAGCACATCTTCTCGGCCAAGGCGGAAACGCTCTGCCACGGCGACCTGCATACCGGTTCCGTCATGGTGACCGATGACGAAACACGCGTCATCGATCCGGAATTCGCTTTCTACGGACCGATCAGCTTCGATGTCGGCATGCTGATCGCCAATTTCTGGATGAGCTATTTTTCACAGTCCGGTCATGAGACCGCGCCGGGCGCGCGTGACGGTATGCGCGCTTACCTGCTCGATACGATCGACACGCTCTGGGAAACATTCCGCGCCGAGTTTTCGAGCCTGTGGCGCACCGAGCGCAAGGGTATCCTCTATCAGGCGAGCCTCTTCGAGAGCCGCAACGATGCGCTCGCTGCCGAGCAGGCGTTGAACCTCGTCATCAGCGAAATATGGGGTGAGATGCTGGGCTTTGCCGGCATCGAAATCCACCGCCGCATCCTCGGCCTTGCCCACAACGCCGATTTTGAAACCATCGCCGACCCCGACCGCCGCGCGCATTGCGAAAGCAAGGCGCTGACGTTCGGGCGCCACATCGCCGTCAACCGGCAACGTATCCACAGTCTCCGCGACATTCGCGAGACTGTGGAGCGGCTAGAAAAGGAGACTATCGCGTGAAAGTCGGAGAACGCCATTACCACACTATATGGCTCAACGACGACGGCCGCGCCGTCGATATCATCGACCAGCGCTGGCTGCCGCACGAGTTTCGTGTCGTTACGCTGAAGACCGTCGCCGAGGTCGCGGTCGCCATACGCGACATGTGGGTTCGCGGCGCGCCGTTGATCGGCGTGACGGCCGCCTACGGCGTTGCGATCGCCATGGCGGTTGACCCCTCGGACAAGCATCTCGATGCTGTCTGGGAAGAGCTCAACGAAACGCGCCCGACCGCCATCAATCTGCGCTGGGCGCTGAATGCGATGCGCGATCACCTGCGGCCCTTGCCGGAAAGCGAACGGGCCGAGGCCGCCTACAAGCGCGCTGCCGAAATTGCGGAAGAGGATGTTCAGCTCAATCGGGCGATCGGCGCCAATGGCCTGGATATCATTCGGAAGATCGCAGCAGGCAAGAAGCCCGGCGAACCGGTGCGCGTCCTCACCCACTGTAATGCTGGCTGGCTTGCGACCGTTGACTACGGTACAGCGACCGCGCCGATCTATATGGCCGTTGAGGAAGGCATTCCGGTTCACGTCTATGTCGACGAAACCCGGCCGCGGAACCAGGGCGCCTATCTCACGGCCTGGGAAATGAATGGCCATGGCGTGCCGCATACGCTGATCGTCGACAATGCCGGCGGCCATCTGATGCAGCACGGCGATATCGACATGGTCATCGTCGGCACCGACCGCACGACGGCGAATGGGGATGTCTGCAACAAGGTCGGAACTTACCTGAAGGCGCTCGCTGCACGCGATAATGGCGTACCCTTCTATGTCGCCCTGCCGTCGCCGACGATCGATTGGACGGTGCATGACGGCATCAAGGAAATCCCGATCGAGGAGCGCTCTGCCGACGAAGTCAACTTTGTTCAGGGAAAGGCGGCAGATGGCTCTATCTCAAGCGTGCGCATTTCGCCCGAAGGAAGCCCCGCCGCCAACCCGGCCTTCGACGTTACGCCTGCTCGTCTGATCACCGGCCTGATAACCGAGCGCGGCATCGCAACGCCGTCGCCGGAAGGTCTGAAAGCACTTTTCCCCGAACGGAACTGAGACGATGACCCTATCCAACCACAAATCCACGGAAGACATCGCCCTCGGAATCCGGCGCCGGGTCTTCTTCCATACGATGGCAAACAATGGCGGCTATCTGAGCCAGGCCTGCTCTGCCGCAGAAAGCCTTGCGCTGCTCTATAACGAATTTCTGACGCTCGGCGCGCCTACGCTTCCCAAGGTGCCACTGCCATTCGCAGGCGTACCATCGGCACATAATCCCGACGCATTCACCGGTGCTGGCTACCACGGCCCGTTCGCGCCCGAGTTCGATCGGCTTTTCATTTCGCCGGCACATTATGCGCTGGTCATCTACTCGGCCCTGATCGAGACCGGACGCATGGACGAGCATGCACTCGACCACTTCAACAAGGACGGCGGGTCAGTCGAGATGATCGGCGCCGAGCATAGCCCCGGGATGGAAGTAACGACCGGCTCGCTGGCACAGGGGCTTTCCATGGCCTCGGGTGTCGCCTGGGCGCGATCGAGAAAGGGCGAACCCGGTAAGGTCTGGGTCTACATGTCGGATGGGGAATTCCAGGAGGGACAGACCTGGGAGTGCCTCGCGGCCATGTCTTATCACCAGATCGACAATATCCGGGTGATCGTCGACGTGAACCGGCAGCAATGCGACGGTGCGATGTCCTCCGTGCTCGATCTCGGCGATCTTGCCGCGCGAGTGAGCTCCTTCGGCGTGACATGCCGTTCGGTCGATGGTCACGACCTCAATGCGCTCCGGGAAGCGGCGGCCAGCGCCGAAGCCGGGAAGCCGCTGGTGATCCTCGCCAACACGTCACCCTATCAGGGCATGAACTTCCTGAAGAAGCGCTTCCCGCGCCTGCATTACGTGCGGTTCAAGAGTTCGGACGAGCGGTTGGAAATGCAGACAGCCCTTGCCGCCGAACTCGGCATCGACATGAACGCAGCAGAGAGGGCCTGATTATGGTCGAGATTGTCAATCGTCCCTATGCCAAGGCGTTCGAGGCCTTCGCCGTCACGCGACCCGAGGTGCTATGCCTTTCGGCGGACCTGACCTCTTCCTGTGAGGTCGATGGTTTCAGAGACCGGCACCCCGAGCAGTTTCTCTCGCTTGGCATGGCCGAGCAGAACATGCTGTCGTTCGCCGCCGGCCTCGCCATGCAGGGTTATCGCCCGTTTCTTCATACGTTTTCGGTGTTTCTCTATCGCCGTCCCTATGATCAGCTGATCAATTCCATCGCCTATTCCAATCGCAAAGTGCGCCTCATGGGCTTCCTTCCGGGGATCACGACGCCCGGCGGCATCACCCACCAAGCGATCGAAGACATTTCGGTGATGCGCGCAGTGCCGAACATGACCGTGCTGGAAACTGGCGACGCGACCGAAGTCGAAACCGTGCTGGAGGTCGCTGACGCCATAGACGGCCCGGTCTATGTGCGCGTGCTGCGCGGGGAAGTGCCGAGGCTCTTCTCCACGCCATTCGAATTCAACAAGCTGCGCACGCTTTCCGAGGGAGATGACATTCTCGTGGTGAGCTCGGGTGTCTGCACCGAAGAAGCGCTCCGCGCGATTGGACCGCTGACCGATCGCAAGATCGGCGTTCATCATCTGCATGTCTCGACGTTGAAACCCTTCGACAGGGCAGGGCTGCTCAAGGCCGCGCGCGGCAAGAAGGGCATCGTCACGCTGGAAAATCACCTGGTGACAGGCGGCCTCGGCTCACTGGTGGCCGAAATCCTCGCCGAGGAAGGACTTGGCATCCGGCTGAAGCGGCTCGGTCTGAACGACACCTTTGCACATGGCGCCTCCAAGCCGTATCTGATGAAGAAATATGGTCTCGACGCCGGCGCCCTCGTCTCAGCCATTGAGGAGCTTCTCGGCAAGAAGCTCGATATCGGCGAGGAAGAGCTGATGGAGGTGCGCCTCGATCACGTTCATTCGGCGCAGAAGGCCGAGGCGCTTTGATGGCTGAGCGTTTTACCGTCACCTATTTCATCCGTGGGGCCGACGCTGCCGAGGCGAAGGCACGGGCGCTCGACATCGCGCTTGAGCAAACCGTCGAGATCCCACGCGCTGCTGTCCCGAAGGGCTATGTCGAGGATGTGATCCTCGGCCGCCTGGAGGGCATCGAACAGGTGAGAGACAGCCGGTCGGGCTTTCTGGCGACCATCTCCTATTCCGAGGATGATGTCGGCGGCGATTTCCTGCAGTTCCTCAACATCGTCTTCGGCAACAGTTCCATCAAGCCGGGTCTGAAGGTGGAAGATATCGGTCTTTCATCCGGCATTCTCGATCTCTGCAAGGGACCGCGCCACGGCATTGCCGGCTTGCGGGCGCGCGCCGGAATAGGCGAGGCGCCTCTGCTCATGTCGGCGATTAAACCGGTCGGTTTGTCGACAAAGGAGCTGGCCAGTCTGGCCCACGACTTCGCGATTGGCGGTGTGCATTTCGTCAAGGACGATCACGGTCTTGTCGACCAACGGACCTCTCCATTCAGTGAACGTTTGAAGGCCTGTGTCGCGGCTGTCGGCGAGGCCAACGCCAAAACCGGCGGCAGGACGAGCTTCGTTCCGAATATCACCGGACCCGCGACGGCAATCGTCGAGCGAGCCAAAGAGGCGCAGGAAGCGGGGGCAGGCGGCGTCATGATCGCACCGGCTCTTGCCGGCTACGATATCATCCGCACACTCGCCGCCGATCGGGATTTCACGCTGCCGATCGTCTCTCATCCGGCCTTCTCCGGCGCCAACGTCGTGTCACCCGATTGCGGCTTCACGCATCGTACCTTCTTCGGAACCCTGCACAGGCTGATGGGGGCTGATGCCGTCATCTATCCGAATTTCGGTGGCCGTTTCGGCTTCAGCCGCGAGGAGTGCCTGTCGATCTCTTCTGCCTGCTCGGCAAAACTGGGTGGCCTGAAAACCATCGCGCCGGCTCCGGGCGGCGGCATGACGCTCGATCGTGTCGCCGAGATGCGCGCAGCCTATGGCAACGACATCATGTATCTTGTCGGCGGTGCGCTGCTTATGGATCCGGACGGTGTCGTTGCTGCGTGCCAACGCCTCGTCAGCAAGATTTATGACTGAATTTGGATCCGTGCGGCGGCTCAGCTGAGCCGCACGCTTTTTGTCTGGCCCGGTAGGCTCCCGCGACCAGAAGAATTTCGGCCGCCACGCTGATGTCGTTGGGGCAGGGGAGCTAGTGCTGCCATCGTCCTAGCCGATGCCACTCCCCGCAATCCCGCAAATTTTTCCAATCTTTCCAACCACCTACGGTGTATCGTTTGATTATCGACAAAAAACACTTGCGACCATCGATTTAGATGATAACGTTTCAACTAAATTGAATGCCGAATGCGACAGTCAACGTTTGGGAGGACGTGACATGACCAGCAGCAGTAGATTTATGCCTGAAATCAGCCGCCGCACCCTGCTTGCAGGGGCCGGGAGTGCGGCCCTAGTAGCGATGACGGGCGGTGCCCGGGCACAGGAGGCCGTCAGCGGCGAGCTTGTCGTGCTCAACTGGCTCGGCGGTTCCGAAGCCGACATGATGAAGACGGTTCAGGCCGGGTTCCTGAAGAAATATCCCGATGTGAAGATCCGCGAGGTGCTGATCACCGGCCAGGGCGACATGCGTGGCGGTATCCGCACGGCGCTGATGGGCGGCGAGGTGGTCGATGTGCTGATCAACACCTGGCCCGCCTTCCGCAAGGAGCTGCTGGATGCCGGCATGCTCCGGCCCGTCGACGACCAGTGGAAGAGCTTCGGCTGGGACAAGGTCATTAGCCAGTCCTGGAAGGATCTCGGCGCCATCGATGGCAAGACCTACGGCCTGACCTACACGTTCGGCGACCGTTCCGGCATCTGGTACAAGAAGGAACATCTCGCCAAGGCCGGCATCACCGCGCCGCCGAAGACCTGGGACGAGTTCGTCGCAACCTTCGCGAAGCTGACGGCAGCCGGTTTTTCGGCCCCGGTCGCCATCCCCGGCAAATACTGGGCGCATGCCGAGTGGTTCGAAACACTGCTCCTGAGGACGGCCGGCGTCGAGACGGCGGCGAAGCTTGCCGCGCATCAGATCCCCTGGACCGATCCGGTGGTGAAGACGGCGCTGACGAAATACAGCCAGATGCTGCAGGCCGGCTGCTGCGGCGCCACCAACGGCATGCTCGCCAATGACTGGGATGGCGAAGCCGACCAGATCTTCCAGGCCAATGCCAAGAACTACCTGCTGATCGGCATGTGGATGAACAACCGCGCCAAGAACGACTACAAGCTCGTCGAAGGCAAGGATTACAGTCTCTTCCAGTTCCCAGCACTCGGCATGGGTCATGACGACACCTCGAGTGTCGATGCCAAGGAACTCTTGGTCACGGCAAACGGCGCCAACCCGAAGGCCGCGGACGCATTCCTCGACTATTGGACCAGCGCCGAAGCCGCCAATATTCTCGCCAAGGCAGGTTATGCCTCGCCGAGCAGCAATGTCGACAAGTCGCTCTATGGCGAAGCCCAGAAGGTGGCGACGGAAGCCGTCGCAAGCTCCAGGCTACAATTCGTGCTCGGCGATCTGCTGCCCGGCGACCTCGTCGACGAGTATCGCGTCCAGCTGCAGAAATTCCTGCAGGATCCGTCGGAGGCGAATATCGACACGGTGCTCGCTGCCATCGAGGCCAAGGCCCAAGGGTCTTACTGATGCTGGGCTCCTCCGCTTCCCCTGTCCGGGGAGCGGCGGGCGTGATGCAGGGTTCTCCGCTGGCTGGCATCCAGGGCCGCCGGCGTCTGCTCAGGGACACGCCCGCCGCACTCATCCTGATCGCACCGGTGATCGTGCTTTTTGCGATCGCCGTCGTCTATCCGCTGGCGGAAACGATCCGGCTGAGCTTCTGGGATATCCAGGGGCTCAGAAAGCCGGCCTTCATCGGCTTCGGAAACTACGCCAAGCTGTTTGCTGACGCGGCCTTCCGCCATACGCTGCTGACGACGCTGATCTTCACGATCGGGACGACGGTGATCTCGGTGGGGATCGGCTGGGTTCTGGCGATGATGTGCGCCTTTGCGCCGCGCGAAACCTTGCCCTTCCGGGTGATGATCTTTGCGGCTTTCGGCATATCGGAGGCAGTGTCCGGCTATATGTGGCTCGGCATCTACCGGCCGGATGCCGGGGGGCTGCTCAATTCGCTGATCCAGCTTCTTGGCTTCCAGGGTTTTGCGCACGCCTGGCTCGGTGACGCCAATACGGCGCTCTGGGCGCTGATCATCGCCGCCTCCTGGAGCGGTGTCGGCCTGCCGCTGATGCTGATCTTTGCCGCCATCCAGGCGATCCCGAAATCGGTGCTGGAAGCGGCCTATATGGATGGCGCCAAGCCGGTCTCGACCATGCGCCACATCATGATGCCGCTGTCGATGCCGGGCGTTCGCGTCGCCATCTTCATCAACCTGCTCGGCGCGCTGCGCGCTTTCGATATCATCTACATCCTGACCGGCGGCGGGCCGGTGCGTTCCACGGAGACGGTCGGCTATTTCATGTACCGCGAGTCCATGACCCAGTTCAAATTGGGCTACGGGGCGGCCGCCACCGTCATCCTGCTGCTCGCCGTTCTCATCGTCTCCATTCCCGCGATCATCCAGCGGACGGCAGGTGCACGATGATTGGCAAAGCACCCCGCTGGATCATTATCGCCGTCGGCATCGTCGCCTGTATCTGGGTGATCCCGATCCTCGGCATCGTCGTCACCTCGCTGCGACCACCGCAAGGCGTGTCGCTCGGATGGTGGCATTTCGAGAGCTTCGATTTCACGCTCGATGCCTGGCGCAAGGTCTGGGACAAGTATCCGCTGGCACCCTCGATGTGGGTGACGATGAAGACCGCGGCGATCGCAACGGCGCTGACGATGCTTCTGACGCCGGCAGCCGCCTACGCCTTCCACTTCCTGAATTTCCCGTTCAGGCGCCTGCTGCTGATCCTGATCATCAATGCCTTCGTACTGCCGCAGCAGGTGGTGATCATCCCGCTCTTCACGCTCTGGCGCGATCTCGGGCTGATCGACAGCATCTTCTCGGTGCTGATCCCCTATGTCGGCCTGTCCTTTGCCTGGTCGATCTTCCTCGTCAAAAACTTCTTCGAGGACTTTCCGCGGGAGCTCGTCGAGGCGGCCCGGATCGATGGCTGCGGCCCACTCGCGACCTTCCGCCATGTGGTGCTGCCGAACAGCCTGTCGCCGATCTTTGCGGTCGGCATCCTGCAGTTCCTCTGGACATGGAACGCGCTGCTTTTGCCGATGCTCTTCCTGCGCAGCGATGTTCCGCTTCCGGTGCTGCTTGCCCGCATTTCGGGCAGCTACGAAATCAACTGGGACCAGAGATCGGTGGCCGCCATCATCACCACCATCGTCCCGCTTGTCGTTTTCCTCGTCTTCCAACGTCAGTTCGCCGCCGGCTCGCAGACCCGCACCGGCGCAAAGGAATAGAACCATGCCGAAACTTACCAACAAGCCGCTTCGCTACCGCCAGATCCATCTCGATTTCCACACCTCTGAGCATATTCCGGGCATCGGCTCGGATTTCGATCCGGAGGCTTTCGTCTCGACGCTGAAGGCGGCGCATGTGGATTCGATCACGATCTTCGCCAAGTGCCATCACGGCTGGTCCTATTATCCGACCAAGGTCGGCAAGCCGCATCCGCATCTGGCGCGGCCGGATCTGCTCGGCGATATGGTCAAGGCTCTCTCTGCCGCCGATATCGAAAGCCCGATCTATATCTCGGTCCAGTGGGATGAGCTGACGGCGCGCGAGCATCCGGAATGGCGGGCGATGAGCGCATCCAACCGCTACCAGCACGCGCTTCCCGGCGATCCCTCGGCAGGCAAGCAGCTGAGCCCGGCCTGGCACACCCTCTGCCTCAATCACGAGGGATTGAGGAAATACATTCTCGATCAGGCACGCGAAGTCGCCCAGATCTATCCGACGCAGGGCCTGTTCTTTGACATCATCCTGACGCCCGATTGCGTCTGCGCCGCCTGTGTCGAGCGCATGCAATGCGAGGGTCTCGATCCTGAGAATCCCGCCGATCGGCTGAAGAACGATGAGGCCGTCAACGAGCAGTTCCGCCGCGAGACGAGCAAGGCGCTGTTCGAAGAATTCCCTGGCCTGCGGGTGTTCTACAATTGCGGCCACATTCACAAGCAGGGGCCGGAGCGCTTCGGAACCTATTCGCATCTCGAGCTCGAAAGCCTACCGACGGGGGGCTGGGGCTACGACCACTTCCCCTCGAGCGCGCGCTATGCGGCAACGCTCGGCATGGATTTTCTCGCGCATACCGGAAAATTCCACACGTCCTGGGGCGAGTTCGGCGGCTTCAAGCATCCCGACGCCCTGGAATATGAATGCGCACAGATGATCGCGCTCGGTTCCAAATGTCTGGTCGGCGATCAGCTGCATCCGAACGGTGCGATCAACCCGGACACCTATGCCTCGATCGCACCCGCCTACCGGCGCGTCGAAAAAATGGAGCCTTTCCTGGAAGGCGCCAGGCAGATCTCCGAAATCGCCATCCTTTCTGCCGAGCATATGAATCCGGAAGGGGCCAGAAACCATCCGAGCGACGATGGCACCGCGCAGATGCTGCAGGAGTTGAAGCGCCCCTTCGATGTCATTGATATCTCGGCCCGTTTTGAACAGTATCGGCTGCTGGTCCTGCCCGACGAAATTACTGTCGATGCCGCCCTCGCGGCCCGGCTGAAGACCTACCTTTCCAATGGCGGCAAGCTCATCGCTTCCTGGCGCTCGGGTCTGGGCGAAGACGGCCGCTTTGCCGTCGATTTCGGCATCGAGCGCCAGCCCGAACCGGTGTCCTTCAAGCCGAGCTATGTGAAGGCCGACAAGGTCCTCGACACGTCGATGCCGGAAACGGCCTTCGTCTTTTACGACGAGGCGGAGACCGTTCGCTCTACCGGCGCAATGGTGCTTGCCGGCATCTACCCGTCCTATTTCAATCGCTCCTACAAGCACTTCTGCTCGCATCAGCACGCGCCCGACAATCCGGATGCTGATATGCTGGGTGCCGCCGTCACCGAACATCGCGGTGCGGCCTATATCGCCTATCCGATCTTCCGGCTCTACCGGGCCATGGGTCAGCCGCTCTACAAATATGTCGTGCGCGGTCTTCTCGACCGCCTCGTTCCGAACCCGGCCATGGTCACCGACCTTCCGTCTTCGGGCCGCGCAACGTTGACACGCCAGGTCGAGCACAACCGCCATGTCCTGCACCTTCTCTACGGGCCGCCGCAGATCCGCGGCAAGGCTGTCCGCGGTGACGACGGTTCGACGCGGGTGATGGAGATGATCGAGGACATTCCGGCGATCGGCCCGATCAATGCAACGGTGCGCCTGCCTGAGAAGCCGAAGCGGGTATTCGACGCGATGACCGGCGAGGAGCTCGCCTGGCATGCCGCCGCCGATGGCGCCGTCAGCATCACCGTGCCGCGCCTCCACATCCACAGCGCCGTGGTCTTCGAAGGCGCCTGATTGAGGCGGCCGTCGCCGGACGGCCGCACCTAGCGCCTTTGCCGCTTACGCTGGTGGGCGGCAAGGCGCTGGGTTATATGACGAAATGGCGTTATTGGGGCGCCGTTTTGGCGATAGACGTGCAGGGGTTTGCTTGAAATGGACGAGACGGATCACACAGCTGGGAGAAAGCGCGGAGCGACGATCATCGACGTTGCCAAGGTGGCAGATGTCGCGGTCGGCACCGTGTCGCGCTATCTCAACGGCCAGACGATCCGCCGCTCGAACCGCGAACAGATCGAACGGGCGATCCAGGATCTCGGTTACAAGCGCAATGCCGCCGCTGCGTCGATCCGCACCGACCTGACGCACATGATCGGCTTCCTGGTGCCGACCTTCGACGAGTTCCATGCGCGCATGCTGGAGCATCTGGCAAATTCCGTGCGCCGGACCGGGCGGGCGCTCCTGACCTATTGCCACGGCGGCGATCCGCGTGTCGTGGCCGAAGCGCTTGATTTCTTCGCCGCCCAGCGCGTCGATGCGCTCATCATGGACGGGACGGCCGAGGTTTATGACCGCGTCGACGATCTCATCAACCATGACATCCCGATCATCTTCTACAACAACGACGTTAGAGGCCTCGCGGCAGACCGGGTGATGGTCGAGAACCACAAGGCGAGCTATCGGCTGGTCAGCCACCTGATCGACCTCGGCCACCGCCGCATAGGCATCCTGACCGGCGATCCGCGCAATTCGTCCGGCATCGAGCGCCTGGCAGGCTACGAGCAGGCGCTACGCGAACGGGGGATCGCGCCCGATCCGGCACTTGCCGTACGCGGCAACTGGCGGATGGACGGTGGCTACGAGGCGACCAAGCGGCTGATGTCGGTGGAGACCCCGCCGACCGCGATCTTTTCCGCCAACTACGGCATGGCCGTCGGCGCGCTCAGCTGGCTGAAGGAGAACGGCCGTCATGTGCCCGAGGACGTGTCGCTGGCGAGTTTCGACGACGTCGCTGTTTTCCGCCTCTACGAGGCGGGAATCACCGCCGTGGCGCAGCCAGTCGCCAGCATTGCCGAAACGATTACCGACATTCTCGTCGAGCGTCTGGCGGAACCGGCGGGCGGGGCGACGCGCAGCGTCGTTCTGGAATGCGACATCATCCTGCGAGGCTCGACGCGCAGGGTGACCTGACGCGCGCTGCCCGCCAAGCGGTTAAAGGGAGGAAGCTTTGGCCAGCGTTGAACTGCAGAATATCGACAAGTCCTATGGCAGTTTCGAAGCCATCGGCGGCCTCAACCTGAGCATCGATGACGGCTCGTTTACCGTTTTCGTCGGCCCGTCCGGATGCGGAAAATCGACGCTCCTTCGGATGATCGCCGGTCTCGAAAAAATCACCGGCGGCGACCTCAAGATCAATGGGCGGCGGATGAACGAGGCCGACCCGATCGAGCGCGGCGTGGCCATGGTCTTCCAGAATTACGCGCTCTATCCGCATATGACCGTCGAGCAGAATATCGGCTTTTCGCTCCGAATGGCCGGCATGGCGAAGGACGAGATTGCGCGCAGCGTCGCCGCCGCGGCCGCAACGCTGCAGATCGAGCCGCTGATGAAACGCAAGCCTGCCCAGCTTTCCGGCGGCCAGCGCCAGCGCGTGGCAATCGGCCGGGCGATCGTCCGCAATCCCGAAGTCTTCCTGTTCGATGAGCCGCTCTCCAACCTCGACGCGGAACTCAGGGTCTCGATGCGCGTCGAGATCGCCAAGCTGCATCGCCGCATCGGCGCAACGATGATCTATGTCACCCATGACCAGACGGAAGCGATGACGCTTGCCGACAAGATCGTCGTCATGCGCTCCGGCAAGATCGAGCAGATGGGAACGCCGGACATGCTCTATGCCGATCCGGACAACCTCTTCGTCGCCGGTTTCATCGGCTCGCCGCGCATGAATTTCCTGGAGGGAACGCTGGGGGTGGACGGGCTCGTCAGGCTCGATTGCGGCGCGAGCTTCCGCCCGGATCTGATGTATGGCGGCGGCCGTGACGTTCCCGTCAAGGTCGGCATCCGGCCGGAACATTTCACCGGGCAGGAGGGCGCCGGCGGCGCCATCGAGGTGAAGGTCGATGTCGTCGAAAACCTCGGCGGGACGCGCTTCATCTACGGCACGCTGTCCTCCGGGCAATCCGTCATCGTCGAGGATCGTTCCGAGACATCGCGCCGTCCCGGCGAGACGGTGACCGCGGCCTTCCCGGCGCGCAAGGCGCTGCTGTTCGGCGCAGACGGTCAACGCCTCCGCGATCTGAAACCTGCAAACGCCATTCCGGCGGAGTGATCATGAACGACGATATTCTCTGGTACGACAGGCCGGCCAGCCTTTGGACGGACGCCCTGCCGCTCGGCAACGGCCGGCTCGGTGCTATGGTCTTCGGCGATCCGCATCACGAGCGGCTGCAGATCAACGAATCGACTTTCTGGGCCGGCGGCCCCTATCAGCCGGTCAATCCTGACGCCTACGCTTACCTGCAGCAGGTGAGGGAGCTGATCTTTGCGGGGCGCTATGCCGAGGCCGAAGCCATGGCCGAGGCACATCTGATGGCGCGGCCGATCAAGCAGATGTCCTATCAGCCGGTCGGCGATCTTCGGATCGAGCTCTCCCATCGGCAGGACGTCTCCGGCTACCGCCGAAACCTCAATCTCGCAACGGCAACCTCGGTCGCCTCCTACACGGTCGATGGCGTCAGCTTCCGCCACGAGACCTTCATTTCGCCTGTCGATGATATCCTTGTGATGCGGCTTTCCGCCGACAGGAAAGGGGCGATCAGCGGAAGTATCTCGATCGACAGCCCGCAGCGCAGCGCGCTGAGCAAGATCGAACCGCAGCAGCTGATACTGTCCGGTACCGGTAAATCTGAGTCCGGCATAGCCTCTGCCTTGCGCTTCACCTTCGGCATCAGGGTGATCAACAGCGGCGGCGAGCTGAGAGCAGCGCCCGGAGGCATCGATGTCGAGGCCGCGGACGAGCTCATTATCCTGCTCGACGCCGCCACCAATTTCAGGCGCTATGACGACGTCTCCGGCAATCCGGACCGGGATATCGAAGACAGGCTCGATCGTGCATCCCGCCGCGCCTATGCCGATCTTCATCGCGATCACATCGCCGAGCATCAGCGGCTTTATGGCGGCTTCTCCATCGATCTCGGGTCATCGCCTGCCGCAGGCCTGCCGACGGATCGGCGCGTCGCCGAATTCGCCAATGGGCATGATCCGGCTCTGGCGGCGCTCTATGTCCAGTTCGGCCGTTACCTGATGATCGCCTCGTCGCGGTCGGGCACCCAGCCCGCCAATCTTCAGGGCATCTGGAACGACCAGACCGATCCGCCCTGGGGCAGCAAATACACCGCCAATATCAATCTGCAGATGAATTACTGGCTGGCGGCGCCCGCCAATCTGACCGAATGCATCGAGCCGCTGATCGCCATGGCAGAAGATTTGGCCCAAACCGGGCAGGAGATGGCGAAGGTGCATTACCGCGCCCGCGGCTGGGTCATGCATCACAACACCGATCTCTGGCGTGCCACAGGCCCGATCGACGGCGCGCAATGGGGCCTCTGGCCGACCGGCGGTATCTGGCTGATGGCGCAGCTTCTCGATGTCTGCGATTACCTCGATGATCCCGAGACCACCCGAAAGCGCCTGTTCGCCGCAGCGAAAGGGGCCGCCCAATTCATCTTCGACGTGCTCGTGCCGCTGCCCGGCACGGACTATCTCGTCACCAACCCGTCGCTTTCGCCGGAGAATATCCACCCGCACGGCGCTTCGATCTGCGCCGGTCCGGCAATGGACAACCAGCTGATCCGCGATTTCCTCACGCTCCTGCGTCCGCTCGCCGTCTCTACCGGCGGCGAGGCGGCTCTCGTATCGGAGATCGACGATATCCTGCCGCGCCTTGCGCCCGACCGTATCGGCGCCGCCGGCCAGCTGAAGGAATGGCTTGAGGACTGGGATATGGACGTGCCGGAAATCCACCACCGCCATGTCTCGCATCTCTACGGCCTCTATCCGAGCTGGCAGATCGACATGGACAGGACCCCGGACCTAGCCGCCGCCGCCCGCCGCTCGCTGGAAATCCGCGGCGACGACGCCACCGGATGGGGCATCGGCTGGCGCATCAATCTCTGGGCCCGGCTGCGCGACGGCAACCACGCCCTCGACGTCGTCAAGCTTCTCCTCAGCCCCGAGAGAACCTACACCAACCTCTTCGACGCCCACCCGCCCTTCCAGATCGACGGCAATTTCGGCGGCGCGGCCGGCATCCTGGAGATGCTGGTTCAATCAAAACCGGGGCAGCTGAGGCTGCTGCCGGCATTGCCCAGCGAGTGGCAGGGCGGATCGGTCTCGGGTCTTAGAATCCGCGATGGGATCGTCATCGACTTGTCTTGGGAGGATGGGCAGCCCACGCATGTCAGGCTGGTTGGCAAGCGTGATGCCGAAGTGAGTGTTATCGTAGATGATCGCAGCATCGAGGTATCGCTGTCTGCCTTGGAGCCAAGGGATGTCGATCTCAGGCGCTCGCTAGGTGGCTAGGTTGGTGATGCGGCGTCTAGTTGACGCGATCAAATTTCCCGTTGCTATTGCCCCCAAATAACCGCTTCCTCGTGCCGCTTGATCAGGTGGCGAAGCGTCTGGAAGCCGGAGCGGATATAGGTGGCGAATTGTTCGACGGCCGGTGTGCGTGGGGCATCGACGCGCTTGAGGATGGCAAGTGCGCGTTCCGGATGCGGGATGTTGATCGGCAGCGCGGTGATCGATCTTTCCTTGCGCTGGGCGAAGACGACGCTGTGCGGCATGACGGTCAGCGCATCCGAGGCTTTGAGATAGTTGATGACGCCCATCAAGGAGCCACCGGAGTAGCGCACCTTGATTTCGGTGCCGCCGAAGGACAGGAGCAGGGCGCGGAGGTCGGCAAGCAGCGGGCTGCCCGGAGGCGGTGCGACCCAAGGATAGCTCAGAAGCTGGCTCGGCAGCAGTTTTCTCTTCAGAAGCAGGGGATGCGTGAGCCCGCAGGCGATCACGTTCCGGCCGGGAAGAATTTGCTGGAATTCCAGTCCGGAACCTTCGTCGAGAATATCGATCGGGCAGATGGCGATGTCGATCTGGTCGGCTTTCAATCCGGCGCGCAAATCCGGGAAATAGCCGTAGCTCTGATCAATGCGCACATCGGGATGGGTGGCCTGGAACTCGGCGCAAAGCCCGGCGATCAGGGAATCCATGAAAAAGGGCGTGCCGCCCACCCGAACGACGCCGCTATTGCCGATCCGGAAGCTTTCCACGAGGTCTGAGGCCTTGCGGGATGCGGCAAGCATGACGAAGCCGTGCTCGGCCAGCGCCAGGCCAAAGGCCGTTGGCTGCAACGGGCGCCGGCCCTTGATGAACAGGGGCTCGCCGACGCGCTTTTCGAGCATCGAGAGCGTTCTCGATACCGCCGACTGCGCCAGGCCCAGCAGCGCTGCCCCCTCCGTGACGCCTCCGGTTTTCACGACTGCCGCAAGCTGGATCAGGTGTCTTTCATCTATCTTCATAACAATCTGTTATAATGATCGGCAACAAAATCATCAACTGGCCCCGGAGGCGCTGTTAATGTTCTCTTCACCCACAGGCGATGAGGAGGAAAAGCATGGCGGGCCATATTCCGACGCTGACCTTCAGCGAGGCGACATCGTCAGAGGTGTTTGCCGAGCGGCTGGCCGGTCAGAAGGATGCTGACATCGCGCAGCTGCTCGCCGCCGCCGTTGCCCATGTCCACGACCTCATCAAGCAATTCAGGCCGACGCAGGAAGACTGGCGCAAGGTCATCGCGTTCCTGACGGATGTCGGACACGCCTCCGACGAGCGCCGCCAGGAGTGGGTGCTGCTGTCGGATCTGACGGGCGCTTCGGCGCTGGTTGAAGCGATCAATTCCCGCAGGCCGAAAGGGGCGACGCCCAATACCATTCGTGGCCCCTTCTTCCGCGACGATGCGCCGGAGCGCCGGGCCGGAGCCTCGATATCGCTTGACGGTATCGGCGAGCCCCTGGCTGTCTCGGTTCGTGTCGAGGATCTCGATGGCTTGCCGATCCCAGGCGCGGCGGTCGTCACCTGGCAGGCGAATGACCAAGGCTTTTACGAGAACCAGCAGCCGGACCTGCAGCCCGAACATAACCTTCGCGGACTGTTTCGCACCGGCAGCGACGGACGGGTTGCCTATCGCTCCGTCGTGCCCTCGGGTTACGGCGTGCCGGGAGATGGCCCTGTCGGCCGCTTGCTTTCGGCGGCGGGGTTTCCACTGCATCGGCCTGCCAACCTCCACTTCGTGATCCGCGCCGAAGGCTTCGAGACGATCACGACGCATGTTTATGACGCGAGCGATCCGTTGCTGGCGGAAGATGCGCTTTTCGGTGTTCGTCCCGAGCTCGTTCATAGTTTCGATCCGGCCGATATCGATGGCCGGAGGGGAAAGGCCGTCGCGCTGACATTCGTGATGGTGCGCTCCAAGCCGGGGAGAGCGGCATGAGCACGAGGTTTTCCTATGCAGGCAGCCCCGCCCGCATCGTCTTCGGAGACGGAAGCCGGGACAGCGTGCGGCATTGGATCATGAAGTGGGGCGCGACGCGTGCGCTGGTTCTCTCCACTCCGCATCAGAAGCCGGATGCCGAGGCGCTCGCCCATGATATCGGTGATCTCGCCTGCGGTGTCTTCGCCGCCGCCGTCATGCATACGCCGATCGAGGTGACCGAGGCGGCGATGAAAGTTGTGGCGGAGACGCGCGCTGACTGCGTCGTCTCGCTCGGCGGCGGCTCGACCACCGGCCTCGGCAAGGCAATCGCCTACCGGAGCGACCTTCTGCAGATCGTCGTGCCGACGACCTATGCCGGGTCCGAGGTCACATCCATTCTCGGCCAGACCGAAGGCGGCCGGAAGACGACGGTAAAGGACGCGAAAATCCTGCCGGAAGTGGTGATCTACGATCCGCTGCTGACGCATGCATTGCCCGTTGCGATGAGTGTCGCGAGCGGCCTGAACGCGATGGCACATGCTGTCGAAGGCCTCTATGCGCAGGATCGCAACCCGATCTCCAGTCTGATGGCGGTGGAGGGGTTGCGGGCCTTCGCGCGCAGTCTCCCCGAAATCGTCAAGGCGCCCGGAAATGCGCAGGCGCGCAACGACGCTCTCTATGGCGCATGGTTGTGCGGAACCGTGCTCGGGGCGGTCGGGATGGCGCTGCATCACAAGATCTGCCACACGCTCGGTGGCTCCTTCGATACACCGCATGCCGAGACGCATGCGATCATGCTGCCACATACCGCGGGCTTCAATGCGAAGGCGGCGGCCAATGAGCTTGCCCCCGTTGCCGAGATTTTCGGCGGGTCCGTCGGCGGCGGGCTCTGGGATTTCGCCAAATCCATCGGCGCGCCGCTCTCGCTGCGGGATTTGGGTCTGACGGAGGCCGATCTCGACAAGGCGGCGGGGATCGCGGTCGAGAACCCCTATTGGAACCCGCAGCCAATCGATCGTGGTTCCATCAGACGGCTTTTGCAGAATGCCTGGGAGGGCCGCCGGCCAGCCGAGTGAAGTTTATCGCGCAGTGGAGCGCGCTCTTTGGGAGGAGAGGGGACTATGGGAGGTCACATGTTTACGAGACGCGATTTTCTGAAGACGACGGCAGCCGGCGGTGCGATCATCGCGACGTCGGGGCTAGCAGCACCGGCCATCGCTCAGGACAAGGCGATCAAGCTCGGCTATGTCAGCCCTCAGACAGGGCCGCTTGCGGCCTTCGGCGAAGCAGACAAGTTCGTCATCGACGCCTTTCTGGCGACGACGAAGAAGCAGGGGCTGAACTACGAGGTCGTCGTCAAGGACAGCCAGTCCAATCCGAACCGTGCAGCCGAGGTTGCCAAGGAGCTGATCGTCAACGACGAGATCAACCTGATGCTGGTCTCGTCGACGCCGGAGACCACCAACCCGGTTTCGACAACCTGCGAAGGCGAGCAGATGCCCTGCATCTCGACCGTCGCGCCCTGGCAGCCGTGGTTCATCGGCCAGCAAGGCAATCCGGGCGACCCGGCGTCGTGGAAGCCGTTCGACTATGCCTATCACTTCTTCTGGGGCCTCGAGGATATCATTGCCGTCTTTACCGGCATGTGGGGACAGATCGAGACAAACAAGAAGATCGGCGGCCTCTTCCCCAATGATGGAGACGGCAACGCCTGGGGCGACAAGGTTGTCGGCTTCCCGCCGGTTCTCGAAAAACTGGGCTACGGCCTGACGGATACCGGCCGCTACCAGAACCTGACCGACGACTTCTCGGCGCAGATCAATGCCTTCAAGCAGGCGAATACCGATATCCTCACCGGCGTCATGATCCCGCCGGATCTGACGACATTCTGGAACCAGGCAAAGCAGCAGGGCCTCAAGCCGAAGATCGCCTCGATCGGCAAGGCGCTGCTTTTCCCACAGACCGTGGAAGCGCTGGGTGACGCAGGTCACAACCTGTCGACCGAAGTCTGGTGGACGCCGAGCCATCCGTTCAAGTCGTCTCTGACGGGCGATAGCGCGGCTGCCGTTGCGGACGCCTTTACCAAGGCGACCGGCCGCCCGTGGACGCAGCCGATCGGCTTTGCACATGCGCTGTTCGAGCTCGCAGTCGACGTCATGAAGCGGGCTGAAGATACCGCCGACGGCGATGCCGTTGCCAAGGCGATCGGTGAAACCAAGCTCGATACGATTGTCGGACCGGTCGCTTGGGGCAGCGACAAGCTTCCGCCCTTTGCGCAGAAGAACGTCGCCAAGACACCGCTTGTCGGCGGGCAGTGGCGTCTCAAATCTGGTGGCGGCTACGAGCTGGTCGTCGTCGAAAACAGCCTTTCGCCCAACGTGCCGCTCGGCGGCAAGCTCGAAGCGCTGGCGTAACTGGCTCGACCCACCTGGCTGATCTGCCGGGTGGGGGCGAGTGGAGGTGATCCATGTCCATACTGGAACTCAAAGGTGTCTCGAAGTCCTTCGGCGCGCTCGTCGTTGCCGAAGACATCGGATTTTCGGCGAAAGAGGGCGAGGCGCTCGGCGTCATCGGGCCGAACGGCGCCGGGAAATCGACGCTGTTCAACCTGATCAACGGCAACCTTCCGGTCGCCTCAGGGTCGATCGTCTTTGACGGAAAGGATGTGACAACCGTTCCGCCCATGCAGCGTTGCCTTGCGGGCATGGGCCGCACCTTCCAGATCCCGCAGCCTTTCGAGAGGCTCACCGTCTATGAAAATCTGCTCGTCGCTGGCGCCTTCGGCTCGCGGGCCAGCGAGGGCGACGTGGCGGCATTTTGCGCCGATATTCTCGTGGAAACAGGCTTGATCGGAAAAGCCAACGCGCTTGCGGCGTCGCTGACGCTTCTGGAGCGTAAACGTCTTGAGCTTGCCCGGGCGCTTGCCACCAAGCCGAAGCTTCTATTGCTCGACGAGATTGCCGGTGGCCTGACCGACGGTGAGTGCCAGCAGCTGGTCGCAACGATCAAGCGGGTCCATGGCCGCGGCGTGACGATTATCTGGATCGAACATGTTCTGCACGCGCTGACGGCAGTCGCCGAGCGTCTGCTGGTCCTCAATTTCGGCCGGGTGATCGGCATCGATGAACCCGACGCGATTATGGCGTCCCGCGAAGTGCGCGAGATCTATCTCGGAATGGAGGTGTGATGGCGAACCTTCTTGAAACCCGGGGGCTCACGGCCTTCTACGGCGATTTCCAGGCGATCTTCGGTGTCGATCTCGAACTCCAGGCCGGCGAGACCATTGCCGTGATCGGCGCCAATGGTGCCGGAAAATCGACTTTGATGCGCTCGATTGCAGGCGTGATTTCCAATGCGCCGGCGATGATCCATCATCGCGGGCAGCCGATCGGTGCACTTGATGCCGCCGATGTCGTCTGCCGCGGGATCGCCTTGGTGCCCGAGGGCCGCAAGTTGTTTCCATCCCTGAGCGTTGAAGAAAATCTGCAGATCGGCAGCTATGGCAAAAGAGCGCCCGGCTACTGGTCGCTGGAAACGATCTATGCGCTTTTCCCGATTCTGAAGGAGAGAAGGCGCAATCCGGCAACTGCGCTTTCCGGTGGGCAGCAGCAGATGGTGGCGATCGGCCGTGCCTTGATGTCAAATCCGGAAGTGCTGCTTTGCGACGAGCTCAGCCTCGGTCTTGCGCCTGTCGTCATCAAGGACATCTACGGTGCCTTCTCGAAGATCCGCGCATCGGGCGCGGCGATCGTCATCGTCGAGCAGGATATCGCGCAGGCGCTGAAGGTCGCCGACCGCATCTACTGCATGATGGAGGGCCGCATCACTCTCACCGGACGACCCGCGGAACTCGACCGGGCCGCTATCCACGCCGCCTATTTTGGAGCTGGTACCCATGAGTTGGCTTGATACACTCCTGCAAGGCGTGCTGCTTGGCGGCCTCTACGCGCTGTTTGCCGCCGGCCTCAGCCTGGTCTTCGGCATAATGCGCCTCGTCAATCTCGCCCATGGCGATCTGATCGTGCTGGCCGCCTTCCTGATCCTGCTGATCGTCTCGACGCTGGGGCTCGATCCGTTCCTGGCGGCGGTCATTGCCGCTCCGCTGATGTTTGGGCTCGGTTGGCTGCTGCAATATCATCTGCTGAACCGTACGCTGGGCAAGGATATCCTGCCGCCACTGCTCGTCACTTTCGGTCTCTCGATCGTTATCCAGAACGGGCTTTTGGAAACATTCACTGCCGACAGCAAGCGTGTTTCGGCCGGCGCGCTCGAAACGGCATCGATCCAGCTTGCCGGAATAAACGCCGGCCTCATGCCGCTGCTGACCTTCGCGTCGGCCGTCGCCGTCATCGTGGCGCTCAATCAGCTGATCTACCGCACCGCTCTCGGACGCGCCTTCCGGGCGACCTCCGATGACGTCGTCACCGCCCGCCTGATGGGGATTCGGCCGAACTCGATCTTCGCGATCGCCACAGGTCTTGCGATGATGATCGTCACCGTCGCTGCGCTCTATCTCGGCGCGCGCGCCAATTTCGACCCGACCTCCGGCCCGTCCCGGCTCATCTACGCCTTCGAAGCGGTGATCATCGGCGGTCTCGGATCGCTCTGGGGAACGCTGGCGGGCGGCGTCATCCTCGGCGTGGCCCAGACGGTCGGCGCCTCGATCAATCCCGAATGGCAGATCCTTTCCGGGCATATCGCCTTCCTTCTCGTGCTTCTCTTCCGGCCACGCGGCCTCTTCCCGAGAGCAGTGGATTGAGGCGCGCCATGACGACAGGTTTCAACACGATGACGGATGACATCAACGCAAAGGGTGCATGGAGGATCGAGACGCGGACGAAGCTGTCCGGCCTCTTTTCCATCGCAGCCATCGCCGTGGTCGTCCTGATGGCGGCTGCGCCTTTTGCCGTATCGCGCGGTGTTGTCCAGGACCTCTTCTTCATCCTGACGATGCTGACGCTGGCGCAGAGCTGGAATTTGCTGGCCGGCTATGCGGGTCTCATTTCGGTCGGGCAACAGCTCTTCGTCGGATGCGGCGCCTACGCCCTGTTCGGCCTAGTCATCCTGGCGGACGTCGATCCCCTGATCGCCATCCCGCTTGCCGGCCTGCTGGCAGCACTGGTTGCCATTCCGACCGCCTTCTTCTCCTTCCGCCTCTACGGTCCCTATTTTGCGATCGGCACCTGGGTGATTGCCGAAGTCGGGCGGTTGCTGCTTGCGCAGTGGAAGGCGCTTGGCGGTGGAACCGGCACCTCGCTGCCGCGCGATGCCACACGCGATATGCTGGGACTTTCCGCCCTCGGCGACGGGTTCGGCATGCGGCCCGCCGCGGCCGCAGATGCGCTCGCCTATTGGCTGGCACTGGCGCTCGCCGTCGCCACCATCACGCTGATCTACAAGCTGTTGCGCAGCAAGCACGGGCTTGGCCTTGCCGCAGTCCGCGACAACGAAACCGCTGCCCGTGCACTCGGCGTCGATGCGCTCCGGTTGAAGTCGGCGATCTATCTGCTGACCGCATTCGTCACAGGCATGGTCGGCGCGCTGATCTATCTTCAGAAAGCACGGATATCTCCGGACGCGGCCTTCTCGCTGACCGACTGGACGGCCTACGTCGTTTTCATCGTCGTGATCGGCGGCATCGGCACGATCGAGGGGCCGCTTCTCGGGGTTCTCATCTTCTTTGCGCTGCAAAATGCCTTTTCGAGCTACGGCTCCTGGTATCTGCTGGCGCTCGGAGCATTGGCGATCGTCACCATGCTTTTCGCACCCCAGGGGCTCTGGGGGCTCATTTCCCGGCGTACCGGCTGGGAGCTATTTCCGGTCCGCCGCCTGCTGAAGGGCGGACCTGCATCATTCGACACAATGGGAGGGCCGAATGGCTGATATAACCACCGACGTCTTGATCATCGGAACCGGGCCTGCGGGTTCTGCAACGGCCGCTTTGCTTGCGACCTACGGTGTCGAGCCGCTCGTGATCAACCGCTATCGCTGGCTGGCGACCACGCCGCGCGCGCATATCACCAACCAGCGGACAATGGAGGTCCTGCGCGATCTCGGCCGTGACGTGGAGGACGAGGCCTATCTCTTTGCGACCGAGCAGGAGCTGATGGGCCAGAACGTCTTCTGTACGGCGGTCGCGGGCGAGGAGATCGGCCGCATGCAGAGCTGGGGCAACCACCCGCTGTCGCAGGCCGAGCACATCCTGACCTCGCCAGGGCGCATGAACGATCTGCCGCAGACCTATATGGAGCCGCTGCTCTTCAAGACGGCGTGTTCGCGCGGCGCCCAGTCGCGCATGTCGACGGAATATCTGAGCCATGTTCAGGACGGGGAGGGCGTCACGACCACCTGCCTCGACCGCCTGACCGGCAAGGAACTGACGATCCGTTCCAAGTTTCTGATCGGCGCCGATGGCGGCAATTCCAAGGTTGCGGAGCATGCCGGCTTGACCTTCGAGGGCAAGATGGGTGTTGCCGGTTCGATGAACATCCTCTTCGAAGCCGACCTTTCGCGTTATGTCGCGCATCGCCCATCGGTTCTCTACTGGGTGCTGCAGCCGGGCGCCGATGTCGGCGGCATCGGCATGGGCCTCGTGCGCATGGTTCGTCCCTGGAACGAATGGCTGATCGTCTGGGGCTACGACATCAACCAGCCGGCGCCACAGGTCGATGATGCATTCGCAACCAAGGTGGTGCGCGAACTCGTCGGCGTTCCCGATCTGACACCCAAGATCAAATCGGTCTCGACCTGGACGGTCAACAACATGTACGCGACGACGATGTCGAACGGGCGGGTCTTTTGCATGGGCGATGCCGTGCACCGCCATCCGCCGTCGAACGGGCTCGGGTCCAACACCTCGATCCAGGACGGTTTCAACCTTGCCTGGAAGCTTGCGATGGTGCTCAAGGGGCAGGCCGGAGCAGGGCTGCTCGACAGCTATCAGGCCGAGCGCGCGCCGATCGCTAAGCAGATCGTCACGCGCGCCAACAAGTCGATCGAGGAATTCGGCCCGATCTTCAAATCTCTCGGCCTTCTGGATTCCGTCGACCCGGTCAAGATGCAGCAGAATATGGATGCGCGCTGCAACGACACCGAAGACGCCGAGCGCCAGCGCGCCGCCATCCGCGAAGCGATCGCCTCCAAGGTTTATGAATTTGATGCGCATGGCGTCGAGATGAACCACCGCTATGCCTCGAATGCCGTAGTCAAAGACGATCAGCCCGAACCGAAATTCGAGAAGGACGCCGAGCTTCATTTCCAGCCGACATCCTGGCCGGGCGCCCGCCTGCCGCATGTCTGGCTGTTCGGCCAGAACGGCGAGAAGATATCGAGCCTCGACCTGGCGGGGCATGGGGTGTTTACCATCCTGACCGGCATCGGCGGGGACGGATGGCAGGCTGCGGCCAAGGCCGTTGCCAAGGAATTCGGTATCCAGATCAACGTACACAAGATCGGACCGCGGCAGGTCTGGCAAGATCTGACCGGCGATTGGGCGCGGGCTCGGGAAATCCGTGATGCCGGCGCGCTTCTGGTTCGCCCCGATCACCATGTCGCGTGGCGCGCCGAGGTGGCGGTACCCGATGCCGAAGGCGAGTTGCGCCGCGTTCTCAAGACCGTTCTGGACCGGTGAGGCAGAAATGAGCAGCGACGAAAGAGGATATTTCACCGAGGCAAGCTCGGTCGAGGTCGTCACCAGCCGGAACGTCAACGCCAAGAGCGAGCGGCTGAAGCAGGTGATGGAGGTCGTGACGCGCAAACTTCACGAGGCGGTCAAGGAACTGGAGCCGACGCAGGACGAGTGGATGGAGGCGATCATGTTCCTCACCCGCACTGGCCACACCTGCACCGACTGGCGCCAGGAGTTCATCCTGCTGTCGGACGTGCTCGGCGTTTCGATGCTTGTGGACGCCATCAACAACCGCAAGCCGTCCGGCGCTTCGGAAAGCACTGTGCTCGGGCCTTTCCATGTCGCTGACGCACCGGAACTGCCGATGGGCGCCAATATCTGCCTCGATCAGAAGGGTGAGGACATGGTCATCAGCGGCCGTGTCCTCGACACCGACGGAAAGCCGATCGAGAATGCCGTGATCGACGTCTGGCAGGCGAATGACGAGGGTTTCTACGACGTCCAGCAGAAGGGCATCCAGCCGGATTTCAATCTCCGAGGCATCTTCCGCACGGGCGCTGACGGTCACTACTGGTTCCGCGCCGTGAAGCCGAAATTCTACCCGATTCCGGATGACGGACCCGTGGGGCAGCTGCTCGCTCAACTCGGCCGCCATCCCTACCGTCCGGCGCATCTGCACTACATCATCAAGGCCGATGGCTTCGAAACTCTTACCACTCACATCTTCGACCCTGACGATCCCTACATCCACTCGGACGCAGTGTTCGGAGTCAAGGAAAGCCTGCTGGCGGAGTTTCGGTTGAGGGAGGACGCCGGCAGGGCCAGGGTACTTGAGTTCGCCGACAAATTCTGGGATGTCGAGCACGATTTCGTCTTGGCGCGAGATGCCGGCCGCTAGTGGCTGGGTGGTTGAGGCTGTTCATCTGGCGCAAATTTCAGCCATTTGGCCAGCGAGTTGCCTCCAGCGATCCTGGTTTACCTTTCTGCGGCCGTGGGTTGATTACCATCCCTTCACGCATCCGATCAGGACAATCTCCTGCCGCTGCTCGCATCGAAGAGATGAATGTTCCCGCTTGTGCAGCGGAAATGCATCGTGTCGCCGACAGTCAGGTCGCTGTTTCTCGGAAATTCGACGCTCAACATTTTCGAGTGGCCAATTTCGACGTAGCCGTAAGTCTGGCTGCCCAGTCGCTCGGCAACCATAAGCTCGCCGCTGAACCAAGCGTGATCCGCGGAACATTGGGTGAGATCTTCGGGCCGAACGCCGAGCACGATGTCCCGGGTCGAGGCGCCCGACGCAATGGGAGTCTGAAGCGGCAGATGCCGGCCGAGGATCTGGATGCCGGCGCTGTCGGCTGTGAGCGTCGCAGGTATCGTATTCATGGTCGGGCTGCCGATGAAGCGGGCGACGAACAGGCTGGAGGGCTTGTGATAGAGATCGAGCGGCCTGCCGATCTGCTCGACGACCCCGCCGTTCATGACGACGATGCGATCCGCCAGTGTCATCGCCTCGACCTGGTCATGCGTGACATAGACGGTCGTTGCTTTCATGCGGTTGTGCAGCTTTGCGATTTCGAGCCGCATTTCGACACGAAGCGCTGCGTCGAGGTTGGATAGCGGCTCGTCGAACAGAAACGCGGCGGGCTCCCTGACGATCGCCCGGCCCATGGCAACGCGCTGGCGCTGCCCTCCGGAGAGCTGGCCAGGACGCCGCTCGAGATAATCGGCGATTTTCAGCACATCCGCTGCCTGTCCCACCCGGCCCGATATCTGATCGTCCTTTTCGCCCCGCATTTTCAGGCCGAAGGACATGTTTTCGCGGACCGTCATATGCGGATAGAGCGCGTAGTCCTGGAACACCATGGCGATATTCCGCTCGGCCGGCGCCAGCTCGTTCACGCGTGCGCCATCGATGATCAGGTCGCCTCCGGATATCTCCTCGAGGCCGGCGATCATCCGCAGCAGCGTGGATTTCCCGCAGCCGGATGGCCCGACCAGCACAAGGAATTCTCCGCTTCTGATGTCCACGTCGATGTCGTGAATGACCTTCAGCGAGCCGTACGACTTCTGGATTCTTTTCAGTTCGATTCCGGCCACATGTTCCTCCCAGATCGAAATTTCTGACTTGACGCTCATTATCGAGATCAATATCGATAATGATACTTCATTGGATTGGCAACCGTTCGGACCGGCACATGGCATATTTTCCTCCCAGGCAGACAGCGAGCAGGCCCGCAAAGGCGGGGGCGGCCTTCGATGCTCTGAAGCGCGACATCATGCTCGGCGTGCTGGAGCCCGGCACAGGGCTCACCGAACTGGATCTGGCCGCGCACTTCCAATGCAGCCAGGGCACCGTTCGCGAAGCGCTGCTGCAGCTTCAGGAAGAAGGTCTCGTGTTGCGAAAGGGGCGGCGGGGCACGCAGGTCTCGGAATGCACCGAAGACGAGGCGATCGAAATGTTCCGCCTTCGCCAGCAGATCGAAGGAAACGGCATGGCGCGCGTGATGCGGGCGCCGAGCCGGACTTTGATCCGGGATCTGAACGAGCTGTTCGACAAGATGATGTCGGCCGCAAAAGCCGGTGATGAACTGGAGCTTGCCGCCTTCGACAGAGATTTCCATCGCCGTGTTTTCGAAGATGCAAACCTTCCGGCCCTCGACCCGATCTTGCATCGCTGCCTCGTTCATAATCACCGCTTCAAGATTTCCCGCAGCCCGGCAGCCAGAGATCTCGAGGCAACGGCAGGGCGCCATCGCAGCATCATCGACTGCATCGAAAGCGGCGATGCGCTTCGCGCCACCAAGGCGATGCAGCATCACATCGCGACGATTGTCGATCTTGGTCCCGAGGTGTTTCCGGAGGCGACGCAGTGAGCGCGTCCGTGGATATGTCGGGAGAACTGTCCGGGGAATCGATCGCCTTGATCGAGGCGGTCTATCGCGAACTCGGTGCTCTGCCCGATCCGACGACGCTGCCGCCCGCTGAAGGACGCGCTCAATCGCTCGCCGCTAACGTGCGATGCAACACCGAGATGCCTGCAATGGATTTCGCTGGCGATGTCTGGGTGGACGAAGACGCCGCCTTGGGCGCGGCGCGGACCCGTCTCAAGGTGCTGGTGCCGCAAGGCGCTCGCCCCGGTGTCATTCTTTTCATCCACGGTGGCGGCTTCGCTTTCTGTTCACCCGAAACGCACGAACGTTGTGCACGGGTGCTTGCTGTCGAGAGCGGAATGCCTGTTGTTCTGCCGGATTACCGGCTGGCGCCGGAAGATCCGTTTCCTGCCGGGCTCAAGGACGTCGTCTCGGCGCTGCGAAGCGTCTTTGCCGCGACGAAGGAGGCTGGCGTCAGGAGCGGACCGGTTCTGATCTCGGGTGACTCGGCCGGGGCGAACCTCGCATTGTCCGCGATGCTGCACGAGCAGGCAACCGGCGGAGCCAAGGCCGATGGCGCCTTGTTGTTCTATGGAAATTACGCCCGATCGTTCGAGACCCCGTCCTATATCCGGTTCGAGAATGGTCCAGGCCTGACGCGGCCGAAGATGCGGCGCTACTGGAGCTTTTATGCCGGCGAGCAGGCGATTGACGGCAATCCCCTGGCTTGCCCGCTGATGGCTGACGATGCCGCCTTGGCGTCGTTGCCTCCGCTGTATCTCATGGCGGCGGCCGTCGATCCGCTGCTCTCCGACACACTTGAGCTTGGCCGGCGCCTTCGGGCGCTCAGCCGTGACGACGAACTGCAAATCGTCCCGGGCGTCATGCACGGGTTCTTGCAGAACACTCGTGAACTTGCCGCGGCGCGGGAGGCGCTTCATGCGGCGGGCAATGCAGCAAGGCGGCTGACTGGCCGCCAATAGCGTTAAAATAAGAGGAGGAAGGCATGAAAATTCTGAAGACTTTGGCGCTCGGCGCCGCCCTGGCAGCTTCGGCCGCCTTTAGTCACGCCATGGCGGCGGAGACCGTCCGCTTCTGGTACCATTTCGACAATCCCGCCAACCCGATGTCGGACCTGGTGAAGAAGTTCGAAACGGCAAACCCGGATATCAAGATCGAAGCGGAAAACGTTCCGTGGAACAGCTATTACGACAATCTCTACACCTCGATCGTGGGCGGCAACGCGCCTGACGCCGCGATGGTGAAGCTGTTCGCACAGCCGCGGCTCGTCGAAATGGGCGCGCTGGAGCCGCTCGGCGATCGGATCGACGCCTGGAAGGGCAAGGCCGATCTGCTCGACAACCTGCTCGAGCTGAACAAGGGACCTGACGGCCAGCAGTATTACCTGCCGATCCAGTATGTCGTTCTCTATCTCTATTATCGCACGGACCTCTTTCAGGCCGCAGGCCTGAAGCCGCCGACCACCTGCGAGGAGTTCAGGGACGACGCGATCAAGCTGACGAAGGCACCGGATACCTACGGCTTCGGGCTGCGTGGCGGTAAGGGTGGATGGGACCAGTGGGGCTCGTTCGTCATGTCGCAGGGCGCCGAGCTGAAGCCGGGCGGTCTGACGACCCCGGAAGCGATCGCTGCCAACCAGTGGCTTGTCGATCTCTTCCAGAAGGACAAGGTCATTCCGCCCTCGGCACCGAACGACGGCTTCCAGGAAATCATCGCCGCCTTCAAATCCGGCAAGACGGCAATGACCATCCATCACATCGGCTCCTCCAAGGATCTCGTGGCGGCGCTGGGTGACAAGGTATCGGCCGTGCCGGTGCCGAAGTGCGGCAAGGGACAGTGGACATCCTATGGCGACGAATCCCTGGCGATCTTCTCGTCGTCGGCCGTGAAGGATGCGGCATGGAAGTGGATCTCCTTCCTCGCCGAGGGCGAAAACAATGTCGCGTTCAACAGTGCGACCGGCCAGATGACCGTGACCAAGAGTGGTTCGGCGAACTGGAAACTGCATGAGCGCCGCTTTGTCGATGCGACGGTGCAGTCGCTGCCCTTCGCCAAGGTGCTGCCGCAGACGTCCGCAGTGACCGAGTTCGTCAACACGGCGTGGCAGACCAACATGCAGCAGGCTCTCACCGGACAGATCACTGCAAAGCAGATGATGGAACAGTTGCAGACGCTTTTTGCCGAGTAGTCCATGGGCGACGGCTCCGGTTTGCTCCGGGGCCGTCCACCGCAGTTCGTCCCCGGAGCCGATCATGTCTTTATCGACGACCTCTACCCCGATGCGCCGAAGCCGAATTCAATGGCGTTCGGAACGCATCCTTCCCTACATGCTCCTGGCGCCGGCCGTCTTCGTCACGATCGTCATCGTGTTCATGCCGATGATCCAGGCGGTGTGGACGAGCTTCTACGATCTCGTGCTCTTCAGGCCGAATGCCAGCAAGTTCGTCGGCTTCGCAAACTATGTGAAGCTGTTCAACGACCCGGTCTTCTGGGCGGCGCTCTGGAACACGATCATCTGGATCGGTCTGACGGTGCCGCTGCAGATGGGGCTCGGCCTGCTGACGGCGCTGCTGCTCAATCGCGAATTTCCGTGGCGTGGTCTCGCGCGCGCTTTGATCATCATTCCCTGGGCTCTGCCGAGTGTCGTCATCGCGCTCATGTGGCGCTGGATCTACGATCCGAATACCGGCGTTCTCAACGACATCCTGATCTATCTCTCGATCGTCAAGGCAGCGGTGCCGTGGCTTGCCGATCCCAATGTTGCGATCTACGCGATCATCGCCACTTTGACCTGGCAGGGATTTCCGTTCTTCGCGGTGATGATCCTCGCTGGCCTGCAGGGCATTCCGAAAAGCCAATACGAGGCCGCGTCGATCGACGGCGCGTCGCCCTGGCGTCAGTTCCTGCACATTACCTTGCCCGGTATCGCGCCGGTTCTGGCGACTGCCGGGTTGCTCCGGGTGATTTGGGTTGCCAATTCGATGGACGTGATCTTCGTCATGACCGGCGGCGGCCCGGGCTACGCGACGTATACGCTGCCTCTCTATGCCTTCATCAAGGCGCGCCAGAATCTTGATTTCGGCTACGGAACCTCGATCGCCGTGACCTTCACCATTTTCCTCGGGGCGTTCGTCGCCGTCTATCTGGCCCGGACGATGCGGGAGGTGCAGAAGTGAAAAAGCCCGGAACCCTTCGGCGTATCCTGACGACCGACCTGCCGGTCGCGTTGCTGGTGATCTTCGCAATGGCACCCTTCGCCTGGATGATCCTGACGTCCCTGACACCTACCGCGGCGCTCAACGCCAGCGGAGTGTCGCTTTCGCCGGCCGGATGGAGTGCCGACAACTACGTCAGGCTTTTCGAGCAGACGTCGTTCCTGAAGAACATGATGGACAGCCTGATCATCGCCGGCGGGACCGTCGTCGTCGGCCTGATCGTCTCGGTCACCGCGGCCTATGCCTTTTCGCGGTTTCGCTTTCCGGGCCGGAAACTGTTGATGCTCCAGTTCCTGCTGATCAACATGTTCCCGATCGTGCTCCTCATTCTTCCGCTATTCGTGCTGATGAGAAAGTTCGGAATATTGGACACGCATCTTGGCCTGATCCTCGCCAACGCGACCGTCGCCATTCCTTTTGCCGTCTGGATGCTGACGAGCTACATCGGGGCGATCCCGAAGAGCCTCGACGAAGCGGCGATGACCGATGGCGCCTCACGGCTGACCGCGTTGCGGAAGGTGGTGCTGCCGCTGACCATGCCGGGGATCATCTCGACCGGCATCTATATCTTCATCACCGCCTGGAACGAATATCTCTACGCCCTGACGCTCGGCGGCCGCAACGTGCGCCCCGTCACCGTGGCGATCCAGACCCTGATCGGAGAATACCAGATCGAATGGGGTCTGCTCGCGGCGGGTGCCGTCGTCGGCGCCATGCCGGCAACCATCCTCTTTCTTCTCGTGCAACGGCGCCTCATCGGCGGGCTGACCCAGGGGGCGGTCAAAGGCTGACGTCTATCGATTTTCAATCGGGTTCGGCAGTTCGAACCTCGCTCTTAAAAAGGAATGGCAGATGAACCCGATCGGGTTGATTTCGATGCAATATGCGCGGCCCTTTACAGCCGAGCACTTTCCGCTGTTTGCGAAGATGCGGGAACACGGTTTTGATTTCGTTGAGCTTCTCGTTCCCGAGGTGGGCGAGCTCGACATCAAGGAGGCACGCAAGGCTCTTGATGATGCCGGGCTCGGCGTGGTGCTCGCAGCCCGCGTCAACCTTCAGCGCAATCTCGCATCAGCCGAAATCCAGGCTCATCGGTCCGGGGTCGAATATCTCAAATACACGGTCGATTGCGCTGCGGGGCTCGGCGCGAAGATCGTCGGCGGCCCGCTGACCGGCAACCCGCTGGTCTTTGCCGGCCGGCCGCCACAGCCTGTCGATGAAGCCGAGCGGCTGGCGCGCAAGGATCGCTGCGTCAGAGGTTTGAAGGAGGCAGGGGAGTATGCCCGGAATGCCGGCGTTACCCTGGCGGTCGAGCCGCTCAACCGGTTCGAAAGCGACGTCCTTTGCACGACGCAGCAGGCGATGGAATTGCTCGACGCTGTCGATCATCCTGCCGTGAAGCTTATGCTGGACACGTTCCACATGCACATGGAGGAGAGCTCTCTCGCCGAAGCCATCCGGCTGGGTGGCGATCGCATCGTGCATTTCCAGGCGAACGAAAATCATCGCGGCTTCCCCGGCACCGGCATGACCGACTGGGTCGAAGTCTGCCGGGCGCTGCACGAGGTTGGCTATACCGGCCCGATATCGCTAGAGCCTTTCCGGCGCACCGACGACCGCTTCGGCGTGCCCTTTGCCCAGTGGCGCGCGCCCCACGAGGACGAGAGCGATCGCCTCTCGGCGTCGAGCGCCTTCATGAAATCCCACCTCCTGCTTACGGAATATCGTCGATGACTATGAAAATCGGTTGGATCGGTTGCGGCATCCACGCAACCCAAATGCTTCTCCCGCAGCTCGTCCGTCATGACGTGCAGCTGGTCGGACTGTGCGATATCGACGGCGCGCGCCTGAAAGGCGCTGGCCGCCAGTTCGGTGTCACCAATCTCGTGACCGACGTCGAGGATCTGCTGCGCACGCCTGGCCTCGACGCCATCGGCATGGCGGTCGGCCCGGACCAGCATCTGGCCTTCGGCAAGGCGGCACTTGAGAGGGGCCTGCCCGTCTTCATGGAAAAGCCGCCATCCGGAAGTGCCGCAGGCGCAC
This sequence comes from Rhizobium sp. 21-4511-3d, assembly GCF_053522545.1. NCBI lineage: Bacteria > Pseudomonadati > Pseudomonadota > Alphaproteobacteria > Hyphomicrobiales > Rhizobiaceae > Rhizobium > Rhizobium sp. 21-4511-3d. Next base: position 9,542 of record NZ_JBNWCF010000004.1, on the reverse strand, counting down.
GCGAACTGCTGGCCGCCTCCGAGAAGGCGAAGAAGCCGCTGCTGCTGGGGTTCATGAAGCGATACTCGATCGGCAACCGGATGGCCGCAAACATCGTCAGGTCCGGCCGTTTCGGCGAGGTGATGGGACTGACCGGCTATTATATGACGGCGCCCGGATATTTTGCCGGAAACGTCGATTACACCGGCTTCTTCCTGCACCACTGCGTCCACTATATGGACCTCGTCTCATTCCTCGTGTCGCCCGTACGGACGATCTCGGCGCGAAAGGTCGAAAAGACGCCCGGCCGCGTGCTCTTCCATGTCGGCTTCGAATTCGAATGCGGCGCGATCGGCAACATCGCGATGGGAACCATTCAGTCTCGCGGAACGCCGGTGGAGCGTATCGAGCTGATGAGCGATCACCAGCGCATCGAGGTCGACGACGTGATCGAGATCAAATGGCACAGGAATCCTCCATTCAAGATCGACGATCTGGCTGCGACGCTCAAGGACGATAGCGACACTCTGACGTGGAAGCCGAATTTTACGGCCGCCGCAAATGAGGACCCGAAAGGCTACCACTCACTGCTGGCAGACGTCGTTCCTGCACTAGCCGGTGCATCAACTCCGGCGCCAAGCATTGCGGACGGTGTGATCGCGATGGAGCGGCTGGAGACGCTGCGCACAGAGCTCGATTTGTGAGTTCAGGCCCTCAAACGAGGATCGAGTTTGCCGGCGTCGGCGTTTGCTGAGGGATCAAGCTGATCGGCTGGAGACAAACAGCGCCCGTCGCGGCGATCATTGCGAGCGCGTTCAGGTGATCGTCAGCCTTCGTGAATAGGTGCGCTGTGGCGCGCATCGCCAGCGTCGAAGTGCGGACGCCGGTCTTCAAGATTACTCTAGGGCACGAGTCGAAATGACATCCGTCACAAGCATTGCCTCAACGATCAGTGCTGCATTCCTCGGCTCGCTGGTCGAGGTGGTCGAAGCATTCACGATCATTCTTGCCGTCGGTGTGACGCAGAGCTGGAAGCCGGCGTTCATCGGGACCGGTGCCGCCCTTGTCGTCCTCGGCCTTTTGACGATAGCTCTCGGGCCGCTGCTTGGTCTCATCCCGATCGAAGCGCTGCAGTTTGCCATTGGCACGCTTCTGATCCTTTTCGGCCTGCGCTGGCTCCGCAAAGCTATTCTTCGGGCCTCCGGCTATATTGCGCTTCATGACGAGGAAAAGGCCTTTGCAAAGGAGAGCGAGAGCCTTCGCCGGCACTCGGCCGACCAGCGAGCCAATCTGCTTGCAGGTATTGCCGCCTTCAAGGCTGTCCTGCTTGAAGGCATCGAGGTCGTCTTCATCGTGATCGCCACCGGAGCAGGGCAGGGAATGACGGGGTATGCCAGCATCGGCGCTGCCGCAGCCTGTATTCTGGTCCTGATCGTCGGGCTGTTCGTCCATAAGCCGTTGTCGTCGGTTCCGGAAAACAGCCTGAAGCTTGTCGTTGGCCTGCTTCTCAGCGCCTTCGGGATTTTCTGGACCGGAGAGGGCATCGGCGCTCGGTGGCCCGGTGCCGATCTGTCGCTGATCCCTATCTTTGCGGCGCTTGCTGTTTTCTCCTGGCTTGCCGTGAAAGGCCTTCGCCAGCATCGCATCGCGGACGAAGGGGCTGTGCGATGAAGCGCCTTTTCACGATCGCCTTCGAGGAAGTCGCCGGCATGTTCGTCGACGACGGCGCCCTTGCCATCTTGGCGCTCGGTCTCATCCTCATCGTCACCGCGGCCGTCAAGTATGCTCATCTCGAGGCTCTAGCAGGTGGGGTCATCCTCCTGATCGGCTGCATCCTGATCTTGTTGGAAAGCCTTTGGCGCGCTGCGCGCAAAGCCGGCAAGCGATAGGTCTCGAAAGGCAAGTCGGACGAATGGCGCCCATACGTCAGAGCGCGGAACGCGGCTCACTGATCCAGAACGGTCTCAAGCGCTTCAAGCTGCCCGCTGGCCACTACATGACCGTTTTGCCGTGGCGGGCGTTTTATGAGGTGTCGCGTTTTGTGGCGCGCTCGAGCCTCCTTTTGCGCAATCTTTGGCCGGGACGCTGAAAGAACCGCGCTTTGCTGGCGCTTTCATCCGGAAAGCGATCCGCTGGTCAGCCCTTGCGCTCGAAATGCGCTTCGAGATCTTCCCAGCTTGCATCCATCGGCCAGGCAGCCGAAATCAAGGGGAGCGCGACGTGGCCATAGTAGAAGGAAAGTTGCCTTTCGGCTCTGTCCTCACCTTCACCAGCGATCCTGTCGGTATAGATCGCCGAGACGAGCCCGGTGCGGTCGGATCCCGACTGGCAGTGGACAAGGATCGGCTTGGGCGCTGCCACCATGATCGCCACGATCTCGTCGGCGCGGCCCGGTGTCAGCTTCCGGGAGGCCGACATCGCAAAATCGATATGCTCGACGCCGAGTTCGGCGGCGGTTCTGATTTCCGCCTGGTACCAGGCGGCATTCTGCTTTTCACCACGCAGATTGATGATCGTTTTGATGCCGTGATCTTTGACATAGGCGTCGAGCTGCGCCGGGGTCGGCTGCGCCGAACGGTAAAGCTGCCCCTTGATGACAATATGGAAATTTCCAACGGCCTGCAGGTATGCAGCATAGCCGCCGAGAGCTCCCCCGATGGAGAGAACGGTTCCGACGGCAATGGATAGCTTGGCGTGGTTCTTCATCGTGTCTCGCAGCATGGCGTGTTGCGAAGCTGATGATGTGATTTCCTGACGGCCACCTGAATGTCAGATTTGTGACTGCCGAGGGGCCTGCAACCTTCTATCCGGCCGATGGCGGCGGATCTGGAAACGACACGGCAACTGCCAGTCCCGGGCGATTGTCGCCAAGCTCGATATGCGCAAAATGTAGATCCGCAATGGCCCTTACGAGGGTGAGGCCAAGTCCGCTTCCTGATGTCGTTCGGCTCTTGTCCATGCGGTAGAGGCGCCTGAACACATTGTCTCGTTCGTCCGAAGGGATACCCGCTCCGTTATCGACCACGCGAAGAACCGTCTCACCGTCGGCCTGCAGCAGAGCCATAACGATCCGTGTCCCTTCGGGACAATGGGTGATGGCATTCTCGACGAGATTGACCACCATCTGGGTGAGGAGTTCTCTGTCACCCATAATCTCGACCGAAGGCGAGGGGAGCAACTCGAGTACCTGGCCATTGTCTTCGGCCACGCTGGCATAGACCTCCTCGACGAAGGTCAGGATCCCGGCAAGGTCGACTTTCTGGAAGCGCTGCCGGCGCGCGCCGGCTTCGATCTGCGAGATGCGCAGCAGGGCCTCGAAAGTCGCGTTGATCTGGTCGCTTTCGGCGCGCGCATCGGCCAAAAGCGAGCCGACATCGCGACCGCCGGCGGCACCCTCAATCGCATCGCCGAGCGTCATCTTCAGGCGATTGAGCGGCGTCTTGAGTTCATGGGCGATATCGGCACTGACCTGGCGCATCCCCTCGACCAAGCCCGAAAGGCGGTCGAGAGCGCTGTTGATCTGCATCGCCACGAGATCGAGGTCATCGCTTTTTCCCTTGAGCGGAATCCGGCTCTCGAGCCGTCCGTTGGAAACGTCGAGCATCGTGCGGGCGACCGCATCAAGGCGGTGTTGGGCTCTGGCTGCCAGAAAGATGCCGCCGCCCAGCGCCGCGACGACAACCAGCAGGGCCGCCCAGCCAAGGCTCACCAGCACGATCTTCAAGAGGTCGTCCATGTCGGAGAAACTCTCTCCGACCACCAGGAGGTTCGGTCCAAGTTCGGTGACTTGGATCCTGAATCTGCCGGAACCGGGCAGGCCGATGTCTTCCGGATTGATGGTGTAGACGCCCGGCGGCATCTTGATCGCTGTGAAGTTGCCCGCGAGCCTGTTCCCCCTCGCATCGACAAGCGAATAGAGCCCGTCCTTGGTCGTCTGCAGATTGACGTAGCTGTTCAGCGTCGCGATCAGATCTTCCATGTCATCGGGCGCATAGGTCGATGCAATGACGGAATTCATCTCCTGAAGAGACGCATCCATCTCATGCGCGAGGCCCGTGCGCAGCATGTGATACATGACGGCGCCGCTGACGACGAACGTCAGGATGAACAGCACCCCAAAGGTCATGGCCAGTCTGAAGGGCGTGCTACGGCGCAGGCTAACGAGGCGCATGGAGGCTGTATCCGGTGTTCCTCAGCGTATGGAGGAGCTGCGTCTGGAACGGCTTGTCGATCTTGGCGCGCAGCCGGCTGACATGGGTCTCGACGACGCTGGTCTTGGGATCGAAATGAAAATCCCAGACGCGTTCGAGCAGCATGGTCTTGGTCAGCACCCGTCCTTCACCACGCATCAGCACTTCCAGGAGGGTGAATTCCCGCGGCTGAAGCTCAATCGCCTGACCGGCGCGGCGGGCCTCGCGGCGGATCAGATCCAGTTCGAGATCTGCGACCCTCAGAACTGTCTTCTGCTCCTGAACCGGCGGGCGCCGGGCGAGCGCGTTTACCCGCGCAAGCAGCTCGGAGAATGCAAATGGCTTGACCAGATAGTCATCGCCGCCTGCCTCTAGTCCCTCGACGCGATCGTCGACGCCGCCGATGGAGGTCAGGAACAGGGCAGGGGTGCCGACGCGGGCTGCGCGCAGAGACCGGACGAGCGACAGGCCGTCTAGGCCGGGCAGCATCCGGTCGACGACGATCACGTCATAGGCTTCGCGCTGAGCCTGGAAGAGCCCGTCGCGTCCATCGGCGAGGACATCGCAGACATGCCCTGCCTCTGCGAAGCCCTTGGCCACGTATTCCGACGTCTTGCGATCGTCCTCGACCAGGAGAAGGCGCATTTGAGGTTTTCACCAGATTGATGTTCGAGCGAAAGTGTAACCGCGATGATGCGCATCCTACAACATACGGTTTCGTAAAGTCGCGGCCTTACCAAATGGTATGGTTCCGGCAAGGCGCTTGTATGTCCCGGTCAATATCGTCCCCCTCGCTGCAATCCTGCTGCATCAAAACCGCTCCAGCGAGAGGACCAAAATCATGAAGACAATCGTAGCCGCCGCCGCTTTGAACTCCGTCGTGGCTCTCGGGCTCATCGCAATCGCCGTGCCCGTTCACGCCGCCGTACCCTGCGAAGACATGCTGAAGGACATGCGTGCTGCGAAAGCGTCCGCAAAGCTTTCAGGCGCCGACATGAAAAAGGTCGAGGAACTCGAGACCAAGGCGGTCGAAAGGTGCAATGCCGACGACGACACGCGCGCGGACAAGTTCCTCACCGAAGCCATGCAGATCATCGGCAAGTGAGCGGAGGATAGACCATGACCATGGCAAACCAGCAGCTTGCCGCGCCGGAAAACCGCGTGCCCGAGGTGACCGTCGATTTCTGGCTCATCAAACTCATGGCGGTCACCATGGGAGAGACCGCAGCCGACTATCTGGCCGTCAATCTCGGCCTCGGCCTGACGCTGATGTCCATCATCATGACCATCGTCCTCGTCGTCGTGGTCGGAGCACAATTTGCACAGAAGCGCTATGTGCCTGCCGCCTACTGGGCCGCCGTGGTTCTTATTAGCGTCGTCGGGACGCTGGTGACCGACAACCTCACGGACAATTTCGGCGTTTCACTGGAGGCATCGACGATCTTCTTCACGGTCGCGCTCGGCGCTACGTTCCTCGGATGGTATCTGGCGGAGCGAACGCTTTCGATCCACACGATCTTCACCAACCGCCGCGAAGGTTTCTATTGGCTGGCAATCTTGTTCACATTCGCGCTCGGAACGGCCGCGGGCGATCTGGTGGCTGAGAAGTTCGACTTCGGGTATCTGACGACCGCATTGATCTTTCTGGCACTGATCGTGGCGATTGCTGCGGCGTACTTCATCCTCAAGGTGAACGGCATCGCGGCGTTCTGGCTGGCATATATCTTCACCCGCCCGCTCGGCGCTTCGTTCGGCGATCTGCTATCGCAGCCGAGTGAATATGGTGGCCTTGGTTTCGGGACGATCTACACAAGCTTCGCTTTCCTTGGAGCGATCATCCTGATCGTCATCTACATGACGGCCAACCAGGATCAGCGTGAAACAACCGGGCTTTCCCGCTGAACGAGAGGCAGCCTTCGTACCGGGCGAGATCTCGGCTCCAGGCCGATCCGCTCGGCTTCGAGGAAGTCCTGGCGCAAATGGGACGTTGGAGCACTGGAAGTGCTTCCGCCCACGGCATCCACATCGCTACGCTCGGAGCAGGTTCCGCTCGCAGGGTTTGGATTTTTTACGGATCCGTAAAGAATTCAGCGGGATCCGTTCAGGTTCCTGTCAGGCGCAACCGGAATATGGCGGCGACGTCTCATTTCCATGAAGAGCGCCGCGATGACCACCCTACATGCTGTCTCCCGCCAATGGACCTATCTCGATTCCTTCCTCGTTCTGACGGCGTTCTGGTTTTTGTTGCTGGCGATATTCCATGCATGGCCGATGATCGATGTCAGGATTTCGCAGCGTTTCTTCAGTTCGGCGCTCTGTGTGGACCGAGCCACGGTGCCGCAATGCGGATATTTCACGCTCAGCAAGGTTGCCTGGATCACGACCCTTCGGTGGCTTCTCTATGCGCTGCCCTATCTGGCGGCCGCGGCGGTCGTGATTGCGTTGCTGGTTGCGGGATACTCGCCGAGTCTTCGCTATCGGATGCCGGTACAGCGGCTTTGGATATCCCTCCTCAGCCTCGGCATCGGAACCGGGTTGATCACCAATCTGTTCCTCAAGGCGCATTCCGGCCGGCCGCGTCCGTTTGATACGGATCTCTTCGGCGGCAAGCTCCAATTCATGCCGGCGGGATCGTTCAATGGAGCCCTGCGAACGAAACTGCTCGTTCGTATCGGGAGAAGCATCCGACGCAGGCTGGCTGATATGCGTTCTCTTTGTGTTGCCACCCCGCTACCGCATGTGGACGGCACCTCCCGTCATCCTGGCTTCGCTTGCGACAGCCGGACTTCGGGTGGCCGTCGGCGCGCATTACGCGTCCGATGCAACGCTTGGCCTGCTGCTTTCGATCGCCGTCTTTCTGGGCCTGCTCGCGCTTGAGGAGCGCATCGCGGAGCGCTGAATCAAGTCTCATCTTCCAGAGTAGCCGTATATCGGACTTGGCAGCCGTAGCCGAGGCGCGGCTGCGCCCGGCGGCGCACGCCGTGGCCTGTTCAGGGTTGTGAAGCAGGTCGGAATTGCTACACTCAGCAGGCGAATAATTCCAAAAAGGGAACAGCAATGAAAAAGACCATCCTCCTGGCTGCCGTAGCCTTGCTGGCGGCAACACATCTTGCCTGCGCGGACGACACGATCCGCATTGCAACCGAGGGCGCCTATCCTCCGTTCAACTATGTCAAATCGGATGGCAGCCTCGAAGGTCTCGATGTCGACATGGCGAATGCGCTTTGCCAGGAAATGAAAGCCAAGTGCAAGATTGTCGCCCAGGACTGGGATGGCATCATCCCGGGACTTCTCGCGAAGAAATACGACGCCATCATCGCATCGATGAGCATCACCGACGAACGCAAGAAGCAGATCGACTTCACCAACAAATACTATACGACGCCGCTTGCCGTTGCGGTGCCGGAGGATAGCGACCTCAAAGGCGTTTCGATCGAGGACATGAAGGGCAAGATCGTCGGCGCGCAGGCATCGACGACGCAGGCTGATTATCTCAACGACCACTATGCCAAGGGTGGAGCCGAAGCGAAGATGTATCCGACCCAGGACGAAGCGGTCGCCGATCTGCAGAATGGCCGCATGGACGCTTTGATTTCCGACAAATTCGTGGTCGTGGACTGGCTGAACAAGGCCGGCAAGGATTGTTGCAAGCTGCTTGGCGACGTTCCCGGTACCCAAACGCAAGCCGGAATCGGCATTCGCCAGGGCGACACCGAGCTGAAGGAGCGCTTCAACAAGGCGATCGATGCGCTCGTCGCCAACGGCAAGTACCAGGAAATCACCAGAAAGTATTTCCCCTTCGACATCTACTGATCGCCTGGCGATCCAGTCGCGCAGAGGTCCAAAAGCCTCTGCGCCAACCCTGTCAGCTATCCGATGAAAACAGACATCCTCGTTCTCGGTGCCGGCATCGTCGGCGTAAGTGCGGCCATACATCTCCAGGATCGCGGCCGCTCGGTCGTGCTTACCGACCGCGGTGAGCCGGGCGGCGGGACCAGCTACGGCAATGCGGGGCTGATCGAGCGCTCCTCGGTCATCCCTTACGCCTTTCCGCGGCAATTTACGACGATCGCAAAATACGCGTTGAACCGCGCGTCCGACGTCCGCTACGACCCTTTCTATCTGCCCCGGATCGCGCCCTGGCTGGCACGTTACTGGTGGCATTCCTCACCTGCCAATCTGGAGATATCGACCCGCGCGCTTCTGCCTCTGGTCGAGGCCAGTATCAGCGAACATGACAAGCTGATCGAGCGGGCAGGGGCGTCTCGCCTCATCCGCTCTGACGGCTGGATCTCTTTTTACAAGGACACCCGGCGGTTTGATGCCGCCCGGGCGGAGGCTGCAAGTCTATCGAAATATGGACTGGCGATCAGGATCCTCGATGGTCCGGCGTTTCAGGCGCTCGAACCGGCTTTCGCGGCAACAGACACGGAAATCGCCGGCGCCATTCACTGGCTCGATCCGAAAACCGTGACCGATCCGCAAGCGCTGACAGCCGCCTATGCGGGAGCCTTCACTGCCTCGGGCGGCAGGATCGTCCGCGCTGATGCGGCGATGCTGTGCGAGGAGAAGAACGGCTGGTCGCTGGCGGCAGAAGACGGCTCGATCCTGGAGGCGAGGGAGGTCGTCGTTGCCCTCGGCCCGCAATCCGGCCTGATCTTTCGAAAGTTCGGTTACGCTCTGCCGATGGCCGTCAAGCGGGGCTATCACCGGCACTACGCCCAGAGCGGCGGCCAGCCACTCGGCCATTCGGTCGTTGACGAAGAAGCCGGCTACGTTCTGGCACCGATGGCCCGGGGCATTCGCTTGACGACCGGTATCGAGTTCGCTGCACCCGATGCGCCGGTCAACACAATCCAGCTCGGCCCGGCCGAGATGATGGCACGCGCACTCTTTCCGCTTGGTGATCAGGTGGAGGCAACGCCCTGGCTCGGCCTTCGTCCGTGCCTCCCGGACATGCGCCCGGTCATCGGCCCGGCGCCACGCCATGCGGGTCTCTGGTTCAATTTCGGCCATGCACATCACGGCCTCACGCTCGGGCCTGCCGGCGGGCGGCTCTTGGCGGAGCAGATGGTTGGTGAAGAAACCTTTGCGGACCCCAAACCATTCCATCCGCAACGCTTCCTTTAGCCGCGGGCAACAGGCGCCGGTATCGTCGACGGCCGACATGGACGGTGATACTGCGGAGAGTACGGCGGCCAAGCGAGACCGTCGCATCTCTAACTGGCACAACTGTCGCCGCTTTACGAAATAGAATGTACTAACGTCCATCCGATGTGGCGGGAGAGTTGGAATGTCCGGCGGTTTGCAAGGTAGAAATGTCCGCGTGGTCATCACACGGCACAACGGTCAGCCCCGATCTGAGCGGCTGAT
>NZ_JBNWCF010000003.1:0-510422 GCF_053522545.1 Rhizobium sp. 21-4511-3d | reverse complement strand
CGCCGATTATCAGGCTGGAGCAGTTGCTTCCGTGGAATTGGACGCCGCCGACCGTCAACGCTCAAGCTGCCTGACCTGTGGTCTTCACCGGATGCTTACGAGCTAGCATTCGGTGAGAACGAAGAAAGCGAAGCCCGGAAAGATGGCCGGCCTGGAGGGGCCCGTCGGGAACTTCTCGACTAGCTGATTGCGAACCATCGGTTCGAATATGACCGCGACCCTATCCCCAGATGGAGGAAGCAATCGCTCCGGCTCTAGCTGCGTTCGCAAAATCGCTTCCCCCGGAATTGGTATCGATACCTGATCCTAAGCGTTAGGAGCTTGCTTGAGGAAAGGCTTCGATCAGAGAGATCGCAGTTCGTCCTACGTGGCCGGAAAATGAGTATTGTCGGCCGAGCATGGCGCTACGGCTTTTCTCGGCCGACGCCACATCAGAGAGCTGCCTTCACAAGGATCTGAAGACGACGCAGCTCTGATGGAGAAAGCATCTCGACGAAGCGTTCAAGAAAGTCTTCCTCGTCGTCTTCTTCCTCGATCTTCCGGTAGGTCGACCCGGTAGTAAAGATCGGATCATTGGGAATACGAATCCCGCTCTCGTCGAGTGCATATCCTCGCTCTGAAAGGATAGCTCTCACAGCAGAGCCGATGAACTGCCGGACAGGCATTGCCTTCAAGTCCGGCACCTCATCAGGGAAGCGTTCCTTCAGCATGTGGCTGATCTTTGAAACAGGAGGCACTTCCTCCTCTACTCCAGCCTCAAGGGCCGTGATGTAAGGTCCGCTAGTGAGAACCTTCAACAGTTCCTCCCCCCCGACGATGCTGCGCGATCCCCGCTGTGCTTTCCTGATGAGTGGCGTTGTTCTTTTCATCTGCTATAGTTCCTCGGTTGGCGGCCGGGAGTGCTATCCCGCGCTCGCTTTGGTGAATGTCATTCTGGTGACTGCACCTTATTGCACCTGCGGATAGAATCGTCAAGAGCTATCCGCAGGTGTGTCTTGAGAGTTTCAGCATGATGATCAGACGCCAACTAGCCTTTGTCACCGCTAAATAATTGATTTCCGGAATGCGCTAACCGCCCGCAAAGGCGACTTGAGATCATCTAATAGGTCTATAGGCGTGTGGCTACGCCTTCGGTCTTCCGCCGCACTTTGTAAGGATCCACCTCACGAGGTCGAACAACGTTTTCCCCAGAGATGCGAAAACCACTATAACGACCGTTACGATGCCAATCTGGGTGAGATCGGGCAGGCTGAGAAAGAGTGCGAAACATTCTGCTCCTGAGGTGCAAAGGTGAAATTCCTTCCAGAGCAGGTGCAGGAGCAAGAGTTCGATGGAGCGATGCAAGAAGATCCAAGCCATGAGGTAACTCCCTTTTTAAATCAACGAGTTTCCAACCACGACGCGGCAGGGCCATATTCTTATTAATCAGTAATATCTCTGCCTCCAGTCGCATATACTGGCGACGTCGTGGGACTTGATATACATTGAGAAGCGTTTTCATTTCCATTTAATAGCGCCCCGCTCAGAGCTAATACATTGCGGGTGAATTACCCAAAAGTGTGATACTTCAATATGGGTGGAAATTGACTTCCGCGGGTCTATAGACGTGCTATTGTCACTGAGCAGCGATGGAGGTGACTATGCATGATCCTTTCATAAAAATGCTCTCTGATATGGTCAGAACCGCACGGTTGGAGACGAAGGGGCCTGGCGGCCTTTCATCCGTGAAGCAGATTCTTGGCGATGTTCACGGACGTTTCATGGAAGTGACCAAGCCATTCGGCTTTGCGCGACCATTGCCGAAAGAGCTTTCGGACACATGGGTCAACCAGCTCGAAAAGCAAAAGCACTGGAGCACTCGCCAGCGGCTTTTCCATGAAGACGAGATTGCTACACTTCGCAGATTCCAGACTGCATACTACCGGCAGCAGGAGACAGAGACAGATCTGACTTCTCCGTTTTCCTTCCTCTATCCCAGTGCTGCGCGTGATAAGCTCGGCAGACATTACGGGTCGCAGGACTTCTACCGCTCAAGTGACGACATGATCCATGCCATTCTCGCGCACCCAGTAGGACCGTTCGCGCTTAGAGCTGATGGCAGGGGACACGAAGCCTTAGAGCTCCTCAATTGCTTCCTCCGTTTGGTGCTGACTAAGGAAGCTGTAAGGAAATTCGGAAACGAGCTTGTTCAGATCGACGCAGCACTGCTTGGAGCGATGAGCTGGACCATTTCCCAGTATACGGATCAACGGTTCCTCGAAATCTTGCTGCCGATCGTAGAGCGCAACCAAGATGATTCCTTCTTCTTCCACTATCCGAATTTCATTTGGAAAGGGTACCGGGATCGTTCTTGCGATGAGCCTCTAAAATGGCTTGAGCTTGCTAGGTCTGGATTGCGTACCAAAGTCACATCGTATGGATCAAGTGATCACCTGGATTCTGGAACTCTATACAATGCGGCGCGCCGCGCGAGTAAGATCTTCGGCCCACTGGACACCAATCATAACCTTCTTGGCGGAAAATCCGTTATCGACATATTCGACGAAGCAATCCGGTTCGACGAGAATGCTACGTCGAAGTGCGTGTTCGCTTACGAGGACATGGGGACTGCAGAGATTGGGAAAGCCTTGGTCTATTCGGAGCACGGGCTTTTCGACAAAGCACACGAAGCCCTAGCGCGGGCAGACCTAGCTCTTTCGAAGGGCGGTTTCAAGTTGCGCATTGGCCAGGCTCTCGCTCATAAGGCGCGGATATTGGAGGCCGAGGACGTCTCAAATGGAAATCTTCATTTCGACCGGCGCGAGGTTCAGGATTTGAAAAAGGCGGCCATGCGCCTCTGGGCAGAAATGGGTCAACCGGACGGGTTCGTCATCTAGTAACTGGTAGCTTCGCGACTAAACCTTGTTCGGCCGGTTTCTCGAAAATTCTTTAACCTAAGATTCATATCGCAATTGATGCCGCGGAATGGATCATCCGTATTTCCGTAGATATTCCTTTGCACAGAAATAAATAATATTAAATACTGAGGGGTTTTTTTCAAAATTCTATTTATATATCGGGCCTGTAATGTTCCGGAATACATTCTAAACTGCCGGTAAGATTTTTTCCAATCTTCCTTTGCCTTATATTGCATCAAATATCCTCCCAAAAGGTTGGCAGATATATTAAACACTGTATATCAAGATTGATATGATAATCCGCCCCAAAAGAATTCATCTCGGCAGCTTCCCTAACTTCATTCGCTTTGACCTTTGATTCCGCACCGACACCTGAGCTTCGGCAACAAGCTGGTTATGACGGTCTGGTTGCCGTGCTGACGCGACATCTCCCATCGATCGACAGGAGCGAAGCCATCGCAGCTCCTGCAGTGGATGCGAACATCTGCCATTCCTGAAGAGCGATAAACGTCCATTTCGGGTTATTCAAAATTTCCTCAATGGGCGTCGGCTGCAGCCATGTCACCCGACGCTTCATCCCGCTTCCTGATGATCCGATATACCATCTTGCGGATCTAGATGGCCTACTCGATACCACGCGGAACCGCCCCTGCGTTGACGACGTCGTAGACAAGCGCGCGCAATCGCGCGATCAGCTCGGCCAGAGATCGAGGTCTTCCGATCCTTTCCTCCCCTACCCCCTTTTAAGGCCGAAGTGCGCCAGGTTGGTGAGCTCCGTTGACAGGACCTCACTCGAATTGAACCGACACCTCCGTCCCGCTCAAGTTTAAATCGGAGCCGAACCTCGGTGTGGAGTGGCGTCTGAATACCGCCTTAATGTCATCATTCATGTCGCAGATGTCATTGCTTTGTCGTATCGACTGACACAAACGCCTTGTTTCCGCGGCGGCCGAATGTCAAAGCGTATGTCGCGTTACAACCTAGCGCATTGCCGATCGCGCCGGCTACGCCAGATTCGGATTAAAGAGGGAAGCGATGCCCGAGCCTTTTGAGAACGTGAAGATCACCTTGGCATCACGGCCGTCGGGCGCGGCCGTGCCTGATAACTTCCGCCTCGAGCGGGCCGCCGCGCCGGAACCCGGCGAAGGCGAACTGCTCCTGCAGATCCTCTACCTGTCGCTCGATCCCTATATGCGCGGGCGGATGGACGACGCCAAATCCTATTCGGCGCCGGTAGCGATCGGCGGCGTCATGGAGGGCGGCACGGTCGCCCGCGTTGTCAGCAGCCGTAACAGCAATTTCGCACCCGGCGATATCGTGCTCTCCCACTCGGGATGGCAGCTTTATGCAACGTCCAACGGCGACAGACTGCGGAAGCTCGATCCCACGCAGGCGCCGGTCACGACGGCGCTCGGCGTGCTCGGCATGCCGGGCTTCACCGCCTATGCCGGACTTCGCAATATCGGCAAGCCGAAGCCGGGCGAGACCGTCGTCGTCGCGGCTGCGAGCGGTGCCGTTGGGTCGGTCGTCGGGCAGATTGCCAAACTGAGAGGCGCCAGAGCTGTCGGCATTGCCGGCGGGCCGGCGAAATGCGCCTTCATCCGCGACGAGCTCGGCTTCGATGTGGCGATCGATCACCGGGCCAAGGATTTTGGCGCTCAGCTCGCGGCGGCCTGTCCCGATGGGATCGATGTCTATTTCGAGAATGTCGGCGGCGCTGTCGCCGAGGCGGTCTTTCCGCTCCTCAACGATTTCGCGCGCATACCGGTCTGCGGCCTGATCGCCCATTACAACAACGAACCGGCTGAAGGCCTGGACCGCCTGCCCGGCTTCATGCGCGCCGTGCTGCGCAAGAGCCTGACGGTGCGCGGCTTCATCCAGCGCGAATTCGTGGACCAGAGGCCCGACTTTCTCGCGGAGGCATCGGCATGGATCGCAGACGAGCGCCTGAAATTCCGCGAGGACATCGTCGATGGGCTTGAGAATGCGCCCGAGGCTTTCATCGGCCTGCTGCAGGGCAAGAACTTTGGAAAGCTGATCATCCGCGTCAGCGAATAAGGGATCCTCAGCCGAAATCGCGGAAGCCCAACGCCTCGGCCTGGCGGGCAAATTCAAGCAGCGGCTCGTAGGCGGCATCGGACAGGATGGTGATATTCGTAAGCCCCAGCGTTTCGCGAACGGCCGCAAGCGATGGATCGGCGATTGCTGCCGATAATGCGTCTCTGAGGAGAGCGAGCTGCTCATCGCTTGCGTCGCCAGCGGTGATGAACGGCAGTCCCGGCCCCGCCGGTGTTTTGGCTATGACACGAATCATCTCCAGCCTCGTCGGATCGAACCGCCTGATATTGCCGAAGGTGATGCAGTCGATCGAAGCGCAATCGGCCTGCCCGGCTGCAACCGCGTCGATACTGGCGCCGTGGCTGCCGGTCAGGACTACGCGGGCAAAGAACGGCCGCCCTCCGGCGAGCGGCGCGACAGCCGCCCGGAAGAGATTGGCGCCGGAATTGCTGTCCGGGCTGTTGATGGCGGCGATCTTGCCGCGCAGGTCCTCGAGACCGCCGAACGGCGAGTCGCGCCGGACAATGATGAAGCTGCGCATCAGCGGACCGGAGCAGCCCGGATGGTTGTATTCCGGCGTGGCGACCAGGCGGACTTTGCCTCGCAGCCGCGTCACATAGGGATATCCGCAGGTCTGAGAAAGCAGGAGATCCGGCCGCAGCCACGCCTCGTCATAGGCGATATCCCGGCTGAGTCTCTCCGGTACGCCGGAGAGCCCGGCCTCCAGAAGCGGCTCGCGGAGGAACGACCATAGGGCCTCCGTCGCCTCGGCGAGAGGTGCGGGCGTGACATACATGGCGATACTGGCAAGGCTCATCATTTGTCCAATATTGGCAGCAGCGGTGTCGTGCAATGGCCGTTCTCGTGCCCATGCCATCCCCCGAAAATGCCCACAAATCCTGGGTTTTGCCGATAAATTGCGAAAGAAACGCAAAAGAGAGCAATTCAGCGCTGTCTAAGCCATTGATATATCAAGGCTCGGACGATAGGGTCTGCCGTCGATTTCAGACCAGCTGACATAAAAGGAACGTCAATGGCTACGGGTACCGTAAAATTCTTCAACGATGACAAGGGCTTTGGATTCATCACGCCGGAAAACGGCGGCCAGGATGTATTCGTCCACGTCTCCGCTCTGCAGCGCGGCAGCTCGCTGCGTGAAGGCGACAAGGTGAGCTACGAAGTCGGCCAGGATCGCAAGACCGGCAAGTCCAAGGCTGAGAACGTTTCGGTTCTCTAATCCCTTGAAATATCCGGCCCGTACCGATGCGGGCGGGCCGGAGATGATCATAGGCGACGATGGTTCGCCTTAGCGCAGCTAGTTATCCAGCTCCGCAAAATACTTCGCGCCCGCGTCGGTCAGAAGCGGCCGAGCGTCCTTCAGCGGCACACTCAGCATGTCGTAGGTGCAGGCGAAGATCACATGCGGCAGGCCCTGCAGCGTGAAGACCAGGCTATCCTGCGTGAAATAGACGGCGAGGTTCTGCTTGACGAGATCGTCATAGCCGCAATCCTGCTCGCTATCGGCATCCATCTTGTCGCGATGGCTATTCACATAGGCAGCAAGCTCATCATCCGGTCCCCAGGTGATGATCGCATCCTTCGCCGCCGTGGCGGGGTCGATAATGTTGCCGCTATCGTCCTTGGCAACCCAGCCCTTCAACAGCTTTTCCGGCACCAGCGCCTGGCCGGTGCGCGCATCGGCAAGCCGGTGATCGGTGAAATTGTCAGGATGCGCCCCACCGCAATAGAAGCTGCCGCTCTCGGAGATACCGATGAGACGCGGGCTGAGATGCTCGACCGTCACCTGGCCGCCACCATCGAAACCGCTCGTCCCCTCGCCATCGAAACCGGACCAGGCAAAGCCGAGATAGGCACGCGACAGGCAGGTGAAGGCCGGGATTTCGAACTGCAGCCGCTGCTGGGCGAGATAGGCATTGATCGGCCCGATATCCTCCCCACCAAGCGAGACGACGGTGGGATAGGCGAGCCCGACGCGGCTATCCTCATCCATGCGATAGCTCAGCTGACCGGCATTGGTGATCGGCCCTTCCTTCAACGGGCGTGAGACCTTGAGGAAGTCGTAGGGCAGGTCGTTCTCGGTAAAAACCGGCGGCTCCGGATGTCCGGACGGATAGTAGCCGGGATCCATCGCATCGAAGAGATCATCGGAATCGCGCAAGATACGGCTGCCCTTCCGCTCCAGCTTTATCGGCAACACCTTGCCGCTATCGGCATCCTTCCAGGTCCCGGCAAGACCGCCGGCGGCATCGGCCTTCAGGCTCCAGGTGGCGCCGATCGGGGCCTCGTCGACCTGCGTGTCATCCGCCTTCTTGCAGAGCTTCGGCGTGCAGGGCTTTTCCTCCTCAAGGGTCACGCTGCCCTTACCGCTTGCGGAAGCATGCAGCGGTATGTCGGCGCCTTTCGCCATGTAGGAGTAACGCCCGGCCTCGTATTGGCCGCTGGCGCCATTGGCGAGCTCGACGATGATCGGCAGCTTGCCGATCGTGCCCGAGAAGGTGACGGCCTCGCCAGCAGAGGCAAGGGGCGCCGTGGCGACGAAGGAAAGGAAAGCCAAAGCCGCAACTCGCATGAAATCTCCTCGAATATCACCCGCTGGAAACGGCCCGATCTAGTCATCCCGCGTCGCCCGGCTCAAGCGAAATCGACGAAACCGCAGCCGAATATCGGCGGCGTCAGCCTCGCCGTCTCCTCCCGGCAACAGCCCCGCGTCAAAGCGCAACACTTTGCTAACCATAGGCTTTCGAAGAACGGAACGTGCGCCAGGTTCGCTCGTTTGCAGACTAGAAGAGGAGCCTTTCACCATGAGCGAGCGGCTGGAAAAGCAATTCATCACCCAGAAAGAACATCAGGACATCGTCGACTTCTACAAGAAGGTCGTTGCCTTTCAGCACCGCACGATTCGCGACCTGCGCGAGTTGATCGCGGTCAGGGATGGTCCCCGGGAGCCCGAGGAAGAATTCGTGGCGCCGCAGATCGAGAAGCAGCCTGACAATGTGATCACCGTCGAGTTCAGACGGCAGCGCTAGCTGACCAGGCGGCAACGGAAGGCGGGGCTGCGGGCGATCTCGGCCCGCTCCTTGCCGATCGGCACGATATCGATCACATCGGCCAATCTGAAGAGGTGGCGAACGCCGCCAGCCTCTATGAGGATATCGCCGTGATCAACACGAAGATCGGTAGCAACAAAGTTCCGTTCGTCGCCGTCATCTATAATCGACACAACAAACACGACAGCCTCACCAGAGATCGACTTTGAGATTCTGTCCAATTTCGCGTCAATTCGTAAATATTATATGAGAAATTACTGATTAGACTTTGTAGTCGCCCTAAATCTAAGATGTCCTTGCCTTAGTTTTGCCACCGGCACGACATGCCGGCTTTACAGAGCGGTGGTAATCTCCTTCGCAAAGATGGAGATGATCATGCAAGATTTGACGATGTCCGAAGCCTTGAAGGATCCGCTGATCCGGCTGCTGCTGCGCGCCGACAAGGTGAGCCTGGGCGACTTTGCCAAGGTTCTGGAAACCGCTGCCAACGACCGCAATCGTCAGCTCGGCAGCAAGGGCAAGCAGCGGGAACCGCTCGCCGCCTGATTGTTGGAAATCATTTCAGTGGTGGCTGTAGAGGCCCGGCTGGAAATCTTCGTCGGCGCGATCGGGAAACAGGGTTCTGCGCACCTGCTTCAGCCGCTGCACCTCATTCTGCTGCCGCAACAGAAGCTCGGCGGTCACATCCTTGAAAGCACCGCCGTCGGATTGGGCGACGCGAACGGTGCCTCCCTTCGACAGGAAGTCACAAAACGACTGCGCCGAGCGCAGATGGGTCGTTATCTCGACATAGCGATCATCAGTGACTGACACGCTTACCTCCTCGCTTTGACGTCAGCATTAACCATCAGTTTGGCGACTTCATGACTGCCGCCTGTGAATGGTCACCTATCTCTCCTTAGCGTCAGTTCAAGGGTTCCGTTTTCGCCTGCCTATGGTGTAAGACCTTGGATAGCGATGACATATTTGATTGGCTGACAATGCGCGCACCCCGCAGCTTGAACCCATCGAACTTGGTCGAAACCGGCTTGGGCGTCCTCGAATATGAGCTGGCGGCTGAACGCGCGAGTTCGCTTGGCCGCCAGGGATTGTCCGTCGAGCAGGCTCTCTTTTCGCTCAAGACAGCCGAAGAGAAGGGCGTGCCGGTAGCCGAGCGCGAACAGCTCGTCGATATGGCAGTGCAGGCCGTCTGGGCGCTTTTCGTGCAGCGCGACATTTGCGGATTGCGCAACACCCGCGATGTCATCCAGCGTTACGGCATTCCCAACCACGTGCTTGCGCGTCTCGGCGCCGCCCCGCGGCGATAGCCGATCCCCCCACCAATCCCGAAATATCAATCCCGAGGAACATCGACGATGAGCATGACGAACTGGAAAGCCGACCCATTGGAATGGGGCAACGGAAAGCGGATCTTCGAAGTCTTTCTGGAGCCGACCTGCCCCTATTCCGTCAAGGCGTTCCGCAAGCTCGACGGCCTGCTGAAACTTGCCGGAGAGGATCGCATCACCATCAAGATCCGCCTGCAGTCCCAGCCCTGGCACATGTTTTCGGGTGTCATCGTCCGCGCCATTCTGGCGGCATCGACGCTTGAGGGCGGCAAGGAAAGCGCCAGAAAAGTGCTCGCGGCCGTCGGCGATCACCGCGAGGAATTCGAGTTCGCCCATCACGCCGGCGGCCCCAATATGGACGCGACGCCGAACGACATCCTCAAGCGGATCGCCAATTACAGCGGCGTCCAGCTCGCCGATGCCTTCGCGATCGCCGATCTCGACCGCGAGATCAAATGGCATGCCAAATGCGCCCGCCAGAACGGCATCCATGTCTCGCCCACCTTCATGATCGACGGATTGGTACAGCCCGATCTCGGCAGCGGAGACGAGATCGAAGTCTGGGCCAAGAAGCTTGTGGGGTGAGAGCGCCTGACAGGCGCGAACCGATTGACGCATGAAGCAGCCATCGAGAAGTCAGAAAGCGAGAAAGGCGTTCACGGCAAAGCTCATTGCCGGGATCGGCGGCTTTGCGGCCGCAGCGCTTTCGCTCGGCCTGTCGCTCTATCAGGCGCGGACGGCGGGCGAGATTGCGACGGTCGCGCCGGGCACATCGGTCGATAGCGGCCAGTGGAATGTGACGCTCTATTCGGCGCAGATTTCGAGCGAAATGCCTGACGGCTCGCGCATCCCCGACGGCAAGAAGGCGCTTGTCGTCGAAGCGGCGCTGGAGAATATCACGGAGGAAAGCTCGAACCTCTACCGGAGAACGATCAGGCCGGATCTGGCGGATGCGCCGGAGCCGCAATTCTACCTGACGCGCGATCGGGGAACGCTCTGGGATCTCCAGCCACTGATGCCCGAGAAGATCGCTGTCGTCTGGCAGGTGCCGGCCTCGCAGAAACTGCCGGACAGGCTGAGCCTCACCATTGCCGGAACCACTTACAAGGCGAAGGACAATCTCTATGCGGCGCCCGGCTGGTTTCCGGCGAGCGACGTCGCCAAGGTCGAGCTGCTGCTTTGGCAGCAGGGAGCGGCACAATGATGCGGCTTCTCACATCGCTGTTGCTGGTCGTCACCGCCTTTGCCGTGCTGGCATTTCTGCATTCGACAACGCCGTCCTATGCCATGCTGACCGGCCCGCTCGAAACCTTCGGCCCGCAGCGCCAGCCAGTCGAAAGCGACGTGTTCAGCCTCAAGGCCAACAAGGTCCTGCGGGCGAAAACCCTCGCCTTCAAGCGGTATGGCAGTCCGGTGTCGCTCGATACGCAAGGGATTTTCGTGATCGTCACCGCCGATGCCGAGACGAAGCACGAGACCATGCCGCTTCGCGCCGCGGCGATCGAGGGCGCGTCTGGCCGGCTCTACCGGCAGAGCCACCGCGCCGATGGCGCGCCGCAGCTTTTCAGCGACAAGACGCTGCAGCCCGGCCTTCCGGCCAGCGGCCTCTTCATCTTTGAAATGCCGGAAGAGGAAACCGCCGGCATGACCCTCATCGTCTCGCGCCAACCGGGACCGCAGCTCGACGCGGAGATCCACATCCGTCTCGATCAGAACGGCATCGAGACGCGCAAGATTGCGGAGATCGGCGAAAATGGCCTCTAGAACCGAACGCCGCTTCCGTCTGCTGTCCATTTGCGCGCTTCCGGTCCTGCTGGTTGCCAGCTACGGCGTCTTTGCCTGGCGCAATATCGAGGACTATGTGCAGCGCAACGAGCTCAGCATTCGCGAGAATAGCGAGCAGAAGGCTTATGCCGGTGCCCTCTGGCGACTTGAAAAGGTCCGGCTGATCGGCGATGGCCGCGATACCAAGGTGACCTTTCCGGGCGAAAGGCGGCTGCTGATCGTCCGCCTCGCTGCAAAGGCGGAAGGCGAGATCGGCGATGGCTGGTTCGATTGCAGGATGTCGCTGACCGACGGCAGCGGCCGGGAATGGGCGCCGCTCGATTTCATCTCCTCCGACACGATCAGCCGCACGCTCGATCCACAGGCAAAGCCGGTCGAGGGATGCGCCGCAGCGTCCCGCCAGCCGCCGGCCAGGGATACCGAGGTCGAGATCGAGGAAAAATTCGTGATCCCTGCCAGCGCGGCGCAGTCGCTTCAGGCAAGGTTGAGCTTTGCGTCGACGCGGCCGGAGGCTCTGGCCCTGCCGCTCGGCTTGCAGCGGAACTAACTGGCGCTGCGCCGCCACTCGCGGCCCTGCGCGAAGCCGATTTCGAGCGCCGCGGCAAGCAGGCAGATTTTCACCGGGATGACGAGAACGCCGACATCGCCGGGCGCGCTCGGGCTTCCGAGGAACAGCGATATCCCCTGCGAGATGATCTGCCAGGTGTGAAGGTCGTGGGGACCGATCAGATTGGCAGTTCCATACCAGGCCCAGGCAGCCGCCCAATCCAGCACCCTGTAGAGTACGATGACGCTGAGGGCCAAGGCGAGACCGGAGCCGATCGCCAGCCCGATGCCTTCCGCCAGCGCCCTGTAGCGCTTCGCCGTCCCGGCGATGAAATGGGCGATGAAGTCTCGGACAAAGGAGGGTAGCCCGTCCCAGCGCGACACGATCCGGGCGATGCGCCCTTCGGTCATCGGCCGCTCGCCATTGATGTCATAGCCGTAGATGATTGCGGCGAGCGTCAGCCACACTGCCGGATAGACGGCATAGAAGAACAGGTTGCGGATCTGATCATAGGTGCTGATCGACGCCGCTTCCGCCGTCGGCGGAAAGCCTGTCGCAGCGATCGCGTTTCCGATGGGATCGAGCGTAGCAAATAGCTGGCCGATTGCCTCCGGCAGGTGAGCGACCCAGGCCCTGATCTCGTCTTCCCAGCTTGAAATCACATAGAGACCGATAAAGGCCCAGTTGGCGTCGCAGACGACGATCACCAGCGGCCAGACCGGCGACTTCGAGCGCTTGTGCATCGCCTTGGCAAACCGGCGCACCGCCCAGGCGATGGCAACCGAGGCGATGAGCCAGGTGCTTGTCGAAAACTCCAGAATATTGGCGTCCTCGCCAAACATCGTTAGGTCGAAGGAGAGTTTCGAATATTCGCGGATCGTATCGCCGAGCAGGCCCCAGGCGGTGTAGTAGGCAAAGAACGGCAGGAGCGTCAGCGCCAAAGCCGAGGTGAAGCCGGAAGCTCCGGCATCCGAACCCTTCGCCCTCTCCGGCCGCGCCTCGGCAGTGCGCGAAGCGGCATCGAGCGCGGGGAGACCCGGCCTTACCGTCTGGAACAGGGCGACGATGATCACGAGCTTGAGGAGAACGACGAAGGCGAGCATCGACAGGCCGGCGATACCGTTCCACCGGCCCAGCATCACGGCGATCTCGTTCAACACAGCGTTGCCGATAACGCCAAGCAGCCAGAGCGCCATCAATTGCGGCCAGAACCGCCACAGAAGACGAAGTGTGAGAGAGGGAAGCCGGAAGAGCGGGCGCACCGGCGAAGTGCTGTCCTGAACGAGCGCGGTCATGCCTGTGATACTAACCAGCACACTGGAAAACGCCACCCCGCCTATCGATTTGGCGAGGAACGGAGATAGTGGCGCGGCGGGCCGACGGTGGCGCGCTCGATGAGCCTGACGGACATTCCCACGCGCCGTACCCTGGCATCCGGGTTCAACGCGCGTTCCTTCAGGATCTCCCAGCCGACGCGCCCGAGTTCCTCGCGCTCGATCCTCATCGTCGTCAGCGGCGGATTGCTGTGCTGGGCAATCGAGATGTCGTCCATGCCGATGACCGAGAAATCGCGCGGGATGCTGTGGCCGCGCCCGCGCAGCGCATCGACCACGCCGAGCGCCATGATGTCGTTGCTGCAGACGAAAGCCGTTGCCTTCTCGAAGCGGCCCTTCTGCATGGATTCGATCAGGGCCTTGGAAGTATCCGGCTCGAGAATGCCGGCGGCCGTCAGGTCGAACAGATGCCGTTCGGGATCGATCGCAATGCCCGCTTCCTGCATGGCATCGCGGAAGCCGTCGAAGCGCTCCTTGAGCGAGGTCCTGAACAGACGGCTGACATGAACGATCTCGGTATGCCCCTCCGACAGGAGCCGCGTCGTCGCCAGCCACCCGGCCGAACGGTTATCCGGCAAGACGCAGGAGATCCGCATCGTCCGGTCGATACCATTGACGATGACAGCCGGTGCCCTGCTTCTGACGACCTGTTCAATGAGGACAGGATGATCGAGCCCGACGAGCAGAAGGGACGCGCCTTCGGCCGCAAGCAGGTTCTCGACATTGACGCTTCCGGTCTCGATATCGGGCGTCAGCAGATTGACCTTGGCATCGATGCCAGCCTCGCGCGCAGCATCGAGCGCGCCCTGAATGACGCCTTCGTAGAATTTCGAATTGAGATAGAGCGCCGCCGTCGTCACGACGGCAAGGCCGGAGGGAAAGGCCTCGGCGAGGTCATTGTTCCTGTGCCGGTAGTCGAGACGCGCGGCCGCTTCGAGGATGCGCTCGCGGCTTTCGTTGCCGACGCCGGAGCGGTTGTTGAGCGCCTTGGAGACCGACGCAATCGAAACGCCGGCGGCTTCGGCAATATCGGCAATTCTCGATCTGCGTGACATTAGGCTCTCCTCGCATTCCATCTAGCACGAGAAAAGCGCCCTTCACCAGAGAGGAAGAAATTTTCGTTTCGTACGAAATTTTTCTTTCCTGCATCACATTTTCGTTTATCGTTGCCCCGTCGCCGCATCAAGCGGGCGGCATTGACCTGGGAGGGGAAGATGCTGAGACGAAGGGAATTTATCGCAAGCGCACTCGCGGCAGCGGTCATCGACATTCCTCGCGCCATGGCGGCGGAAGAATCGCTGCGGGTCTTCTGGTGGGGAAATCCCGACCGTGCGAAACGGACCGGCGAAGTCATCAAGCAGTTCGAAGCCGCCACCCCTGACGCAAAATTCGTCGGGCAGGTCGCCACATCGGACTATTGGGTGAAGCTCGCGACGATGGTTGCCGGCCGCAACGTGCCCGATGTCTTCGCCCTGGAACCGGTGACCTTCGCCGATTATTCGCGCCGCGGCGCGACGCTCGATCTTTCACCGTTCCGCGACAGCATCATCGCCTCAAAGGATTTCTCGCCCGGCGCCCTCGATCTCGGAACTGTCGACGGCAAGCTGACGGGCATACCGACATCGCTGAACGCCGCCGCGCTCATCGTCGACAAGACTGCTTTGGAGAAGGCGGGCGTTCCCGCGCCCACGGCGGCCACCACCTGGGAGCAATTCAAGACGATCTGCACCGATTTCAAGAAGGCGGCGGGTTCCGGAAATCTCTTCGCCGTCGGCAACGGCGCGCGCTACAGCTTCGTCTTCGAGGTCTGGCTGCGCCAGCGCGGCAAGACGCTGTTCACGCAGGACGGACATCTCGGCTTCCAAGAGGCCGATGCGATCGAATGGTTCGACTATTGGGACCAGATGGCCAAGGCGGGCGCATGCGTCACCGCCGACGTCCAGGCGCTCGACAAGGGCAATATCGAGACGAACCCGATCGCCAGCGGCAATGCCGTCATGGCTTTTGCCTATTCCAACCAGCTTGCCGGCTACGGCGCGCTTGCGAAATCCGAGATGTCGATCGGTTCGCTTCCGGTACAGGATGCCGGCGGCCCTTCGGGCTTGTTTTACCGCCCCTCGACGCTATGGTCGATTTCACCCTGGTCAAAATCGCCGGAGACGGCGGCCAAGTTCATCAACTTCTTCGTCAATGACACCAATGCCGGACATGCGCTCGGAACCGAGCGCGGCGTGCCCGTGAATACCAAGATCCAGGGTGACGTGGCGGCGACCGGCGACAAGATCTCGAAGCAGACGATCGACTATATCGCCTCGCTGAAGGACCGCGTCGGGCCATATCCGCCTGCCATCCCGATCGGGGCAGCGGAATTTTCGCAGCAGGTTTTGACGGCTACGGCTGACAGCCTGGCCTTCGAGCAGATCTCGCCGTCCGACGCCGGCAAGCAGCTGATGTCGGAAGGCAAGCGCATACTGGGCGGCTAGACCGCAACGGGACGATCATGGATCAGCGAAACAATCCCAACCCGGCCGTGGATAAAGAGGATGAAGCACGCCGGCTGCAGTTCCTTCCCTGGGAACATGTGGCCGGCGACCTGCTTCATCCGGCGCATCTGGCACGCAAGGCGGCGCTCCAGAAGGCGTGCGGAGCTGAGCTGGCGGAGACGGCCTACATTGCCGAGCATGCCGCCATCTTCACCGAGCGGCTCAAGATGGGCGAGCGGTCCTGGATTGCCGGCCATGCGCTGGTTAGGGGCGACATCACCTTCGGCGACGATTGCACCGTCAACCCCTATGCCTGCATCTCCGGAAAAGTCGCCTGCGGCAATGGTGTCAGGATCGCATCACACGCATCGATCGTCGGCTTCAACCATGGCTTCGATGACACCAGCCTGCCGATCCACCGCCAGAAAGTGACGACCACGGGCATCACGATTGGCGACGATGTGTGGATCGGCGCCAATGCCGTCATTCTTGACGGCGCAATCATCGGCAGCGGCGCGGTGATCGCAGCGGGCGCCGTCGTCGCCGGCGAGATCTCGCCGATGTCGATTGCCGGCGGCGTGCCGGCGCGCGTCATTCGCAAGCGTGGCGCCCCCTCCCGCCTCTCCGCTTCGGGCGGCATCGAGGACAGACTTCAGAAGCTCGGCAGCAAGGCGCAGACGCAGTGGCCCGAAATTCTCGGGCGCTGGAAAACCGCCGAAATCTATGAATCGCTGGAAGCCGACGGCATCAGCCGCCCGGCCGCCCGGCATCTCAACGATGCGATCGAGATTGCCGCAGGGTTCGGGGCACTTCCGCCGGGCCTCGATGCGACGGCGACGATCGAGCTTCTGCAGGACCTGCAGGACGAGGAAACCGGTCTCTTCCCTGACAAGAATACACCGCGGGATCGTCCGCTCCGGGAAGATCCGAAGGCGCTCTATAACGTTCTCTCGGTCGGCTACGCGCTCGAAGTGCTCGGATCGCGTCCACGCCAGGCTATCCAGGCGGTGCGGATCGATGAGACCGAGCTCGGCCGGTGGCTTTCGGGTCTGCACTGGAAAACATCGGCCTGGAGTGCCGGGAGCGTCGTCGACGCGATCGGAACGGCGATGTATTTCAACGCCCGCTATTTCAATGTCGAGCAACCGCGCCAGGCGCTCTTCGATTGGCTCACCCGCCATATCAACAAGGCGACCGGCCTTTGGGGCGAGCCCACAGCGCTCGAAGGCTGGCTGCAGCCGGTCAACGGCTTCTACCGCCTGACCCGCGGCACCTATGCGCAATTCGGGCTTCCGCTTCCGAACCCGCAGGCATCCTTCGAGACGGTGCTGCTGAACTACCGCAATCACGAGGGTTTCACCGGCGCCAAATACACCGCGTGCAATCTCCTCGACACGATCCACCCACTGCTGCTGATCGCGCGGCAGACCGATTACCGGCGCGGCGATGGCGAAGAGATTGCGCGCAAGATCATCGTAAGAGCGCTCGATCGATGGCAGGATGGCGAAGGTTTTGCCTTTGCCGACGGTAGCCCGGCGAGCCTTCAGGGCACCGAGATGTGGCTCTCGGTCGTTCATCTCGCCGCCGACTATCTCGGGCTTGCTGGCGCCTTTGCCTTCGTTCCCAAAGGTGTCCATCGCACCGAAACCGTCGGCCTCGGGCTTTAGGCGCTACTTACCGGCCACCGGGAGGGAAACGCCCACCGGTACGCGCGGGTGCTCGCCCTGCCGGAAGGCAATCCGGCAGCGGACGCCCGCGGGATCGAAAATATGCTCCAGCGTGCCGCGAAGCTGGCGCTCGACGAGGCGGGCGAGCAGGCCTGATCCCTCCCCGGCCCGGCCGATATTTCCAACGCACGGTCCATTCGTCTCGATCCACGAGAGAGAAATGGCCTCGCCATTCCGCGACCATGTGATTTCGACCGTGCCCGATTCGATCGACAGCGCGCCGTGCTTCAGCGCGTTCGTTGCAAGCTCGTTGATAGAGAGCCCCAAGGGCACGGCCCGGGTACTGTCAATCTCCATCGAGGGGCCGCTGAGCACGATCCGCCCCGGCGCCGTGTTCCTGTAAGGCTCGACCTCGATTTCGATAAGATCGCGGATATCGATGCTTGCATCCCGCGACATGCGCTCGTCGAGCAGCGAATGGGCGCGCGAAAGCGCCTGGATACGCCCGACGAGATCGTCGGCAGCTTCGCCCTTTATCGAGAGCTTAGCCAGGCTTTGTGCACCCATATAGGCATTCTTGACCCGGTGGCGCAGTTCATCGCGTGCGAGTTCCGCTTCCTCCAGTGCGCCTGACAGCGCGACGATCAGCCGGACGTTTTCGATCGCCGTCGCCGCCGCACTTGCCAGCGCTTCGAGGATCTCGATCTCCATCCTCGTCGGCTGATAGGGCGCCGCCCAATAGGCGCCGATCGCACCGATCGGATCCTGCGGCCGAACCGGCGTCATGGCGATCGCTCGGACGAACGTGTCCTGATAGAGCTCCCGCGGAACCCTGTCCTCGTGGTCGATATCGGGAATGACGATCGTCTTGCGCTCGGCCATCGCCCAGCCGCTGACGCAGGCCGATGCCGGGAATTTCTGTCCCTTCCAGAGCGCGCCGATCGCATCCTCTTCGATATAGTGGCAGAGGTCGTCCTCTTTCCGGATCACGGCGATGCCCTGGCAGCCGATCATGCTGCGCGCGGTGGCGCGGATGATCTCGACGACATGGCTGGCGTCGCGCGCGCCGGCAAGCTGCGCAATCGCGTGCGTCAGGACGGCGAGCGGCGTCGCTTGCTGATCTGTGTAATCCAGAGGTGTCATAGCGGCCTCCTTCCGGGGCCGGCGGCCGTTTCTCGACCACTCAAGGTGGCATCCTACAGGTTTTGATGGGATACGTCTAACAACCGGATCGATTTATATTTTCAAGGATATCGCCCTCCAAAATTGCCGCAACCGGCGCATGCGACGCAACGAAAGTCCAGCCACGGCGTTGGAAAGCTGATTGTGTATGGACCGTCTCGAAGCTTTGCACATCAGGCGTTTGCCGATATCAATCATATCGCCGCAAGGCAGCAGCCATTGCTTCGCTGACACGAAGCTCGAAACAGGACCCCTTCGTTGACATTCCCGCAATTGCGATCCGAAGATCCCGAGCTGGGGCACGAGACCCGAAATGGTCTGCCCGCGCTCGTTCTGGCAGCCTTGGGCGTCGTCTATGGCGATATCGGCACCAGTCCGCTCTATGCTTTCAGAGAGGCGCTGCATGCGACGGCGGGATCAGGATCGCATCGCGATAATGTGCTGGGCATTCTCTCGCTGATCGTCTGGGCGCTGACGATCGTCGTCACCGTCAAATACGTGACCTTCGTTCTGAAGGCGGATAACCGCGGCGAAGGCGGCACGCTCTCCCTGATGACGCTCGCGCGCCAGAGCCTCGTGGGGCGCCCGGTCTGGGTGCTCGTGCTTGGCGTCGCCGGTGCCTCGCTGTTCCTGGGTGACGCGATCATCACGCCGGCGATTTCCGTATTGTCGGCGGTCGAGGGCATTCAGGTGGTGGCACCGGCGCTGTCCGACTGGATCGTGCCGATCACCCTGACGATCATCGCCGTCCTGTTCTTCGTCCAGCGTTTCGGCACCGGCGGCGTGGCGTCCGTTTTCGGCCCGGTCATGGCGCTCTGGTTCGCCGTGCTCGGCATCAGCGGCGGCATTCATATCCTCGACGATCCGGCCGTCCTCGGCGCGATCAACCCCGTTCACGCGGTCACCTATGCCGCAAGCAATGTCGGGCTGACGATCACCGTTCTCGGCGCTGTCTTCCTCGCCGTCACCGGCGCCGAGGCGCTCTACGTCGATCTCGGCCATTTCGGCCGCAAGCCGATCGTCATGGCATGGTTCTGCCTCGTCTTTCCGTGCCTGCTGCTCAACTATTTCGGACAGGGCGCCTTCGTTCTGGCCAATCCGGAGATGGCCGCGCACCCGTTCTTCGGCATGCATCCGCCATGGGCCCGCGTGCCGATGGTCTGCCTTGCGACCGCCGCAACGGTCATTGCCAGCCAGGCGGTGATCTCGGGCGCCTATTCGCTGGTGCGCCAGGCGATGCACCTCAATCTGCTGCCGCGCCTGCAGATCCTGCACACCTCGGAGACCCATTCCGGACAGATCTTCATGCCGCAGGTGAACTCGTTCCTGTTTATCTTCGTCGTCGCGCTCGTGCTCTATTTCAAGAATTCGAGTGGGCTGTCGGCTGCTTACGGCATTGCCGTGACCGGCGAGATGGTGATCACCAGCGTGCTGCTCTTCGTGGTCATGCGCCGCATCTGGAACTGGAAACCGGTAACCGCCGCTGCCGTCGTCGTACCGCTGTTCCTGATCGACAGCGGCTTCTTCATCGCCAATGTCGCCAAGTTCGCCGATGGCGGCTGGGTGCCGGTGGCCGTCGCCTCGACGATGGGGCTGATCATGTACACCTGGATGGCGGGGCGCCGTCTGCTGATTGCCCGCACTAGGGCAGACGAGATCCCGCTCGCTTCGATCATCGACCGTCTCGCGCAGAAGCGGCCACCGACCGTTCCCGGCACTGCGATCTTCCTGACCAGCGACGTCGAGGGCGCGCCGACGGCGCTGCTGCACAGCCTCAAGCACTACAAGGTGATCCACGAACAGAACGTCATTCTCAGCGTCATCACCGCGACAACGCCGTTCGTGCCTGATGACGAGAAGATCTTCCTCGAGAGCTTCAATCCGCTGTTCAGCCGGCTGATCATCACCTTCGGCTATATGGAGACGCCGAACATCCCGCGCGCGCTCGTGCTTGTGCGCCAGCTCGGCCTGAAGTTCGACATCATGTCGACCTCCTTCTTCCTGTCGCGTCGGACGCTGCTGCCGTCGAAGAAGGGCGGCATGCCCTTCTGGCAGGACCGCCTCTTCATCGTTCTCGCCCAGAATGCCGGGAATGCGACCGACTATTTCGGCCTGCCATCCGGCCGCGTCGTCGAACTCGGACTACAGACGACGATCTGACATCTTCTTAAAATGAAAGAGGCGGAGCTCATGCCCCGCCTCTTGCTCACCGGCAGCCTGGAGCTGTCAGATGTCCGCCCTGACGGCCTGGCGCTGGTTGCCGAGCTTTTCGATGCCGAGTTCGACGACGTCGCCTGCCTTGAGATAGCGCGGCGGCTTCATGCCCATGCCGACGCCGGGCGGTGTGCCCGTCGAGATGATGTCGCCCGGGTGCAGCGACATGAACTGGCTGAGGTAGGAGACGAGATAGGCAACGCCATAGACCATGGTCTTGCTGGAGCCGTTCTGCATCGTCTCGCCATTGACCTTCAGCCACATGCCGAGGTTCTGCGGATCGGGAACCTCATCCTTGGTGACCAGCCACGGGCCGGTGGGGCCGAAGGTGTCGCAGGACTTGCCCTTGGTCCACTGGCCGGAACGCTCGATCTGGAAGGCGCGTTCGGAGACGTCGTGGATCGTGCAATAGCCGGCGACATAATCGAGCGCGTCGGCTTCGCTGACATATTTCGCGGTCTTGCCGATAACGATGCCGAGTTCGACCTCCCAGTCGGTCTTTTCGGAACCGCGCGGGATGAGGAGATCGTCATTGGGACCGACGATGGCGGAGGTCGCCTTCATGAAGATGATCGGCTCCGGCGGCACGGTGGCACCGGTTTCGGCGGCATGGTCCGAATAGTTGAGGCCGATGCAGATGAACTTGCCGGTACCGGCAACACAGGCGCCGAGCCGCGGATTGCCCTCGACGGCAGGCAGCGTGTTCGCATCGATGCGCGACAGTTCTGCGAGGCGATCGGGGTTCAGCGCTGCGCCGGAGAGATCGCTCAGATGCCCCGAGAGATCGCGGATCGTGCCACCGGCATCGAGAAGGCCGGGCTTTTCCTGGCCGGCTTCACCGTAACGAAGAAATTTCATGATGCTTCCATTCTGTTGTCTTCCGGAAATCAGATCGTCCAGCCGCCATCGATGGCGTAGGCCTGGCCGGACGTGTAGGTAGCGCCGGCGAGATAGACTGCGAGCTCGGCAATTTCTTCGGGCGATCCGAGGCGGCCCATCGGCTGGCGGGAAATGAAGGCGGCACGCGCCGTCTCGTAATCGCCCTGCGCCTTCATGCGATCCTGCAGTGAGGGGCTCTCGACCGTGCCGGGGCAAATGGCATTGCAGCGGATGCCCTGGGCGACATAGTCGGCGGCGACCGACTTGGTGAGGCCGATGACGGCGGCCTTGGTGACGCCATAGGCGAAGCGGTTCGGCACGCCCTTGATGCTGGAGGCGACCGAAGCCATGTTGATGATCGAGCCGTCCTTGCGCTCCAGCATGCCGGGCAGCACCGCGCGGATGGTGCGGATCATCGCCTTGACGTTGAGGTCGAGGGCGAATTCCAGATCGCTGTCCTTCATCTCAAGGATCGATCCGGCATGGACGAAACCGGCGCAATTGAACAGCACGTCGATCCCGCCGATCTCGGAGACCAAGGCATTGACCGCGCCCTCGTCGAGGACGTTGAGCTTGTGGGTGGCAATCCCAGTCTCGGCAGCAAGCTGCGCCAGCGTCTCGGTGTTGATATCGGTCGCGTGCACCGTTGCGCCCGCCTGATGGAAGGCGATTGCCGAGGCGCGGCCGATCCCCTGCCCTGCAGCGGTGATCAGAACGGTCTTGCCGGCCAAATCCTGTGTCATGGTCTTATCCCTGTTTCTGTTTGCGCTCGACGAGCAGGATGTGGTCTGCGGCGAGCACGACTTCATTGCGCTGGTTCAGCACTTCGCAACGCTCGACGACGCGGCCCATATCCGGCCGCTTCGGATCGTCTTCCTTCGACGAGATCGTCACGCGGGTGCGGATCGTATCGCCGATATGGACGGGGCGGACGAAACGCAGGCGGTCATAGCCGTAGGAGAAGGCGACCGGGTTGATCAGCGTTGCCGTCAGCCCGACGCCGATCGAGAACACCATCGTGCCATGGGCGATGCGCTGGCCGCCGGGCAGCGTCTTGGCGAATTCGGCATCCATGTGATGCGGAAAGAAATCGCCGGTATGGCCGGCGTGGACGACGAAGTCGGTCTCGGTGATCGTGCGTCCCGTCGTCGTGCGAACGGCATTCAGCGCGTAGTCTTCGTAATGGATGGTCTGTTCGGACACGGGATTACTCCTTCGGCAGCGGGCTCAACGGCGTCGCCGGGCTCGCGCTCGATTGATAGGCGGCTTCGACAAGCGCCATCGTCTGCCATCCGTCCTCGACGGATCCGATGAGCACATCGTCTTCGCCGGAGGCAAAGCGCTGCAGATTTGCCATGCGATTGGCAAAGGCATCCGGGAACCAGGTTCCCTCGAGCGGCACGGAGACCCAATCGGCGGCGCCATCAGCCCTGATCCAGAGTTCGTCCGGCTCGCCGCGCGGATAGTCGAGATTGACGCCGAGCTTCAGATAGGCGGCACCCTTTGTTCCGCAGATGCGGAATTCGCAGGCCTGGAAGCGGCGGCCGAAGTCGTGGTCGTGGTTGATCGAGAGCGCGCAACGGATCCTGTCGCCATAGTCGAGGATCGCGGCGGTGCGCGTCTGCGCCACCTCATGGTTCGGATGGCCAATCGTCTTGGCGTGGACGCCGAGCGGATTGCCGAGCAGGTCCCGGACGACATCGAGATAATGGATCGAGTGCATGGCGATCTCGATGCGCGGCAGGCCCTTCAGGAACGGCCAGAGACCCCACGGGGTTGCCAGCGCCAGCCAGGCGTCGAAATCGACGACCTCGCCGAGATGCCCCCTGGCGATCGCATCCTTCAGCGCCAGCATCATCGGCGCGAAGCGCAGCTGGAAATTGACGGCGGCCTTTATCCTGCGGGAACGGCAGAGCGACAGGATTTCCGTCGCCTCCTGCAGATTGCTGCCCATCGGCTTCTGCAGCAGCGCGAAGGACCCATCCGGCAACTGCGACAGGATTGCGGCATGGGCAGCGGGCGGGGTCGCCAGATCGAAGATCGCGCCTTCGGTCTTGAGCGCGTCGTCTTCAGAGGCGAAAGCGACCGTGCCCCATTGCTCGGCGAGCGCGCTCGCCTTGGCAAAATTCGGATCGAAGATGCCGGCGACGGGGAATCCGGCCTTTCTGTAGGCCGGAAGGTGCGCGTCGCCGACGATGCTTCCGGCGCCGAAAATGACGATCGGGCGGGGCTTGGCCGGGCGCGGCCATGATTGCCGCAGACGGCTTGGATCGAAGGCCTCAGTCATGATGGAAGACCTCCTCCATCATCGCCCACCATTCGCCGGGCTTGCGGGTTTCGAGCGGCTGCTGCTGCGGCATGCAGACGGCCCACCATTCCTTGTTCTTCGGATGCGTCGCCATCTTCGCCATGTCGGCGTCGAAGTCGTCGCCGGTATATTCCCAATAGCCGAAGAGCAGGTTTTCCGGCTCTTTCAGGAAGATGGAATAGTTGGTGATGTTGCATTCGGAGATCAGCGCCAGGATCTCCGGCCAGACGGCCGCATGCAGCGCTTTGTACTCCGCGATCTTCTCGGGCTTCAGCCCGACAACCATTCCCATGCGCTGCATGGCCACTCTCCTCAGCCGCGAAACTCTCGGGTGAATTCCTTGATCGAGCGAGCCTCGACCGCCAGCCAATCCCAGCTGATGCCGAGCCCCGGTTCGGACGGCGCGATCGCCCGGCCGTCACGGATCTCCATGCCCTTGGTGGTCAGCTGATCGAGCTGCGGAATGTATTCGACATATTTGCCGTTCTGCACCGCGCAGACCAGGCTGACATGCAGTTCCATCAGGAAGTGCGGGCAGACCGGGATGTCGAAGGCCTCGGCAGCGTGCGCCACCTTGAGCCAGGGCGTGATGCCGCCGATGCGGGCAACATCGACCTGGACGATCGAGCAGGCGCCCTTCTGCATATATTCGCGGAAGTGGCGGATCGAATAGATCGACTCGCCGACGGCAATCGGGGTTGCGGTCGAGCGCGACAGGCGGATATGCCCATCGAGATCGTCGGCCGGCAGCGGCTCCTCGATCCAGGCAAGGTCGAGTTCCTTCAGGCGCGCGGCGCGGCGGATTACTTCATCGACCATGAAGCCCTGATTGCAATCCGTCATGATCTCGAAGCCGTCTCCGACGGCGGCGCGCACGGCCGAAAGGCGCGCGTAGTCTTCAGCGCCATGCGGCTTGCCGATCTTCACCTTGGAGCCGGAGAAGCCCTTCGACTTCGCCAGCAGCGCGTCTTCGACCAGCGCTTCCTTCTCGATATGCAGCCAGCCGCCTTCGGTGGTGTAGAGCGGGCAGCTATCCTTGGCGCCGCCCGCCAGCTTCCACAGCGGCAGTCCTTGCTTCTTGGCCCGGAGATCCCAGAGAGCAGTATCGACGGCGGCAAGCGCCAGTGCGGTGATCGCACCGATCGTCGTCGCGTGCGTCGCAAATTCCATCTTGTGCCAGATCGCCTCGATGCAATCGGCATCCTCGCCGATCAGCAGCGGAACGAGATGATCCGAGAGTAGCCGCATGATCGACGAGCCACCGGTACCGATCGTGTAGCTGTAACCAATGCCGGTCGCGCCGTCGGAATCGGTGATCGTGACGATCGGCGTTTCCTGGCTGACGAAGCTCTGGATGGCATCCGTACGCTTGACCTTGGGAGCAAGGTCGACCATGCGGATTTCAATCTTCTCGATGCGGGCCATGTCTCTCTCCTCCCCCTCAGATTGCCAGGCTTTTGCCGGTATCGGCTGCAAACAGATGCGCCTGTGACAGGTCGAAGCTCATCTTGATCTGCTCGCCTGTCGCCAGCGCCCGCGGATTGAGCATGCGCGCCACCCATTCCCGGCCGGCGAATTCGACGAAGACGAGCGTTTCGTTGCCGAGCGGCTCGGTGATGCTGACCGGGAGGCTCGCCTCGTGAACCTCCGATGCACTTCCCGTGACCAGGCCGTGACCGGTCGGGAAGAGATCGTCGGGGCGCAGGCCGAAGGTGACCTTCTGACCCTGTGTCACCGCACTCTTGAATTTTGCCGGCAGCGGCAGGCGATCGCCGTTGGCGAAGACGACGCTGTCGCCATCGACGGTGGCATCGAGGATATTCATCGGCGGCGAGCCGATGAAGCCCGCGACGAAGCGGGTTGCCGGGCGCTTGAACACCTCGTCGGGTGTGCCGACCTGCTCGATATGGCCATCGCGCATGATGACGATGCGGTCGGCGAGCGTCATGGCCTCGACCTGGTCGTGGGTGACATAGATCACCGTCGCCTGCACCTTGGCATGCAGCTTCTTGATCTCGGTACGCATCTGCGTGCGCAGCTTGGCGTCGAGGTTAGACAGCGGCTCGTCGAACAGGAAGACCTCGGGATTGCGCACGATGGCGCGGCCCATGGCGACGCGCTGGCGCTGGCCGCCGGAGAGCTGCGCCGGGCGGCGGTCCATCAAGGCTTCGAGGCTGAGGATCGCAGCCGCCTCGTTGACGCGCTGATCAATCTCGGACTGCGGAACCTTGGCGATCTTCAGCGAGAAGCCCATGTTCTCGCGCACGCTCATATGCGGATAGAGCGCGTAGGACTGGAAGACCATCGAGATGTTGCGGTCGCGCGGCGCCAGATCGTTGACGACGCGGCCGCCGATTTCGATGTCGCCGCCGGAAATCGGCTCCAGACCGGCGACCATGCGCAGCGTCGTGGACTTGCCGCAGCCGGACGGACCGACGAGCGCGATAAACTCCTTGTCGGCAATATCGAGATCGATGCCGTGGACGATTTCGAGCGCGCCGTAGCGCTTGACGAGTTTCTTGAGGGAGACCTGAGCCATGGGAAATCAACCTTTGACCGCGCCGAATGTCAGGCCGGATACGAGATGCTTTTGAATGATGAAGGTGAGCGCCAGCGCCGGAACGATCATGACGACCGCGAGCGCGCACATGCCGCGCCAGTCGATGGTGAACTCCGCCGTGTAATCGAGGAGGCCGACCGGCAGGGTTTTCGAATTGACCGAACGCGTCAGCTGCGAGGCGAGCGCATATTCGTTCCAGCAGGTGAGGAAGGCGAAGATGCCTGCCGAGGCAATGCCGGGGCCGGCCAGCGGAAACTCGACCTTCCAGAAGGCCTGCCAGCGGGTGCAGCCGTCGATCTGCGCGGCTTCCGCCAGATCCTTCGGCACCTGGCGGAAGAAGCCGTCGATCAGCCAGATCGTGAAGGGCACGTTGAGCGCAACATAGGTGAGGATCAGGCCGAAATGCGTATCGATGATGCCGATGCGCGAATAGACGATGAAGAGCGGCAGCGACAGCGCGATACCCGGCACCGACCGCGTCAGCATCAGGCCGAGGAAGGTCGCAGACTTGCCGGCAAACCGGAAACGCGCGAAGGCGTAGCCGCCGGACATGCCGATCGCCAGCGCGATCACCGTCGAGGTGATCGAGATGATCAGCGAGTTGCGGAA
The DNA here is from genome assembly GCF_053522545.1 of Rhizobium sp. 21-4511-3d. Classification (NCBI taxonomy): domain Bacteria; kingdom Pseudomonadati; phylum Pseudomonadota; class Alphaproteobacteria; order Hyphomicrobiales; family Rhizobiaceae; genus Rhizobium; species Rhizobium sp. 21-4511-3d. The sequence goes on along the minus strand of NZ_JBNWCF010000003.1, from coordinate 483,503 downwards.
GTAGTCCCAGATCGGAATGCCACCCTTGCCGATACCGGAGAACATCGCGCGGTAGGCATCGAGCGACAGCTCGTTCGGGATCCAGACCGGCGGCTTCGCCATGATTTCGACCGGCGGGCGTAGCGAACTGAGCACGATCCAGAAGCCAGGAAGGCAGATGACGAGCATCGCCAGGAATAGGCCGATCAGATAGAAGACACGGCCGATACGGCGGCGCAGGCGTTGTTGTGCGTTGAGATCCATGGCTTACCACTCCGCGCCGATTTGGGTGCGGGCGAGCGCCAGCTTCCGGAAGAAATAGACGGTGAAGGCGATCGACAGGATGATCGAGACATAGGCCATGGCATTGGCAAGGCCCATCTGCGCATCCGCATAGGCGGTGCGGCCGACCAGCGTCCAGAGCAGCTCGGTGCGCCGCGCCGGCCCGCCGTCCGTCATGATCTTGACGATGTCATAGGCGCGCGCGACGTCGAGCGAGCGGATCGTCATGGCGATGAAGGCGAAGGGCATCAGGAACGGCCAGATGACATAGCGGAAGGTCTGAAGCGGCGTGCAGCCATCGACGCGGGCGGCCTCGACCGGTTCCTGCGGCATGGCGAGCAGCCCTGACAGGATCAGGATCGCGAAGACCGCCGTTGATGACCAGACCTCGGCGACGACGATCGAGAACAGCGCCAGATTGCCGTCAATCAGCCACGGGATCGCGTTGTCGGTCAGCCCCAGCGCCTGCAGGGCATTGTTGATCAGGCCGACATTGTCGTTGAACATAAACTTGAACTGGAAGCCGACGAGCACCGGCGAAAACATCATCGGGAACATCATCATGGTGCGCAGCACGCGCTGGCCCATGGTCGCCTTGTTGACGAGCAGCGCCAGGCCGAGACCGAGCAGCATTTCGAGATTGAGCGCTATCGTCAGCAGTACGACGGTGCGCACGAAAGCGGCGAGAAACACCGGATCGGTGAGGATGCGCATGTAGTTGCGCAGGCCGACGAAGACATAGAGCGTCTGCGGCCGGGTTAGCCGGAATGGCGTGAAGCTGGAATAAAGCGAAAGCAGCAGGGGAACCAAGACGACCGCCGCCAGCACGATGATGGCCGGCAGAAGCAGAAGAATGGGTGTCGGAATTTTTTTGAACATCGAGCGACCTGTCCACGCCATATCCGGCGCCTGGACTGCAGGAGGGAGCCTGCAAGAAGCTCCGGTCTTCCAAAAATGAAGCCCCGCACCCGTTTCCGGATGCGGGACCTGTTATGACAGGATCAGAGAGCGCCAGCGTCCTTGAGGATGTTGGTCGCCTTGTCGGCTGCAGCGTCGAGAGCCTCCTTGGAGGTCTTGTCGCCAAGGATGGCCGACTGCAGTTCCGGATAGACCGCGTTGGAAATCTCGATCCATTCAGGCGTGCGCGGAACCGGGAAGGCATGCTTCATGGCTTCCTGGAAGGCGCCGAGAGCTTCCTTCTTGTAAGGGTCGCTTGCGGCCTGCTGGATATCCCAGTCCCAGACCGCCTTGCGGGTCGGCAGGGTGCCGTTCGCAGCTTCGATCTTCTGCGAATCCTCATTGGTGAGGAACCAGACGAGCGAGGCCGCCGCATCCTTGTGCTCGCAGGCTTCGGTGACCGAGAAGCCGTGGTGACCGGACCAGCCGGTCCGCTTGCCGGAAGAACCGGCAGGCTGGACGATCACGCCGACATTGCCGGCAATCTTCGAGTTCTTCGGGTCGTTGAAGTAAGCAGCCCAACCAGGCCAGTCGAGATCGAGTGCCACCGTGCCCGATGCGAAGCCGGCGCCGAGGTCATCCCAGAGGTAATTGGTCGTGCCGGCCGGAACGGCCTTCGCCTTGTACATGTTCACGAACCAGTCGAGCGCGCGCATACCGGCATCGGAATTGAAGGCCGGCTTGCCGTCCTTGTCGAGATATTCGCCGCCCTCGGCGACCAGCATTTCGAAGAAGCGGCCGTTGATCGCCTCTTCCTTGCCCGGGAACTGCGTGCCGAAGAAATTCGGCGGATTGGCGAAGAAGATGGCCTGGTCGGAAACCTGCTTCCAGGTGTCCGGCGGCGCCAGATCATAGCCGTACTTTTCCTTGAACGCCTTCTTCTTGGCTTCGTCGGTATAGAGGCTCTTCTGGTAATACATGGCCGAAACGTCGAACTGGGCGCGCGGCAGCATGACCAGCTTGTCGTCGATCGTCGAAGCGGAGATCGTCGAGTCGACGAACTTGGCGATTTCATCAGCCGGCAGAAGCGGCTTCAGGTCGGTATAGAGGCCTTCGTAGATCGGTGCGAAGGACGAATGGTTGGAGCCGACGCACCACTTGATGTCGCCCGAAGCCAGGTCCGACTTCATTTCCTTGTCGAGTTCGAAATAGTTCTTCTTCGAGAGAACGTTGACCTTGGCGCCGGTCTCCTTCTCCCACTCGGCGATGCGCGCATAGAGCGGCTCGTACTGCTGGCCGCCGATCAGCTTGGCATCGATGGTCACGCCTTCGAACTTGCCCGGCAGATCGGCCGCATTGGCCACGGATGCAAATAGCGAAATCCCAGCCGCGAGGCTGGCTATCAATCTTTTCATATTCCTCTCCTCCACAACGGCGACCTTGTTCAAGTTCGCCGACCCTCCTCACATATGAGTTTTATGTTTATATACAAACGACAAGAAAGTTCCTGCGTCAAGCGGAACTTTCCCTTCTCGAATGGTCCGTCTGCGTATATGCAACTATCATTCATGGGAGATCGCACATGGACATGGATGACGCAGACCGCTACCGCGCCCCGGCGCTCGACAAGGGTCTCGACATTTTGGAACTGCTGGCCAGCGTCGAGGACGGCCTGACGCAGGCGGAAATATCGAAGCGGCTCGACCGCAGCCCGAACGAGTTCTACCGCATGCTCGACCGCCTGGTGCGCCGTGGCTATGTGACGAAGCTGGAAGGTGATCGCTTTGCGCTGACGCTGAAGCTCTTCGGCCTGTCGCAGCTGCATGCGCCGACCCGCCGCCTGGCCTCCTTCGCGACGCCGCTGATGCGCGATCTGGCGCAGAAGAGCCGGCAGGCAAACCATCTCGCCGTCTTCGACCGCGGCTATGCCGTTGTCATTGCCCAGCAGGAAGCCCCGGATTATTGGGGCATTTCGATCCGCGTCGGCTCGCATGTGAACCTGTTCGACACCGGCTCCGGCCACGTCCTGCTGGCCTTCCGGGATGCCGAAGAGCGCGAATTGATGATCGCGGAGCATGTGCGCAGCAAGGACGATCCGCGGCTGACGCCCGAATTCTACGAGCGGCTCGACCAGATCCGCGAGCGGGGCTACGAGATGATGGCGAGCGCCCAGACGGCCGGCGTCTACAACCTCTCGGCACCGATTCTGGGACCGGACGGACGCGGCATCGCCGCCCTCACCTGCCCCTATATCGCGCTGGTCAACGCGCCGAGCGCGCCTGACATCACCCGCACGATCACCCACCTGCAGAAGACGGCGGAACAGCTGTCGCTGCTCGTCGGATCCGATGTCAACGTGAAGTTCTAGGCCTATTTCTTATCTGAATGATCTCTGCATAAGCCGCAAAACGGGGAGGACGCTTTGCTTATCGACACTCACCTGCACCTGATCAACAAGTCGAAACTGAACTATCCCTGGCTCTCCGGCGTCCCGGCGCTCAATCAGGACTTCCTCTATAGCACCTATGCGACGGAAGCCCGCCGCTGCGGCATCGATGCGGCGCTGCATATGGAGGTCGACGTCTATCCCGGCGAAATCCAGCGGGAGACGGATGTCGTCCGGGAGCTTTCGCAGGGTGACGGCAATCTGATCCGCGGCGTCATCGCCTCCTGCCGCCCCGAGGAGGAAGGCTTTGCAGGCTATCTTGAGCGTCAGGTGGCCGATCCCTTCGTGAAGGGCTTCCGGCGCGTTCTCCACGTCGTTCCGGATGATCTCTCCGAAGGCGCCCTGTTTCGCGAAAACATCAAGCGCATGTCCGGCACCGGCCTGACCTTCGACCTCTGCGTTTTGCCGCATCAGATGACCCGGGCGATGGCGCTCGTCGATCTGGCGCCGGATGTGGAATTCGTCCTCGATCACTGTGGCGTTCCGGCGATCAGCAGCGGCGCGTACGACGGCTGGAACGACGGTATCCGGGACATGGCCAAGCGGCCGAACGTTGTCTGCAAGGTCTCGGGCATCGTCGCCTATGCCGATGCCGGGACCTGGGACGTCGAGACGCTGCGGCCCTATGTCGAGCATGTCACGTCAAGCTTTGGTTGGGATCGCCTCGTCTGGGGCAGCGACTGGCCGGTCTGCACGCTGGGCGGCGGCCTCTCGACATGGGTGGCGACGACCTATGCGTTGTTCTCGGGCAATAGCGAGAGCGAGCGGACGAAGGTCTTTTCGGGCAATGCCAGGAAGATCTGGAATCTCGGCTAACCGGACGTGGCGCTCGCTGCCGGACACGGAAACGGGCGCCACGATAGCAGGGCTTCAGCAGCTCTCTGCAAAGAGCCTGTTCAGATCGGCAACGATCACGGCTGCGCTCTGTTTCCCCTTCAGGCCTTCGTTCAACCTGTCGGATCCCCGCTGCTGGAAGGCCATGTAGCCGTCGTGCCGGGGCCGGACCCAGGCACCCTCGAGGGTGGCACGGGTACCGCGGTAGAAATCCGCCGTCGCCGCATTCGCCGCGTCGTCTTCCCATGCAGCGGCATGCCCGGCCTGACCGCCCGAGCTCGTATAGAGACTGCGCTGGATGTCTGCGCCGGAGATCCAGTAGGCGAAGTCGAGCGCCTGCTGCGGATGGCTTGAGAAGGCCGAAACCGCAATGCCGGTGCCCCCCAGCGCCGAACCGATCGGACCGAGATTTCCGGCGACCGGAATGTCGGCGAACTTGATCAGGCTCTCGCGGAAACCCTCGATCGAATAGTTGATGTAGCCGTAGATCAACGGCACGCAGGCAATCGGGCTATCGGCAAGCGCCATGCGCTCGAAGACCGCGATCGGGTCCATCTCGAAACATTCGGGGTCGATGAGGTCAGCAATCTCCCGCATCATTTCGACGGTTTCGGCGCCAGCGGCCGGATCGATCAATTGACCGGCTTCCGTCTGGCACGGATGCCCGCGATTGGCCGACAGCGTATAGAAGGTCATCAGCGTATGCGGCGGGCGGAGCGGCAGCAGAACCTGCCCTTTTCGGGCGAGATCGAGAACCTCCTGCCAGGTCGCGGCGGGCTTTGCGATCCGGTCCGGACGGTAGGCCTGCACCTGCGTTGCGGCATCGATCGGGAAGCCCCATTGGCGCCCGTCCCAGAGGTAACTCGGATAGGAGGCGCCGACGCTGCCTTTCTTCAAGGCCTCACGCTCGGCCTCGCGGCCGGACACATCGAGTGGCAACAGGCACTTCTCGCCAGTGATCTGGCCGACATGCGGGTGGTCGATGACGATCAGGTCATAGATGCGCGCCAGCTCCTCGACCGGATAGGTCTCGAAGTCTTGTAGCGACCGCTTTTCCCAATGGATTGCAGTGCCCGTCTGTTCCTCGAACAACCGCGAGCAGGCAACCATCGGGTCGTAGCCACGCGGATGGTTCCAGGTCATTCCCTTCAGCGTAACCTTGCTCATAGCCCGAACTCCTCGCGGATGGCCGCGCTATGCTCTCCGATACGCGGCGCAGCGCGATGAAAGACCGGCCGGGCGCCATCGACGCGGAGCGGCGAGCGGGTGGTCAGAATGGAAACGTTGTCCTCGCGGGTCACCGTCTGCAGCATATCGAGCGACTTGAAACCGTCGCTCTCCATCAGTTCGTTCCAGTTCAGCACCTTGGCGCACCAGATATCGGCGGGCTCCAGGATTGCCAGCCACTCGTCGATGGTCTTCGTTGCGATCCGCCTGGCGATCAGTTCCTTGATCAGATCGCGCTGCTGGAACCAGCTCGAGGGATCGTCGCGATAGGGATCGAGCTCCGGCATTTCGAGGAGATCGGCAAGCTTGGGGATCGGCGTCATGGCGATCGCCAGATAGCCGTCCGCAGCGGCGTAGACGCCGTAGGGAGCTGCGAGATAGGCATGGGCGCTGCGGAAATTCGATCGCTTCGGCAGCCGCTTGCCATCGTTCAGATGCGTGGTCAGCACCTCGAACTGGAAGTCGACGAGCGCTTCGAGCAGGCTGGTCTCGACATGCGCGCCCTTGCCGGTGATCCCCCGGCGGACGAGCGCCGCCAGGATGCCCTGGCAGGCGGCGGCACCGGCGAGCATATCGCCGATCGCCAGACCGAAGGGCACCGGTCCCTGGTCCTCATCGCCATTCAGCCACATCACACCGGAGCGCGATTGCGCCAAGAGATCCTGGCCGGGACGCTTCACCCAGGGGCCCTCTTCGCCATAGCCGCTGATCGACGCATAGACGAGGCGCGGGTTGATCTCTTTCACCGCATCGTAGTGCAGGCCGAGCCGCTCGATGACACCCGGCCGGAAGTTCTGGATCAGCACATCGGCCTTCAGAAGCAGCGTGCGCAGCGCCTTCAGGTCGGCCTCGTTCTTCAGATCGATCGCCAGGCTTTCCTTGGCGCGGTTGATGGCGTGGAAGATCGTCGAGTCACCGCCGATTTCGGTGTCGCTGAGATAGAGCCGGCGCGAGAGATCGCCGCCATCGGGCCGCTCGATCTTGATGACCCGCGCACCGAGATCCATCAGGCGCAGCGAACAATAGGGGCCGGAGAGGAACTGGCTCATGTCGACGACGACAAGGCCGCTCAGGGGAAGATCGCTGGATTGCGTCATTGCATCTTACTTTTCTGTCTGGCCGGCAAAATCGGCCGGGTTCCTGTATTTCACGGTTTGCAGGTGCTCGCAGTAGAGCACCAGTTCGCCCTCGCCCTTGAAGACCTCGTAGCTCGCCCTGATCAGGCCGAGTTCCTTGTAGCGGGGGCGTTTGTCGAGGTTGGTGCGGATCGTGTAGATCGTGTCGCCGATGAAGACCGGCTTGATGAAGCGCAGCTTGTCGTAGCCGTAGGAAAAGGCGTTGACGCAGTTGGTGGCGACAAGCCCGAGCCCGGCCGAGAAGACGAAGGCACCGGCAACGAGCCGCCGTCCGAAGACGCCTTCCTTCTCCGCAAACATCTGATCCTGCACATAGGGATGGATGTCGGTCACCAGCACATTGAAGAGGTGGCTGTCGCTCTCGCCGATCGTGCGGCGCAGCGAGCGGATCTTCTGGCCCTCCGGCCAGTCCTCATAGAACCAGTTTTCGGCATTCCAGACCGGCAGATCGGCATGCGCCTGCGGCATGTCGGACGGATGCGTGGACGAAATCCCGACTGTCGGCTCCTGGCCCACGATCATGCCTCCTCCCGGTAATGAGTTTTCTTATGTGAAGATCATTTTCACATATGAGTGATCTTTGCAAGTCCCGTAAGTTTGTGCCAAGACAGAAGGCGCGGCGTGAATGCCGCGAGAGCTGGGAGGCAGAGAGAGAATGAGAGCCGCAGATCATCGACCGCGCCGCATCGATGTGTATAAAGGCGCTAGCGGCCTTGATATCTTCAGCCGCGCCGCGCCAAATTCCTAAGATAGGGGAGCGCGCTCCATCCATAATGGGATGCGCCGCCGATCAATCCCAAGCAAGCAGAGCCCTGCGACAACGAGATTCTGGTCCAAAACATGCGTCTTACGGATTGCCATAACTTCCACGACTTCCGCCGCCTCGCGAAGCACCGCCTTCCCGGCCCGATCTTCAACTACATCGATGGCGCGGCAGACGATGAGGTGACCTACCGGCGCAACACGTCTTCCTTCGAAAGCTGCGATCTGCTGCCGAGCGTTCTGCGCGGCGTCAGCAATGTCGACATGTCGGTCACGGTCATGGGCCAGCGGCTGGCGATGCCGGTCTATTGCTCGCCGACAGCGCTGCAGCGGCTGTTCCATCACGAGGGCGAGCGCGCGGTGGCGCGTGCTGCCGGCAAGTTCGGCACGATGTTCGGCGTCTCCTCGCTCGGCACCGTCAGCCTGGAGGAAGCGCGGCGGATCAGCGGCGCGCCGCAGGTCTACCAGTTCTATTTCCACAAGGACCGCGGCCTCAATCGCGAGATGATGGCGCGCGCCAAGGAAGCGGGCGTCCAGGTGATGATGCTGACCGTCGACAGCATCACCGGCGGCAACCGCGAGCGCGACAAGCGCACCGGCTTCTCCATCCCCTTCCGGCTGAACCTCGCGGGCATCGCGCAATTCGCCGTCAAGCCGGGCTGGGCACTCAATTTCTTCACGCATGAGAAGTTCAAGCTGCCGCAGCTCGACAGCCATGTCGACATGGGCAGCGGCACCATGTCGATCAGCCGCTACTTCACCGAGATGCTCGATCCCGCCATGAACTGGGACGACGTCGCCGAGATGGTGAAGACCTGGGGCGGCCAGTTCTGCCTCAAGGGCATCATGACCGTCGAGGACGCCAAGCGCGCCATCGATATCGGCTGCACCGGCATCGTGCTGTCGAACCACGGCGGCCGCCAGCTCGACGGCTCGCGAAGCGGCTTCGACCAGCTGGCCGAAATCGTCGATGCTGTCGGCGACAAGATCGACGTGATGATCGATGGCGGCGTGCAGCGCGGCACGCATGTGCTGAAGGCGCTATCCCTCGGCGCAAAGGCCGTCGGCCTCGGCCGCTACTATCTCTTCCCGCTGGCCGGTGCCGGCCAGGCCGGGGTGGAGCGGGCGCTGACGCTGATGCAGGCCGAGCTCGAGCGCGGCATGAAGCTGATGGGCTGCTCGTCAGTCGACCAGCTGACCCGCGCGAACGTCCGTTTCCGCTAATCCGGCCCTCGATCCGTTCACGATTGAGAGAGCAAGCGTTGTGTGTGACGGCACGGCGCGGTAGCTTGCCATGTCTTTTGAAATGGAGGATTTTCAATGGATTATCGCAAGCTCGGCCCGAGCGGCACCATCGTGACCGCCTATTGCCTCGGGACCATGACATTCGGCGCGGAGTCGGATGAAGCCACTTCGCACAAGCTGCTCGACGACTATTTCGCCTGGGGCGGCAATTTCATCGATACCGCCGACGTCTATAGCGCCGGCGTCTCCGAAGAGATCACCGGCCGCTGGCTGAAGGCCCGGCCGACAGAGGCCAAACAGGCCGTGATCGCCACCAAGGGCCGCTTTCCGATGGGTGAAGGACCCAACGATATCGGCCTGTCGCGCAAGCATCTGCATGCCGCGCTCAATGCCTCTCTGAAACGCCTCGGCGTCGATCATATCGATCTCTACCAGATGCATGCCTGGGACGCGCTGACGCCGATCGAGGAGACGCTGCGCTTTCTCGACGACGCCGTTTCGGCCGGCAAGATCGGCTATTACGGCTTCTCGAACTATGTCGGCTGGCACATTGCCAAGGCCTCCGAGATCGCCAAGGCGCGAGGCTATACGCGCCCGGTCACGCTGCAGCCGCAGTACAATCTGCTGATGCGCGATATCGAGCTCGAGATCGTCGCCGCCTGCCAGGATGCCGGCATGGGCCTGCTTCCGTGGTCGCCGCTCGGCGGCGGCTGGCTGACCGGCAAATACAAGCGCGACCAGATGCCGACCGGTGCCACCCGTCTCGGTGAAAACCCGAAGCGTGGCGGCGAGGCCTATGAGGCCCGCAATGCGCAAGAGCGCACCTGGGATATCATCGCCACTGTCGAGGAAATCGCGAGGGCACGCGGTGTCAGCATGGCGCAGGTTGCACTCGCCTGGGTCGCGGCGCGTCCGGCCGTTACCTCGGTCATCCTCGGCGCCCGCACCACCGAGCAGCTCGCCGACAATCTCGGCGCCGCCAAGCTGACGCTCTCGGATGAGGAAACGCAGCGCCTGACGGACATCAGCGCGCCGACGCCCGGCCAATATCCCTACGGTGTCAACGGCACCAACCAGCGCCACCGCAAGATGGAAGGCGGACGCTAACCATCAGGGGCGGCGTCAGATCCTGACGCCGCTCGTTTCGTCGAAAAGATGAAGATGGGCCGGATCGACGGTGACGCCGATGGTTTCGCCGGCATGCGCGCCACTGCGGCCGGTCTGCACGATCGTCAGCTCCGGCGTTGTTGCGGTCGCGACGAAGGTCGACGAGCCCGTCGATTCCACGAAGGCGACCGGCACGTCGAAAGTGCCCTGCCCCTGGCCGGTAATGCCGAGATGTTCGGGCCGCAGTCCTGCCGTCACCTTGAGGCCCGCCTGCAGCTGATGGCCGGAGGCGATGGTTTGCTTCACCGTGCCGAAATCCAGGGTCAGGCTCCGTCCGTCTTCACCGACGATTGCAGGGACGAAATTCATCGCCGGTGAACCGATGAAACCGCCGACGAACTTGTTAGCCGGCCTGTCATAGAGATCGAGCGGCTTGCCCTGCTGCTCGATGATGCCGTCGCGCATGACGACGACATGGTCGGCCATGGTCATGGCCTCGATCTGGTCATGCGTGACGTAAACCGATGTCGCATGCAGCCGGTCGTGCAAAGCGCGGATTTCCTTGCGCATCGAGACGCGCAATGCAGCATCCAGATTGGAAAGCGGCTCGTCGAACAGGAAGGCTTTGGGATTGCGGATGATGGCGCGGCCCATGGCGACACGCTGGCGCTGGCCGCCGGAGAGCTGGCGGGGATAGCGGTCGAGGAGGCCGCTCAAGCCGGCGATCGTGGCGACTTCCTCAGCCTTGCGCTTCGCCTCGGGCTTCGGGACCTTCCGCATCCGCAGCGAATAAGTGAGGTTCTGCTCCACCGTCATATGCGGATAGAGCGCGTAGGACTGGAACACCATGGCGATATCGCGCATGCGCGGCGGCACGTCGTTCATCACGTCGCCGGCGATCTTCATCGTGCCGCCGGTGATCCGTTCCAGCCCTGCGAGCGAGCGCAGCAGCGTCGACTTTCCGCAGCCGGAAGGGCCGACCAGCGCCACGAACTGCCCCTTCGGGATCGTCAGGTTGATATTCTTGAGGGCGTGGTAGGCGCCGTAATGCTTCTCGATTCCGGAGAGCTCGATCTGGATATCCTGGTTCATGCGCGGCGACCTGTAATTGGAACGAAGGGCGGATTTGTCATTGCCATCATTTCACGGCCCCCACCGCGATGCCGCGCGTCAGGGTGCGCTGGAAGATCAGGAAGAAGATCAATGTCGGCGCAATGCCCAGCAGGGCGGCGGCCGCCGTCGTCGTCGGCGTCTGCACGAACTGGCCGTTGAGCACGCCCATGGAGACCGAGACCGTCTGGTTGAAGTTCGATACCAGCAGCACCAGCGGCAACAGGAACTCGTTCCACGTCCAGATGAAGAAGAAGGTCGCGAGCACGGCGAGCGTCGGCATCAGCATCGGCACGACGATGGTCCAGAGGATCTTCCACGGCGTCGCGCCGTCCATTTCGGCGGCCTCAATGATCTCGCGCGGAAAGGCGGTCATGACCGAGGAGAGAAGATAGGTGCCGAAGGCGCTCTGCAGGACCGAGAAGACGATGATGACGGACCAGATCGTGTCGAAAAGTCCGACGGCCTTCGAGAGATAATAGATCGGATAGACCAGCGATTCATGCGGGATCATGATGCCGACGAGCAGGATGGTCAGCATGTACTTGCTGCCCTTCACCCGGCCGATCCCGAAGGCATAGGCATTGAGGAGACTCAGCAGCACGGCAATGACGGCCGTCGATGCGCTGATGATCGTGCTGTTGATCAGCTTCTGCGTGAAATCGACATTGTTCCAGAAGGTCTTCAGCGCCGTGAGGTCGAAGCTGCGCGGGAAAGCCAGCGGACCCCAGGTGCCGTAATCCTCAGGCGTGCGGATCGCATTGGTGAAGGCCAGCACGAAGGGGCACAGGAACAGGATGAGCGCGAAGGAGATGGCAGCCAGCACCCACCAGCGCGACGATCCGTACATGGATCCTGCCGATGTCGCATGTGCAGCCTTGCTGGACGTATCGAGCGAGATCGCCGCTTCACTCATCGGTCATTCTCCGTATGGCGTGCCTGGATGCGGATGAAGATAAAGCAGATGACGAGGGTCATCAGCATCTGCGCGGTGGTAATCGCCGCGCCATATCCGACGCGGTTGGTCGCGAAAAACTCGTGGTAGGACATTTGCGACGGCACCATCGTGGCGTTATCAGGCCCGCCGGAGGTCAACACGAAGATTGGCGCGAAGACCTTGAGCGCGGCAATGGTCGTCGTCAGGCCGACCACGAAGATTTCAGGCTTCAGAAGCGGAACGGTGATCGTCCAGAAGCGCGGCAGCCAGGCGGCGCCATCGAGCTCGGCCGCCTCCTGCAGCGAGGGATCGACGCGGGCGAGGCCCGACATGAAGACGACGAGGCAATAGCCGAGCTGCAGCCAGACCATGACGACCATGATCGCCCATAGCGCCAGCTGCGGTTCGCCGAGCCAGTTCTGTTTCAGACCTCCGAGACCGGTGGCATCGAGCATGGCGTTGACGATGCCGAACGGGTTCAGCATCCAGCCCCAGAGGATACCCGCGGCCGAGACCGGCAGGATCTGCGGCAGATAGAAGCCCGCCCGGAAGAAGCTTGCGAGCGCATTCGAAAAACGCGAGCTGATATAATCGAAGAGCAGTGCCGCAAGCAGCACCCCGATCGCAGTCGGGATGATCGCCATGGCGAAGACGAAGGCGGCCGTATTGACCAGCGAATGCCAGAACGTGTCATCCGTCAGCAGCCGCTCGTAATTGCGCAGACCGGCGAATTTCGGGATGCCGATGCCCTTCCACGTCGTGAAGCTGATCATCAGGTTCATGACGAAGGGGACGAGGATGATGGTGACGAAGCCAAGCATTCCGGGAATGAGGTAGAACCAATAAACCCTGCCCGGCTGTGCGTCCGAGGATGCGCCCGACATATTTCCTCCAGCGTCATTCGAGAATTGGCAGGGCGCCAGAGCGCCCCGCCGGTCGCGCATATCTGTTACTGGTCGCCCTGGACTTCGTCGTAGGGCTCCTTCAGGCGCTCGGCGAATTCTTCGGGAGTGACCGAACCGCCGATGACTGCCTGCGTCGCCTTCAGCATGACGTCGTAATAGCCGGGGACCGGCCAGTCGGGATAGAAGCCGAGGCCGTTCTGCGCGACCAGCTTGTTGAAGAGCTCGACCTCGATCTTGCCGACGGGATCGGTGACCATGGCCGGATCGGCAGCGATCGGCAGACCACCGGAATTGCCGAACAGCGCCTGGTTATCCTTCGACAGCGTGATGTCGATGAAGTCGTAGGCGAGGTCCTTGTTCTTGGCGTTCTTCGGAACGACCCAGATGTTGCCCGTCGAGGCCGGCGAGATGACATTGCCCGGGAACAGGAACTGGCTGGCCTTGAAGTTCTTGATCGCGCCGAACTGGGCGCCATACCAGGTGCCGGTGACCACCATCGGCGACTTGCCGGTTTCGAACAGGTTGGCCATGTCAGGCGCCTTCAGGCCGGTCGAATCCTTGGAAATATAGCCCTTCTTGACCCATTCCTGCAGTTTCTGGCCGGCATAGACGAAGGGCGCGGAGTCGAGCGGCGCGCGGATCGCCTGGAAATCGTTGACCCACTTCGCATCGGCCTTCGACAGCGCGAAGAGATACATCAGGTGCTGTGCCGGATAGTCGTTGGCAGCTTCGGCAATGGGGGTGATGCCCTTCTTGACGAAGACATCCATCACCTTTTCCATGTCTTCCAGCGTCTTCGGCACTTCGACGCCGGCTTCCTTGAACATGTTCTCGTTGTAGAAGACCGAGACGAATTCACCGTAATTGGCAACGCCGATCAGCGGGCCGTTGCCATAGATGCCCTTCTCGTCATAGCGGCTCAGCTGGTTGCTGGCATCGGAGAGAACCTTGTCCCAGCCGCGCTGCTTGGCAACGTCTCCGAGATCGGTCAGCAGGCCCTGCGATGCAGCGAGGCCGGCAACGGCATTACCCTTGTTATATTCCATCAGATCCGGCGCCTCGGCCGAATTGAGGATCATGGTGCCGGACTTGGTGATCTGGTCGAAGGTCTTCAGTTCGAACTGAACTTTGACGTCGGGGTGCTTTTCCTGAAAGGTTTCGAGCGCCTTCTTCCAGGTGATGCCGGCGGCACTCGCCGCGTCCTCATACCACCAGATCTTGAAGGTCTTGTCCTCCGCATGAACGGTGCCGGACATCAGCACCGAGACGCCGAGAGCGAACGCAAGTCTTGATATCGCTTTCATACTTTCCTCCCAAAAAGCGGCTGTGCCGCGAAAGCTGTCACATGAGCGTCGCGCCTGGCCTCCCCGCCGGCACACCGCACGATAGGTCACTCAGCCGGGATCGGCAACAAAATCGCCGCCCCGGGCTTGTTTCAGATGGTTCAGCGCATGGACCTGGCCGGTCATCTCCAGCGCGTCGCGATAAACGGGGTCGTGCCAGCCTTCGATGTCGATCGAGCCCGACCAGCCGGCGAGGCGAAGCTCGGAAATGATGTCGGTCCAGTTGCTGTCGCCGAAGCCCGGCGTGCGCATGAAGACGAACTTTTCCTTGCCGAAGATGCCGTGTTCCTTGATGACGTCCCAGCGGATCGTCGCGTCCTTGCCGTGCACATGGAAGATCTTCGAGGCCCATTTGCGGATCTGCGGCAACGGCTCGATGAGATAGACCATCTGGTGGCAGGGTTCCCATTCGAGGCCAATATTGTCATCCGGCGTCTCGTTGAAGATCAGCTCCCAGGCATCCGGGTTATGGGCAATGTTCCAGTCACCGGTCGCCCAGTTGCCGTCCATGGCGCAGTTCTCGAAGGCGATCCTGACGCCCTTGTCGGCGGCGCGTTTGGCAAGTTCGCTCCAGATCTGCTTGTAGCGCGGCAGGCTGTCGGTCAGCACCTTGCCGCGGATGCGGCCGGTAAAGCCGGCAACGCAGGTGGCGCCGAAATGATGGGCGTTGTCGATGCAATCCTTCCAGCCCTGCAGCGTCTGCAGGTCGATCTCGGTTTCCTCCAGCGGATTGCCGAACATGCCGAGCGTCGAGATCGTGATGTCGCGGTCGCCGATCGCATCCTTGCAGCGCTTGCCAAGCTCGGCGAGATCCTGCCCATTCGTCGTCTGCCAGAAGAAGGGCTCGAAGCTTTCGAAACCCATGCCGGCGATCTGGCCGATGCGCTCGGCGGCGCCGCCACTCGAGGCGCTGATCATGGTGCCGATGCGGATGGACTTTGCGGGGTTGCTCACGTTCTCATTCCTTATGCTGAAATTTCGACGCGCTTGCCCGTCCTGGCGCTCTCGATGGCGCCGAAGACCATGGCAAGGCTTCGGATATTGTCGGAACTGGCCGTCTCCGGCCGCTTGCCCGAGCGGATCGCCTCGATGAAGCTGGCGATCACGCTGGCGTGGCCGTGCGTCTCTTCGTCATGCTCGGGGCCGGGAACCTCTACGGACGTGAAGCCATGCAGCAGGCCGGGCTCGGCGCCGGAGGTGGCGGCGCTGAAATTCTCGGCGCCATCCCAGGTGAGCATTCCCTTCGAGCCGACGAGGCGCCATTCGCTTTCCCAGCTGGTGCGTTCGCCTTCGGCGCACCAGGAGCCGCGATAGGTGAAGACCACATCATCGGCGAATTCGAAAGTGGCATTGGCCGAGGCGCCGTGGCGGTACCAGGATCCCTTCGGGTTCTTCTCGACGCAGTAGACGGCGAGCGGCTTCTTGCCGGCGACGTAGCGGGCCGCATCGAAGGTGTGGATCGCCATGTCGAGCAACAGGACATTATCCATCTCCTCGCGGAAGCCGCCGAAATGCGGGGCGATGAAGAAGTCGCAATGGATGCCGGTGAGATCGCCAATCGCTCCGCTCTCGACGAAACGGCGCATGCGGCGCACGCCCGAAATGAAGCGACGGTTCTGGATGATCGCGTGGACCTTGCCGGCCTCGGCGGCGAGATCGATCAGGGCGGCGCCCTCTGCAAGCGACGTCGCCATCGGCTTTTCGCTGAGCACGTGGCAACCAGCCTTCAGCGCTGCGGAGACCACGGCAAAGCGGGCCGCGGGAATGACGACGTCGAAGACGATATCGGCCCTGGTCTGCGTGATGACGTCGTTAAGATCAGTGCCGATCACGGCATCGCCGAGACCGAACTCGGCGGCAAGCGCCTGCGCGACCTCGGGGTTGAGATCCACGAGACCCCTGATCGCGATCGCATCGGCCAGCGCCGGCGTTTCCTTGATCGCGCTCAGCCAGCCTTTGGACATAGCTCCGCACCCGCAGAGAACGGCATTCAGTTTCACTGATTTCCTCCCGTGGCGCGTCTTCAACCATCCTTCGAAAACGCATCCCGTAAACGTTTACGATAGTATTCAGAAACGTTTCCCGCTGTCAAGACAGGCTTAATTTAGAGAAAATGCTGCGGAAAACATGAGCATAAACGCGGCCTTAGCCGGCTTTGCATTGCGCTGCAGCACAAAAAAATCCGCCATGTCATCTGGCTGTTAAACAAACATTCTACTAAGCTCGGGATCGGATTGCACAGCCGTGCAATGGGAGGAGACACGATGAACCAGGACGCGTTTCTGGAACTGAATTCTGTTGCCTGCAGATATGGCAACACCAAGGTTCTGAACGATATCAACCTCAGCATCCAGCGCGGCGAGTTCGTGGCGCTGCTCGGCTCTTCCGGCTGCGGAAAGACGACGCTGCTGCGCGTTCTGGCAGGCTTCATCGCCCCGTCCTCCGGCACCGTCTCGGTGCGCCAGCGCGACGTGACCTACATGCCGCCGGACAAGCGCGGCATGGCGCTGGTCTTCCAGTCCTATGCGCTGTGGCCGCACATGACGGTGGCGCAGAACATCGGCTACGGCCTGAAGCTCAAGGGTGTCGCCAAGGCAGCGATCGCCGAGCGGGTCAATGCCATGCAGAAACTTCTCGGTCTCGATGGGCTCGGAGCGCGCAAACCGGCAGCGCTCTCCGGCGGCCAGCGCCAGCGTGTCGCCCTCGGGCGCGCGCTGGCGGTCGACCCCGAGATCCTGCTGCTCGACGAACCGCTTTCCAATCTCGACGCCCGCATCCGCCTGACGGTACGCCACGAATTGCGCGCACTGCAGAAACGCCTCGGCATCACCGCCGTCCACGTCACGCACGATCGAGAAGAGGCGATGGTCATGGCCGACCGGATCGTCATCCTGAATGCCGGCGAGATCGCCCAGCAGGGTACGCCCGAGGACGTCTACAATCGTCCGGCTTCAGCTTTCGTCGCTGCCTTCATGGGCGCCGAGAACGTGCTTTTCCTGGAAGGCAGCCCGCAGGGTGACAGTTTCCATATCGCCGCCGGGCCTGCGAATGCCGCGGGCAGCGTCGCGCTTCTCGGCCGCCAGCTGCAGTCAGGCGCGGTCGAAGCCCGCTTCCGGCCGGAAGCGGCGCAGCTCCTGCCGATGGATACGCCAATTGCCGCGCCCGGCATGACTTTCACCGGCGAAGTCACCGCCGTCAGCTATCCCGGCGGCCATTGGCGCCATTCGGTGCGGCTTGGCGATCGCGAGATCATGGCCGATGCGCCGCGCGCCTTCGAGCCCGGCGACCGCGTGCAGGTCCACGTCGGGCCGGACGCGCTTTTCCTCTTCAATTCGCCGGAGTCCAACCCGGCCATTTCCATTTCCCGGTCCGCGGCCGGGAAAGCCCACGCATGACTTTATTCCTTTGAACCCTGGAGAGCACTCATGAAAAGACTGACCTATGCAGCTTTCGCCGTCGCCCTCGCCGCCCTGCCCGTCAAGGCCGATGAGCTGACCGTCGCAACCGCCGGCGACCAGAACATGGTCGATTACATCAACCAGTATCTCGGACCGCTCTTTGAAAAGACCTATCCGGGCAACACCGTCCGTGCCGTCGGCACCGGTCCCGGCGATGCCGGCTCGCAGAAGATCCTCGAGCGCTTCGACGCCCAGCAGGCCGCCAACACCGCCAACTGGGATATCGACGTCGCCGTCGTCCACGAGAAGTTCGCCGGCCCGATGGTCCAGAAGGGCTATCTCGAAAAGTATCGCGGCGCGATCGACACCGGCAAGCTGGTCTCGCGCGACAATGCCAAGAACGCTCTCGGCTCCGACGTCGATGGCTATGTCATGCCGATGTTCAACAGCCAGACGGCGATCGCCTATAACCCGACGCTCGTTCCGAACCCGCCGAAGAGCTACACCGAGCTCGCCGCATGGGCAAAGGAGCACCCGAAGCAGTTCGGCTATAACGGCATCAAGGGCGGCGCTTCCGGCGTCAGCTTCGTAATGGGCTGGATCTACGCCTTCGGCGGCGGCGATGCCAACAACCTGATGACCGGTCCGTTCAAGCAGGACGAAACCGCCAAGTGGGGCGATGCCTTCAAGAGCCTCGCCGACTTCACCAAGAACGCGACGCTGACGCCGGGCAATGCCGGCACGCTCGACCTCCTGTCGCGCGGCGAAATCGCCATGGGCCCGGTCTGGGTCGACATGTTCTACTCCTGGCAGGCTAACGGCCAGCTGCCGCCCGAGCTGAAGCTCGTCCTGCCGGCTCCGGGCATGCCGGGCCAGCCGATGCACTATGTCGTTCCGGCCAAGGCATCGCATAAGGATCTCGCGGAGAAGTTCATCGCGCTCGCTACCAGCCCGGAAGTCCAGGCCGACGGCATCGTCAAGAAGTTCAACTGGTATCCGGGCATCGACGCGCAGTTCGTCAAGCCGAAGCTCGACGACGCGACCTGGAACAAGCTCTTCGTGGACATTACGCCTGAAGATCTCGCCACCAAGGGCAAGCCTTTCCCGATCGCCCAGTACAACACGGCGATCCTCGAGGCTTACGAGCAGTCTGTGAAGTAACGCACTGTCTTCTCCCCGGCGGGGAGAAGATGTCCGAAGGACAGATGAGGGGGAGCGACGAAGGAGCGAACGGCCGGCGCAAGTAAGGCCGCTCCCCACCTTGTCACCCCCTCATCCGGCCCTCTGGGCCACCTTCTCCCCGAGGGGAGAAGGGAACAAGAAGCGAGGTCGAACGATGTCCAGACGCCTGCTCGGTCTCCTGCTCGTGCTCCCTGCACTGGCGGTGATCGCCTTCCTCTTCATCCTGCCGCTGGTCATGTCGGCGGTCGGCGCCTTCAGGATCGAAGGCGGCGGGTTCGGCTGGGACAATTTCTACAAGACCTTCGATCTCTACACGAAAGACATCGTCTTCTCGGTGGTGATCATCACCATTTCCACGATCCTCATCGGTCTCGCCTCGATCGCCATCGGCGGCTATCTGACGCTTGGCGAGCACCCGGTCGCGGTCGCGATCCTGCGCTGGCTCTATCGCTGGCCGATGTTCATTCCATTCATCGTCGTCGGCCAGATCCTGCGCACCTTCCTTGCCAAGAGCGGCCTGATGAACAGCACGCTGATCAGTCTCGGCCTTCTGACGCCGCTCGATGCGCAAAGTTATCTGGACTGGCGCGGCATCGTCATCGCCTTCGTCTGGAAGCAGACGCCCTTCGTGGCGCTGCTCGTCGCCGGAGCCATGGCATCCGTCAACCGCGACACGATCGAGGCTGCGCGCAATCTCGGCGCCTCGAAACTGCGCGTCCTCTTCGAAATCCTCGTGCCGCAGGTGTCGGTGACGCTGACCGTCGGCCTCATCCTCTCCTTCGTGACGATGATGTCGGTCCTGTCTGTGCCGCTGATGATCAACGCCCAGTCGCCGACGATGCTGACGGCCGATATCGCCTTCCGCGTCAACGCCTATGGCGATTACGGCGTGGCCAATGCGCTCGGCCTCGTGTCGCTGGTGCTCGCTTCGTCGGTCGCCTGGATTTATCTGCGCCAGAGCCTGAAGGAGCGCGCATGAGCACCGCAACGCTATCCGCCACGCAATCACATCCGCTCTCGGCGCTCTGGTGGATCCCGCGCGCCATCATCTTCGGGCTGATGGCCTTCTTCATCTTCGGGCCGCTCGCCAATCTACTGCTCTGGACTGTCGCGGAGAAATGGTACTTCCCGCACAGCCTGCCGCTGCAATATGGCTTCAGCAGCTGGGCAAAGGTGTTCGCCCCGCGTGGCGGCGCGGTGGAGTCGCTCACCAATTCTCTGATCGTCGCGGTGCTGACCGTCGTCGTTTCGCTGTTGCTAGCGATCCCGGCAGGCTATGCGCTGGCGCGGCTGAAGCTGCCGTTTCGGGCGCTGATCCTGCTCGCCTTCCTCATTCCACAGGCCTTTCCAAATCTCACCGTCTACGTGAACGTCGCCCGGATTTTCTACGAGATCCGCCTCAACGGCACGATCCTCGGCGTCGTCCTCGTCCACGCCTCGCATGGTCTCGTCTATGCGGTCTGGATCGCGACGGCAGCCTTCTCGGCGATCGACGAGGAGCTGGAACAGGCGGCGCGTTCGGCCGGTGCCAGCGCCATGCGCGCCTTCATGGACATCACGCTGCCGCTCGCCGCACCCGGCCTGATGGCGAGCGCCATCTTCGTTTTCCTCGAGAGCCTCGACGAATTTACCGGCAGCTATTTTGTGGGCGCTCCTGACGTGAACATGCTGCCGCTTCTGCTGTATACTGCGGGTTCGGGCGGCAATTATCAGATCGCGTCGATCACCGCCCTCTTGCTGCTCATTCCATCCTTGGTTTTTATGCTTATCGTTGAGCGATTCCTGAAGGCAGACGTCCTATCGCGTGTGGGGCACTGAGAGATTGCCATGAATGACGGCCCAACCAACGACCTCAAGAACCAGCGCAAGGAGCGGATGCGCTTCGTCAGCGCCGAACAGGTGGCGCAGCTCGCCGGTGTCTCGCGCTCGGCGGTGTCGCGCACCTTTACGCCCGGCGCCAGCGTTGCCCCTGCCACCCGCGAACGGGTGCTGAAGGCGGCGGAAGAGCTCGGCTACCACGTCAACGACCTTGCACGTGGCGTGCTCGCCAATCAGAGCCGGCTGGTCGGCATCGTCGCGACGCGGCCGGAAGTGGGCTTCCGAGCCCATCTGGCAGCAGCGCTTTCCAAGGCGCTGATCCAGCGCGGCAGCATCCCGATCCTGATCAACACAGGCCAGACCGAAGAGGAAATGCTCGCCGCCCAGAAGATGCTGATCGGCCACCGCGCCGAGGCGACGATCATCCTTTCCGGCTCGCCGCCGGCGAATTTCTTCGAGCTTGCGCATCGCAACGGCCAGCCGCTCGTCGTCATCGGCCGCTCCGAGCCGGATGCCGACCATGTCCGTGCCGGCAATTCAGAGGCATCGCGCAAGGCGGCCAACGCCTTTTTCGAGAAGGGCCGCCGCAAGCTTGCCGTTGCCACCTCCTTCTCGGCGACATCGAGCATTGCCGAGCGCGAGACCGCCTTCAAGACCGCAGCCGAGGCGCTCGGCGCCAGCGTTGCGATCGGCCGCGGCAAGGACTCCGACTATGACAGCGGCATTGCTGCGGCAAAGCAGCTTTTCGCCAGCGCCGCCGATTATCCGGATGCCGTCTATTGCGCCAACGACCAGATCGCCTTCGGCCTGATGGACTATGTCCGCACCACGCTCGGCCTCAGTGTGCCCGATGATGTCGCCGTGATCGGTTTCGACGACGTGCCGGAGGCCGCCTGGCTGAGCTACAGGCTCACCACCTTCCGCCAGGACCCGATCGTCATGGCCCAGCGCGCCGTCGAGCTGGTGGAAAAGCGCCTCGCCAATCCCGATCTGCCCCCCGCCTACGAACGGGTCATCCCCGAGTTTGTCGTGCGCGACAGCTTCGTGCCCTGATCCAGAAAGATACCGATGCCCTGCGAATTCCCCGACGATCCGCGCTTCGTGCTGGCGCGCGAGGTGATCCTTGAAGCTGGCGCGAAGGCGCTTGCCTATTTTCGCGACCTCTCCTCTCTGGAAACCAGCCAGAAGCTGAATGGCCAGGACGTGGTCAGCGAGGCCGACAAATCGGTCGAGGCATTGATCCGCGAAAGGATCGCCGCCGCCTTCCCCGATGACGGCGTTCTCGGCGAAGAGGAAGGCCTCAGCGAAGGTCCTTCCGGCTATCTCTGGGTCGTCGATCCGATCGACGGCACCAGCTGCTTCCTTCACGGCATCGACCAGTGGTGCATCTCGATCGCCGTGATGCGCGGCACCGAGACTGTCCTCGGGCTGATCTGCCAGCCCTCGACCGGCGATCTCTTCGTCGCCAGGCAGGGTGCCGGGGCACAGCTCAACGGCCGCCCGATGGAAGTCAGCCAAACCGGCCGCATTTCGACCGGGTTGCTCGGCGTCGGCGCCAATTTCCGCATTCCGCTGCGCCAGGTCTCCTGCTTCGTGCAGCGGCTGCTCGAAGCCGGTGGCATGTTCATCCGCAACGGCTCCGGTGCCCTGATGCTGGCGCAGGTCGCCTGCGGGCGCCTTGCCGGCTACTATGAGCCGCATATCAACGCCTGGGATTGCGCCGCGGGCCTGCTGATGATCCGCGAAGCCGGCGGCTGGACCGCCGATTTCCCCGGCGAAGGCGGGACTCTCCTGACCGGCGGCCCGGTCATCGCCGCCG
This sequence comes from Rhizobium sp. 21-4511-3d, assembly GCF_053522545.1. Lineage (NCBI taxonomy): Bacteria > Pseudomonadati > Pseudomonadota > Alphaproteobacteria > Hyphomicrobiales > Rhizobiaceae > Rhizobium > Rhizobium sp. 21-4511-3d. The sequence goes on along the minus strand of NZ_JBNWCF010000003.1, from coordinate 461,076 downwards.
CGCCGCAGATGCGGGATGAATTGCTGGCGCTCGTCGAGCGCTCCCTCGAAGACGCGGAAGCCCGGTCATGAAGCTCATCCACATTTCCGATTTCCACCTCGTTCCGTCAGGCGGCACCCTGCTCGGCCTCGATCCGGCCGCGCGCATGGATGCCTGCCTCGCCGACGTCGAAGCCCATCATTCGGATGCCGATCTCGTCGTCGTGTCGGGCGATCTCTCCGAGACTGGCGGCGAGGATACCTACCGGATCCTCGAAGAACGCGTTTCCCGGTCGAAGCTCCCGATCCGCCTGATGCTCGGTAATCACGATATCCGCGAAAACTTCGCCACCGTCTTTCCCGGCCAGATGGCGAAGAACGGTTTCGCACAAGCGGCGATCGATCTGCCCGAGGGACGGGTGATCACCCTCGACACGCTGGATGACGGCAAGGTGACCGGCAGGCTCTGCGATAAGAGGCTCGCCTGGCTGAAGGAGAAGCTCGAGGAGGCGAAGGGACGCCCGGTCTATCTCTTCATGCACCACCCGGCAGACAAGGTGCATCTACCGGCCCTCGACGTCTTCGGCCTTCTCGATCCCGAGCCGCTCTTTGCACTGCTGAAGGCGCATGGCGATGTCAGGCATATCTTCGCCGGGCATCTGCACCGGCTCGTGACGGGGAACTGGCAGGGCATCCCCTTCACCATCCTGCGCAGCACCAATCACCAGACGGCATTGGACTTCGTTTCGCCGACCACCACCAACTGCTTCGAACCGCCGATGTACTCGATCATCCTCGCCGATCGCGGCAGCCTTATCGTCCACATTCACCAGTTCGCCCATTGAGAGCGGCTCCGCTTTCCGAAAACGTTTTCCTATGGCAAGAAGAAGCCTCACGTTTTCGATCGCGGAGGAAGATCGGCTGACATGAAGGGCATCCGGCAGCTTGCCAAACATCTCGATATCTCGATCGGGACCGTCTCGCGCGCGCTGAACGGCAAGCCCGATGTCAACGAGGAGACCCGCAAGCGGGTTCTCGCCGCCGCCGAGGAACTCGGCTACGTCGCCAACCAGTCCGGCCGCAGCCTGCGTCAGGGGACGACCAACGTCATCGGCCTGATGATCGAATCCAGCAAGGAGACGGTCGAAAACAGCGACAACTTCTTCCTCGGCTTGACCGGCGGCCTGCAGAGCGTGCTTGCCCGCCACAAGCTCGACCTCGTCATGCTGCCCTGCCCGAATGACGAAGACCCGCACGAATATCTGAAACGCATGGTGGCGCGGCGGGTCGTCGACGCGATGATCATCTCGGCGACGCAGCGGATCGACAAGCGCATCGACCTCCTGGTCAAGGCCAAGATTCCCTTCGTGACGCTGGGGCGCAGCTCCTCTGGCGAGAACTATCCTTGGATCGACCTGGACTTCGAGGGCGTGGCGGCATCCGCCGTCGACCGGCTGGTGGCCAAGGGCCATCGCACCATCGCCATCGCCGCCCCCTCCAACGATATCAACCTCGGCTATATCTTCGTCGATTCCTATCGCCAGGCGCTGGAGCGGCACGGGATCAAGTATGATCCGAAGCTGGTGATCCGGGTGAAATCCAGCGAACAGGGCGGCTATCAGGCGGGCCACGAATTGCTGCTGCTTGACGGCAAGCCGACGGCGATCATCCTGATCTACGAACTGATGGCGATCGGCCTCTACCGCCGCCTTGTCGAGGCCGGCGTCGTGCCCGGGCGCGACCTTGCCATCATCGGTTTCCGCGAGGAGCCGCGCGGCCGCTTCCTGCAGCCGTCGCTTACCTGCTTTCGCATGTCGCTGCGCGATCTCGGCATCGAACTTGCCGAGACCCTGCTGGCAACGATGCCCGCCTATGCCGAGACCTACCCGCGCGGCGCCCGCAACACGATCTGGCCGCTGGAGCTGGTGCCCGGCGAAAGCGACGCCTTCACGCTTACGTCCTGAGCGCGCCGTCCGTATGGGCGTGATCCTTGCGGGCGATCAGCTGCGTCACCACAAAGACCAGCAGGGCACCGGCCGCCAGGCAGACGGCCAGGAAGATCATCGGCGCGATCGTGCTGCCTGTCGCATCCTTGATCCAGGGCACGACATTCTGCGCCACGAAGCCACCGAGATTGCCGACCGAATTGATGGCAGCGAGACCCGCAGCCGCACCGGCACCCTTGAGGAAGCGCGAGGGCAGGCTCCAGAATACCGGCTGCGGCGCGAAAATGCCGGCTGCGGCAATGCAGAGGAAGGCGAACTGCAGCGTGTTATTGGGGATCAGCGCCGAGAGCAGCAGGCAGGCAGCCCCAATGAAGGCCGGGATGACGATGTAGGGCGTCTTCGACGCCGCCTTGTCGGCCATGGCGGGCACGGCATAGAGCGCGATCGCCACGAGGATCCAGGGGATGATGTTGAGGAAACCGTTGACGGTATTGGTGACGCCGAAGCCATGGACGATGGTCGGCAGCCAATAGCTGAGACCATAGGCCGCCAGCGGAAAGGCCACATAGCAAAGCGCCATCAACATCACGCGCGGGTCGATCAACGCCTTGAAGCCGTTCTCGGCATTTTCGCCCATTCCGGCATTTTCGGATTCCAGCCGGTTATGCAGCCAGCTGCGCTCGTCGGTGGAGAGGAACGAGGCCTTGTCGGGATTGTCAGGCAGATAGAAGAAGGTGACGATACCGGCGAGAACCGCCGGAACCCCGGTCGCCAGGAACACCCATTCCCAGCCCGCATAGCCATAGAGCCCATCGAGATCGAGCAGCATGCCGCCGAGCGGCGCGCCGACGGCATTGGCGAGCGCACTGAAGATCATGAAGAGGCCGACCATGCGACCGCGGTAATCGGCCGGGAACCAGAGCGTCAGCAGGTAGAGCACACCCGGAAAGAAGCCCGCCTCGCAGACGCCGAGCAGGAAGCGCAGGATGTAGAACATCGTCGCATTCTGCGTATAGGCGAGCGCGATCGTGACGATGCCCCAGGACACCAGGATGCGCGCGAACCAGATGCGCGCACCGAGGCGATTGAGAAACAGGTTGCTTGGAACCTCGAAGAGAAAATAGCCGATGAAGAACAGCGAGGCCCCAAGGCCATAGGCATATTCGCTCATCCCGAGGTCGCCAACCATCTGCAACTTGGCGAAGCTGACATTCTGCCTGTCGATGTAAGCGATGAGATAGAGGATGCCGAGAAAAGGCATCAGGCGCCAGGTGATCTTGGAAATCAGTTCCCGTTCGCTGACCATGCTATGTCTCCAAATGCTATGTCTCAGCAGATACTTATGGCCCGGCCGGGGATTATCAATCGGGCGTTGAACGAATGGAGACATGGCAAGCACGCCGGATAGGAATTCCGGCGGCTTCGAGCGCGATAGCGGCGCTGCGGTCAGCCCTTATGCAAGAAACTGGTCATCGACCGGTATCTGCATCGCCGTCACCAGATGATTGGTCTGGCCGGCCAGTCCGATCACGGCCATCAACTCGGCATGCTGGGCTTGCGTCATTCCCCGCGCTTTGGCGGCGGCGGTGTGAGAATGGACGCAGTAGGAACATCCGTTGGCGGTCGAGACGGCAATGTAGATCATTTCGCGCACCAATGGGTCCAGAGCACCTTCCACCGCCATAACGGCCTTGAGCCCTTCCCAGGTGCGTTGAAGCAGTGGCGGATCATTCGCCAGGCCACGCCAGAAATTGTTTATGAAGTCGGATTTCCTGGTCGCTCTGATGTCATCAAAAACTTCCTTGGCGGCGGGAATATCCGCGACCTCGGCATCCGTGAGAAGCTTGACGGTGGCCATCGTGATCGCCTTTCAGATCAGTGCACAGCGGCATACATTATTTTGGCTTCGGTGGATTCAGCCGGCGAGAACTCCTCGACGATACGCCCTTGGCGGCAGACCAGGATGCGGTCCGAGAGGTTCATTATCTCCGGAAGGTAGGACGAGATGACAACGACCGCCAAACCCCGGTCGGCAAGCTCGTTGATGATCTGATGGATTTCGGCAATCGCGCCGACATCCACGCCACGCGTGGGCTCGTCGAAAATCACGATGCGCGGCTCCTGGACCAGGCCCTTGCCGATCACCACCTTCTGCTGATTGCCGCCGGAGAGCTCGACAACCCGGGCGTTGTCATTGATTGCCCGGATATTGAGCTTGCTCGTCCACTCCGCCGCCAGGTCGTGCATTTCACGCATGCTGATGACCTTGCTCTTTTCGCGGCCGGCGGAAAGAAGCCCGCCGAAGACATTCTCGGCTATCGACATCGTCTCGAAAAAGCCTTCACTCTTGCGGTCTTCGGTCACATAGACGATCCCGTCTCTCACGGCCTCACGCGGAACGTAATATCGCACCGGCTTGTCATCCAGCTCGACCGAGCCGCCACGTTTGAAGTCGCGCTTGTAGATTCCCGAGATGACTTTGAACGTCTCCGTTCGGCCCGAACCAATCAGGCCGAAGACGCCGGTGATCTGGCCTTCGAAGACGGAGAAGGAATTGTTCCGGACGACGTTGCTCATCGAGAGGTCCTGGACGGACAGGACCTTCTTTCCCGCCTTCCTGATGGTCGACGCGTCGCGCTTTTTATAGAGTTCACCGGTGAGCGTTCTGCCCACCATAGCCGCGATGATCTTCTCCCGGTCGAATTCCGACGTATCGCCGGAAGCAACCAGCTCGCCGTCACGAAGGATCGTGATACGGTCGGCGATCATCAAGGCTTCCTCGAGCGCGTGGCTGATGAAGACGATCGACACGCCTCGCGCTTTCAGCCGTCTCACCAAGGCGAAGAAATGCCTTTTCTCCTCGGGCGTGAGTGTCGCGGTAGGTTCGTCGAAGATGATCACTTCGGCATTGTGGTGAACCGCGCGCGCGATCTCCACCATTTGCTTCTTGGCCGCACCGAGCGTCTCGACCATCGCCGTCGGATCGACAGGGAAGTTCAGCGACTGTAGAAACTGCTGGGCGGAGATATAGATCCCCCGGAGGCGATTGAGGAACGCTTCCGTCCCGAGATAGAGATTCTGCGCCACAGTCATGGACGGCACCAGGCTCGTTTCCTGGAACACCATTGCGATACCGGCATCCAACGCCGCGTTCGGCGAACCGTAACTCACCTCCTTGCCACGATGAATCATGACGCCGGCGGTACGCTCCACCACGCCGGCGATGATCTTGGTCAGCGTCGATTTCCCGGCACCGTTCTCGCCGAGCAAGGCGTGGATTTCACCGCGGCGAAGGTCGAAACTGACATTCCTGACCGCGGGAACGCCGCGATATTCCTTGGTGACGTTTTCAAGATGGACGATGATGTCTTCGGCTGTACTCATCTCATCCGATCTCCGTTGCATCCACGGAGACAAGCACGCCGCCGCCCTTTGACGCGACCAGCAGCCTCCCCTCGTGTTCGACAGCGCTTGTCGTCCCATGCCTTACGCCGTTTGCCCGGCTATGAAAGCTCCCGACGGGGCGAAGAGCGGCGTCGAGTTTGGCGACCAGGCCATACGACCGGCTGGGCGACCACGGCTTGTGGATCCCCATCGTCTTGATGCCACCGCACTGCAGCGGCTCGAGAAAACTCTCGCCGGACGCAAGCGATGGGGCGATCCAGAACTCCGGCGGAACGGCCGCGATCATGTCCTCGCGATACCTCTTCTCTTGCAGAACGAACTCGATCAGGCGATTGCGCGGAGCAAATATCGACAGCCACGCGCCGTCGCGCGCCGCAGAAAGCCGCGCCGGATAGCCCGGCAGATTGTCGATGACGGTTGCCGTGTCGCCATGCTTGGAGACGCGAAGGATCCTGTGGTTCCATGCTTCCGAGACCGCGACGCCGCCGGATACCGGCAGCAGGCCAAGCGGGAATGCCAGACCGGCCAGCAGTTTGCGCGCCTTGTTGTTGCCGGGCTCGATGGTCCAGATGCTTCCCGAACTGCCTTTCGCCATGAGATCCCGAACCCATTCGGTGGGCGCGATCCCTGCGGCTCCATTGGCAATCCAGAGCGAACCGTCGGGCGCAAAGGCGAGTGCCGTGATACAAGAAATCTCGCCCGGCAGCGGCAGCTGCTTGCCGTCGAGGATCAGCTTGCCGGATGCGAGGGCGACGGCGAGACCGGCCTCGGGGGACACGGCGGTGGCAGTGATCTCGGAGTCATACTCGTGAACCTGTTGCGGCTCTCGTCCATGGCCGACCGAGAAGAGTGAGCGCCCGGAAGAGACGATGATCTCTCCATTGTGGACGGCAACATTATCCGCTGAGGGCAAGGTGGCGACCACCTGAGCTTCGTCGAGAACCTGGTTCGGCCGGAAGGCGCCGTCCAGCGGCGGAATTGTCACCGCCTTGCCGCGAAACCAGTCGAGGATGGGATCGAACATCATGGCTCTCTCCCCCAATAGGACGACGGCCCGGTCCAGTCGGAGCTCGCCTGGGCAAGCTTGTAGCGGCCGACGCGATTATTGAGGATGCCGCCGACATAGAGGTAGCCCTTGTGCTCCCTCATGGACGTGACCATCGGGTGGGAGACGCCGGAAAGGTCCGCCATCGCATCCCGGATCTGACCGGTTTCATCGAATTTGACGATGCCGCCGGTGTTGATGTTCGGAAACAACCAGTCGTCCTGGGGGAGCCGTCGGGTCATTCGCTTGCGCATGCCGGGGTGACGAAGCGCAAGATCAAAGCTCGGCGTTCGCATCCCAAGCCAGGCCATCCAGTAGGTACCGTCGGATGCCCGGTTGATATTGTCGGGATAGCCGGGCATGTCTGCGATAACGCACTCCGCGGTCCCCGCTTTGGGGCCCTCGAGCCAATAGCGATGAACACGGCAGGCCCAACTTTCGGCAAAGAAGATCGATTTGCCGTCGTGGGCGACGCAAACGCCGTTGGTGTAGCGATACCCATCGAGCAGGGTCGTGGTCGTGCCGTTCTTCGGATCGTAGACAAGCAGGCGCCCCGTGGCGCGGTTCTCGATCGAGTCCAGTGCCCAGTCGTGCGCATCGTACCGCTTGGTCGAGTCGGTAAAGTAGATGCGACCATCCGGAGCAATGTCGCAGTCGTTGGGGTCTCTCAGACGGGCGTCGTCGACGACAGAAGTCCAGGACCGCGATGTCTCCGCGGTCAATTTGCGCACGGTCCGGTCCGGAGCGATAGAGTAGAGACCCATCGCGCCGACACAGCTGATGAGGTTGCGGTCCTTGTCGAAGGCGAGCCCGAGCGGGAAGCCGCCGACGTGAGCGAAGACTTCCGATCGTCCGTAGTCCGGCGCCAGGAAGCGGACGATCTCGCCATGGCGCGTTCCGCAATAGAGGTTGTCGTCGTCGTCGAGGATGACGTCTTCCGGCCCCTCCAGCTCGCCGAGGCCGATATATTGCGTCTGCGCCAGCCGATTATCCATTTCATAGGGCGTGCCTGATCCGGGAACCGCGGATTGAGCCTCGCCCATGCGCAGGTAGACAGGCGCGACATAGACCTCATTGAGGACCTTGTGACGGTTTTTCAGCCATCGGATATCGATCGTCACCGCAACGGCGAGCATCAGGCCCAGCACCATCTGGTTCGTGCCCGTACCGTATCCGAGGCGGATCAGGCCGTTCGTCATGACGAGCACGATAATCGCGCCCATCAGTCCCTTGATGACGGACCCTCGCCCGCCGCCAAGGCTATTGCCGCCGACGACCGCCGCCGTGAGCGCAAGGATTTCGAGGTTGAGCCCGGTGCCCGGCCCTGCGCCGCTCAGTCGGCAGGCAATCAGGAAGCCGGCCAGCGACGAACATAAACCGGAGAATACGTAGGTGAGGAACACCGTCCGCTTGACCTTGATACCGGCATTATGCGCCGAGCGGCGCGAGCCGCCGACAGCCAGGATATGCCATCCCGGCCTGGACCGGGTCAGCGCAATGTGGGTGATCGCGATGAAGATTATCGCCGTCAGCACCGATACGGAAATCCCGAGCACAGTCCCATCGCCGACGAAATCCCAAACGTCGGACATCGCCATCGACATTTGAATCTGGGCTGCGAAATTGACGACGAGGATATCGTAGACCGCTCGACCGATGATGAAGGTGACGAGTGTCGTGAGGAATGCACGCAGTCTGAGGAAGCCGACGAGATATCCGTTGATCGCACCGAAAGCGACGCCGGTTGCGAGCGACGCCAGCAAGGCGACCCAAACGGGCTGCTCGAAGATGAAGAACGCGGAGACCGCGGCGAAGCACGACAGCGCGAAGATCGAGCCCACCGAGAGATCGATGCCGCCCCCGAGCATCACCACCGTCAGGCCGGTGACGACAATCGAGAACTCGCCGAGCTGGCGGGTGGAATCCTGAAGCGAATTAATCTTGAAGAAGCCCGGAATCGCAGAGCCGAAACCTGCGACGACGATAACCAGCGCGATGAAAGGTATCGCATTGTCGGTCCATCGTTTGCTGAGAATTTCGCCGGCGAGATGATCCGGGATCAGGTTGTAGCGCCACGCCTGCAGGCGTTCTCTGAATGTCATGATGTGACCGGGATGTCAGGGAGAGATCATGCGAAGCCCCGGGCCGGGGCCTCGCCGCGTCATCGGAAGGAGTTTAGTTCGCAGCCGCCTTGAGGGCTTTGAGATCCCAGCAACTGTCGGGCTTCAGATCCGCCTTGGTTGTCGCCTTCTCGAGTGTGTAGATGTAGGCCTTTGAGGTTCCTGCCGGCTGACCGCTCTGCAACAGGAACTTGATGATCGCGTTGATATCGCGCGACTGATTGTGAAGCTCGGTCATGACCACGGCTCCATAGGTGCCGTTTTCGAGGTTGTCGCAATCGGCCGCCTTCTCGCCGCCACCGGTCGTGACGAGGAAGACCTTGTCCTGAAGCTTGGCATCGCGGATCGCGGCTGCAGCACCCGTCGCGTCGCCGTCCCAGAAATCGACGATGCCGCAAATGTCCGGATGCTGCTGCAGCATCGTCGTGGTCACGTTGCGCGAAGTCGTCGCGTCCCAATTCGAGTCCGGTTTTGCGACCACCTGGAAGTCGGGGTTCTTTTCCAGAACCTTCATGATGCCTGCGTACTGGTAGAGGCTGGAGGCATTCACCTGATCACCCTGCACCAGACCGATTTTCTTCGATGAATTCGGACCGCAACCCTTGATGACGGCCTCGGCCTCCAGCTGTCCGAGACGATCCCAATCGCTTCCGACGAAGGCATCAGCCGCGAAGTTGGCGGGGTTATCGATCAGCACGACATAGGTTCCGGCGGCCTGCGCCTTCTTCAGCAGCCTGGCATAGGAATTGAGATCGGGCGAATGCACGATGAGGACGTCCGGCCGGGTGTCGGAGGAGATGGCCTCGGTGATCGCCTGAGCTCCGGCTTCGACGCTCCAGTTGGGATCGCGTGTCTCGAACACGCCGCCGAAGGCTTCAACTTCCTTCTGGATGTAGTGCGACCATCCTTGTGCGAGATCGAAACCCATTGCCATCGGCACCAGCATGACGCGCTTGCCTTTGAGCGCCTGCGAATAGGCGGCTGGGCCTGGATCTTCCTGCGCAGGTGCTGCCGTGGCGAAAACGGATAGCGAGATGGTCGCGGCCGCAAAAAGTGCCTTCATGTACCTCATGGGTGTCCCCCGATGTGTTGACGGAAAAATCGAAATTTCCTCGAGACGTCAGATATCTCCCTGTTGGGCGGTTTGTTCGTCTCTCGGATTGAGGAGCCCGTCGATAAGGATGGCGACGAGCAGGATCGTGGACTTGATCAGATTCTGGTAGATCAGCGGGATGTCGATGATGGTCATCGCGTTCAACATGATGCCGATAAGGGCTGCCCCGAACAGCACGTTGCGGACGCTTCCCTTGCCTCCCGACAGTCCGATGCCGCCGATCACCGCGACCAGGACGATGTCGTAGAGCAGGGTCGAGTTGACGACGCGCGTATTGATCGAATGGAGGCTCGCGGCTGTCAGCAGCCCTGCGACAAAGGCGATGAGGGCCGAAAGCACATATCGGAAGACCAGCATTGGCCTGACCGGCATGCCGGCGTTACGCGCGGCAATCGGGTTGTCGCCGGCGTAGTAAACGTACCGTCCCCACTTGGTGTAGCGCAGAATAAGAAAGATAAGGAAAGCCAGCGCCGCAAAAATGAAAACCTCGATCGGCACATCGAAGAAGCGAAGGCCGCCGAAAAGCTGCAGCCAGTTCTCCGCCGGCACCGGAACCGCATCCTGGGCGATCAACTGCGAGCGCACGAAGCCGAAGACGAACGAGCCGCTGGCCAGCGTCACGAAAATTGCGGGAACATCCGCATAGGCGACCAGAAAACCGTTGATCAAGCCGATGCCGATCACGCCACCCAAGACGATGACGAAGGCCAGCCACCCGGAGGTTCCGTCGTTGAGCATCTGCAGATACCACGCCACCGACATCGCCATGACCGCAACGGCCGACAGATCGATCCCGCGGCCGATGATGACCACGGCCATGCCGAGCGCCAATATGCCGAGGACGGAGATCGAGCGGATGATCGAAACGACGTTCTCGGTCGTGAAGAAACCCGGGAGAGCGACGGAAGCGACAGCGAAGATCACCACGGCAATAACCGCCACGATAATCTCTTGGCTCAAAGCCCATTTCCGCGATGCGCGCTGCTTCATATGCAATCCCTCAGAACGCCATTAGCCTGCAGAAGCGAGGGAACTTCGTCAAAACGCGCTATCGCTAAATCAGCCGGAAGCTGAGAAGGATTTTCGGCGGCAACATCTGCCGTGCGAAATCTAATTCCCGGCGAAAGACCCGCAATCGACGCGGACCTACAGCTGGCAAGCGATTGAAGTACGATGCGTTCCCATGCAGTCTTTGCTGCGTTGCGAGAACGTTAGGCCGCGGCGGGCGGCTATGTCAATACGCTTTCATTGACTAAAGAAGGGATGAACTGTGAAAGGCATCCTACACCCTCTCCAGCTGTGGGATTGATGCAATTTATCTTTCACATATAAAGATATTGGTGTATTTCGCAGAATGAAATTCATAGGGGGAAGGTCACGTGACGGACGTCAGGACATTATTGCTCGATCAAAAACTGACCCTCACGCCGTCGGAAGAGAAGATCGTCCAGATCCTGCTTGCAGACTATCCGACCTCTGGACTGAGCACCGCAAGCAATCTGGCGAAAAAGGCGGGCGTCAGCGATGCGACCGTCGTTCGGCTCGCTGTCAAACTTGGGTTCGAAGGCTTTCCCGACCTCCAGAAACGGCTCCTGTCGGAAGTGGAGGCAAGACTTCACTCGCCTCTTTTGATGATGGAGACAAAGCGATCAAGCGACGCGGCCCAGGGAATTGCGGAAGCCTATCTGCATGCGGTCTCGGAAACGATAGACAAGACCGTCGGCGCAACGCCGGCGAACACCTATGACAAAGTCGCCAAGCTGATCATGGAATCCAAAGGCCGCGTCGGCCTCGTTGGCGGCCGCTTCAGCCGCCATATCGCTGGCATGCTGGCGGGGTACCTGTCGCAGCTCCGCCCCGGTGTCCACGACATCGGCACGCTCGCAGCGCCGTCGTTCGACATACTGGTCGATTACGGCAAGCGCGATGTGCTGATCGCCTTCGACTACAGACGCTACCAGAACGACGTCGTGGCCTTTGCCTCGCAGGCCGCCGATCGCGGCGCGACAGTCGTCCTGTTCACCGATCAGTGGCTCTCGCCGATTGCGGAGCACGCCGAGGTGACGATCATCTGTCCGCTGGACGTTCCATCCCCCTACGACACGCTCGCTCCGGCAGTCGCGCAGATCGAAGCGCTCGTGGCCCAGATCCTGTCGACGCTCGACGATTCCACACGCCGCCGCATCGAGAATCTCGAAGCTGTCCGGGCGCGCAATGGCGTGACTGTCGACGGCGATGAAAGCGAAACCAAGTCACAACCCGGCCCCAAGCGCACGAAAGGGACAACCAGCCATGCCTAGCAAACTCCTGAGCCGCGACGCACCCTATGTTGCCGGTGAAACGGCCCTGTTGCTGGTCGATATGCAGCGCATCTGGCTGGAGCCCGGGCTGGACCCCGATCACCCCGAGCGCGGTCCCGAGCACTATTTCTACCGCCAGACCGCCTCGGTCACGGTCCCCAACAACGAGCGGCTGCTCGCCGCAGCAAGAGCGAACGGGATCGAAGTCCTCCACACGATCATCCAAAGCCTGACTGAAGATGGCCGCGATCGCTCGCTGGACCACAAACTCACGCCGATCCACATTCCGCCGAGCAGCCCCGAAGGCTTTCCGCCGGAAAATCTCGGCCCGAAGAATGACGAGATCCTGATCCCGAAGACGTCCTCCGGCGTCTTCAACTCGACCAATATCGACTACGTCCTGAAGAACCTCGGCATCCGCTACCTGATCATCACCGGCATCATGACCGACCAATGCGTTGACATGGCGGTGCGGGATGCAGCCGACCGCGGATATTACGTCACCTGCGTTTCCGACGCATGCGCAGCCGCCTCGCAGGAGCGCCACGATACCGCGCTCAAGGCTTTCGGTGGCTATTGCTGGGTTGCGGACACCGATACCGTGGTCAAGCGCCTGTCAGTGAGGGCGGCGGCATGAGCACGGATGTCGACCTGACCGGGATCGTCACGACAGACATTGCCGCGGTTACGCGTGGGCGGTTTATCGCGAGCGACACGTTCGAGAAGACGATCGCCACCGGCGTCGGCTGGCTGCAGGCCAACCTTTCCCTGACGCCTTTCAACGTGATTGCGCATCCGAACCCGTGGGGTTCATCCGGTGACTTGCGGTTGCTGCCTGATCCGAATGCAAGATACCGGACCTCCAAGACTGGGTCCCAAACACCGTTCGATATGGTGCCGGGAAATCTCGTGGAGCTGGACGGCTCCCCGTGGTCATGCTGCACAAGAACTATGCTTGCAGATGCCCTCGCCGAGTTGAAAGCCAAGACCGGCCTTACGCTGGTGGCGGCATTCGAGCACGAGTTCAAACTGCTGGACGCGGGACTGCCCAAAGAACATGTGATGTCATTCGCGGGATTGCGCCGCGCCGACGGCTTCGCTTCGCAGGTGATGGCTGCTCTCGATGAAGCAGGGCTGAACCCGGAGGTTATCATCTCCGAGTATGGCGAGGATCAGTTCGAAGTAACGAACGCGCCGTGCGACGGGCTTGCGGCTGCGGACAGGGCAGCGGTCCTCAGGGAAATTGTACGCGAAATTGCGCGCACGCGCGGCTGGAAGGCGTCCTTCGCACCGAAGACATCGCCGTCGTCGGTGGGCAACGGTGTGCATATCCATTTCAGCCTCGTCGGGGCCGATGGTCAGCCGGCGACTTACGACCCGTCCGGTCCGGCTGGTCTCTCCCGGGCAGCGGGATCCTTCTGTGCAGGCGTGCTGCGCCATCTGCCGGCGATCACCGCACTGACTGCCTCCAGCGTATCATCATACTATCGCCTGAAGCCGCACAACTGGAGCTCGTCCTATACCTGGCTCGGCGACAAGGATCGCGAGGCTACCTTGCGGATCTGCCCTATGGTGACTTTTGGTGGAAAGGACCCTGCGAAGAGCTTCAACATCGAATATCGGGCGGCCGATGCGACCTCGAATCCGTACCTCGCACTCGCCGCAATCGTGCGCGCCGGCCTTGAGGGATTGATCGCCGGCCTTCCGTGCCCGCAGGTCCATTCAGGCGACCCGGAGGAACTCTCGGAAGAACAGCGCGTCGAGAAAGGTCTGCGCCGGCTGCCGGAGACGCTTGCCGGTGCATTGGACGCTCTCAAGTCCGATGCGGTGGTGACATCGTGGTTTTCCGAGGCCTTCCTGGAGACCTTCGTCGGAATGAAGGCGTTTGAAATGGCCTCGCTCGACGGGCTTGACGAGGAAGCGATCTGCGCAAGCTACCGGGCGGCCTATTGACGATGGGAACCGCAGACCAATCCGGCTGGCCCGATCCTGTTGAAATCCTGAATATCGACGGGACGTCGGAAGTCGTCCTGATCTGCGAGCATGCGTCGAACTTTATTCCGGAAGCTTTCAACGATCTCGGACTGCCATCCGAAGAGCTGGTTCGGCATATCGCCTGGGACATTGGCGCTGAAGGCGTGAGCCGCGCGCTCTCGCAGCTATTGGACGCGCCCTGCTTTCTCGGAAAATACTCCCGTCTTCTCATCGACCTGAACCGGCCGACCGACAGCCCTACGAGCATCCCGGAACTTTCGGAGGCGACTGCCATTCCCGGAAATATCGGCCTCGCTGTCGAAGCGCGCCAGGAAAGGATCGACAGGATATTTACGCCTTTCCAACAGGCTGTTTCCGCGCACTTGGACGCACGGCAGAAACAGGGGCTGCCGACGAAGATCGTCGCGATCCATTCGTTTACTCCGGTTTTCCTGGGTGAGGAACGCCCCTGGCACGCAGGCATCCTGTTCAACAAGTCATTCAGGTTCGGCCGGCAGATTATCGATCATCTGAGCCGGTCGACGGCGTTGAAGATCGGCGCAAATGTGCCCTACGTCATCGAACGAGCAAGCGATTACGCCATCCCGGTGCATGGTGAAGACCGGAGGCTCGACGCGGTATTGATCGAAATCAGGCATGACCTGATCGGATCCGCCGACGGGCAGGCCCGCTGGGCAAATTATCTGGCAGATTCTTTGAGGGCTTGACCACTCGACTTGACGCGACGCTATGCCGTAAGGCTACAGCCTTTGGCCCAGCGAATCCCATTCCTCTACGCCGATACCGCCATCGGCAGCGAGGCCCGTGCATACGAAATGGGAAAGCTCGTCATTGCGGATAACGGCCGCGGTCAACCGCCCGGTCCGGTAGGCCGCCGTGTCCAGCGCGATGCGATTTTGATATATTTCGGGTCGCAGAGAGCCGGTAACGGTATGACCGTGCACGACGATATGCTCGAACTGTTCGCCATGATCGAGAAATCCGGCCCGTATCCATCGCAAGTCGTACTCGGTCTGTTCGGCGAGCGGAACGCCGGGTCGCAGGCCGGCATGGACAAAGCAGAAGCGGCCGGCAACGTAATGCGTCACGGCATCGTTCAAGAGCTCGACATGATGCGGAAAGGCCTCGCGTATGTCCGCAGCGATCCCAGTGAAATTCGGCACCGGATGGCGGGAATAAGCGCTGACGGTCGCAACGCCACCCCAGTCCATCCAGTTCACCGCGTCTTCGTCAGCAAGCTCCTCGCGCAGAAGCGAGCGGAGGTAGTGATCATGATTTCCCAAGACGAGGCGCGAACCCGGATAGCGCTTGAGAGTGGAACCCACGAGATCGAGCACTTCAGGGCTATGCGGCCCCCGGTCGATCAGATCGCCGAGGAAAATGATGACAGGCTGTGCGCCTTCGCGAGCGGCGATATGGCCGAGGAGCGCCTTGAGAAGATCGGCACGTCCATGGATGTCGGCAATTGCATAGATGTCGGACAATGAAGGCTGGCTCCTGACTGCGATTTCTCGCGGCGCTCTGTAACCGATTGTGCTGGAAACGTATGTTTGCGCCGGAGGGACTTGATCCCGGTTACCTCGCGGACGGGCATCAGCGCAAGGGGTTCTTGAGTCGCGGAATTTTACGTAAGTAAAAGCTTACATTATAATCAGACGCAATGGATGCGTTCAGATTCAGGGTGGTCTTAAGCAGTCGTTGTGGTTAGCTTGCATTGCCTATCTCGCCTTCGCCACCGCCCGCCATCCGTCAAATCGCGAGTTCCCTATGACCCCGACAGCAGATCTTCTGATTCTCAATGCGCGCGTACTGACACTCGATCCCGGGCGGCCCAAGGCCACGGAAATTGCTGTCATTGATGGCAAAATTGCCGCGGTCGGTGCTAAGGGCGAGCTTGCTTCGCTGCGCGGCCCCGGCACCGAGGTTATCGATGCGGGCGGCGGGTCGGTCGTGCCCGGCTTTTCTGAAAATCACATGCATCTGTTCTCCGGTTCGGCCGAGCTCGTGCATCTGCAGCTCAATGGTGTCCACGGCCTTCCGGCACTGACGGAAGCGATCCGGAATTATGGAAAGGATCGCCTCGAGCAGGTGATGCTTTTTGCCCAGGGTGCCGATTACACGATCCTCGGCGGCGAGGAGCGGCTGACGCGGCATCATCTCGATGCGATCTGGCCGGACCAGCCGCTGGCCCTCTTCGCGCCCGACCATCATACCGCCTGGGCCAACACCAAGGCATTGGAGCTCGCCAATCTTCTTCATGGCGCCGAATTGCGCCCGGGCAACGAGATCGTCATGGGCGACGACGGGCTGGCGACCGGGGAGCTTCGCGAAATGGAAGCGTTCAGCCCTGTGCAGGCTGCCGGCGGCTTTGCGCGCTACCGACTTGGCCTTGCGACCGGCGGCGAGCCCGATCCGCGGCCGACCGATGTCGAATGGCGCACCGACATGGAAGTCATGCGCCGCGGGCTCGAATACTGCGCCCGCCACGGCATCACCACGATCCAGAACATGGATGGCAATCTCTATCAATTGGAGCTCTTGGCTGCGATCGAGAAGGAGGACGGTGGGCTGCCCTGCCGGGTCGCCATACCCTTCCACTTCAAGAATTTCATGTCGATCGACATGCTGGAGAAGGCCTCCGCCATGTCGAAGGCCTATGACAGCGATTTCCTGCGCTCGGGCATGGTGAAGGTCTTCTACGACGGCGTGCTGGACAGCTGGACGGCCGTCATGGTCGAACCCTATGCCGACCGGCCTGATTATGTTGGCGAGGGGTTGTTCAGGCCGGAGCGTTTCCGCGAGATCGCCATCGAAGCGGATAGACGCGGCCTGCAGATCGCCGTCCACGCGATCGGCGACGGCGCGGTCAGGGCCGTGCTCGATGGCTACGAAGCGGCCCGCAAGGAGAACGGCGCCCGCGACAGCCGCCATCGCATCGAGCATATCGAGGTCGTCCATCAGGACGACCTGCCGCGGTTTGCCGAACTCGGCGTCATCGCCTCGATGCAGCCTCCTCACCCGCCAGGCTGCATGGGCGTGCCGCTCGAGCCGACCGTATCGCGCATCGGACGTTCGCGCTGGCCGCTGAGCTATGCCTGGCGCACGATCAAGAATGCGGGTGCAAGGATCTGCTTCGCGTCGGATTGGCCGGTCTCGCCGATCAGCCCCATTCGCGGCATCCAGGCAGCGATGATCCGCGAACCCTGGCAGGCGACCGATCCGGATCAGAGCTTCAGCTTGATGGAAGCACTGGAAGGCTACACGACGGAAGGCGCCTACGCCGAGTTTCGTGAGGACCGCAAGGGCCGCATCAAGCCCGGCTTTCTCGCCGACATCACCATTCTCAACGCCGATATCGAGAGCGTTGCGGCTGATAAGCTCGGGGAGGTCGAGCCCGCGATAACAATCTGCGGCGGAAAAATCACCTACAAGGCGAACTAGATTGAGCGCTTGAGCGAATCCGGGTTGTCAATCGTCCGGCGCTGTGCTCACCTGACGGCCGTGGGAACTACATAATAATAGCGCGGTAAATGGCCTTTGCATGGCTCAGACGAATGCTGTCGAGATTAAGGGTGTATCCAAAATTTTCGGCTTCGGCGAATACGCCGTAGCTGCCGTCAACGAAACCTCACTATCGATCAGGCAGAACGAATTCTTCACGCTGCTTGGCCCGTCCGGCTGCGGCAAGACGACTTTGCTCCGGCTGATCGCCGGCTTCGAATTCCCGACGCATGGAGCGATCCTGCTCAACGGCGAGAACATCGCCGCGATGCCGCCCTTCAAGCGGCCGATCAATACCGTCTTCCAGAATTACGCGCTCTTTCCGCACATGACGGTGAGCGAGAACATCGCCTTCGGACTGCAGATGCTCGGCCGTCCGAAGGCAGAGATCAGCGCCCGGGTTTCCGCCATGTTGAAACTGGTGCGGATGGAAGCGCTCGCCAACCGCCGGACCAGCCAGATTTCAGGCGGACAGCAGCAGCGCGTTGCGCTCGCCAGAGCCCTTGCCCCGCAGCCGAAGGTCCTGCTTCTCGATGAGCCGCTGTCTGCCCTCGACTACAAGCTCCGCAAGGAAATGCAGATCGAGCTGAAGCGCCTCCAGGCGGAAACCGGCATCACCTTCATTTTCGTCACCCACGACCAGGAAGAAGCGCTGACCATGTCGGACCGGATCGCGGTCATGTCGGCGGGCAAGGTCCTTCAGGTCGGAAACCCGCGCGAGATCTATGATGCGCCGACCGATCGCTTCGTGGCCGATTTCATCGGCGAGACGAATTTCCTGCAGGGACGCGTCTCCGCGCTGAACGCCGGGCGGGCGGAGGTCGAGCTTGCGGTCGCTGCGCGCATCTCGGCGAGCGTGCCTGATGGCTTCGTTCCCGATGGCGACGTCACCGTCGTCTTGCGCCCCGAACACGCCATGCTCTGCACGCCGGCGGAGGGCCAGATCGGCGGGACGTTGACCGACATCATCTACTGCGGCACCGATACCCATTATCACGTGCGCCTTTCCGATGGCGACACGCGCTTCATGGTGCGCCAGCAGAACCGGCCGAACCACGTTGCCGGCTTTTCCCAGGGCGACGCGGTCGGCATTTCGATCGTCGCCGACGCAGCCCGCGTACTCAGGAGCTAGCCCGGAGATGACAGCGGAGATCGTCAGCGCGGAAAGGAAACGGGCCGTCCGGAACCGCTGGCTGCTCTCCCTCCCCGCGCTGCTGATCATCCTGTTTGCCGCCTGCGGCCCGCTGCTGATCGTCCTCGTTTACTCTTTCCTGACGCCCGGACCCTACGGCGACGTGCAGTGGCAGCCTTCCAGCGACGGCTGGATCAGCGTCTTTCTGCAGAGGGATATCTTCGACGATACGCTGTCGCTCGCCGACGCCCATATCTCGATCTTGCTACGGTCGCTGTCGCTCTCCTTCTTCACGACCATGCTGACGCTGATCGTCGGCTTCCCGACCGCCTATTTCATTGCGACCCGGCCTGAACGCACCCGCGAGCTCTGGCTGTTCCTGATCACCATCCCCTTCTGGACGAACCTGCTGATCCGCACTTTTGCCGTGCTCGAGATCATCCGCAACGAAGGGCTGATCAATACCGTGCTCATCCGTCTCGGGCTGATTGAGCGCCCCGTCCAGATTCTCTTCACCGACACGGCGATCCTGATCGGCATGGTCTATGTCTACCTGCCGCTGATGGTGCTTCCGATCTATGCGAGCCTCGAAAAGCTCGATTTCCGGCTGCTTGAAGCCGCCTATGACCTCTATGCGACGCCGGCGAAGGTCTTGCGCCGGATCATCCTTCCCCTGTCGACCCCCGGCATCGTGGCCGGGTCCATCCTGGTCTTCATCCCGTCGCTCGGCGCCTATGTGACGCCCACCATCTTGGGCGGCGGCAAGAACCTGATGATCGGCAACTTGATCGAACTGCAGTTCGGACAGGGGCGTAACTGGCCGCTCGGCTCGGCGCTTTCGATAACCCTGATGATCTTCGTGATGGCAGCGCTTCTGGTCTATGTCCGCAATGCCGGCTCAAAGGGGGCGCAGCATGGCTAGACGCTTCTCGGTACAGCGCCAGACCGGCTTCACGACGATCGCGATCATCTCCCTCTTCCTTCTCTATCTCCCGATCGCTGTTCTCGTCGTCTACGCGTTCAATGCGGGAGAATCGCTTGCATCCTGGCAGGGTTTCTCGCTGCGCTGGTTTGCGCAGGCCTACCAGAACCAGCAGGTGATCGACGCCTCGTTGCGTTCGCTGCAGATCGCCGTCATCGCCGCCGTCATTGCCACCATTGCGGCAACCATGGCGGCAATCGCCACGACGCGAACCGAAGCCTATCGCGGTCTGACGATGAAATATGCTTTCATCAACACCCCGCTGATGGTGCCGGAAATCGTCACCGCGGTAGCGCTTCTGATCCTGTTTTCGCGGATCAAGATCTGGACCGGCTATACCGGGCTTGGCTATCTCATCGCCGCCCATACCGCCTTCTGCGTGCCCTTCGCCTATCTGCCCATTCGCGCTCGGCTGGAGAACATGGACCTGACGCTGGAACGTGCCGCCGCCGATCTCTACGCCACGCCGCTCAAGACCTTCCGCTATATCACTCTGCCGCTTCTGTGGCCGGGCGTCCTTGCCGGTTTCATGCTGGCTTTCGTCATCTCGCTCGATGATGTCGTCATCACCGAGTTCGTCAAGTCAGCCGGCCAGGACACGCTGCCGACCTACATGCTCGGCCAGATCCGCCGTGTCATTACCCCTGAAATGAATGCGATTTCGACGGTCTTCCTCGTTCTTTCGATCGCGGCGGTCACCGTCTTCTTTTTCGTCAGCAAGAAACGCGAATAACAAGAAAGGGAACAGCATGAAGATCATCAATTGCGGCCTCGTCGCCTTGGCCACGCTTTTTGCAACGACCTCGCTCGCTTCGGCGGAAGGGGTGCTGAACATCTACAACTGGGGCAACTACACGAGCCCCGACATGATCAAGAAGTTCGAAGACAAGTACAAGGTGAAGGTCACCATCACCGATTACGATTCGAACGACACGGCGCTCGCCAAGGTTCGCCAGGGCGGATCCGGCTTCGATATGGCCGTGCCCTCGCAGAACTACCTGCCGATCTGGATCCAGGAAGGGCTGCTGCTCGAGACCGATCCGGGCAAGATGGAGAACTTCAAGAATGTCGCCCCGGAATGGGCAAACCCCGACTTCGATCCCGGCCGCAAATATTCAGTCCCGTGGGCGATGGGCATCGTCGGAACTGTCGTCAATACCGATGTCTATAACGGCGACATCAACACCTGGGCGATCATCTTCAATCCGCCGGAAGAGCTGAAGGGCAAGATCAACGTCGTGCCCGAGATGACCGACGTCATGGACGCCGCCATTCTTTATAACGGCGGCAAGAAGTGCACCGGCGACCTGACCGTGCTGAAGAAGGTGCGCGATACGCTGCTCGCCGCCAAGCCCTACTGGGTGGCGATGGAATACGGCACGATCCAGAAGATGGGCTCGGGCGACTTTGCCGCCTCGAGCGACTGGAACGGCTCGGCCTTCCGCCAGCGGCTCGCCAATCCGAAGATCCATTTCGGCTACCCTAAGGAAGGCTTCGTCAACTGGAGCGACAATCTTGTCGTGCTGAAGGAAGCCAAGAATGTCGAGAACGCCAAGCTCTTCCAGAACTTCATGATGGATCCGGAAAATGCCGGCATGAACTCGGGCTTCCACCGTTACGCCAACGGCATTGCCGGCTCGGAGAAATTCATGCCAGCCGACATGAAGGACGCGCCCGAAATCAAGGTACCGGACGAGTTCAAGTCGGTCGGCGTGCCCTCGCAGACCTGCCCGCCGGACGTTCAGGCGCTTTACACCAAGATCTGGACGGAACTGCAGAAGTAAGATCACCGGCAGCGCCATTCCCGCCGGTATGGCGCTGCATTTTTGTTCTCGCAGGTGTTTTCATGAAGACCGTCTTTTCTCCCCGCCATCTCGGCCATTCGAGCCAGCTGGAGCTTGTCGCCGGTGCGATCGTGCCGGGATTCGAACTGCCGTCTCGTCCAAAGTTCGTCGCCGAACGGATCGAGGCCGTCGGACTGGGGCCGGTCCTTGAGCCTGATGACCATGACCTGTCGACGGCGGCCAAGATCCATCGTCGGGATTATCTCGATTTCCTGCCGACCGTCTGGGATCGCTGGACGGCAGAGGGACGCAGCGGAACCGCCCTCCCCTTCACCTGGCCGACACGCGGCCTGCGCGGCGATGTGCCGCCGCGCTTTATCGACGGCTTGCTCGGCTACTATTCCTTCGATGCCGGCGCCGGTTTCGTCGAAGGCAGCTGGGATGCGATCAAGTCCTCGCATGACGTGGCGCTGAGCGCGGCCGCGATCGTGCAGGGTGGTGAGCGTGCCGCCTTCGCGCTCTGCCGCCCGCCCGGCCATCACGCCGGATCGGCTTTCGCCGGTGGCTATTGCTACATCAACAACGCCGCGGTCGCCGCCCAATGGCTGCGCGACAACGGCGCCAGACGCGTTTCGATCCTCGATGTCGATTACCATCACGGCAACGGCACCCAGGAAATCTTCTATGCGCGTGCCGACGTTCAGGTACTGAACCTCCACGCCGATCCGATGCAGGAATATCCCTACTTCCTCGGCCATGCCGACGAAAAAGGCGCAGGTGATGGCGAGGGCTTCAATCTCAATTATCCCATGCCCTTCGGAACCAGCTGGGCCGAATGGAACGCCTCGCTCGAAGACGCCTGCAGCCGCCTCGCGGCATATAAGCCGGATGTTGTGGTCGTGTCTCTCGGCGTCGATACCTTCGAGCGGGATCCGATCAGCAAGTTCAAGCTGAAGACAGAAGACTTTCCGAAGATCGGTGCACGCATCGCCGCCTTGGGATTGCCGACGCTGTTCGTCATGGAAGGCGGCTATGCCGTCGAAGAGATCGGCGTCAATGCCGTTGGCGTCTTGACGGGCTTCGAGGGTGCGTAAGGCACCTGCGGCATGCCAAAAGCTAGGGCCTCAGTGTTCCCAGTTTGCGACGGCTTGCGACCGCGACCAGCAACGTCGCGCAGACCATCAGTCCGGTCGTCGCAACGAGCGCCATCGTGATCGAACTCATCGTCATCATCGCGCTCGCGAAGATGACGCCCATGGCGTTTGCAGTTCGTAGCAACGCAAATATCTCCGCCCTCTTCGAGGGTGGAGCGAGCTTGTCGAGCTCGAGAGAATAATGCGTGCTGAGCGGCGCCAGCACGAAGCCCATGAGGATGGCGCCGCCGATCGTCGTCGCGACCGAGATGGAGGTCGCAACAAGCGCCGAGCCGACCGACATCAACAGCAGCTTCAGGATGACCTCGGCGCGCGAGGCGCCCCGGTTTCGTACGCTTACCCAGACCCCGCCCGCGACCGAAGCCAGGCATAGCGGCACGGTGAACATGATCGCCAAGGCGGGCGCATGGCCGAATTCGAGTGCCAGCGCGACGGCACCGATCTCGATGGCAGCGACGGCAGCGCCACCCGCCGTGGAACAAAGGAGCCAGATCATGATCTCAGGCGTGATCGTCGGCTCCGAGGATCGTACGCCGGCTTTCTGGACCTTCGCCCCAACCGAGGGGACGAGCAGCGCCGGCAACGTGCCAAGCACCGCCATCGCGCAGACTGCAAAGAGCGGCGAGACGCTGCCGAGCGCGGAGGCAAGCACCGGTGAAAGAACGAATGTGGCTTCGCCGAGCGTCGCGGCGATCCCAAGCGCGCGCGGCAGCTTGGCGGCAGGCGTGAGCTCATTCAGGACCGTGCGCAGATAGCCGAAGGCCGCACCGTTCACCAAGCCCGCAGCCGCCGCAAGACCAACCAGGACTTCCAGCGGCATCTTCCAAAACGCCGACAGCGTCATCAGCGCCAGCGCGATCGCCCGGAAGATCAGCAGGAAACGCAGTGCGGTTGCCGGCGTCACCGAAGACCCAAGCCGCGTCAGCGGAACGGCACCGGCCACCTGTGCAATGGTCATCGCCAGGATCATCGCCGCCCCGCCACTCGTCGCGCCTTCGAGCTGCAGCGCAAGCAGCGAAAAAGCCACCGGCCCTGCCGCTTGCGGGACGGACAGCGTTGCCGACGATATGAACCAGCGAAGCAAGCGCCCGCGAGCCGCTACCGGTGTGACGGCATGAGCGTCCAGATGATCTGTCATTCTCGTTCCGATTTCGACCGCCCCTGGCGGAGCGGCGCGGATCCTGGTGGAGGTGGGGAAATGAACCTGCCCTCCTCTAGAGCAAAGCTAGCGGAAGGTCCATCAGGCGCTTGGGCGATCGGAAAAATAGCGGAGCGGCAAAATGATCTGCCTAAGACCGCGGCCTCCTCACCGCGCGCACCACAGAACGCGTGCCGCCGCCGGCGAAGAAGCGGTCCTTGCCATCGGATTCCAGGCCGGAGACGCCGACGCCCTCGGGCATGTCGAGACGCACCAGAACCTCGCCGGTTGCCGGATCGATGCGGCGCACGTCACTTTCGTCGCCTTCCCAGGTTCCATGCCAGAGCTCGCCATCGACCCAGGTCACGCCTGTTACGACGCGGTCGGATTCGATCGTGCGCCGGATCGCGCCGGTTTCCGGATCGATCTCGTGGATCTTGCGGCCGCGATGCTGGCCGACCCAGAGGCTGCCTTCGCACCAGGCAAGGCCGGAATCGCCGCCGTTTCCGGGCGCCGGAATGGTCGAGAGAACAGTGCCGTCCTGAGGGTCGATCTTCATGATCCGGTCCTCGGCGATCTGGTAGAGGTAGCGGCCGTCGAAGGCGGTTCCGGCATGCGAGGCGACATCGATCGTGCGCAGCTCGCTGCCGGTTTCCGGATCCAGCGCGTGCAGCTTCTCGCCGGAGGCGAACCAGACATGCTGCCCGTCAAAGGTGACGCCGTTGACCCGCGCGGCGGTCTCGAAGGGGCCGTACTCGCGAATGATCTCAGCTGCGGATCGCTTCATGCTTCTTCCTCCATCGTCATTTCCTGACGCTAGTCGCTCGGGAGCGGTCCCGGGAGTAACAATGTTGTCGGGAAGCCGATTGCCGGCGTAATTATCCAGCGTCTCGCCCGGCCATTGCCGACGCTCTCGACCTTGCCCGATGTCGCTAACGTTTCGAGCGCCCGCTGCACCGTTCTAGCGCTGATGCCGAGCGCGATCGACAGAGCCGAGCTCGACCAGCTTTCGCCATCGGCGAGGAGAGCGAGCACGGCACCGTTCTCATCCTCGATCGGTGGCGCCAGCACGGCGACCGCGGCACCGTTGGCGGGCACGAGCACGAAACCCTCCTTCGTAGCCTCGATGGCCGCAAACCCTTCGAGTTCGGCGCGCAGCCGGCCGATCTCGACCCGCAGCCGGGCGCGGTGGGATTCGTCAGCATGGCGCGCGCCGAAGGCGCGGGCGAGCAGCAGGCCGCGCGGCACGTCATCGGGCGCGGCCTCGGCAAGCGCTCGGGCAAGCGAAAACAAGACCGGCCGGTGTGCCAGACGCACGATCCGCGACCCGCGCCGGACAGCGAAGCGGCAGGCATCGACAATGAGTGCATCGGAGGACAGGAGTGCCTCGACATCCTCAAGGTGAAGCGCGCGTTCCCGGCCCCGGACGACCTCCCTCCCCGCTGGAGCGTCGAGAACGCCGGCTGCGTTGCGCACCTCTGCAACCAGAGCCGGGATACCCGCATCGTTCGACGCTTTGGCCGCGCGCGCCAAAGCGTCGCGGGCGGGCTTGGTCTTCAATCGGCGGATCGCGATCCCGGCCACGGTCAGCTCCAGGCTTGCGCGTGCGGCGGGCGGCAATGGCGATGGGTCGAGCATGGCAAGCAGCGTCTCCGCCTCATCGAGCCGGCCGATCAGCAGCAGGCGGCGGATTTGGAGATTGCGGGCGTGGGCGGCGTTCAGCCCGTCCCCATGCCGCTCGAGCGTCTGGCGCGCCATCTCCAGAGCTTTCTCGGGCCAACCGAGATCGCGGCTGACAAGGGCGATCTCGGCTTCCGCCAGGGTACAGCGGGCGCGAGCCAGCGTTCCACGGGATGCGAAGGCGCGGTGAGCGCTTTTCAGAAGCGCCTTGGCGCGTTCGAAGTCGCCGAGCTGGGCAAGCGCGATGCCTCTGAGGGCGAGCGCCGGAGCGTCGTCGCGCAGCGCGACACGCTTCATTGCGCCGAGCACATCGCCGGCGGCAAGCGCCTGTGCGGCAGCCGTGATCATCGAGTCCATCGAAATCCCGTCACACTTGTAACTCCCACCCTCCGCTCAATCACACCTAGGGTAATGCCAACAGGCCGGCAACGTGAAGCGCCTGTTGAATGTCGATGAGGAGATGGATGATGACAACCCCGATGACAGGTACGCGTGAAGACTGGCTTTCGGCCCGGCTTGCCCTTCTGGAAGAAGAAAAGGAGTTGACGCGGCGCAGCGACGAAATCGCCGAGCACCGCCGCCAGCTTCCCTGGGTAAAGATCGGCAAACACTACCAGCTGCAGACGGATCAAGGTACGGTGCCACTCTCGGCGCTCTTTCGCGGGCGCTCGCAGCTCCTGGTCTATCATTTCATGTTCGGCACGGATTATACGGCGGGCTGCCCCTCCTGCTCGTCGATCGCCGACGGCTTCAACGGCATTTTCGTCCATCTGGAAAACCACGACGTCGCCTTCTGGGCGGTGTCGCGCGGACCGCTCGCCAAGCTGCAGCAATTCAAGAAGCGGATGGGATGGAGCTTCGACTGGGCGTCCTCGGCGGAGAGCGATTTCAACCACGACTTCAATGTCTGGTTCACGCCCGAAGAGCAGGTCAATGGCGGCATAGAATACAACTATCGCCGTGAGCCGCCGATGCCCGAGCCGCTCGCCGGCAAGACGGTGCAGCAGTGGGAGCTGAGGGGCAGCGAAGGGCCTGTCGCGCAAATCGCCTCGATGACCGGCACCGATGTGGCGACCTACACCCGCGACCGCCCAGGCGTCAGCGCCTTTGCCATGCGGGATGGCGAGATCTACCACACCTACTCCTCCTACGCCCGCGGGCTCGATGGTCTCTGGGGCATGTACCAGTGGCTGGACCGCGCACCGCTCGGGCGCAACGAGGAAGGGGTCTGGTGGCGCCATCACGACCGCTACGGGGTCTAGCGCCATGCGTGGACGCTCCACCCCCAACGGCATGGCCGGCGTTTTCGCCGGCCATTACAGGAAAACGGTTATTAGCCGCCTTCTGCACCTGGCCGCCGCGCCTGTCTTCGGCATCATGGCTTTCCTGAATGCTGGCGATCAATCGGCGATGATGATCTGCGCCAGCGAAGGCGGCTCTATACTGAGCGGGATGCCGGTGATGTATCTGCTGATGGCGATTGTCCATCTCGGGCCATGGCTGGATCTGCTCGGCGGGCGGGGCCAGTCGGTCACTCGATGACACCTGGTCCGTTGTTACCTTGAAGCTGCGGGCTCCCGGGCATTTCGCCAGCTCTCCCAGCGGCGGCGCAGCTCGCCTTTCCGCAGGCCGATACGCTCGTCAAGCACCTCGGCGGCGATCATCCTGTCGGTGCGAAAATGGCGGAAATCGCTCCGCGTCTCGCACCATGCGATCAGCATGCGATAGGCCTCGGCATAGCCGAGAATGATCGGCCAAACGATCCGCTCGGTCTCCTCGCCATGTTCGCTGCGATAGCGGAGCCTGATCTTCATACCGGTGCGGATGGCGTTGCGAAGCTGCAATGCATCGATGGTCTCCTTGGGATCGCCCGCTACGGGTTTGGTGCCAATGCTCGGTTCGGCAATATAGGGCCGCAGCCTCTCCGGTATGGCGACGGCGATCTTGGCAATCAGATCGCGGGCCGCACTGGCGAGCGATGGGTCGGAATGCTGGGCAACCCACTGGGCGCCGAGCACGGCGGCCTCGATCTCATCGGGCGTGAGCATCAGCGGCGGCATGTCGTAGTCTGAATCGAGGATATAGCCCAGGCCCGCTTCGCCGGCGATCGGCACGCGCTGGCCGATCAGATCGGCCATGTCCCGATAGACCGTGCGGATCGAGATCTCCAGCTCGCCGGCGAGCATCGTTGCCGTCACCGGACGGGATGACCGGCGAAGGATCTGGATGATCTGGAAAAGACGGTCGGCACGGCGCATGGGGTCACTCCTGCTGCCACCATGCTGTCAGGAGCCTCCGTTTACAAGGCCCGGATGCCGCACAAGCGGCAAAGCGTTTTGAACGGAGAGACGACATCATGAAACTTGCATCCACCCGCCTGATCGTCCGCGACATCAAGGCCACTGTCGCATTCTACGAACTGGTCACGGAAACCGCCGCCGACTGGCTGGCGCCGTTCTTCGCCGAGATCGTCACGCCCGGCGCGACACTGGCGATCGGCGCAGCCGAAACCGTTGCGCTCTTCAAAGAGGGAACCGCCGAACCGGGCGCCAACCGCTCGGCCATACTTGAATTCATGGTCGAGGATATCGACGCCGAATTCTCCCGCCTGAAGGACAAGGCCGACGTGGTCCACGAGCCAAAACTGCTACCCTGGGGCAACCGCACCTTCCAGCTTCGCGACCCCGAAGGCACGCTCGTGTCGCTCTTCATGCCTGAGACGGAGGCCGCGAGAGCACGGTTTGGTGGCCGGTGACGCCTTGGCCCAGCCAAGAAGCCATGTGAACTTCAGACGCAGAGAACATCGCTTGTGCATAGAAGCGCCCTGTGCACTCGACGTCTCGCCCTGGATCGACTAGCGACATCGACAGGTTCGCGGGCCGCAACAGGCGATGTTCGGCAGCTGGCAAGCCACGTTCGAGTTTTGCGATGGGAAGATCAGATGGGCAGATTTGAGGACACCGAAGCTGCGATTGCGCAGCGGCTTCGTGCGATGAAAGCCAAGCCCCAGATGACCATCAACCTTGTTGAGTTCAGCACGCCCTTGACCGCATCAGGATACACACAGGATGAGATCACCACTGTGCTCAACGCTTTGGCGCAGGATCGCATCGTTGAGATCGCGCCCGGCAACAGGCTTCGCTTGATCAAGCCTTTGCCGTAACCGGGTTTGACCACGCCCGGCAACAATGCCATCTTCCGTGACCAGAGAGCGGATAAAGCAATCCGCCGCATCGCTTGCCGCCGCACTGCCATTGATTTCCTAGCATCGCAGAGAAACTGATAACGACGGAGTGCCTTGTATGCCGGGCTCGCAGCGTTCCGCCCTCGGATCCCTCGTGCTGATTGCCGCCGTGGTCGGCTTCAGCGTCGGGGCTTTCGCCTATACGGCCGGATGGCTCACGCCTGGCCGCCTGACCTCCACCGAACTTGTCAGCGCTCTCGCGCCTCCTGGCGGAGCCGCCCTTGGGCATCGGCGCAATCATGCGAAGGGCGTGTGCTTTACGGGCAGCTTCGAAGCCAATGGAAACGCTGTGGCGCTTTCGAAGGCGCCGTTGTTCATCGCGGGGCAATATCCGGTTCTCGGGCGCTTCAATCTGGCAACGCCCGATCCTGATGCCGCCGATCCGACGGTCAGGGTGCGCGGCATCGGCGTGCAGATCACAGCGCCCGGCGGCGTCTGGCGCATGGCGCTGATCGACCCGCCCGTCTTCGCGGTCTCGACGCCGCAAGGGTTTTACGAATTGCTCGAAGCTTCGAAGAGCAAGAACCCCGACACGATGAAGGGCTTCGTCAGCGCACATCCGGAATTCGCGGCATTCGGCGAATGGGCGACCAAGGCACCCTGGACGGCGAGCTATGCCGAAGTGACCTTCAACAGTCTCAATGCCTTCATCTTCACCGACGCCGCCGGCAGCAGGAATGCGGTCCGATGGTCGCTCCGCCCGGAGGCGCAGGCCGTGACGATCTCAGCCGAGGATTTCGCGAAACTCGGCCCCAATCATCTCGAAGAGGACATAACGGAGCGCGTCTCCAAGGCGCCGCAGCGCTGGACGCTGATGCTGACGGTCGCCGATCCCTCCGATCCGACATCCGATCCGACAAAGGCCTGGCCGGCCGAGCGCCGCACGGTCGAGGCCGGAACGCTTGTGGTGGAGAAGATCGAGCCGGAGGCCGACGGTCCCTGCCGGGATATCAATTTCGACCCGACGATCCTGCCGGATGGCATCGCGGTATCCGACGATCCGTTCCCGGCAGCCCGCTCGGCGGCCTATGCCAAGTCCTACGATCTCAGAACCAGCGAGGCGAGCCACTATCCTCGAACAGCAGCGAGCGCAAAGCCATGACAGAGATGAAAACACGCTTCTCCGCCGCCCAGCGTCTGTTGCACTGGCTGATGGCGATCGCGATTATTGCCATGCTGTTCATCGGCGTCGGGATGGTCTCGACCATCGGCAGGCAGTACGTGCCCTTGCTGATAACCCACAAGACTCTGGGTATCGCCATTCTCGCGCTTGCCCTGGTTCGTCTCGTGGTTCGCTTCATCTCGGGCGCCCCGGCGCTGCCGCCGGATCTTCCGGGGCCGATGAAGCTCGCCGCGCATCTATCGCATGTCGCGCTCTACGCGCTGATGATCGGTATGCCGCTCATCGGCTGGGCGATGATGTCCGCGGCCGCCTATCCGATCGTGCTTTATGGCGGAATCCACCTTCCGCCGATCCTGCCTCAGAGCGCGAGCCTGCACGCTCTCCTCTGGAGCGCGCATTTCTATCTCGCCTTCGCGTTCTTTGGGCTGGTGGTGATGCATCTAGCGGCGGCGCTGTTTCATGGGCTGGTTCGCCGCGACGGCGTGCTCCAGACGATGCTGCCGGGCAAGTAACGTTCCGGCGCGCTTCATCCTGATCTTCGCCGGCTCCTCCCTGAGGAGTAATGTGAAGACCCGCCGGCTGCGACAGCATTGCGTGTGGCATTGATGCCGAAACCGACGGGGCTTTGAGGCGTGTGACTAGAACTCGCTCCACTGGGCGCTTCGGGTATCCACTGCCGCATTGCCGAAGGACGCCGCGACCTTGCGGCCGATGGCACGCGCCGGCGAAGCGTGTGCGACATCCGTGGACTGGGCGGCACGCAGCGTTCTCGACGCGGCCGACGAGGCCTCGGCAAGGCTGAAGCGGTTGACCAGTTCGCGCAGGCGCACGGCCTCGTTCGCGAGCGTGTTGGATGCCGCGTTCGATTGCTCGACCATTGCAGCATTCTGCTGCGTCGTCTGGTCCATCGCGTTGACGGCGGTGTTGACCTCGGCAAGGCCGACCGACTGTTCCTTTGCCGACGTCGCAATCGATTCCATATGCGTGTTGATCTCGACGATGAAGCCGCTGATCGTCTTCAAGGCAGAGCCGGTGTCACGCACCAGCTTGACCCCGTTCTCGACCTCGCTCGAGGAATTCTGGATCAGCCCCTTGATCTCCTTGGCAGCCTGGGCAGAGCGCTGCGCCAGTTCGCGGACTTCCTGGGCAACGACCGCAAATCCCTTGCCTGCCTCTCCGGCGCGCGCCGCTTCGACACCGGCATTGAGCGCCAGCAGATTGGTCTGGAACGCAATCTCGTCGATGACGCCGATGATGTTGGAGATCTGCTGCGAGCTCTCCTCGATCTTGCGCATAGCCTCCTCGGCATGGGAGACGACCTGAGCCGATTCCGCAGCCGACTGATTGGCCTGTCCGGCAACGCTTCTGGCTTCTTCCGTCCGCTTCGAGGAGTTCGTGACGTTGACGGTGATCTCGTCGAGTGCTGCTGCGGTCTGCTCCAGGGAGGCCGCCTGCTGCTCGGTCCGTCTCGAAAGATCGTCGGTTCCTGCGGCGATTTCCCGGGTGCCGGTGTCGACGGTCGAAATCGAATTCGAAATCTCCGAAAGTGTGGCGCCGAGTTTGCTGACGGAGCCGTTGAAATCGTGGCGCAGGGCCTCAAAGTCGGGTGCGAAGACCTCATTGATCTGGAAGGCGAGATCGCCACCGGCCAGGCGTTTCAGGCCTGCTGCCAGACCTGACGTTGCGAGACGCAACCGCTCTGCAGCATCCCGCTCGGCGCGTTCCTGAACGGTGAGACGCTCGGCTTCTGCGCGTTTGCGGTTGTCGTCGGCTTCCTGTTCGAGGCGCCGGTTCGAAATTGCCGCCTGACGGAAGACTTCGAGGGCCTTTGCCATTTCGCCGATCTCGTCGTCGTTGCGGGCGAGGCTGATGTCTGTATCGAGGCGGCCATCGGCGACTTGCGCCATGGAACTGCTCAGCTTGTACATCCCGCCGATGATGCGCTTGAAGGTGACAAACCCGACGAGAGCCAGCATCAGGACCAGCACCGACAGGGCGCTCAACGTCAGCGTCCAGTAGAAGCTCGCCCGTGCGGCTGCTCCGTCGATGGCGCTTTGCGTGCGCTGCTCGAGTTTCACGAAGAACGCATCGACCGGCTTCATGATCTCGGCCTTGGCCTTGTGATATTCCGGCGAATTCAACATCGCCGCCGCTTTCTGCCGCGCCTGCGGGCCAAGCGTTGCGGCATTGTCGACGAGATCCATGGCCTCGGTCTCGAGCTTGACGAGCGCATCCGAGCGCTTGGCAGCTTCGTCCAGAAGCGCAAACTCCTCATCGGTAAAGCCGGCAGCCTTCATCTCGTCGCGCGAAGAGATGGCCGGGCCGTCCGGGCGAGGTTTGGCATCGCCGCCGGCCACGAAATCCCAGTAAATTCGCTGGTATTCCTCGGGGCGAGGACGCGTGCCGTTGCGGATCTCGATGACGGCGTTGTACTGGTCCTTGAAGGACTTGTCGCCGGTCTCTGCATAGGTGCGGACCATGCGCGTCAGATCATCGGACGACTGCCGGAAATTGTCGGCAAGAATGTAGGATTTAT
Organism: Rhizobium sp. 21-4511-3d; assembly: GCF_053522545.1. Taxonomy (NCBI): domain Bacteria; kingdom Pseudomonadati; phylum Pseudomonadota; class Alphaproteobacteria; order Hyphomicrobiales; family Rhizobiaceae; genus Rhizobium; species Rhizobium sp. 21-4511-3d. The sequence continues at coordinate 428,899 of NZ_JBNWCF010000003.1, read as the reverse complement.
ACTTTTGATTATAGGCGCCGCTGATGTCCTCGGCGGCCTTGTCATAACTCCAGAGACTGGCCATCAGGCCAGCCATGGCGAGGCCGGTGACGGCGGCCAGGCCAATAAATTGCGTCTTGATTTTCATGATGACGATTTCCTGGCGTAGATGTGCCTTTGCGCCGCAATCATCGCGGACGCGGGAAGTCATTCTGCGCTGACGTTGTGTCTCGACCTCATTGTCGGGGGCGGCGAGAACGTAAGTTAATGATGGTTAGCGAATGGATAATTACGAATATAAGAAATGATCTTCTATTAATGCTAACGACACCGGCAATAGTATTACTGATTGAACTTTAAATACATATCCAAGCTAATTCAGCTGTTATTAATACGCAAAGAAATACTTCTGAATAATCAATCTGAAGTAGAATTTGCGCAGAATTTTCCGAACAAGAAACTCTCTGCGATAACTTTTCCGAACCTTCAGCCTTGGCCCACCGGGTGCTGGTCGCAGTCAGAGAGGACTCGTCGCGGATCGCGCTCTAGCCATAGCGCTCCGTCTTCCAGACGGTTCACCGGATGCGGCTCAGCAAACGGCGGGTGTAGCTTCTCGCGATGGGTGTCACAGCGCGCGGGAGAGCGCACACCACCTTTGAATCGCAAACAGATTATGGGATGCTTGCTCTCTTCACCGAGAGCATTTCAGCGCGCGCGCCTGCTTCATTTCTGGGGCGCACCCAATCCACCTCACAACCGCACAAGGCCGCAGCTCGCGGCCCGCGGCTATGTCAGCTCACGCAAACACCATCATCTGCGGCGGAACAGCCGCGAGCATGCCGGCGCGGCGCGCGACGGCGTATTTGAGGGACTGCTCGACGACGGCGGGCATGACGGGTTTGCTGACGACGCCGAGGGCGCCCTTGACGCCGTCGGCGACGGTTTCGGGGTTGCCGGTCATGAAGACCACGGTGATGCCGTGCTCTTCAGCAAGGCGGCGGCCGATCTCGGGGCCGGTTGCGCCATCGGACAGGTTGACATCGACGAAGGCAACATCGGCAAGCGGCGCAAGCTGCAGCGCCTGCTCCTTGTTGGTCGCGAGGCCCGCGACTTCCATACCCATGTTTTCGACCGTCGCTTCCAGATCGAGCGCGATCAGGAACTCGTCTTCTACAATCAATACTCTCTGGTTCATAACGTTATCCCGCAGCCATTTACGCACAACATTGATGGCCATGACGCCCTCTTCCGTTAACCCAAGCACGCGAAAGAACTTCGTTTCGAAGGGTTGTGGCCCGCGAAACTTGACGAGATAACGAGGTGGAAAAGGATATGTTCCGGCCCGGGACGTATTTTTTTGAACTTAACCCATTGTTAACGTTGATAAAACACTAACATCGCTTAAGTCTTTGAAATAAAAGGCGGCTCGAGCGGCCGCCTCTATGCTTATCCACAGGCCGGCGTTACTCAGCCCTTGGCCTTCAGCACCAGAACGGGATCTTCCCTGTATGCTGCCGGGAAGACCTGCTTCAGATTTTCGATCTTCGGCAGATCGTTATAGACGATATAGGGATAGGTCGGGTTCAGCGTCAGGAAATCCTGGTGATAGCGCTCGGCCGGGTAGAAGCCGTTGAACTCCGAAACCTTGGTGACGATCAGGTGCGGGAAGACCTTCGCCTGATTGAGCTGCGAGATATAGCTCTCGGCGACCTTGCGCTGTTCCGGGCTCTCGACGAACAGTGCCGAGCGGTATTGCGTGCCGCGATCCGGCCCCTGGAAATTCAGCTGCGTCGGGTTGTGCGCCACGGAGAAGAAGATCTGCAGCAGCTGGCCGTAGCTGACCTGCTTGGGATCGAAGGTGACCTCGACGGATTCGGCATGGCCGGTCGAGCCGGTGCTGACGGTCTCATAGTCGGCCGTCGCCTTGTCGCCGCCGGAATAGCCCGAGACGGCGTTCTTCACGCCCTTCACATGCTGGAACACGCCCTGCACGCCCCAGAAGCAGCCACCGGCAAAGACCGCCTTCTCGGTGGCGGGTGCGGCCGTCTCGTCGACGGTCGGTTTTGGAATGACGACGGCATCTTCCGCGGCGATTGCCGAGCCACAGGCAAAGAGCGAAATGGCCGCCAGTGCGGCGAGCCTTCCTGTCGAAAATACGCTCATGAGAACACCTCTACGAATGGGCTGTTCCCATCGTGTCGAAAGCTCCAAAAAGGCGCAATTCAAAAGGACTTATCTCACGCGGAAGTGACAATGGGATGGCGGCCTCTGTACGAAAGCGGGACACCGCATAAGTTGTGTTGACAATGGCGGCGGCCCGGCCAAAAGTGCACGCCGATCAGCGCCAGCCGACCGGGGGGACTTGATGTCTGTACGCTCGTTTTTCGCCTTTGCCGCCATCGCCATCTCTGCATTTGCAATCAGCCTTCCGGCCGCTGCCGCAGACAAGAAGCGCGATATCCAGACGATCAAGGACGCCGATTTCTTCGGCTTCGATCTCAGGACCGAGCAGAACGTCTCGCTCGACCAGTGCAAGGCTTCCTGCATCGGCGACAAGAGCTGCAAGGCCTTCACCTATAATCCGAAGGTCCAGTGGTGTTTCCTGAAATCCGACTTCAAGACGATGAACGCCTTCCCGGGCGCGATCGCCGGGCGCATCGTCGAGACGACGGCCGCAGCCATTCCGCAGGAGCCGGATCTGGGCGCTGCCCCGCGCCTCAATTTCCTCTCTGCTGACGTCATCCAGCAGGCTCGCGACTACAAGACGAACAACGAGCTGACCGAGGCGCAGGAAGGCCAGTCGGTCGACAACCTGACGGCTACCGCCCGCCTCGACCTGACCGCCAACAATCTCGCGGCTGCGCTGGAATCCTTCCACGGCGCGCTGGCGCTCACCCCTGACGATGGCGATCTCTGGCTGGAGACGGCGCGCGCCGCGAATTCGCTCGGCGGCACCGACAGCCAGGTCTTCGGCCAGGCGCAGCTCGATGCGCTGAATGCCTATAATCTTACGCGCACTGCGACCAAGCGCGCCGATGCGCTGGCCGTGCTCGCGACCTCGCTCGCCAAGAATTCCAATTATCGCGCCGCCCTCAATGCCTACAAGGCGAGCTTGGCGCTTGTCAGCTCCAAGGAAGTCAGCGACGCCTATCTGAAGCTGAAAGCCGAGCAGGGTTTCCGCATCACCGAGCATAATGTCGATGCCGACAGCGCCACGCCCCGCGCCTGCGTCACCTTCTCGGAATCACTGGTGAAGACCACCGATTACACGCCCTTCGTGACGCTGAACGGCCAGGCGCCAAAGGCGCTCGAAGCAAAGGACAAACAGATCTGCGTCGAAGGCCTCGTCCACGGCGAGAACTACAAGCTGGTCTTCCGCTCCGGCCTGCCGTCCTCGGTCGACGAGGTGCTGGAAGCGCCCGTCAGCCTCGACATCTATGTCAAGGATCGCAGCCAGACCGTGCGCTTCACCGGCGACAGCTTCGTGCTGCCGTCGACGGCGCGGCGCGGCATTCCGCTGGTCTCCGTCAACATCCAGTCGGCGGCCCTGAAGCTCTACCGCATCGGCGATCGCGGCATCGCGCCGCTGCTGACGAGCTCGCAGTTCCTGACCCAGCTCGACGGCTACAGCGCCCAGCGTATCGAGGACGAAAGCGGCGAGCTCGTCTGGCAGGGCTCGATCGATATCGCCAACGATCTCAACAAGGATGTGGTGACAAGCTTCCCGGTCGATGAAGCGCTGCCGCAGCGCAAGCCGGGCGTCTATCTGCTGATCGCCTCACCTGCCAATGCGCCCGCCAATGAGTGGGACAGCAAGGCGACGCAGTGGTTCGTTGTCTCCGATGTCGGCATCACCACCTATGCCGGCACCGATGGCCTCAACGTCTTCACCCGCTCGCTGGCATCGGCCAAGCCGATCGCGGGCGTCGAGCTGACGCTGCTTGCCAAGAACAATGAAGTGCTCGGCACCGCCAAGACCGACGATAACGGCCGCGCCACATTCACCGCCGGCCTGATGCGCGGCACGGCAGCGCTGACGCCCGCCGTCATCACTGCCAAGAACGGCGATTCCGATTACGTCTTCCTCGACATGACGCGCGCAGGCTTCGACCTCTCCGACCGCGGCGTTACCGGCCGCGCCTCGCCGGGCGCGATCGACATCATGACCTTCACCGAGCGCGGCATCTACCGCGCCGGCGAGACCGTGCATGCCTCCGCACTGGCCCGCGATACCGACGGCAAGGCCATCGAAAACCTGCCGCTCACCTTCGTCTTCCTGCGTCCTGACGGCGTCGAGGATCGCCGCATCATCAAGGAAACCAGCGATCTCGGCGGTTATACCGTCGATCTGCCGGTGCAGCAGAACGCCATGCGCGGCACCTGGACGATGAACATCTATACCGATCCCAAGGGTGAGGCGATTGGCACCAAGAGCTTCCTTGTCGACGATTTCGTGCCCGATCGCACCGACATGGAGCTGAAGACCGAGGCCAAGGAGATCGGCCCGGATACGCCGGCGACAATCGAGATCAACGGCAAATATCTCTATGGCGCGCCGGCCGCAGGCCTGACGCTCGAAGGCGATGTCGTCATCAAGCCGACCCGCGAGAGCGCCGCCTTCCCCGGCTATTTCTTCGGCCTTGCCGATGAGGAAGCCTCCGAGGAGAACCGCCAGACGATCGAGGGCCTGCCCGAGCTCGACGAGAACGGCAAGGCCTCGACGGATCTGACCGTCGGCGACCTACCCGCCACGACGCAGCTTCTCAATGCCACCGTCTATATCCGGATGCAGGAACAGGGCGGCCGGGCGCTGGAGCGTTCGCTGGTCATCCCGGTCAAGAACCAGGGACCGATGATCGGTATCAAGCCGGAATTCTCCGGTGACGTTGCCGAAAACTCGACCGCCTCCTTCAACATCATCGGCACCACAGCCGAGGGCCAGAAGCAGGACATGAAGGGCCTGCGCTGGAAATTCTACAATCTCGAGCGCGAATACCAGTGGTACCGCGACGGCACCGCCTGGAAATACGAGCCCGCCTATAATGCGCGCCAGGTCGCCGACGGCGTCATCGATGCGGGTGCGGATGGCGGCAAGATTTCCGTGCCGGTCGGCTGGGGCCGCTATCGCCTCGAAGTCGAGAGCCCGGATGCCGACGGCCCGACCTCGAGCTTCGAATTCGATGCCGGCTGGTTCGTCGAGACGACCTCGACGGAAACGCCGGATGGCCTGGAAATCGCCCTCGACAAGGACAGCTACAAGGTCGGCGAAACCGCCAAGCTGAAGGTCACCTCGCGCTATGGCGGCGAGCTGATGGTTGCGGCCGGCACCGAGAACCTTGTTGCCGTCCAAAATGCCACGATGGGCGAGACCGGCGGAGAGGTCGATATTCCCGTCACTGCCGAATGGGGTGCGGGCGCCTATGTCACCGCCACGCTCTTCCGGCCAGGTGACAGTCAGGACAATCACATGCCGATGCGCTCCATCGGCATCAAATGGCTGAAGGTCGATCCCGAGCAGCGGGCGCTGCAGGTCAAGGTCGATGCGCCCGAAAAGATGCTGCCGCGCGGACCGCTGAATATCAGCCTCGCCGTTGCCGGAGCAGGCGCCAACGAGGATGCTTATGTGACGGTTGCCGCCGTCGATGTCGGCATTCTCAACCTGACGCGCTATGAGGCGCCGAATCCTGAAGACTGGTATTTCGGCCAGCGCCAGCTCGGTCTCGAAATCCGCGACCTCTACGGCCGCCTGATTGACGGCTCGCTCGGCGCAACAGGCAAACTGCGCACCGGCGGCGATGGCGGCGCGGTGGCGCTCTCGGCCAGCCCGCCGACGCAGAAGCTCGTCGCCTTCTTCTCCGGTCCCGTGAAGCTCGATGCCGAAGGCAAGGCGAATGTCAGCTTCGACATTCCACAGTTCAACGGCACGGCCCGCATCATGGCCGTCGCCTGGTCGAAGGACGGTGTCGGCCATGGCGTCAAAGATGTGATCATTCGCGACCCCGTCGTCGTCACCGCCAGCCTGCCGAAATTCCTGGCACCAGGAGACAAGGCGGAACTGCGTCTCGACATCGCCAATACCGACGCGCCTGCAGGCGATTTCAAGATCGCAGTCACAGGCAATGACGCCGTCGGTGTGGACGCGGCTTCGGCCTCCAAGACCATCCATCTCGATGCCGGTGGAAAATCCGACCTGACCCTTGCCGTCGTCGGCAAGCAGCCGGGCCAGGGCACCGTTTCGATCAACCTCTCGGATGCATCCGGCCTGTCACTCGACCAGACGGCGGACGTGCCGGTACGCCCTGCAGCACTGCCGGTCACCGAGCGCCGTGTCATCGCGCTGAAGCCCGGTGCTTCGCTGACTATCGACAAGGAACTGCTGGCAGACAGCGTGCTGCCGGGCGCTTCCGTCAGCGTCAATGTCACCCGCTCCGCCGCATTCGACATTCCGGCGATGCTGATGACGCTCGACCGCTATCCCTTCGGCTGCGCCGAGCAGACGACGAGCCGCGCCATGCCGCTTCTCTATCTCGGCGAACTCGCCAAGCAGAACGGGCTGGAAGACGATGCCGACATCAAGAAGCGCGTACAGGACGCGATCTACCGCGTGCTCTCCTATCAGGCATCGGCCGGTAGCTTCGGCCTCTGGGGACCGGATTCCGGCGATCTCTGGCTCGATTCCTACGTCACCGACTTCCTGACGCGGGCGCGCGAAGAGAAGTATGACGTGCCGGATCGTGCCCTCGTACAGGCGCTCGAAAATCTGCAGAACGCGCTGAGCTACGACGTCAACGTCAAGACGCAGGGCGACCAGATCGCCTACGCGCTCTACGTTCTCGCCCGCAACAAGAAGGCGGCGATCAGCGATCTGCGCTACTACGCGGACACGATGATCAACGACTTCCCGACGCCGCTCTCCAAGGCCCATATCGCTGCCGCACTGGCACTTTATGGCGACGCGACGCGCTCGAAGAACATTTTCGTCGATGCGCTGCAGATGACCGAGGATTCGATGGTCCAGCGCGTCAATCTCTCGCGCACCGATTATGGTTCGATCCTGCGTGACGGCGCCGCCATTCTGGCGCTCGCCGCCGAAAGCCGCCCGGTGCCTCCGGTCATTCCGGAGCTCGCCAAGGCCGTCGCCAAGGAGTTCAACCGCTCGAAATGGACGAGCACGCAGGAACAGGCCTGGATGCTGCTCGCCGCCCGCGCGATCCAGAGCGGCGACGACGCGCTGAAGGTCGACGTCAACGGCGCCGAGCATAGCGGTGCATATATGGCGACGATGACCGGCGATGCGCTGATGACCAATCCACTGACGCTGAAGAGCGCCACCAGCGATGCGGTCTCCGCCGTGGTCACCACGGTTGCCGCGCCGGTTTCGCCGCTGCCGGCCGGCGGTGACGGTTTTGCCATCGAGCGCCGCTACTACACGCTCGACGGCGAGCAGGCGAATGTCAGCGAGGCCAAGCAGAACGAGCGCTATGTCGTCGTGCTGCATGTCACCGAAAGCAACGACTGGCCGTCGCGCATCGTCATCACCGACCTCCTTCCCGCCGGTTTCCAGATCGACAATCCGAGCCTGGTGGACAGCGCCCAGCTGACGAATTTCGACTGGATCGGCGAGCAGACGGCTGCCCATACCGAATTCCGCGACGACCGCTTCGTGGCGGCCTTCAACCGTTCGGAAGGCGACAACCGCGAGATCAACGTCGCCTATGTCGTGCGCGCCGTGACACCCGGCACCTACGATCATCCGGCGGCCGTCGTCGAGGACATGTACCGTCCGCAGCTCTCGGCACGCACGGCGATGGGCAAGATGGAGGTTGTCGCAGCACAATAATGCGGCTCTGGCACAAGCTCACCATCGTATCTGCGGCCGGCATTCTTGTTGCCGGCGCAGTGCTGCTTGGCCTCGATGCCGCCGACAGGGCCTATCCCCCGCCGATCGACAGGGCCGGGCAGGTCTCCGCCGAAGTGCTCGACGCCGACGGCCAGTTGCTGCGCGCCTTCGCGACATCTGAGGGACGCTGGCGGCTAAAGACGGATGTGTCCGATGTCGATCCGCAATTCCTGCGTATGCTGGTCGCCTACGAGGACCGGCGCTTCCACGATCACCACGGCATCGACGCCCTGGCGATCGGCCGCGCCGCGCTGCAGCTCGTCACCAACGGCCGCATCGTCTCGGGCGCCTCGACGCTTTCGATGCAGGTGGCGCGGCTGATCGAGCCGCGCAGCGGCCGCTCGCTTTCAGCCAAGCTGCTGCAGGTGGCCCGCGCCATCCAGATCGAACGGCGGCTCTCGAAGGAACAGATTCTCGACATCTACCTGACCCACGCCCCCTATGGCGGCAATCTGGAAGGTGTCCGGGCCGCAAGCCTTGCCTATTTCGGCAAGGAACCGAAGCGGCTGACGGTGGCGCAGGCCGCCCTTCTCGTGGCGCTGCCGCAGCTTCCGGAAAAGCGCCGGCCGGACCGCAATCTCGCCGCTGCCGAAGCGGCGCGCAAACGCGTGCTCGAGCGCGTCGCCGTCATCGACGCCGTTGGCGATGGCGAGGCCGAGCGTGCCGAGGCGACGTTGGTGCCGGCAAAACGCATGCAGCTGCCGGCGCTTGCCGCCCATGTCGCCGAAGCCGCGCTCCGCAAGGCACCGCAGCAGCGCGAGCACCGGACGACGCTGAAGAAGCAGGTGCAGGAAGGGCTGGAACTTGCGGCAAAGAACGCCGCCATGCGGCTCGGCCCAAAGCTTTCGGTCGCCATGGTGATGGCGGATGCCCGCAGCGGCGAAATCGTCGGTGAAGTCGGCTCGGCCGATTATTTCGATGCCAGCCGTTCCGGCTGGATCGACATGACGCGCATCAGCCGCTCGCCGGGCTCGACGCTGAAGCCCTTCATCTATGGTCTCGCCTTCGAACAGGGCCTCGTCAGCCAGGAGACCATCATCGAGGACCGCCCCTCCGATTTCTTCGGCTACCGGCCCCGCAATTTCGATATGAGCTATCAGGGCGACGTGACGATCCGCGAAGCGCTGCAGCTATCGCTGAATGTCCCCGCTGTGAAGCTGCTCGATGCCGTCAATCCGACGCGGCTGATGGTGCGCTTCCGCCGCGCCGAGGTGCACCCCAGTCTGCCGCCGAACGAGACGCCGGGTCTGGCTATCGGTCTCGGCGGCGTCGGCGTGACGTTGAAAGATCTCGTGCAACTTTACACGGCTCTCGCCAACAAGGGCCAGCCGGTGCGCATCGGCGACGGCGTGACCGGCATGCCGGGCAAGATCGACGGCGAGCCGCTGCTGGAGCCGGTCGCTGTCTGGAACATCGCCGATATCCTCTCCGGCGTGATACCGCCAGCCGGCGCCCCGCAACGCGGCATCGCCTACAAGACTGGCACGAGCTATGGTTACCGCGATGCCTGGTCGGTCGGCTATGACGGCCGCTACGTACTCGGTGTCTGGGTCGGACGACCCGATAATGGCGCCGTTCCGGGCTTGACGGGCTACGGCACAGCAGCGCCGATTCTCTTCGAAGCCTTTACCAAGTCGGGTATCGCCACCACGCCTCTGCCACGCCCGCCGTCCGGCGCAGTGCGTATCGCCAAGGCCGACCTGCCGGTCAGCCAGCGCCGTTTTGCGCTGAACGCCAGCGGCCTCCTCGTCAATTCCATACGTGAATCCGCTCCGCAGATCGTCTATCCGCCCGAAGGCGCACATGTCGATCTCGGCGCCAGAAACGGCCAACTCTCGCCGCTGATGCTGAAGCTGCAGGGCGGCCGGGCTCCGTTCCGCTGGCTCGCCAACGGCAAGCCGCTGCCCGATCTCTCCCGCCGCCGCACCAACCAATGGTTGCCCGATGGCGCCGGCTATTCGAAGCTGACGGTGATCGATGCCATGGGCCGCGCCGCCAGCGTCGGCATCTTCGTCGATTGAGGCGACGCCGTTTCACGAATTTTCGGCCGCGCCTGTCGGAACCTGCGCCCTCGCTGCGTCCTTGGATCAGAACAGCGCAAGGAGAGAGCAATGCGAGACCTGATCCTCACCATGGCCATGTCGCTCGACGGTTTCGTCTGCGGCCCCAACGGCGAGCTCGACTGGATTTTCAACGGCGACCAGGAGGCGATCGCCTGGAAGGTGGAGACCGTCTCAAGCGCCGGTCTGCACATCATGGGCAGCCGCACCTTCAAGAGCATGGCCGGCTTCTGGCCGACGGCGGCAGGCCCCTTCGCCGCGCCGATGAACGAGATCCCGAAGGCGGTCTTTTCGCAGCAGGGAGCTTCCATTCTCGAAGAGGCAGAAACCGGGAACTGGCAGGACGCCTATGTCGCGAGCGGTGACCTGCGTGAGGAAATCGCCCAGCTGAAGGCCACCGGCGGCAAGTCCATCGTTGCCCATGGCGGCGCGGCCTTCGCCCGCAGCCTGATCGCTGACGATCTGGTCGACGAATACCGGCTGATGGTCTACCCGATCGCGCTCGGCAGCGGCCTGCCGATCTTCTCCGGCGTAACGCCGCTGCGCCGCCTTGAATTGGTGAGTTCGAAGACCTTTCCGAAGGGCACGCAGGCGCAGGTCTACCGCCGCGCTTGATGACCTCGTCCTGAAGCCTGCAAGAGCTCAGTTGGCGGGAACAAAAGCCCGCCGCCGCCGTTCCGGATCGTTGCAATCCCGAACAAAGGCGGCTCATGACGCTTCCCACATCCACCTACAGACTGCAGTTCCGCGACGGCATGACCTTCGACCGGGCGGCCGAACTCGTGCCTTATCTCAAGGCGCTCGGCATCAGCCATCTCTATGCCTCGCCGATCTTCACGGCGGCATCCGGCTCGACCCATGGCTATGACGTCACCGACGCCAATGAAATCGACCCCGCGATTGGCGGGCGGGAAGCTTTCGAGCGGCTCTGTGCCGAGCTTAAGGAAGCCGGTCTCGGCCTGATCCTCGATATCGTGCCGAACCATATGGCGGCTTCGGTGGAAAACGCCTGGTGGCGGGATGTGCTGAGATATGGGAAGGAGAGCCGCTACGCCGGTTATTTCGACATCGACTGGTCCGAACCGCTGACACTTCCCGTTCTCGGCAAGCCATTCGAGGAGGCGCTGGCCGACGGCGAACTGCAGATCTTTACTGATCAGAACACTGGCGAGCGCTCGCTCGCCTATTTCGAGACGCATCTGCCGCTGCACCCGGATAGCCTCGCCGAAGCCGGCGACATCGCCCGTCTCCACGAAGTCCAGCATTGGCGTCTGACGCACTGGAAAACGGCCGCCGCTCACCTGAGCTACCGCCGCTTCTTCGAGGTCACCGGCCTTGTCGGCCTGCGCGTCGAGGAAGAGGCGGTCTTCGAAGACAGCCATCGCGTGGTTCTGGATCTCGTCCGCTCCGGTCAGGTCCAGGGTCTGCGGCTCGACCATATCGACGGTCTTGCCGACCCCAAGGCCTATCTCGACCGATTGCGGCAAGCGACCGGGCCGGAAACCTATATCATCGTCGAAAAGATCCTCAGCCATGGTGAGGCCCTGCCCGCCGATTGGCCGATTTCCGGCACGACCGGTTACGAATTCATCGCCGCCCTCGCAGATCTCTTCATCGACCCAAAAGGCATAGCCGGGCTGCAGACATCCTATGCCACCATCGCCCCCGGTACTGCGGATTTTCAGGAAGGAATGCGGGCCGCCAAGACACTGATGGTCGAGCGGAATTTTGCAGGCGAAGTCAGCCGCCTGACCAAGCTCGCGAGCGCGACGCTTCCCGATACATCCGAGGCGGAAATCAAGAAGGCCATTCGCGAGATGCTGATCGCCTTTCCCGTCTATCGCACGTACGGTCAGGATGCTGCCATGGACACGCGCGAAACCGTGGTGCTGGATAAGGTGAGGCAAGAGGCTGGCAGGCATCTCAAAGACCGCAGGGCGCTCGAAGCCATCTGTGGATTGCTGAGAAGTGGACGCGCGGAAGAATTCCAGCGGCGCTTCCAGCAATTGAGCGGCCCCGTCATGGCGAAGGCGATGGAGGACACGCTCTTTTATCGCCACAACCGGCTTTTGGCGGCCAACGAAGTCGGCGGCGAGCCGGATGCCACGCCCGGCGGTATCGAGGCCTTTCACCGCTTCATGCAAGACCGCGCCGCAGAACAGCCGCACGGGCTGTCGGCCACCTCGACCCACGACACCAAACGCGGCGAAGACGCCCGCGCCCGCCTCTATGCCCTCAGCGAAGAACCGGATCTCTGGCGGCGCGGCGTCGAGCGCTGGCGGCAGATGAACCGCGAGCATCTGACCGAGCTGCCCGGCGGCCTGACACCCGAAGGCAATGTCGAATGGATGCTCTATCAGGCGCTCGCCGGCATCTGGCCGGAGGATTTCAGCGAGGGACGCGCGGAGAAACTGACGAAGAGATTTACGGCCTATGCCGAAAAAGCGATCCGCGAGGCCAAGCTCGGCACCAGCTGGGACGAGCCGCATGCGGGCTATGAGGCTGCGGTCCGCCAATACGCATCGGCGCTGACGGCATCCTCGAGCCTCACTTTCCACGAGGATTTCGCCGAGACGCTGCGGCCGGTTCTCTCCGCCGGCTATCTCAACAGCCTGTCGCAAACGCTGATCAAGCTGACCGCCCCCGGCATTCCCGATATCTATCAGGGTGCGGAAGGTTTCGATTTCAGCCTTGTCGATCCTGACAATCGCCGCCCGGTGGATTTCAAGGCCTTGCGCAAGACGCTCTCGGCCCATGGCGAGATCGGCGAACTCACGGTGCCGGTGCTGAAACAGCGGATCGTCGAGATCGGCCTGCATCTGCGCCGCCGACAGCCGAAGCTCTTTGCCGAGGGCCGCTATCTGCCGCTCAGCATCACCGGAAGCCGCAGGGATCATGCCGTCGCCTTCGCCCGTGCGCTCGACGGCGACTATGCGATCACGGTCGTGCCTCGGCTGATGCTCGGCTGGCTGGATCCCGGCGTGTTGTTTTCAGGGCCCGAATTCTGGGCCGATACGGCGATCGAAATCCCGCCAGGTCTACAGGGCATCAAATGCGATCTGCTAACAGGACGCCATCTCGATCCCGGGCCGAAGCTGCCGCTTGGCGATATTCTCGGCGTCCAGCCGGTCGCCCTGATCGAGCCGGATTGATGATTTTCAGACGGGATGAAAATTCCCGCTTGACCTTCCAGTTGCTGGAAGGTTCATAAGCCTATCCACTGCCCGCCTGGGCAAAGGAGAAGCCTATGGATAATCATGACCATTCCCACCATCACGGCCACGGAGCGCATGATTGCCGCTCCGGCCACAGCCACGGCGCTGGTGCCGAGGCTCCGGTCACGCGCGATCCCGTCTGCGGCATGACGGTCGATCCGAACGCCGGCAAGCCGAGCCTCGTTCACGAAGGACACACCTACCATTTCTGCTGCGACGGCTGCCGCACGAAGTTTGAAGCGGCACCGCAGGATTATCTGACTGCCAAGGATCCTGTCTGCGGCATGTCGGTCGACCGCTCGACGGCAAAGCACTTCCTGAAGCATGAGGGCGAGAAGTTCTATTTCTGCTCCGCGGGCTGCAAGGCGAAATTCGAGGCGAACCCGGCGGATTACCGCGACGGCAACCGCCCGGCGCCGAAGCCCATGCCGAAAGGCACGCAGTATACCTGCCCGATGCATCCCGAGGTGATCAGCGATCATCCCGGCGACTGCCCGAAATGCGGCATGGCGCTGGAACCGACGGGTATTCCCCCGGCAGACGAAGGCCCAAACCCGGAGCTTGTCGATTTCACCCGCCGCTTCTGGGTGAGCGCAGTGCTCGCCGTGCCGCTGCTGGCGCTGACCATGGGGCCGATGATCGGCCTGCCGCTGCGCGACATGATCGGCGAAGCGCGTGCCGTCTGGCTGGAGCTTGCGCTGGCGACGCCCGTCGTGCTCTGGGCCGCCATTCCCTTCTTCCGCCGCGCCTGGGCATCCCTCGTCAACCGCAGCCCGAACATGTGGACGCTGATCGGCCTCGGCGTCGGCACCGCCTATCTCTACAGCGTCGTCGCGACATTGGCGCCCAGCCTGTTCCCGATGAGCATTCGCGGCCATGGTGACACGGTCCCTGTCTATTTCGAGGCTGCTGCGGTCATCGTGGCGCTGGTCTTCGTCGGCCAGCTGCTTGAGTTGAAGGCACGCGAGCGTACCGGTTCGGCGATCCGCGCCCTGCTCGACCTTGCCCCGAAGACCGCGCGGCGGATCAATGCCGATGGCAGCGAGATCGATATCGAGGTCGACGACATCGCCAAGGGCGACCGCTTGCGGGTGCGCCCCGGCGAGCGCGTGCCGGTCGATGGACTGGTGAGCGAAGGACAGTCGACTGTCGATGAATCGATGATATCAGGCGAGCCGCTGCCGGTCGAAAAGACCAGGGGCGATGCCGTCACCGGCGGCACGATGAACCGCAACGGCAGCTTCATCATGACCGCCGAGCGCGTCGGCGCCGAGACGACCCTGTCGCAGATCGTCGATATGGTCGCCAAGGCGCAGCGCTCGCGCGCGCCGATCCAGGGTGCCGTCGATCGCGTCTCGGCCGTGTTCGTGCCCGCCGTCGTCGCCGTCGCGATCCTCGCCTTCGGCGCCTGGATGATCGTCGGGCCGGAGCCGCGCCTCGCCCATGCACTGATCGCCGCCGTCGCGGTACTAATCATCGCCTGCCCCTGCGCGCTCGGTCTGGCAACGCCGATGTCGATCATGATCGCCACGGGACGCGGCGCCCAGGAAGGCGTGCTGATCAAGGATGCGGAAGCGCTGGAGCGCTTCTCCAAGGTCGATACGCTGATCGTCGACAAGACCGGCACCCTGACCGAAGGCAAACCGCGCCTCACCGACGTTGTCGCTCTCGGCGGCATCGGCGAAAGCCGGCTGCTCGCCGCTGCAGCCAGCCTTGAACGCGGCTCGGAGCATCCGCTCGCCGAGGCAATCGTCGCCGGTGCCGAAGAGCGCGGCATTGCAACCACCGACGTCACGTCGTTTGAAGCGGTCACCGGCAAGGGTGTGTCCGGCCTGGTCGGCGGCGCGAAGGTCGCGCTCGGAAATGCCGCGATGATGCAGGATCTCGGGATCGATACCTCGGCGCTCTATCAACAGATCATCGCGCTGCGCGATGAGGGCAAGACCGTGATGTTTGTCACCATCGACGGCAGCCTCGCAGGCTTCGTCGCCGTCGCCGACCGGATCAAGCCGACGACGGCAGCCGCAATCCGGGCGCTGCACGAAAGCGGCCTGCGGATCATCATGGCAACCGGTGACAACGAGCGGACCGCCAAGGCCGTGGCAAGGCAACTCGGTATCGACGAAGTGCGCGCCGACGTACTGCCGGAGGGCAAGAAGGCGCTGATCGACGAACTGCATGCCAAGGGCGCCGTCGTCGCCATGTCCGGTGACGGCGTCAATGACGCTCCCGCGCTGGCAGCGGCCGATGTCGGCATTGCCATGGGCGCCGGCGCCGATGTGGCGATGGAAAGCGCCGGGATTACCCTGGTGAAGGGCGATCTCAATGGCATCGTCCGCGCCCGCCGTCTGGCGGAAGCGACGATGCGCAATATCCGCCAGAACCTCGGCTTCGCCTTCGGCTATAATGCGCTCGGCGTTCCCGTTGCCGCAGGCATCCTCTACCCGGTGCTCGGCCTGCTGCTCTCGCCGATGATCGCGGCGGCGGCGATGAGCCTTTCCTCGGTCTCGGTCATCGCCAACGCGCTGCGGCTGCGCGTGCAGAAACTTTAGGAGACTTCGATGAATATCGGCGAAGCATCCGATCGCTCCGGACTTCCGGCAAAGACGATCCGCTATTACGAGGATATCGGCCTGATCCGCCCCGAAAGGGGCGGAAACGGCTATCGCGACTACGATATCTCTGACGTCCACAAGCTGCGCTTCCTGCAGCGCTCCCGCGGCCTCGGCTTTTCCGTCGAGGAATGCCGCCAGCTGCTGGCGCTTTATGAAGACAAGAGCCGCGCCAGCGCCGACGTCAAGGACATCGCCCAGACCAAGCTTACCGAGATCGACCAGAAGATCCGCGAAATGATGGAACTGCGCCGCACGCTGGAACATCTCGTCCACGCCTGCCACGGCAACGACCGGCCGGATTGCCCGATACTGGAGGAGCTTTCAGAGGGGGCGAAGGTCTAGAAATCCACGCCGATCACCCTGATATCCGTCAAGGCGAAGCCGGCATCCTTGGTGAGGATCGGCAGGTTCCGGCCTTTCGCGACGGCATAATGAAAGCAATCTGCAAGATTGAGTGCATCATTGCGCTTGTCATCGGCATGACGGTGCCTGCCATGAAGGTCGAAGGCTTTCAGCGCAAGGCCGTTGTCATCAGGCGTGACAGGCAGCACGGCGATATCCGCCAGCCGGATAAAAGCATCCAGTCTTTCTTGAGCCTCAGCCATGGAAACCCTGAGACTTCTTGCGATAGAGCGCTGCGGCGGCTTCCCAGACTGCAATAACGGATGTGCAGAGCGATCCTGGCGCGGCTTCTTCGAGCGCCCGGATGAAGCGGTCTGACTGGGGCTCCTGCAGCAAGATAGCCAGCATTGCCGAAGCATCGACGAACATCAGTAACCGCCGCTCAGTTCGTCGAAGAAGGCCTTGTCCAGCACCACGTCATTATCAGGCAGAGCAGCAATCTGCGCCTGCAGCGGCTTTAGCCGCGCGGCAAGAGGCAGTTTCTCATCGTGACGGCGAAGTTCACCTTCCAGCGCAAGGAGAACAGCCTCGGTTTTATTGACGTGCATCTTGGCCGCCAGCTCTTCAGCCAGCTGATTGACGCGCTCATTTCTGATATTTAGCGGCATGTCAGCATCCTTGTGTAGACATACACAATATAGCGTCTACACAGGCTCGCGCCAAGAACTCGAAAAAATTTGATGAGGCCGTGGAATAAATCCCGGCCAGCATCCGTATACTCAATCATGGAACGGAAAGAACGCCCATTCGATGTCATCGGACAGCTCGCAGCGCTCAGGCGCTATGCGCGCGCCCTGGTGCGCAATTCGGATGAGGCCGAGGACCTGGTGCATGATGCGCTGGTGCGTGCCTACGAGAAGCGTCAGAGCTTCCGCGGCGGCGGCAATCTTCGGACGTGGCTGCTTTCCATCGTCCACAACGCTCATATCGATCGCGTTCGCCAGAACCGGTCGATCACACGAAGGCATGACGAAGCGGCCCTCGAGGCGGACCAGTCGCTTCCGGCAGGACAGGAGCACGCCGTGCGCCTCCAGCAGGTTCGCGACGCCTTCTTCAACCTGCCGGAAGAACAGCGAGAGGCGCTGCATCTCGTCGCCATCGAAGACCTGTCCTATCAGGAAGCCGCGGCATCGCTCGGCATTCCCGTGGGTACGCTGATGTCGCGCATCTCGCGTGCCCGCGCTCAGCTTCGGGAATTCGAGGAGAAGACGCCGCGCGTTTCGCACCTGCGCTTAATCGGAGGGAACAGCAATGAAAGCAGTTGATCCGATCATCGATACCGATCTCGACGCCTATGTTGACGGCGAGCTCGATGTTGCGCGCCGCATTCAGGTGGAATCCTACCTCTCTGAGAACCCTGACATCGCCGCCAAGGTGATGGCCGATCTCAGCATGAAGGGTGAACTGCGCCTGGCGCTCGCCGGCGAGGATACATTCGGCCGGATCGAGACGCGCGATGCCGCACGGCGCCTGGAGCGTGGCCTTTCCTACGGCCGCATCCTGCATACGGTTCAGCGGATTGCTGCCGTCGCCGTGCTCGTAGCCGCCGGCTGGGTCGCGCATACTTCGTTCGGTGCCTTCACGGCGACCGAAGTGGCTGCCTCGACACCGGCTCCGGCTTATGTCGAAGACGCCGTTCGCGCCTACCAGACGGCGCAGTTGCGCCAGACCATGCCGTCGCAGACGGCACCGCATTACAACGCCGACGAAATTCGTGCGGCGACTGCAATTACCATGCCCGAGCTGCCGAAGGGCTGGAAGGTCTCTGATGTTCAGATCTTCCCGTCGGAATTCGGCCCGAGCGTTGAGATGGCTATCCAGGAAGCGGACGGGAAGCAGCTTTCGCTGTTTGCCGTCAGGCCGGGGGCGTTTGCCGTGCAACCGGTTGGTCATCTCGCGCTCGACAATGCAGAAGCCGCCTACTGGCAAATCGGCGAAGTGGCCTATGCCCTCGTTGCCGGTGACGGTGGTTCCAACCTCGATAGGGCGGCCGAAGGCCTTGCCCGTTCGCTGTACTAGTTTGAAACCGAGGAGATCAGAATGAACCAGATCAACCCGCGTTACGGCTACGGCTCTGCCGCCGGCTCGCAGGCCCTCTTCGACGAGGGACTCCGCCAGCATATGCTGCGCGTCTACAATTACATGGGCATCGGCCTTGTCATCACCGGCATCGTCGCCTTCATCGTCGGCTCGACGCCAGCTCTCTACGTGCCGATCTTCCAGTCGCCGCTGAAGTGGGTGGTGATGCTGGCTCCGCTCGCCTTCGTCTTCTTCTTCTCGTTCAAAATCCAGACGATGTCGGCAAGTGCTGCGCAGATGACCTTCTGGGCCTTCTGTGCCGTCATGGGCCTGTCGCTCGCCTCGGTGTTCCTGGTGTTCACCGGCACGAGCATCGCCCGCACCTTCTTCATCGCCGCAACGATGTTCGGCGCGACCAGCCTCTATGGCTACGTCACCAAGCGTGACCTGGCGAAGGTCGGCTCGTTCTTGATGATGGGCCTGATCGGCGTCGTCATCGCCAGCATCGTCAACATCTTCCTTGGCTCGTCTGCACTGCAGTTCGCCATCTCGGTCATCGGTATCGTCGTCTTCGTCGGCCTGACCGCTTGGGACACGCAGAACATCAAGGAACAGTATTCCGAAAACCATGATCAGGAATCGAACCAGAAGCTTGCCGTCTTCGGCGCTCTGTCTCTCTACCTGAACTTCGTCAACATCTTCCAGCTGCTGCTCAACTTCACGGGCGAGCGGGAATAGGACTGCGCTTCTGGGGGCAATGGAAGCGCTAGAGCGCCCGGTCCGCAATCTGTGACAGGATGGCGGGCCGGGCGTTCACCCTTTAAAGGAAAAGGCCGGAGCGAAAGCTTCGGCCTTTTTGCATTCCGGGTGGACTTTATAGTGCAGATCAGATGATGCCCCAGGCGCGGTAGCGGCCGCGGCCGGTGATCTCGCGAATGCCGATCTCGTTCAGCAGATTGAGCGCGCCGCGGCTGGTGACCTTCAGCTGCTTGGCAACCATCGCCGACGATACCATCGGCCGCGATAGCACGAACTCCGCCAGTTGCGGCAGGCTGCTGTTCGAGCGGCGATCCCTGAAGCGCAGCTCCATCTGCGTGCGGGCGAGCAGCAGGCGGTCCATCTCCTTGAGGCCGGTGGCAGCACTGTCGCTCATCGCTTCCAGGAAGGCGAGAAGCCGGGTCAGCCGGTCACGCGAGCGGCGCCGCTCGTGGCGGACGCTCTTCAAGCCGGCATAGAAGGAAAAGAGGTGCGAGGACACCTTTCCCCGCGCCCGCAGATGGCTGGAGACCAGCAGGCCGCCGAGCCAGGATTGGCGTCGCAGCGGCTCGATCCGCTCCCAAGCGTCGAAAAGAACGGCGGCGGCGAGAACCGGCGGCAGCTCGCCCGCGAGCGGCAGCACACCGCGCCAATCGGCAAGCCGCTGCCCCTCATCCCATTCGTCATCGCCGAAAAGGCCGAGCGGATCGTCGCTGCGCTTCTCCTTCGGCCGCTCTTCCTCGGCCTCGACAGGCTTGCCCATATGGGCATCGAGCAGTCGCTGCGAGCGGGCGAGTACCGCGTCGATTTCCGCAAGCTCGGCCGAAAGCAGCTGATCGGGCTCATCCGCCTCTTCTGTAGCAGCGGCAAAACCCTTGGTCTCCAACGCCGTGCCCTCGTCCAGCCCCGCCCCGGCCAGTGCGTTGAGACCGGCAGCGCTCAGCGCCCAGGCGGGGTCGGCGGTCCAGATGCGGCGCCGCGCGCGTAGCACCGCATGGGCGATCGTCAGCTCGTGGCTCGGCGTGCGGCTGTCCATATGCGCGTCGTGGAGCACGAGATCCTCGACATGCACGAGCTCGCCCGCCACCCAAAGGGCGCCCGCGGCATCGAAGAAGTGGCCACGTTCGGCAAAGCCTTCGCCAACCGGCGAGCGCGCCGCCCGTTCATCGACACGCGCCAACATGTCCTCCGCCTGCACCACGGCAGGCAGAAGGCTTTTCAGAAGGGCATTGTCGATCTCGTAGCGCACGTCATTTTCCGGAAGTCATTTCGACCTTTACTTCCGCTATTTGACCCATGATTCGCAACCGGCGCGCCGATCAAATCTCAGGAAGCCGGGCTGAAACGGGCAACGAGCGCGTGGCGATCACCAGGATAGGTGAAGCGCACATGGGTGACGGGACCGGCATTGCTCCAGGTCCTGCGCTCGACGACGAGGCAGGCGGTGCCGCGGGGAATGTCCAGCGCATCCGCCGCATTGCTGCTGGCGGGTGAGGCATGGATCTTGTGCTCGGCGGTCGTCCAGGGCACCTGTTTCACGAGCCACGGACCGGGCGCGGTTTCGGCGAAATCCGCAGCTGCCGCATCCGGCACGGTTTCGAGGTTGATCAGGCGTTCCTCAAGGCAGAAGGGGAGCGCGCCAGCAAAGTGGACGCAGGTGATCTCGCGAAGCGGCGCGCCGGGCGCGACGTCGGGAAGCTGACCCTCGCCGGCCTTCGCCTTGCGGGTTTTCTGGGCGATGACCCGATAGCTGTAGGCCACGTTCAGCGACTGAACCTCGGCCTTGATATCGTGGATCTCAAGAACCGCGGACTGCGCCTGCGGCTGGGTGACGAAGCTGCCGGATTTCTTGCGGCGTTCGATCAGCCCGGCCTTGGCAAGCTGGGTCAGCACCTTGTTGACTGTCATTCGCGAGCAGCCATATTGAGTGGCGAGATCGACCTCGAACGGAATGCGGTGGCCCGGCGGCCACTCGCCCGAAACGATGCGGCCTTCGATCTCGCTCAAGATGCTCTGATGCAGCGTGGCATCCTTGCTTGCCATATCAGGCTCCGGTTGACGTCCCCTCCCGCTCTATTGCGGATGCCGCAGAAGCGAAAGCCCTAGGCGGAGAGAAGTTCGCCCATTGCCGCCAGGAAACGGCGATTGATCGCCTCGCGCTTGCGATGGCGCCCGCCCTCGACCTGCTTGCGGCCGAGCGACCAGACGCTGTCGACACGCACGCCGCCTGCGAAGATCCAGTGGTCGAAGAGCTGGTCGCCGGCGAGATAGGGCACTGCGCTGCAATCCAGAGAGACGATATCGGCATCATTGCCTTCGCCTAGCCCGGGGTTGGAAGCCAGTGCGGCACTGCCGCCGTTGACGGCATTGTCGAACAGGTTGCGGCCGGTCGAGCCGCCGGTTTCGGCGATGACATTGCGGGCGCGGCGACCGAGACGCTGCGAATATTCCAGCTGGCAGAGCTCGCCCGGCAGTGAGATCATCACATTCGAATCCGAACCGACGCCATACCGGCCACCCTCTTCCAGGAAGAGCGGCGCTGCGAACATCCCGTCACCGAGATTGGCTTCGGTGATCGGGCAGAGACCGGCGATCGCGCCGCTTCTTGCCATGCCACGCGTCTCGTCATTGGTCATGTGGGTCGCATGGATCAGGCACCAGCGGCCATCGACCGGAGCATTTGCCAGCAGCCATTCCACCGGCCGCGCGCCGGACCAGGAGATGCAGTCCTCGACCTCCTTCACCTGCTCGGCGACATGGATATGAACCGGGCCATCGCCGGCCAGCGGCAGGATCGCCTTCAGCTCATCCGGCGTCGCGGCGCGCAGGCTGTGCGGCGCGATCCCGAGATGCGCACCGTCGAGCTTACCGGTGATCGACGCACAACGCTCCATCAGGCGGCCGAAGCCATCGACGGAGTTGATGAAACGGCGCTGGCCATCGATGGGAGCTGTGCCGCCGAAGCCGGAATGGGCATAGAAAACAGGCAGTAGCGTCAGGCCGACCCCCGTCTCCGTGCTCGCCGCGCCGATCCGCCCGGCAAGCTCGGCGATATCGCCGTAAGGGCTGCCGTCCTTGTCATGATGCAGATAGTGGAACTCGCCGACGCGGGAGAAACCGGCTTCCAGCATTTCCATGTAGAGCTGCGCCGCGACGGCCTCGACATGCTCGGGCGTCATCGACAAAGCGAACTTGTACATGACGGTGCGCCAGCTCCAGAAGCTGTCATCCGCGGGGCCGCGAACCTCTGCCAGTCCGGCCATGGCGCGCTGGAAAGCGTGGCTGTGCAGGTTCGGCATTGCCGGGATCAGCGCCGCATGGCGCTCGTCAGCGGCGTCAGCCGCGACGCCGGTCTCGATCTTGGCAATCCGGCCGCCTTCCAGCGTCAGCCGCACATCGCTCTGCCAGCCGTTTTGCAGCAGGGCATTCTTTGCATGGAGGGTCGTCATCGCTTGCTCCCTTTGAAGGCGTCCATCTTTCTTTTCCATGGAAGCGCCCAAAATTCCACTTGTCACCCGGTTATTATGTATATACATGTTTCGACATAAGGAAAGGCGTAAAGCTGATGACAGGGGATAATCTTCATAGCGAAATGGAGCGGCCGAGCCTCTGGCGCAATGCCAGACTGGCGACGCTCAATCCGGCGCAATCCGGTCTCGGGATCGTCGAGAAGGGCGCCATCGTCACCGAAGGCGGCCGGATCACTTATGCCGGCCCGGAAGGCGAACTGCCGGTTTCGATGATCGAGCGCGCCGAGATCACCGATCTCGAGGGACGCTGGGTCACCCCCGGCCTCGTCGATTGCCACACACACATCGTCTATGGCGGCAACCGCGCCCGGGAATTCGAAATGCGTCTCGAAGGCGCGACCTACGAAGAGATCGCCCGCGCCGGCGGCGGCATCGTTTCCTCGGTGAAGGCGACGAACGCGCTCTCCGTCGACGGCCTCGTTCAGGCCTCGATCCGGCGGCTGGACACGCTGCTTTCCGAGGGCGTGACGACGATCGAGATCAAGTCCGGTTACGGGCTGACGAGCGACGGCGAACTGAAGATGCTGGAAGCCGCCCGCGCGCTCGGCACCATCAGACCGGTTCGCGTCAAGACCAGCTATCTCGGCGCCCATGCGACGCCCGCCCACTACAAGGGCCGCAACGGCGATTATATCAGCGACATCGTGCTGCCGACGCTCGACGAAGCGCACAAACGCAGTCTTGCCGACGCCGTCGATGGTTTCTGTGAAGGCATCGCCTTTTCGACCGAGGAAATCGCCCGCGTCTTCGATCGCGCCAAGGCGCTTGGCCTGCCGGTCAAGCTCCATGCCGAGCAGCTTTCCAATCTCGGCGGCGCCAAGCTCGCTGCTGGTTACTGCGCCCTCTCCGCCGATCATCTCGAATATCTCGATGACGAAGGCATCGCGGCCATGGCCGCGGCCGGAACCGTCGCCGTGCTGCTTCCCGGCGCCTTCTACGCCATCAACGAGAAGCAGAAGCCGCCGGTGAAGGCGCTGCGCGCCGCAGGCGTGCCGATCGCTATCGCGACCGACTGCAATCCCGGCACCTCGCCGCTGACGTCCCTGCTGCTGACGATGAACATGTCGGCAACGCTTTTCGGCCTCACCGTCGAAGAATGTATCGCCGGCGCCACCCGCGAGGGCGCTCGCGCCCTCGGGCTTCTTGGCGAGACCGGAACGCTGGAAACCGGAAAATCCGCGGATCTGGCGATCTGGGACATCGAGAGCCCAGCCGAGCTCGTCTACCGCATCGGCTTCAACCCACTTCATGCACGTGTTTTCAAGGGCGAAAGGATCGACCGTTGACCATCACCCTCCATCCAGGCTCCGTTTCTCTGAAGCAGCTGGAAACCATCTACTGGACCGGCGAACCGGCCAGACTCGATGCGTCCTTTGACGCGGGGATCAACAAAGCCGCGGCCCGCATCGCGGAGATCGCAGCCGGCAATGCCCCGGTCTACGGCATCAATACCGGCTTCGGAAAGCTTGCCTCGATCAAGATCGACGCCGCTGATGTCGCCACGCTGCAGCGCAATCTCATCCTGTCGCATTGCTGCGGCATCGGCGCGCCGCTGCCTGAGAATGTCGTTCGGCTGATCATGGCCCTCAAGCTGGTCTCGCTTGGCCGCGGCGCTTCCGGCGTGCGCATCGAGTTGGTGCGGCTGATCGAAGGCATGCTCGAAAAGGGCGTCATCCCGGTGATCCCGGAAAAGGGTTCCGTTGGCGCATCCGGCGACCTCGCGCCGCTGGCGCATATGGCTGCGGTGATGATGGGCGAGGCCGAAGCCTTCTTCGCCGGTGAACGTCTTTCCGGCGTTGCAGCGCTGAAGAAGGCAGGGCTCAAGCCTGTGGTGCTGGCCGCTAAAGAAGGCCTGGCACTGATCAACGGCACGCAGACCTCCACCGCGCTGGCGCTGGCAGGTCTCTTCCGCGCCCACCGGGCGGCACAATCGGCGCTGATCACCGGCGCGATGTCGACCGATGCGGCGATGGGCTCCTCCGCACCGTTCCACCCTGACATTCATACCCTGCGCGGCCATCGCGGCCAGATCGATACGGCAGCGGCGCTGCGCGCGCTGCTCGACAACTCGGTCATCCGACAGAGCCATATCGAGGGCGACGAGCGCGTGCAGGACCCCTACTGCATCCGCTGCCAGCCGCAGGTCGATGGCGCCTGCCTCGATCTTCTGCGCTCGGTTGCCCGCACGCTTGAGATCGAAGCGAACGCAGTGACCGACAATCCGCTGGTTCTCTCCGACAACTCCGTCGTCTCGGGCGGCAATTTCCACGCCGAGCCGGTCGCCTTCGCTGCCGATCAGATCGCCATCGCCGTCTGCGAAATCGGGGCGATCGCCCAGCGCCGTATCGCGCTTCTGGTCGATCCAGCCCTCTCCTACGGCCTTCCGGCCTTCCTCGCCAAGAAGCCCGGCCTGAACTCCGGCCTGATGATCGCCGAAGTCACATCTGCCGCGCTGATGAGCGAAAACAAGCAGATGTCGCATCCGGCATCGGTCGACTCGACGCCGACGTCTGCCAACCAGGAAGACCATGTTTCCATGGCCTGCCACGGCGCACGCCGCCTTCTGCAGATGACCGAGAACCTCTTCGGCATCGTCGGCATCGAGGCGCTGACCGCCGCCCAGGGCGTCGAATTCCGCGCCCCGCTTGCCACCAGCCCCGAGCTGCAGAAGGCGATCGATGCGATCCGCACCGTCGTGCCGACGCTCGAAATCGACCGCTATATGGCCAATGACCTCGAGGCTGCCAGCAGCCTGATCGCTACCGGCGCGCTGAACGCGTCCGTATCCGCCAACATCCTTCCTTCCCTGGAGATCTGAGATGAGCAATCCGCGTCACAACATCCGCGAAATCCGTGCGCCGCGCGGCGACCAGCTGAATACCAAGAGCTGGATGACCGAAGCGCCGCTGCGCATGCTGATGAACAATCTCGATCCCGATGTGGCCGAGAACCCGAACGAGCTCGTCGTATACGGCGGCATCGGCCGCGCCACACGCACCTGGGACGATTTCGACCGCATCACCGCGACGCTGAAGACGCTGAACGAGGACGAGACGCTGCTGGTTCAGTCCGGCAAGCCGGTCGGCGTGTTCCGCACCCACAAGGATGCGCCACGCGTCCTGATCGCCAACTCCAACCTCGTGCCGCATTGGGCGACCTGGGATCACTTCAACGAACTCGACAAGAAGGGCCTTGCGATGTACGGCCAGATGACGGCCGGTTCGTGGATCTATATCGGCACCCAGGGCATCGTTCAGGGCACCTACGAAACCTTCGTCGAAGCCGGCAGCCAGCACTATGACGGCAACCTCAAGGGTAAGTGGATCCTTACTGGTGGTCTCGGCGGCATGGGCGGCGCGCAGCCGCTCGCGGCCGTCATGGCCGGCGCCTGCTGCCTTGCCGTCGAATGCGACGAGACCCGCATCGATTTCCGTATCCGCACCCGCTATGTCGATGAAAAGGCAAAGACGCTGGATGAAGCGCTGGCGCTGATCGACAAGTGGACGAAGGCCGGCGAAGCCAAGTCCGTCGGCCTGCTCGGCAATGCCGCCGAAATCTTCCCCGAGCTCGTCAAGCGCATGAAGGCCGGCGGCGCACGGCCTGATATCGTCACCGACCAGACTTCGGCACACGATCCTCGCAACGGCTACCTGCCGGTCGGCTGGAGCGTCGAGGAAGCCAAGGCGAAGCGCGAAACCGATCCGAAGGCCGTCGAAGATGCCGCCCGCGCCTCGATGCGCCAGCATGTCGAAGCCATGGTCGCCTTCTGGGATGCCGGCGTTCCGACGCTCGACTACGGCAACAACATCCGCCAGGTCGCCAAGGACGAAGGCTTCGAGAACGCCTTCGCCTTCCCAGGCTTCGTGCCGGCTTACATCCGCCCGCTCTTCTGCCGCGGCATCGGTCCGTTCCGCTGGGCAGCCCTCTCCGGTGATCCCGAGGATATCTACAAGACCGACGCGAAAGTGAAGGAGCTGCTGCCTGACAACAAGCACCTGCACAACTGGCTCGACATGGCCAGGGAGCGCATCGCCTTCCAGGGTCTGCCGGCGCGCATCTGCTGGGTCGGCCTCGGCGACCGCCACAAGCTCGGCCTCGCCTTCAACGAGATGGTGAGGAACGGCGAACTCAAGGCCCCGATCGTCATCGGCCGCGACCACCTGGATTCCGGCTCGGTCGCCTCGCCGAACCGCGAGACGGAAGCGATGAAGGACGGTTCGGACGCCGTTTCCGACTGGCCGCTTCTGAACGCGCTGCTGAACACCGCATCGGGGGCGACCTGGGTGTCGCTCCACCACGGCGGCGGCGTCGGCATGGGCTTCTCGCAGCATTCCGGCATGGTCATCTGCGCCGACGGCACCGATGACGCCGCCCGCCGCCTCGGAAACGTCCTCTGGAACGACCCGGCCACCGGCGTCATGCGCCACGCCGATGCGGGCTACGACATCGCGATCGATTGCGCCAAGGAAAAGGGTCTGCGGTTGCCTGGGATTTTGGGGAACTGAGGGATCACACCAATTGGATAAGGCCGCCGTATCGTGCGACGGTCTTGTCCACGGTGATCAGCGAAAGTCCCTCGACGAGCGATTGCGCGATAAGGATGCGGTCGAAGGGATCCCCATGAATATGGGGAAGTCCGCCGACGGCAACGGCATGTTCCCCCATTAGCGGAAGCTCACGGTAACTGTGATCTATCAGCGTTCGCCTCAGCCTCTCGGCATCAACAGAGAAATCGGGAAATCGCTTCAGCGACGACTTGATTGCAATTTCCCAAATGCTGACCGTTGAGAAAAAGACATCGTTCTCGACATCTTCGAGCAGTTCACGCGCTTTGTGCGGCAGCTTCCAAGACATGCCGCTCATCCAGAGAAGAATATGCGTATCAACAAGGAGCTTCATCGGTCCTTGAACTTGTCGGGATTGCCGTAGAACATCTCTTCAATCTCTTCGGCCATCATCGTGTCGAAATCGTCGGGGACCTTGATCTGACCGTCCATGAACCCAATGCGGCGCTTCTTCGGCTTCTCGGCTTCATCAATCGGTACGACCTTGCCGATCGGCTTGCCTGCCTTGGCGATGATAAAGGATTCGCCCTTAGCGACCTTCTCCATCAGGCGCGACAGGTTGGTCTTGGCTTCATGGATATTGACGATTTCCATGGCGTAACCTCATTGAACTTAGTCCACTAAACTTAGTCCACTTGCCCGCAATTTTCAATCCGGAGCCCGGCATGTCCAGCATCACCCATCTGAAAGCCGCTAATCACCGCCGCATGCCGTGGAAGAATGGCGGCGGGGAGACCGTCGAGATCGCTGTCTTTCCCGATAACGCAGCGCTTGGCGATTTCGACTGGCGGGTTAGCATGGCAACTGTCGCAACCGACGGGCCGTTCTCGATCTTCGAAGGCATCGACCGGACGTTGTCGGTCCTTTCCGGCGACGGCATAGCGCTCGCCATCGACTGCCGTGAGCCGGTGCGTCTGACCAAGATAAGCACGCCGCTCGCCTTCCCGGCCGATGTGCCTGTCATGGCGACGCTCTCGGACGGAACAATCACCGATCTCAACGTCATGACCCGGCGCGGACGCCTTGAGCACACTGTCGAGCGCCTTGCTGTCGATGGCATGCTTGAGGAAACTGTCCAGGCCGGGACAGTTCTGCTGGTCTGCCGTGA
Source organism: Rhizobium sp. 21-4511-3d (assembly GCF_053522545.1). Classification (NCBI taxonomy): domain Bacteria; kingdom Pseudomonadati; phylum Pseudomonadota; class Alphaproteobacteria; order Hyphomicrobiales; family Rhizobiaceae; genus Rhizobium; species Rhizobium sp. 21-4511-3d. Next base: position 400,750 of record NZ_JBNWCF010000003.1, on the reverse strand, counting down.
TGGAGCCGTCAGCTGCACACATGATGGCGCGCAGATCGACCTCGATCACGACGATGGGCTGTTATTGCAGCTGGATTCGCCTTCCGCGCTGAAACTCCAGGGGGCGGGAACCGCCTATCTGATCCACATCCACGCGCTGTGACGCCACTCTGAAATTCCCTCTACTTTTGTATAGACAAGACAAAATTGGCGTGCCTAATATGCCAATAAACAGGCACACCGAACGCATGCCTAAACAAAGAGCAGGGAACGTCAGACATGAAAAAAGCATCTGTTATTGCTGCGGCTCTTGCCGCGCTTCTCGCCGGTAGCGCGGCTCATGCAGCCGAAACCAAGGTTTCGATCGGCATCTCCGGCTGGACCGGCTTCGCACCGTTGACGCTCGCCAAGGAAGCCGGCATCTTCAAAAAGCACGGCCTCGACGTGTCGATCGTCAAGGTTCCGCAGGCGAGCCGCCATCTGGCGCTGGCATCCGGCGACATCCAGTGTGCGGCGACCACCGTCGAGACCTGGATCGTCTGGAATGCCGCCGGCGTTGCCACGACGCAGATCTTCCAGCTCGATGTTTCCCACGGCGCCGACGGCATTGCCGCCAAGCCCGGCATCGAAAAGATCACCGATCTCAAGGGCAAATCGGTTGCCGCTTCGGCGCCCGGCACCTCGCCCTACTTCCTGCTCGCCTTCATCCTCGCCAAGAACGGCATGACGATGAAGGACGTGAAGGTCGTCAACATGGAGCCGGGTCCGGCGGCGCAGGCGCTGCTCGCCGGCCAGAACGACGCTGCCGTGACCTACGAACCCTACCTCTCCAGCGTCCGCGCCGCGCCTGACAAGGGCAAGATCATCGCCACGACGCTCGATTATCCGGCAGTCATGGACACGTTCGGCTGCACGACCGCCTTCCTGAAGGACAATCCGGAAGCCGCCAAAGCGCTGGCTGCCAGCTATTACGACGCGCTGGAGATGATCAAGACCGACAAGGACAAGTCCTTCGAGATCATGGGCAAGGACGTGAAGCAGTCCGGCAAGGAATTCGGCGAATCCGCCGCCTATCTGGAATGGCAGGACAAGGCCGCCGCCCAGAAATTCTTCGAGACCACCTTCAAGAGCTTCAACGAGGAAGCCGCCGACCTGTTGCTGCAGGCAGGCGTGATCAAGAAGAAGCCTGATCTGACGACGCTCGCCGATCCGTCCTTCATCAAGTAATCCCTGAACGCCACGGGAGCGCGCGGGCGAAACCTGCGCGCTTCCGAGACCATCGAGAAGGCGCGGCATGCATCCACTACAACCCATCGGAGCCCGCAGCAGACTGCTCTACGGCCTGCTGTTTTTCGTGATTTTCTTTGCGGGCTGGGGCTATGCGACGCTCGGCGGCTTCGTTTCCAAGACCTTCCTCGCCGATCCGATCACCATGGTGCAGGACGGCTACGACCTTCTCGTCAATCAGGGTTTCCTCTTCGACATCGGCATGACCATCTGGCGCGTCGTCGGCGGCTTCATCCTGTCGGCGCTGGTTGCCGTTCCGCTCGGCATCCTGATGGGCGCCTACAAGCCGGTCGAGGCCCTGCTCGAACCCTTCGTCTCCTTCGCCCGCTATCTGCCTGCCTCCGCCTTCGTGCCGCTCTTGATCCTCTGGGCCGGCATCGGCGAGACTCAGAAGCTGCTGGTGATCTTCATCGGCGCCGTCTTCCAGATCGTGCTGATGGTCGCCGTCTCGGTATCCAACACGCGCCGCGATCTGGTCGAGGCCGCCTATACGCTGGGCGCCGGAGACAGCGGCGTTGTCCGCCGCGTCCTCATTCCCGCTAGCGCGCCCGATATCGCCGAGACGCTGCGCCTCGTTCTCGGCTGGGCCTGGACCTATGTCATCGTCGCCGAGCTGATCGGCGCGTCCTCGGGCATCGGCTATATGATCATCAACAGCCAGGCGCTGCTCGCCACCGGCCAGATCATCTTCGGCATCATCGTCATCGGCCTGATCGGCCTCGTCTCGGATTTCGCCTTCAAGTGGGCCAATCGCCGGCTCTTTGCCTGGAGGCTCGCATGAGCGAACTCGTCATCAAGGGCGTCAGCCGCACCTTTCCGGGTGTTCACGGCGGTCAGCCGACGCTGGCGCTGCAGCCGACGGATCTCGATATTCCCCGCAACGACTTCGTGACCATCCTCGGACCCTCGGGCTGCGGGAAGTCGACGCTGCTACGCATCATCGCCGGTCTCGACAAGCCGACGACGGGGACCGTGACGCTCGAAGGCAAGGCGGTCACCGGCCCAGGTGCCGACCGCGGCATGGTCTTCCAGTCCTATACGCTCTTCCCTTGGCTGACGATCCGCGACAACGTCGCCTTCGGCCTGCGCGAGAAGGGTGTACCGGAGAAGGAAAAGAACGAGATCGTCGCCAGCTATATCGACAAGGTCGGCTTGCGCGGTTTCGAAAATCACTGGCCGAAGCAGCTTTCCGGCGGCATGCAGCAGCGCACGGCGATTGCCCGCGCGCTCGCCAACAATCCGAAGATCCTGCTGCTCGACGAACCCTTCGGCGCGCTGGACAACCAGACCCGCGGCCTGATGCAGGAACTGCTGCTCGGCATCTGGGAACGTGAGCAGAAGACCGTCATCTTCGTCACCCATGATATCGAGGAGGCCGTGTTCATGGCCTCGCGCGTAGTGACGATGACGGCACGGCCCGGGCGTATCAAGTCGATCACGCCGGTCGATCTGCCGCATCCCCGGCATTACACGGTCAAGGCCAGCCCGGAATTTTCGGCACTGCGCCTGAAGCTCACCGAAGAAATCCGCAGCGAGGCGATCGCGGCGGCAGCGCACGGATAGGGAAGCAGGCCATGGGGGACATGCCGCTTCACCTTCGCATCCAGAACGACGTCGAGCGCAGCATTCTTTCCGGAGAATGGCCGCCCGGCCATCGCATTCCGTTCGAACATGAGCTGACCGTGCAATATGGCTGCTCGCGCATGACGGTGAACAAGGCGCTGACCGATCTCGTCAAGCGCGGGCTGATCGAGCGGCGGCGCAAGGCCGGCACCTATGTCCGCTTCCCGCATGCGCAGTCGGCGGTCATGGAAATTCACGATCTCAGGCGCGAGGTGCAGGCCCTCGGCCTTCCCTACCACTACACGATCGCCAGCCTGAAGGTCCGTCGCGTGAAGCGCGAGGACAGCACGCGCCTCGACCTCGAGGCAGGGACATCGGTGCTCGACATCGTCTGCGACCACTTCGCCGGCGACCGCCCCTTCTGTCATGAACAGCGCCTGATCAATCTCGCCGCCGTTCCCGAGGCAGCAAGCGAACCGTTCGAAGACAGCCCTCCCGGCACCTGGCTGCTCGGCAAGGTGCCGTGGAGTTCAGCTGAACACCGCATCCGCGCCGAGCCTGCGAAGGCCGACATTGCCGCGGCATTGGCGATCCCGCCGGGCAGCGCCTGCCTGGTGATCGAGCGCAAGACGCAGAGCGGCGATGTGCATGTCACCCACGTGAAGCTCACCTACCCGGGCGACAGCCACGAACTCGTGGCCCAGTTCGCCCATGGCGGATAGCCTTACGCCTGATCGAGTTCGCTGCGCAGTCGCTGCAGGAAAAGCTTCAGCTGTTCCTCGTCAACGGCGACGAGATGCCGCTTTTCCGGATAGGCGCCGTTCTTCACGTCGTCAGCGAATTCGGTGAAGGCGGCGATCCGTTCGCGCTGCAGGCGGTCATATTCGGCGGCGAAGTTGCGGTAGACCTTGGCGTGGCGCGGGTAGTGATCGCGATTGGCGCCGAGCACGTCGTCGGCGAAGAGATATTGCGCATCGCAGCCGGTACCGGCGCCCATCGAGATCATCAGCATCGAGGTGTTCTGGCTGATCGCTGCGGCGACTTCGCCGGGCACGACCTCGATCTCGGCTGCGAAGGCGCCTGCCTCTTCCAGTGCCTTGGTCTGCCGCCAGATCTCGAAGGCGCTGGCCGCTGTCTTGCCGACAGCGCGGAAGCCGCCGGTCCAGGTCGCCTTGGAAGGGATGAGGCCGACATGACCGCAGACGGGAATGCCCTCTTCGCGCATGCGCCGGATGGTCGAGAGGCCCGCGGCGCAATAGACGGCGTCACCGCCGGCTTTTAGCGCCTTGAAGGCTTCGCGCAGATATTCCTCGGCGCTGACATAATCGCCATATTCGAGGCCGGGAACGGCAAACGGGCTCGGCGCCGCCTCGCGGAAGACCGGGCCGAGCAGCGCCGGGGGAACGGAGACCATGTCGATCTTCGCCTTCTCCGCGGCTTCCGCCTCCTCAAGCGTGGTGACGCGCAGCATCGTAAGCTGTCGCTTACCTTTCATTGACAGGAGGTCCGCAACGGTCGGCCGGCTGTGCTTCTTCATCTTGTTCTCCGTTCAGGCCGCGAGCAGCGACTTCAGTTTGACATTGCTGGCGGTCAAGGCCGCCGGATCGGGATGGGCACGCGCGGCGATCAGCATTTCCGCAAGGCGGATATCGCGGGCGACGGCATTGCCGGTGCCGATGCCGCTTGCGGCCAGCAACCGTCCCTCGCCATCTAGATGGAAGAGGATGAAGGCGCCATCGCCGAGGTCGCGCCGCAGATGCGTGACGGCGCCATCGGCAAGTCCGGCGATCTGCAGCGTCAGGTCATATTGATCCGACCAGAACCACGGGACGGCCCAAACAGCCTCGTTCGCGCCCATCATATTGGCTGCGGCGAGGTTGCCCTGCTCCTGCGCATTGCGCCACGACTCAAGCCGTACGCGTTTACCGCCGTAAATTTCAAGAGGAAAAGAGCAGCAGTCGCCAGCGGCATAAACGTCCGGCGATGAGGTCTGCAAATGCCCGTCGACGGCGATGCCGTTCTCGATCGCCAGGCCTGCGGCTTGCGCCAATTCCACATTCGGCTGCGCGCCAATTCCGACCAGGATAAGATCGGCCTCCAGCCTCTCGCCGCCAATCTTGATGAAGGCGTGGCCGGTCTCTTCGCCGACGGCCTCGATGGCGGCGCCGCAGCGCAGATCGATGCCTTCGCCGCGATGACGCTCGGAAAGCGCTAGCGCGATCTCCTCCGGCACGCCGCGTTTCAGGACGCGTTCCAGCCCCTCGACGAGGGTGACGCGGGCGCCGAGCTTGATCGCGGTGGCGGCAACCTCGAGGCCGATAAAGCCACCGCCGATAATGGCGATGTGCCTGCCGGGTTTCATGACATCGCGGAGCGAAACGGCGTCGTGATGGGTGCGCAATGCCCGGATCCGGGCGCTGACGGCCGGTGCACCCGGAAAGGCACGCGGGCTGGCGCCCGTTGCAAGCAACAGCTTGTCATAGGAGAGGACGGAGCCATCGGAGAGAACGACGCGCTTGGCTTCCGCATCGAGGCTCTTGGCCGATACGCCCGTCAGCAGGCGGATGCCAACTTCCGCATAGCGCTCGGAGGCGGCAATCAGCTTCGGCTCGAGGGCTTCGCTGATGCTCGCCTTCGACAAAGGCGGGCGCTCGTAAGGCAACAGCGTCTCGGTGCCGACAAGGGTGATCTCGCCTTCAAAGCCCTTTTCACGCAAAGCAAAGGCGGCCCGGGCGCCGCATTCGCCGGCCCCGATAATGACGAAGTGAGACATGGAAGCCTCCTCAGATGGAGATGAAGACAGAGCCGCCTTCGACCTTGACCGGATAGGTCTTCAGGTTGACGCAGACGGGTGCGCCCTTGGCCTCGCCGGTCTTGTAGTTGAAGCGGCCGTTATGTTTCGGACATTCGATGATGTCGTCCATCACCAGGCCATCGGCGAGATGGATGCGCTCGTGGGTGCAGAGCCCGTCGGTTGCGAAGAATTCATCGTCGGGGCTGCGATAGACGGCGAAAGTCTTGCCGTCATGGTCAAAGCGCATGACATCCTCTTCGTCGATATCATCCTTGGCGCAGACTTCGATCCAGTTTCCGCTCATATCTTCCTCCCAGAATTATCGTTGTCTTACTGAGCCGCCGGGGCGAGCTCGGCGTGGAACTCCTCGCGATACGGCCGCGCCGTCTGCGGCAGTTCGCGCTTCAGGAAATAGTCCTCGTTTCGCAGCTGGCGAAGAAAAGCCGGGATCATTTCCTTGTAGCCCGACCACATCGACGGGTTCGGCGCCGGAAGGTCGTGCTTGATCATCGCATGCAGCTGCGGCAGCGCATGGTAAGGCACCATCGGGAACATGTGATGCTCGACGTGGTAGTTCATGTTCCAGTAGATGAAGCGGCTGATCGGGTTCATGTAGACCGTGCGGCTGTTCAGCCGGTGGTCGATGACATTGTCGGCGAGGCCGCCATGCTGCAACAGGCCGGTCAGAACATGGTGCCAGGCGCCGTAGAGACGCGGCAGGCCGATCAACATCAGCGGCAGGAACGAGCCCATATAAATGGAGAGCGCGATGGTCGCGACATAGATCGCCAGCCAGATACGGGCGACGCGGATCGTCTTTGGCTGCTCCATCTCGGGAATGAAGGTCTTTTCCGCCTCGCTGACGACGCCGGAGGCGTTGCGCAGCATGTCGATCACAGCATAGCCGGCATCGAGGATGCCGAAGAAATTCAGGATCAGCCGGAAGAGATCCGGCGGGCGCATGACGGCAATTTCCGGATCGCGGCCGACGATGACGGTGTCTGTGTGATGGCGCGTATGGCTCCAGCGCCAGGTTACCGGATTGCGCATGATCATGAAGCAGGCGATCTGATAAACGGCATCGTTCATCCAGCGCGTCTTGAAGGCGGTGCCGTGGCCGCATTCATGCCAGCGACTGTCGGAAGCCGAGCCGTAGAGAACGCCATAGGCGAGGAAGAACGGGACGCAGATCCACGAACCCCAGAGATAGATACCGAGACCGGCGAAAACCAGCATGCTGCCGAGCCAGATGATCGTGTCGCGGATCGCAGGCGCATCCGAGCGCTGCATCAGCGCCTTCATCTCCTTGCGCGCTACGTCGGTGTGATACCATTGCGCTGCCGCAAGCCCGGTCTCAACCGCCCGGCGGCTGCTCTCCCCCAGCAGGCTGTAGTCGCGTTTCATCGTCTCGGTCATCTTTGCCTCCCGCCAATCCCTGGCTGACATGAAGGTTAAGTTGACTTTGCCCAGGGCTCAATGCAGTCTTGATATATTCTATCAAAAACCATCACACATGGCTTTCATCTGTGATGGATTACATCAGGAACCGTCATGCGCCGACCGACGATATCAGACCTTGCCCATGCGTCCGGCGTCAGTGTGGCGACTGTCGACCGCGTGCTCAACGGGCGCCATAAGGTGCGCGAGGAAACGGCGCGGCGTGTCTATGACGCGGCGCAATCGATCGGCTACCACGCTGTCGGCCTGATCCGGCAGCGCGTCTTCGAGGATCTGCCGCGCTATCAGCTGGCCTTCCTGCTGCAGAAGCCGATGCAATCCTTCTACCAGGCCTTTAGCCGCGAAATCGAGATTGCGGCGGCGGCCTGCACCACGGCGCGGCTGCAGATTCAGATCGATTATCCGGCGGCCTCAACGCCTGCCGCCATTACCGAGAAGCTCCGGACGCTGACGGCCCGCAACCAGGCGGTGGCCATGGTGGCCCCGGATTATCCGGCCGTCACCGCAGCCGTGGAAGAGCTGAAACACAAGGGCATCCCGGTCTTTTCCGTGCTGTCGGATTTCGCCGAGGGGACGCGCGCCGGCTATATCGGCCTCGATAACCGCAAGGTCGGCCGTTCTGCGGCCTGGACGATCGCCCGCACGGCCCGCAAGCCCGGCAAGGTCGCCTGTTTCGTCGGCAGCCATCGCTTCCATGGGCATGAGCTGCGCGAAGTCGGCTTCCGCTCCTATTTCCGCGAGGAAGCGCCCGATTTCGATGTGCTGGAAACGCTCATCAATCTCGACACCGTGGAGATCACCCATGAGGCGACGTCGACGCTGCTGCAGAAGCACCCTGACCTCGTCGGCCTCTATGTCTGCGGTGGCGGCATGGAAGGGGCGATCGCTGCGATCCAGGAGGAAAAACGCACCGGCGAGGTCGCCCTGATCGTCAATGAGCTGGTGCCGGAGAGCAAGGCCGCGCTGATGGACGGAACGGTGACCATGGCACTCAGCACACCGCTGCCGGCGATCTGCCGCGAGCTGGTCGCCCAGATGATCGCCGCCATCGGCAACGGTGAGGCGGCAGTTCCCGGCCAGACCTTCCTGCCGTTCGAAATCTATATTCCGGAGAATATCTAGAATGATGGATTTCCATCATTCATCACAAAAATCTGTCACGGATGATAGGATGGACAGGCGTCTGCCTGCTGGCGCCTTTGCAATTTTCGGATAGAGATTCCCCGGGCTAGATTTGCGCTCCAGGACCGGAGCGCCCTTGGGAGGACTTTTGAAATGGCATCTGTTCGCTACGCGCTGAACCACATGGCAGCGCCCGCACTGAAGATTGACAGCTTCTTCGCGCTCGCAAAGTCGCTCGGCATCGACTCCGTCGAAATCCGCAACGACCTCAGCGGCAACGCGATCCTCGACGGCACCAAGCCGGCGGAGATCAAGGCGGCCGCCGAGCGCCATGGCGTGACGATTATCTCGATCAACGCCCTGCAGCGTTTCAACGAGTGGAACGAGACCCGCGCCGCCGAAGCCGGGGAATTGATCAACTATGCAGCCGCCTGCGGCGCCAAGGCGCTGGTGCTGGTTCCGAAGAACGACGGCACCGGCCGTGAAGACGGCGCGCGCCAAGCCAATCTGCGTCAGTCGCTGACCGCCCTGAAGCCGATGCTCGATGCTGCCGGCATCACCGGTCTGGTCGAGCCGCTCGGCTTCGAAATCTGCTCGCTGAGCTCAAAGACGGAAGCGGCCGATGCGATCCGTGAACTCGGCGCTGAAGGCACGTTCAAGCTCGTCCACGACACGTTCCACCACCATCTCGCCGGCGAGGCCGCGATCTTCCCTGATATGACCGGCTTGATCCACATTTCCGGCGTCGATGACAAGGACGTTTCCGTCTCGGACATGCGCGACCCGCACCGCGTTCTCGTCACGTCAGCCGACCGGCTCGACAATGCCGGCCAAGTGCGCGCGCTGCTGCAGGCGGGCTACAAGGGGCCCGCCTCCTTCGAGCCGTTCTCGGCCGACGTCCATGCGCTGAAAGATCCGGCAGCGGCGCTGCGCCAGAGCATGGATTATCTCTCTTCGGCGATCTGAGCTATTCGCGGCCGCGGAAGCGGCGCTGATAGGCAGGATCGTAAAGCGAGCTTTCGCGGAAATCGCTGGCAGCAAGGGACGGACCGACGAAGATGATCGCGGTCCGTTCGATCGGTTCTGCGGCAACCTTCGCCTCGATATCGCCGAGCGTGCCGCGGACAATCCGCTCATCCGGCCACGAGGCCTTGACGACGATGGCCACAGGACAATCCGCGCCGTAAAGCGGCGTCAGCTCGCTGACCACCTGGCCGAGCGCATGGATCGCCAGATGAATGGCGAGCGTCGAGCCGGTCGCGCCGAATTTCTCCAGCGTCTCTGCATTCGGCATCGGCGATGCCCGGCCGGAAACGCGGGTCAGCACCAGGCTCTGCGCCACGGCCGGGATCGTCAGCTCGCGACCGAGCGCCGAGGCGGCGGCTGCAAAGGCCGGAACGCCGGGGGTCATCGTGAAATCGATGCCGTGCTTTTCGAGGCGGCGGATCTGCTCGGCCACGGCGCTCCACACCGAAAGATCGCCGGAATGCAGCCGCGCAACATCCTGACCGGCATTGGCGGCCTTCAGATACTCGGCCTCGATCTCGTCGAGCGACATCGGCGCCGTATCGACGATGAGCGCGCCCGGCGGGCAATATTGCAAGAGCTCCGGCGAAACGATCGAGCCGGCATAGAGGCAGACCGGGCATTTCGCGATCAGATCGCGGCCGCGAACAGTGATAAGGTCGGCAGCGCCCGGGCCAGCGCCGATGAAATGTACGGTCATGTCAGGTCCTTGATCCAGCGCCATTGCGTCACCGGCATTGCCGGGCGCCAGCCGCTCATCGTGCCGACGGGGGCGGCACGGGAAACTTCGAGGCGCGTCAGCGTTCCGCCGCGCCTTGCATATTCGGAAAGCAGCAGCACTTCCATTTCCAGCGTCACGGCGTTGGCGACGAGACGCCCGCCCGGCTTGAGCGCGGCGATAGCCGCCTCGAGTACGCCGGGCTCGCTGCCACCACCGCCGATGAAGATCGCGTCCGGCTGCGCGAGATCGCGAAGCGCCGAGGGCGCGGTGCCTTCGACCAGCGCGAGGCTTGGCACACCGAGAGCCGTTGCATTGCGGGCGATGCGCGCGGCGCGCTCCGGCGATTGCTCGATGGCGATCGCCTTCAGCGAGGGATCGCAGAGCATCCATTCGATGCCGATGGAGCCCGAACCTGCGCCGATATCCCACAGCAGTTCGCCGTAGCGCGGCGACAGCGCCGACAGCGTCAGAGCGCGGATCTCGCGCTTGGTGATCTGCCCGTCATGTTCGAAGAACCCGTCGTCCAGGCCATTGGTGAAGGGCAGGATGCGGGCCTTTTCGTCAGCCACGACTTCGACGGCGCAGACATTGAGCGGATCGATAGCGCCGAGCGCGAACTCCGCCGCAAGCGCCGAACGAACCGTCTCGCGATCACCGCCCAGCGCTTCCAGCACTGTCAGACGCGAACGGCCGAAACCGTAATTGGTCAGCAGCCTGGCGATTTCCGCCGGTCCCTTCTCATCCGATGTCAGCGCAATGATGCGCCGCCCATCATGCAGATGCGGCATGATCAGTTCGATGGGACGCCCATGCAGCGATACCGTCGCAACATCCTGCAGCGGCCAGCCGAGGCGCGAGGCGGCGAGGCTGAAGGCCGAAGGGGCCGGAATCGTGCACATCTCGTCCGCCGCGATCCGCCGCGAAAGCGTCGCGCCGACGCCATAGAGGAAGGGATCGCCGGAGGCGAGAACCACGACAGGCGTGCCGCGGCGGGAAACGATATCGTCCACCGACGTCTCGAACGGGCTTTGCCATATCCGCCGCTCGCCAGAAATGAGACGATCGAGCAGCGCATGATGCCGGGCGCCGCCGAACACGACCGGGGCCGAAGCAATCAGCCGCCGCGCCTCTTCGCCGAGACCGTCTGGACCATCTTCACCGATGCCGATAATGGTCAGCCAGGGTTTTTCGGATCGGGACGGCAGATCAGACATGGCAGAATTCCGCGTTCTGATACTGGGCGGCACAAGCGAGGCGCGCCTGCTGGCGGCCGCGCTGCAGAAGCGTTCCGACGTCGATACTCTGCTGTCTCTCGCCGGACGCACCGAAAAACCGTCCGAACAGCCGGTTTCCGTGAGGATTGGTGGTTTTGGCGGCGCCGAAGGACTTTCGCGTTTCCTTCGCGAAGGCGAATTTGACCTGCTCGTCGATGCCACGCATCCCTTTGCCGCCAGAATTTCCGCGAATGCCGCCGAGGCTGCCGGAATGACCGGCATTCGGTCCATCGCCCTGCGCCGCCCGCTCTGGAGCGAGGAACACGGCGACCGCTGGACGCATGCCGCGACCATTCCCGAAGCGATAGAGGCACTTGGAGCTGCGCCGCGCCGCGTCTTCCTGGCGACCGGCCGGCAGGAGGCGCATGCGGCAGAGGCGGCTCCGCAGCATTTCTATCTGGTCCGCAGCGTCGATCCCGTCACGCCGCCCTTGAAGCTCAATCACGCCGTCTTCATTCTCGACCGCGGCCCCTTCGCGCTGGATGCCGAACTGGCGCTCCTGCGGGACCATCGCATCGACGCCGTGATCGCCAAGAACAGTGGCGGCAGCGCCACCTATGCAAAGATCGAAGCGGCGCGCATGCTCGGCATCGAGGTTTTCATGGTCGGCCGCGCCGTGGGGCCTGCCATGAGAACGGTCGAAACTGTCGAGGACGCGCTGGCGGCGATCGATCACCTCGTCCCTCCGGCGATGAAACGCGGCGTATAGATCAGATCGGGCTTGCCATCCCGCGCCACGATGCGGGTTTCCGGCGAGCCGATGATGACACAGGTCGCCATATCCGCAACGGCGGCATCGGCCGTCTCCAGCGGCTGAACCGTAATGCGCTCATCCGGGCGTCCCGCGGCACGGCCGAAGATGACGGGCGTCGCGCCCGGCAATTCGCTGCGCAAAAGCTCGAAGGCACGACCGAGCTGCCAGGGGCGCGCCTTGCTGATCGGATTATAGAGTGCGATGACGAAACCCGCCTGCGCCGCAAGCGTCAGCCGCTTCTCGATCACATCCCAGGGCTTCAGATTGTCCGACAGCGAAATGGCACAGAAATCGTGGCCCAGCGGCGCGCCGGTGCGCGCCGCAACCGCGAGCATGGCCGTGATGCCGGGCAGCACGACGAGATCGACACCGCGCCATTCGGCAGGTCCCTTGTCGATAGCCTCGCAGATCGCCGCCGCCATGGCAAAGACGCCGGGATCGCCGCCGGAGACGACGCAGACGGTGCGTCCTTCGGCAGCCATCTTCAGCGCCGCATTGGCACGGTCGAGTTCCTCGCGATTATCGGAGGCATGACGGCTCTGATGTGGCTGGAAATCGATCCGGTCGAGATAGGGGCCGTAGCCGAAAAAGTCGGTCGATGCGGAAACGGCGCGCGCCGCTTCCGGCGTCATCTGGTCGGGATTGCCCGGGCCGGTGCCGATGACATAGAGCGTGCCGCTCATCGGCTCGTCTCCCAGCCGGGAACGAGCACCAGCGAGAAATAAGGCGCATCGCCATCCGGCCGCTCGGCGAGCTTGATCATCGCCGCATTCGCCATCGTGCCGCGCTCGACATAGACGGCTTCTTTCAGACGCCCGGCGCTCTCCAGCGCCCGGCGGATCTTCGGCAGATTGCGGCCGACTTTCATGATCACCGCCGCCTGGGTATCCGCCAGTCTGCGCGTCAGCTCGGCCTCCGCCATCGTGCCCGGCAGCACGGAGAGCACGTCGTCCCCCTGGACGATCGGCATGCCGGCGACCGACCAGCAGCCGGACATGGCGCTGATGCCGGGGATGACTTCGGTCGGATAGCGATGTGCCAGGCGGACATGCAGATGCATGTAGGAACCATAGAACATCGGATCGCCCTCGCTGAGGATCGCGACCGTCTTTCCGGCGTCGAGATGCGCAGCAACGGCAGCGGCCGACGCATCGTAGAAACCGGTGATCTGGCTCTGATAGGCCATTTCGCCCTTATCGATCTCCGTCGTCACCGGATAATAGAGCGGCAGCAGCTCGGCGCGCTCAGAGATCAGATGCTGGACGATGGCGCGGCCATTGCCGCTCCGCCCCTGCTTGGCGAAGAAGGCGATGACATCGGCGCTCTCGATCGCCTTCGCTGCCTTGATAGTCAGAAGCTCAGGATCACCCGGCCCGGTGCCGACGCCGATCAGACGGCCTTGCGTGCTCATAGACCCGGCCTCGCAAGTGCATTGACCGCGGCCGCCGTCATCGCGCTGCCGCCGAGGCGGCCGCGGACGATGGCATAGGGAACGCCGTAGGAATTTTCCGCCAGGGCATCCTTGGATTCCGCCGCGCCGACGAAGCCGACGGGCATGCCGAGGATCGCCGCAGGCTTCGGCCCACCATCGCGCAGCAATTCGAGCAGATAGAAAAGAGCGGTCGGCGCATTGCCGATAGCCACGACGCTGCCGGCCAGCCGCTCGCGCCAGAGCTCGATTGCCGCCGCAGACCGTGTATTGCCCTTTGCCCTGGCAAGCTCGGGCGTGCGCGGATCACGCAGCGTACAGATCACGTCATTTCCGGCCGGAAGCCGGGCGCGGGTGATGCCATGCGAGACCATCTCGGCATCGCAGAAAACAGGCGCGCCTGATTTCAGCGCCTCGCGCGCCGCCGTGACGACACCGGGAGCGAATTCGAAATGGGCAGCAGCCTCGACAAGGCCGCAGGCATGGATCATGCGCACGGCGACATCGGCCTCTTCAGGAGAGAAGCGCGAAAGATCGGCTTCGCTGCGGATGATCGCAAAGGAGCGCACGTAGATGGCGTCGCCTTCGCGGATGTAATCGTAGTCTGGCATCCCTAGTCCCGTCGCAGCGCTTTCGCGATCGTTGCGGCGCCAAACCGTTTCAGACAGGCGGCCGCCGATTCACCAGCCTGACGCTGCGGTCCGGCAAGCTGGGCGAGCTTCTCTATAGCGGATTCGATCCCGCCGCCAGCAATCGTTGCGTCGGGCGCATCACCGGCCTTGCCATCGAGCGAAAATCCATAGCCATCGGCTGATCCCACGAGCGCCAACGCTGGTGACGGATGGGCGCAGCCCTTAGCGCAACCGGAGAGATGGACGGTCAGCGAGCCGTCCAGCAATTCAGGCGCATGCTCGATAATCCGGGCGGCGAGCCGCCGTGTTTCATAGAAGCCCGACATGCAGAAACCGGCACCGGCACAGGCGGCGATATTGGCTGCGGGGTCCTGCGGATCGGCGCTCAGGCCGTGGCCGCCGGCGATCATCGTCAGGCGTTCCGCCTCCGCGCGGGAAAGGCCAGTGATCAGAAACTGGCGATCGGGCGCAAGCCGGATCTCCGCTGACGCATCGAGATTGGCAAGAAACGCGATCAGCTCGCTCGACTGCATCTGGCCGAATTGCGGGCGGAGACCGAGCGCGGCATGCTGCCCGGAAAGCATTACTGTCCCGGGTTGCGGCGTTGCGGAGACGGAAAGCGAGAGGGGGCCAAGTGGCTGCACGAATGCGGCTGCCAGTGCCTGATCATCAAGCTCCCTCGCCCGGCTGTGCTTGCCTATGGCAATCAGCAGATCGAGAATTCGGCCAACGGCGGCAACGGCCTCTCCGGCATCGCCGCAGAAAAGCGGATGCGCGGTTTTCGCCGTCCCTGCGATCGCTACCATCCAGCGCGCATCATCGACCGCCACCATGCGGATATCGGCGCTCATCTCATCAAGGCAAAAATGCCCGCGGCCATCGACGAGGATCGCGAGCTTCGGCGCCAGCAGCGGCGAGGCGAGCTTCTCGTGCAGGCGCTCGCGCAACATCTGCTCGAAAGCGGATGGATCCGCCACCTCGGCCGGATCGAGACCATGCAGCGGCGAGAGCTCGATGGCCGGATTGGCCGGGACGATAATGCCGGCGGCATCGATATCGGCAGCCAGGGCCTCGACGCTCTCTGCCCGCAAGCCACGGACCTGCAGATTGCCGCGCGCCGTGATCTCGAGGATGCCGTTTCCATGCGCCGCCGCCGAGACGGCGAGCGCCCGCATCTGCCCCACAGTCAGCGCGCCACCGGCCGGGCGCAAGCGCACCAGCAATCCGTCGCCTGTCGGCATCGGTGCGGCAAGCGTCGGGCAGGCGCCGCGGCGCAGGCCCGGTACGCAGTAATCGCCCGTCTCGATCTGTCTGTCAGTGGCCGCGGCCATGGCTGAACCTTTCATGCCCTGTCCTTACAGGATGACGGCACGCTCGGCAAAGGCGGCTATTCCTCGAAATCGCGGCCCTTGCGCAGCAGGTAGATATCCATGATCCAGCCATGCCGCTCGCGGGCTTCAGCCCGCATCTTCACGATCTCATCGGCGACATCGCCGAGACGGCCGGAATGGGTGATCTCGTCTTCGGTACCAAGATAGGCGCCCCAGAAGATCTCGGCATCGGGATTGTCGATCTTCGAGAATGCCTGGATACCATCGAGCATGACGACGGTGCTGTCGGCCTGCAGACCCGTCTCTGCGAGCCGCCGCCCGGTGGTGATCTCCACCGGCTTGCCGACGAGATTGACCGGAATCCGGTGGCTCGCCGCCAAAGCCTGGATACTGGTAATCCCGGGAATGACTGATACCGAAAACTCGACCTTGTCGCGGATGCGCTCGAGAATCCGCAGCGTGCTGTCATAAAGGCTGGGATCGCCCCACACGAGGAACGCGGCCTTTTCATCCGGCTTCAATCCGGCGATCAGCCCGGCATAGGTCGCGGCGATTGCCGCGTGCCACTCGTCGACGCTGCCGGTATAGCTCCGGCCCTCGATCTCGCGCTGGGGAACGGCGAATTCGATCGTCTTCGTCTTACCAGTGTCGAGGTAGCGCTCGCAGATCTCGCGGCGCACGGTCGCGAGCTCCTCCTTCTTCGCTCCCTTGGTGGGGATGAAGACGCAGTCCGCTCCCTTCATGGCGTTGATCGCCTGAATGGTGACATGATCGGGATTGCCGGTCCCGATGCCGATGACGAAGATCTCTCTCATTGCGGTCTCCCGCCTCAGCGGATCAGCAGCGCCGTTCCGTAAAGCCCGAGCGCAAACACCGTATGGGCAATCAGGTTCATGGCGCGCACCTTGTTCGGGTTCGCCGTCTTCGACGCCGCCCAGCCGATGCCGAGGCCCGGCTGCAGCAGGAACCAGCCGGCACCGACGGTGACGATACCGAGAATCCATGCCGGAATGAAGGTCGGCGCCGCCAGCCAAGGCTGCCCCATGATGATTGCCAGCGCCAGGCCATAGACGATGCCGGTGACGTAATGGCTGATCCAGCCGAGCGCCAGTTCATGCTCGTAAGGTGCGGCATTGCCGATGCTGTCGTGGAAAACCTTGCCGTTCTTCAGATGATAGAACCAGCGCCCGACCGGCGCCCAGTTGGCCGGTGCCTGCCCGAAAAAGCGATTGAGAACGATCGCCCAGATGTCCATGAGAACAGTCGCGCCGATGCCGATCACGATGCCGCGCCAGAGAATATCGAACATGTGAGAATATCCAGATGTGAAACCCCTCACCGTCTTAATGATGGCGGGGCTCCTCTGCAACAGAGCGAGACATCATTGCTGCGCCTAAACGATTGTTTGGGTGGGTCGCACCGAGCTCATGGGTACTGACCAAATTGCCGCAGACGGCGATCGCCGATTGTGCAGCGCGAAAACGAGAATATAGTGATTTCAGAAATTTCTGAAATCACAGACATTACGGAAACAACCGTCATGAACCTTCCGCCGCTCGTCCAATCCTTCGTCCTGCATTTCGGTGAAATGGGCTCCCGCTGGGGCATCAACCGCACCGTCGGGCAGATCTACGCCCTGCTCTATGTCTCGCCGGAGCCGCTTTGTGCCGAGGAGATCGTCGATGCGCTCAGCATCTCGCGCTCGAACGTATCGATGAGCCTGCGCGAGCTGCAGGCCTGGAACCTCGTGCTGATGAAACACAAGCCCGACGACCGTCGCGACTTCTTTTCGACGCCCGACGACGTCTGGCTGATCCTGCGCACGCTCGCCGAGGAGCGGAAGAAGCGTGAGGTCGATCCGACCCTTTCGGTGCTGCGGGAAATCCTGATGCAGAAGCCTGCAAGCGAGCATGAGCAATATGCACAGCAGCGCATGGGCGAGATGCACGGGCTAATCGAACAGCTGACGCATTGGTATGAAGACGTAAAACAACTTGAAACCGAACGTCTCGCAACATTACTATCTCTGGGGGCAAAAGTTACTAAGCTTCTGGAAGCCAAGGACCGGGTGATTTCGCTCGGCCGCGGCCGCCGTCCTGCGAACAAGAGTTAGCGCTATGGGGAGTGCTTTCTTAGACGCGAATGACGAGCCAGAACCGGGCGCGCAAGGGCGCGGCCGTCGCAGAAGCCGCGTTGCCAAAAACAGGCCAGGATCCAAGGCTGCCGCGCTGCTGCAGACCGCGGGCGCCCTGCTGTTCATTCCGCAGGCCGCCCTCATCGCTCTTTCCGTCGGCCGTATCGCCAATGGCGGCGGGCTCGACGCTGTTCTCTGGCCTGCAATCTTCATCGTCATCCTCGGCATTGCCAAGAGCTGTCTCGAGGCGGCAGGTGGCCGCCTGGCTTTCAAGGCGGCACGCGCCGAACTCAGCAAACGCCGCGCGGCCGCCGTCGGGGCCCTTGCGCGCCGCTCGCCTGTCGATCCCTCGCGGCCGGCCTCCGGCGAAGCGGCGAGCGTCATCGGCGAACAGGCCGAACTGATCGTGCCCTATATCGCCCGGTTCCAGCCCGCCCGCTTCAAGGCGACAGCTGTGCCTCTGGTGATGCTTGTCTGCATCTTTCCGATCTCCTGGATTGCTGCGCTGATCCTGCTAATCGCCATGCCGCTGATCCCGGTCTTCATGGCGCTGATCGGCTGGCGTGCCCAGGCCGCCAGCGAAAAGCAGCTGGCCGCGACCGGCGGGCTGAACGGCTTCCTGCTCGACCGTTTGCGCGGGTTGACGACGATCCGCGCGCTCGGTGCCGTCGATCAGACGGCAACGCGCCTGCGCGCCGATGCCGACGACCTGAAGAACCGGACGATGGCAGTCCTCAGGATCGCCTTCCTCTCCTCCGCCGTGCTTGAGCTCTTTGCAGCACTCGGTGTGGCCCTGCTCGCCGTCTATGTCGGCTTCAGCCTGCTCGGCGAAATCACTTTCGGCGCCTGGACCGGCGGCCTTGACCTGACGAACGGCCTCTTCCTGCTTTTGCTTGCTCCGGCCTTTTTCGAGCCGCTGCGGGACCTCTCGTCTGTCTGGCACGATCGCGCCAGCGGCGAAGCGGCGCTCCTCGCGCTGGATGGAATTGCAACCGGTGGCCTGGATATCGTCAAGGAAGCAGACGGCCAACAGGCGGCGCGTTTCGATATCGAACTTGACGATGCCGGTTTCCGCTATGCCGCCGACAAGGCGCTGGCGATCGGCACGTTCAGCTGTCGCATCATCCAGGGCGAGCATGTCGCGCTGCTCGGCGCCAGCGGCAGCGGCAAATCGACTTTGCTTGCGCTGATCGCCGGGCTTGCTCCGGTCTCGGAAGGTACAGTCCGCATCGGCGGTCTGCCGCTCGGCGAGGCCGGGGACTGGCGCCGCCATATCGCCTGGATCGGCCAGAAGCCGCATATCTTCGCCGGTTCGCTCGCGGGCAACATCACGCTCGGCCGCGCAGCTACCAAGGCCAATGACGCGCTCCATGCCGCCAAGCTCGAGCAGGTCGCCGCCGCATATGGCAAGCGCCCGCTCGGCGAAGGCGGGCTTGGGCTTTCGGGTGGGGAAGCGCTGCGGCTCGCGATCGCCCGCGCGGCCTGCAATCCCGATATCCGCATCATCCTTGCCGATGAGCCGACTGCGCACCTAGATGCCGCCACGGCGGCCGGTATCACCGACAGCCTGATCCATCTCGCCAAGGGCAAGACGCTTGTCGTCGCCACCCACGATCCACGGCTTGCCGCCCGCATGCAGCGGGTGATCGCCATCGGCGCGGAAAATCTTCGGGAGGCTGCGGAATGAGCACGCGTCTCAGCGACCTCAAACCCGTCATCGCCGTGTTTCTTGCTGAACGGCGCCGTGGCCTGCTGATCGGCGCACTAATGTCGGCGCTGACGGTTCTGGCCGGTATCGCGCTTCTCGGCGTTTCCGGCTGGTTCATCACCGCCGCCTCGATTGCCGGCCTGTCCGTCGCCACCGCCGTCACCTTCGACGTTTTCGCACCGTCGGCCGGTATCCGCCTGCTGGCGATCGGGCGCACCTTCTCGCGTTACGGCGAGCGGATGACGACGCATGACGCGACTCTGTCGGTGCTTGCCGCTCTGCGCGAACGCCTGTTTCGCGGCTGGGCGAAGGGCGGCGCGGCGCGCCATCTCGCGGCACGCCCTTCAAGGCTTCTGTTCCGGCTGACCGCCGATATCGATGCGCTGGACGGGCTCTATCTGCGCGTCCTCGTTCCCGCCGCCGTCGCGATCTGCGCCGCGATCGCCGCAAGCGTGGCGCTCGGCCTGATCCATCCGCTGCTCGGCGCCTCGACCGGGCTGCTCCTGCTGCTTGCCGGTCTCGGCATCCCCTATGCCGCCGGCTACGCCGCTGCAAAATCCGCACGCCGCCGCATGCATGGCCTCGAGGCGGTGCGCGGCCGCGTCATCGATCTCGTCGCCGGCCAGACAGACTTGCTGATGGCCGGGCGCCTGGATGCCCAATGCGCCGCAGTCGCCACCGCCGACACCTATACATCGGCAGCCGACGATCGTCTGAACCGCATCGAAACCGGTGTCGCGCTCGGTTTCGGCCTGACCTCCTCGCTGCTTCTCGGGGGATCACTGCTCGCGGTCGCCGCGCTGGCGGGCGCAGGCGCCATCGGGGCGCCGGTCGCAGCGCTCGGCATGCTGGTCGCCTTCGCTGCCATCGAGCCCTTTGCCGCGCTGCGCCGCGGCGCCATCGAGCTTGGGCGCACGCTGATTGCGGCGCGCCACGTCGGAAGCCGTCTGACGGCTCCGGACCGGGCGAGTGAACACGTCGCACCAGCGCCCGGCATCGCCCTTGCGCTGACGGATGTTGCAGCCGCTCACGACGGTGCCGAGAGGCTCGCCATAAGTAAGTTATCGCTTACCATAAAAGCCAATGAAAAACTCGCTCTAGTCGGTGCCAGCGGGGCCGGAAAGTCTTCATTCCTGGCACTGCTCGCAGGCGAGTTGCGGCCGCAGAGCGGAACTGCCGCGATTACCGATTCGACGCTGCTGACGCAGCGCACCGAACTCTTTGCCGACAGCATCCGCGGCAACCTCCTGATCGCCGACCCCGCAGCGAGCGAGGAGCGCCTGCGCGACGCACTCGATGCTGCGGGACTGCTCACTGCAATCGACGCCCTGCCGAAGGGGCTCGACACCAAACTCGGAGAAGGCGGGCTTGGCCTGTCGGGCGGGCAATCGCGCCGCCTGGCGCTTGCGCGGCTCTTTCTCCGCAACGCATCCCTCTGGCTGCTCGATGAGCCGACGGAGGGTCTGGATGGCGATACTGCCCGCGACGTCATGGACCGCCTTGCCGAACGGGCAGACGGCCGCGCCGTGGTCATCGCCAGCCACATCCGCCGTGAGGCGGCGATCGCCGATCTGATCGCCGTGATCGAGGACGGGCGCATCACAGAACTCGCGCGCCGCGGAGAAGCGGCGTTCGAAAGGGCACTCGACCGGCTCCGGCCGGACTGAATTTTAACGACCTCAGACGCCAGCCGGCGCCGGTGGACTTCTTGATATCCCGTGGGACCGTGGGAGAAAGACAATGGAACTCGACATAGTCGCGCTATCGCGCTTTCAATTTGCGCTGACCGCGCTTTATCACTTTCTTTTCGTACCGCTGACGCTTGGCCTTTCCGTGCTGCTCGCCATCATGGAAACGACCTATGTCATGACCGGCCGCCAGATCTGGCGGCAGATGACGAAATTCTGGGGCACGCTGTTCGGCATCAATTTCGTGCTCGGCGTCGCCACCGGTATCGTCATGGAATTCCAGTTCGGCATGAACTGGAGCTATTACAGCTATTATGTCGGCGATATCTTCGGTGCGCCGCTCGCTATCGAAGGGCTGATGGCCTTCTTCCTGGAGGCAACCTTCGTCGGCCTGTTCTTCTTTGGCTGGGACAAGCTCTCCAAGGTCGGGCATCTGGCCGCCACCTGGGCGGTGGCACTAGGCTCGAATTTTTCGGCACTCTGGATCCTGATCGCCAATGGCTGGATGCAGAACCCGGTCGGCTCGGCGCTCAATCCGCAGACGATGCGCATGGAGATCGCCAGCTTCTTCGACGTCGTCTTCAATCCCGTCGCCCAGGCCAAGTTCGTCCATACGGTTTCGGCCGGCTATGTCTGCGCCTCGATCTTCGTTCTCGGCGTCTCGGCCTGGTACCTGCTGAAGGGCCGTCATATCGAGATCGCCAAGCGCTCGATGACAGTCGCCGCTTCCTTCGGCCTCGCGTCGTCGCTCTCGGTCGTCGTCCTCGGTGACGAAAGCGGCTATCTCGCCACTGAAAACCAGAAGATGAAGCTCGCCGCGATCGAAGCGATGTGGAAGACGGAACCGGCGCCCGCCCCGTTCACCGCTTTCGGCTTCCCGGATCAGGAAGCCCGCGAAACGCATTTCGCCGTCCATATCCCCTGGGCGATGGGCCTGATCGGCACGCGCTCGCTGACGACCGAAATCCCCGGCATCGACAAGCTGGAGAAGGAAGCCGAAGTCCGCATCCGCGACGGCATCAAGGCCTATGATGCACTGACGAAGATCCGGGCTGTCCGCCCACCGGATCAGGTTCCCGCAGATGTCCAGGCCACGTTCGAGGACCTCGGCCACGATCTCGGCTATGCGCTGCTTCTGAAGCGCTATGTCGACGATCCGCGCCAGGCAACCGACGCGCAGATCGTCCAGGCGGCGCATGACACCATTCCGCATGTGCCGACGCTGTTCTGGTCGTTCCGCATCATGGTCGGCCTCGGCATGTTCTTCATCGTGATGACGGCAACCTTCTTCTGGTTGTCGGCGCGCCGCCATCTCGACAAGTATCCGCTGCTGCTCAGGGTCGCCGTCTTCGCGATCCCGCTGCCGTGGGTGGCGATCGAGGTCGGCTGGATCGTTGCCGAATTCGGGCGCCAGCCCTGGGTGATCGAAGGCGTGCTGCCGACGGCAGCGGCCGTCTCCAGCCTCGGCGCCAGCACCGTGCTGCTGACGATCATCGGCTTTGCGGCGCTTTATACGACGCTGATCATCATCGAGATGAGCCTGATGATCAAGGCGATCAAGAAAGGCCCCGAGCCCGATGACGAGCCGGAAGCCGAGCTGATCTCCGAAACCCTCGTTCCTGCTGCGGAGTGATTGTCATGATCCTTCACGAACTTCTTGACTACGACACGCTGCGCGTCATCTGGTGGGTGCTGCTCGGCGTCCTGCTGATCGCTTTCGCCACCACCGGCGGCTTCGATCTCGGCGTCGGCACTCTCCTGCCCTTCGTTGCGAAAACCGATACCGAGCGGCGCGTCGCCATCAACAGCGTCGGCGCTACCTGGGAAGGCAATCAGGTCTGGCTGATCCTCGGCGGCGGCGCCATTTTCGCCGCCTGGCCGCCGCTCTACGCGGTCTCGTTCTCGGGCTTCTACCTGGCGATGTTCGCGACGCTGTTTGCGCTCATCCTGCGTCCCGTCGGCTTCAAGTACCGCTCCAAGCGGGAAAGCCCGCGCTGGCGCAACAACTGGGACTGGGCACTCTTCGTCGGCGGCTTCGTGCCCTCGCTGATCTTCGGCGTCGCCGTCGGCAACGTTCTGCAGGGCGTGCCCTTCCGCTTCGCCGACGATATGCGGATCTTCTACGAAGGCACCTTCTTCGGCCTCCTCAACCCCTATGCCTTGCTCTGCGGACTGCTGTCCGTCGCTATGCTGGTCATGCATGGCGCGGCCTGGCTGATCCTGAAGACCGAAGGCCCGGTTGCCGAACGCGCCCGGCACTATGGCAGCCTTGCCGCCTTTGCCGCTATCCTGCTCTTTGCGCTCGGCGGCATCTTCCTTGCGGCCGGCGTCGACGGCTACCGCATCACCAGCGAGATCAACACGGTCGGTCCGTCCAATCCGCTGTTCAAGACGGCGGAACATGCCGGCACCTGGTTTGCCAATTACGGCACCTATCCGTGGCTGCTGATCGCACCGGCCTGCGGCTTTGCCGGAGCGGCGCTGGCGCTGCTCAGCATGCGGGCACGGCTGGAAGTGACCACGCTGCTGTTCAGCAAGCTGTCGATCTTCGGCATCATCTCGACGGTCGGCGTTTCGATGTTCCCGTTCATCCTGCCGTCGTCGCTCGATCCGCGGGCGAGTCTCACGGTCTGGGATGCCTCGTCGAGCCATATGACGCTGTTCATCATGCTCGTCGTCTCGGCGATCTTCCTGCCGCTGATCTTTCTCTACACCGCCTGGGTCTACAAGGTTCTGTGGGGCAAGGTGGACGAGAAGGCCATTACCGACAAAAGCGGCCACGCCTATTAAAGGAGCAAGACGATGTGGTATTTCGCATGGATCCTCGGCCTGCCGCTCGCAGCCGCCTTCGCCGTTCTCAACGCCATGTGGTACGAGCTGATGGACGACGAAGCCAAGAAGAAGAAACCCTGAGCTTTTGAATGATGAGCTGCCGGGCGGTACCCTGCCCGGCAGCTTCGCCAATCTGGCACAAGCCTTGCTTCATATTATTCAGGCGGAATATGCCCGCCGGTAGAAGAGGGGTAGCATGGTGTCAGTCACGGATATGATCGGTGCAACGTGGCGTCTTGAAGATGCGATCCGGGAAGTGATCGCGGAAAACCTGATTTTCTCCAACAATTCCAATCCGATGAAGAACAAGGCGCGCATGCTGCCGCATCTTCTCGTGCAGAAGTATCCGCAGCTCTCGGATATCGAGCATGAACTGCGCGGCGTCTTCGAGACCTGCCGCATCGCAATTGACCATAAATCGATCAGTCCTGTTGTTGCGAAGGCAGCCATCGCGATCGCCGATGAGTATCGCGAACTGATCATCAAGCTCAAACATTAGGCGATGGTCTCCCCGCGCGTTTCCGGCGTGGGACTGCCAGGACACACATCCGGGACATTTGCGTGGACCGGGGTGATTGCCGGTTGACGTAACGTTTTGCGGGCTCTAGTCCGGCTTCCGAACATCGGGGGACGTTTCATGGAAATCTTTACTGCCGCGGGGCTGACTGCGCTTTTGCAGGTCATCGCGATCGATCTCGTGCTTGCCGGCGATAATGCCGTCGTCATCGGCCTTGCCGCCGCTGGCCTTCCGGCCGATCAGCGCAAGAAGGCCATTCTGGTCGGTATTCTGGCCGCCACCGTTCTGCGCATCATCTTCGCGTCGATCACTGTCCAGCTGCTCGCCATCGTCGGCCTGCTGCTCGCCGGTGGCCTGCTGCTTCTCTGGGTCTGCTGGAAGATGTGGCGCGAGCTGCGCGCCCAGCATGGTGCGGAAGGCGAGGAAGCGCTCGACGGCGCCGCGGGCAAGCCGCGAAAAACCTTCTGGCAGGCCGCCAGCCAGATCGTCATCGCCGACGTGTCGATGTCGCTCGACAACGTTCTCGCGGTTGCCGGTGCTGCCCGCGAGCACCCGACCGTGCTCGTTGCCGGCCTGGCTCTGTCGATCGCCATGATGGGTATCGCCGCAAACTTCATCGCGCGCCTGCTCACCAAGCATCGCTGGATCGCCTATGTCGGCCTGGCGATCATCCTCTACGTCGCGCTCGACATGATGTATCGCGGCGCGCTCGAAGTCTGGCCGTATCTGCACGGCTGATCGGCTTTCAAGCTAGAAATCAGGGGCGGAGCGGCGAAAGCGGCTCCGCCTTTTACTTTTCCCAGTAGCTGCCGACGCGCATGCACTGCCGGTCGTATTGCAGCTCGTCCTTCAGATATTCGCGGATCGCCACGGCTTCCGCCTTTTCGCAGCCGACCCAGATGAATACGGGCGCGGCGCATTGCGGCGCCAGTTCGCGGATCAGCCGCCCCAGCCTGCCCGTCGTGCCGGGGGCCGCCCCGTTGCGATGCAGCCAGACCGCCTCGATCTCCGCCGCTGACGAAAGCGCCTGCTCTTCGGCGGCACTGTCCACCTCTGCGAAGAAGCGAACGCGGGTGCCCGCAGGTACCGTCTCGGCAATCCGCAGCATGGCCGGCAGCGCCGTCTCGTCTCCGGCGAGAACGAGATCGGCAGCCTCCGGCATCCAGCCGCCGCCCGGCCCCATGATGCCGATCAGATCGCCCGCGGCAGCCGTTGCGCCGAAGGTGGCACCCGGCATGGTTTCGCCCTCATGCAGCACGAAATCGATATCGACCTCGCCACGCTCCGCATCGACATTGCGGATCGTATAGATGCGCACGGCGGTGATTTTCTCGTCCGGCCACTGGACGCGGCCATCGTCGCCAACCGTCGGCCAGACCGGTGCCTCGCCATTCTGCGGCAGCAGCAGGCGGACATGTAGGCCGCCCTTCTCGAAGTCCTGCACATCGGGGCAGGAGAACGTGACGCGGCGCATATGCGGCGTGACGTTCCGGGCGCCTGTCACGGTCGCGAGACGCATATTGCCAGGCAGCGCCGGCTTCGGCTTTTCCGACCAGGTGAGCTCGAACTTCTCCTCCCCAGCGAAATGGAAGAGATGCTCGGCAAGCACGGTGCGGATCATCGTCAGCTCATCCTCGCTGTTCGAGGCAAGTTCGATGGCGAGCTTGCCCTCGGCGATGCTGATATCGGCGACGCCGATCTCATGCTCAAGATGCACCGTTTCGCCGACGCGGGTTACCGATGCGTGCTCGGCGAAATGTTCGGCGATCTCCTCCAGCATATGCCTCGCATCCGCCGGAATGGCCGTGCCCGAAAGCCTGAACTGCGCCGTCATGCCGCTTCCTTTCGCGTCAGGAGCCAGATGAGGTAGGGACCGCCGATCAGCGCCGCGAAGAGGCCGACCGGCACCTGATAGGGATAGATCACCACGCGCGACAGCCAATCGGCCGAAACGAGCACGCCGGCGCCGATCAGGATGCTGGCGGCAAGCTGCTGGCCGGGCCGGTGGAAACCGGTGAGCCGCGCCAGATGCGGCGCGATCAATCCGGTCAGGCTGAGCGGCCCGACGAGGAAGGAGGCGACAGCCGTCATCAACGCCGCGATGGTCGCCAGCGCCAGACGGCTGGCGCCGACCGGCAGGCCGAGGCTGCGCGCCGACGGGCCGCCAAGCGGCAGGATGGTGAGCCAGCGGCTGAGGAAGGGCAGCGGCGCCGCCAGCACCGCAAGCGAGATGACAGCCGTCCAGGCCTCGAAACTGCCCGCCCTGTTGGTGGAGCCCGAGAGCCAGGTGAGCAGCACGTAGCCGCGCATATCGCCCTGCGCCAAGACCATCGTGACGATCGCCATCGAGAAGGCGCCGATGGCGATCCCGGCGAGCAACAGCCGCTCTGGCGCGAACTGGGCGCGGGCAGCAATGGCGATCATGATGAGGAACGCGACAAGCGCGCCGATCGCCATCGAGGCCAGCATGACGAAGGGCGGCGGGAAGCCGAAGATGAACAGCGCAACCGTCAAGCCCGCGCCGCCGCCGGTGCTGACGCCGAGCACTTCCGGGCTGGCGATCGGATTGCCGGTGACGCGCTGCATGATGAAGCCCGCAGCCGCCAGCATTGCGCCCGCACCGGCAGCCACGATGGTGCGCGGCAGCCGCAGCGGCAGGAGATCGCTGAACAGCGCGCCGCTCGCGATGTGCCAGCCATCGTTGGCAGGCGCCGTCGTCAGCACCAGGGCAACGACCAGCGCGAGGGCGATGAGGAGCATCAGGAAGACGCGGGCGGGGCTGCGTAGCCGCTTGATCGCCGACGTGGTCTGCGCCGTGACGGCGGCGAAGGAATGCACGCGCGGCAACAGATAAAGAAGCAGCGGACCACCGAGCAGGGCCGTTGCCGCACCGGCGGGTGCAATATCGGTAAAGCCGGGGCCGAGAAGCTGCGTCAGGCAATCGGTGAAGAACAGCAGTGCGGCGCCGGTCAGCGGTGCGGCGATGACGAGCTGCCGCGTCGTGCGGGCTCCGGCGAAACGGGCGATCGCCGGGGCGGCGAGGCCGAGAAAGCCGATGATGCCGACATTGGCGGTAACCGAGGCCGACAGCCAGACGGCAAGCAGCAGCACCGCCAGCCGGGTCACATGCAGCGCGACGCCGAGGCTCTTTGCGCCGGCATCGTCAAGCGACAGGACCTGCAGCGGCCGCAGCAGCAGGACGGCAGCGGCAAAGCCTGCGGCCAGTCGCGGTGCAAGCGAGAGAACGCCGCTCCAATCCTGCTGGCTGAGCGAACCGGCGCCCCAGATATAGATCGACATCGCATATTCGCCGCGGGCAAGGATGATCGTGACGCTGAGCGCCGAGGCGATCAATGTCACGATCATGCCCGACAGGGCGACCGTCACCGGATCGAGGCTGCGCCGCCAGCTCAATCCCAACACGATCGCCACCGCAACCAGCCCGCCGGCAAAGGCGATAAGTTCACGCGAAAGCCCGAGCAGCAGCGGCGAGAAGCTGAGGCCGATGCTCATCGCAAGCTGCGCGCCCGAGGCAATGCCGAGCGTCGAGGCATCGGCGATCGGATTGCGCAGCACGCGCTGCAAAAGGAAGCCGGAAAGGCCGAGCGCAGCACCGGCGATCAGCGAAAGCGCGGCGCGCGGCATCATGCTCTGCCAGAGGAGAGCCGCATCGAGCACCGCTTCGCTTGCCGGCAGCCGCGGCCGGAACGTCAGCAGCAGTGCAAAGATCAGCGCACAGGCGCAGGCCGAGACGGCAATGCTCAGCTGCGGCTTGCCCCGGCGGCTTGCCGGTTTGCGGCTAACCATTCCATGCATCGGTCAGCCCTTTCGCAAGCAGATCGGCAAAGCGCGATGCGGCAGGCAAGGCGCCATAGGGATTGATGGAGCCGATGGTCAGCACGCGCTTTTCCCTGACGGCCGGCAGCGCCTGCCAGAAGGCGCCGTTCTGCAGCGCGACCAGCGCATCCGGCGGATGCGGCGGAATGAAAACGATCCAGGCATCCGGCATCGAAGCCAGCGTTTCGATGCCGATCGGCGCCATGGCCGTGTAGCTTGTCTTGCCTTGCCAGGCATTCTTCAGGCCGGTGCGCGCCAGAACCTCGCCGAACATGCTGTCGCTGCCGAACACGCGGTAGTGACGGGCATCGCCGAGATTGATCGGCAGAATCGTGCGGCCGTCACCCGAAGACAGAACCGTCCGGTAGCGATCAAGCCGTGCCGAGAGATCGTCCGCATAGCGCTTGCCGCTTGCGAGCCCGAGCTCGTCCGCTATCGCGAGCGTCACGTCCTGGGCGCGCTGGAAGGGGCTGTCGCCCATGCGGTAAATCGACTGGCTCTTGACCGGCGCGATGCGGCTCATCGGGCCGTCGGCCCAGCCGTAAAAATTCGAATTGAAGATCAGGTCGGGTCTGGCGAAGCGCAGCACCTCGAAATTCGGCGTGCCGCGCAGACCGAGATCGGCGACACTCTCTGGAACGGTGGGCTCGACGGCGATCTTGCGGAAGCCGACCAGCTCGGTGCCCGCCACCACATCGGCGCCGAGCGCCAGCAGCGTTTCGAGCAGCGCCCAATCAAGCGTTGCGACGCGCGGTGACGCAGCCGCCCTCGATAGGGACGGCGCCGCAAGGGCAGCAGCCATGGCGAGAAGGCCGCGGCGGGTGAATGTCGGTGCCGGCGTCACAGCAGGTAGCTCACAGGCTCGCCGCGCGCCGGATGCGTGAAGACGCCCATGCCGACGCCGAAGATCGACCGCAGGCGCTCGGCCTGCATGATCTCCTCCGGTGTGCCCTTGGCGCTGATCCGGCCGCGATTGAGCGCAATGATCTCATCGCAATGGCGGGCAGCGAGATTGATGTCGTGGAGCACGATGACGACGGTCAGCCCACGCTCATGGCTGAGCGACTCCACCAGCGACAGCATCGACGCCTGATGGGCAAGATCGAGCGCCGAAGTCGGCTCGTCGAGCAGCAGGCAGCTGGCATTCTGGGCCAGCATCATCGCGATCCAGGCGCGCTGACGCTCACCGCCCGACATGTTGGCGACCGGCCTGTCGGCGAAATCCTCAAGGTCGGTGCGGGCAATGGCATCGTCCACGAGTGCATGGTCGGCCTTGCCGAAACGGCCGAGCGTGCCATGCCAGGGAAAACGTCCGAGCGCCACCAGCTCGCGCACCGTCATACCGTCAGTGGCAGGCGTGAATTGCGGCATATAGGCGATCTTGCGGGCAAACTCCCGCCCGCCCCAGGCCGCCGCATCCTTGCCTTCGAGCGCAAGCTTTCCGCCCGTCGCCGCATGCTGGCGCGCCATGATCTTCATCAGCGTCGACTTGCCCGACCCGTTCGGCCCCACCAGCCCATAGATCCGCCCGCCCTCAAGCGACAGATCGATGCCGGAAAGGATGGTGCGCTCGCCCGCCGCAAAGCGGACATCCGACATCGTCAGGAAGGGGGTGGGCATCAGCGAACTCCGGAAGCTCAAATTGCAAGAGCGGGAAAAATTTCCCGCCCTCGCTTTGCAAAACTAAACTGCAATTGTCAACTTACCAGGAGACGCTGACGCGGCCCATCACAGTCCGGCCGTCACCGTAGTAGCAACCGAAGCTACCGCAGTTGGAGACATATTCCTTGTCGGCAAGGTTCTGGAAGTTCAGCGACGCCTTCAGGTTGTCTTTCTGGTAGTGGATGGAGGCGTCGAAGAGGGTTACGCCGGAAAGATCGTAGGTATTCGCCAGATCTCCGTATCGCTGGCCGATGTAACGAACGCCGCCGCCAACACCGAAGCCCTGCAGAGCCGTATCTTCTTTGAAGGTGTAGTCCAGCCACAGGCTCGCGGTGTGATTCGGAACATTGTCCGGGCGGTTGCCATCGTTGTCGCCACCGACGACCTCGGCATTCATGTAGGTGTATGCCGCACGCAGATCCAAGCCATCCGCGATACTCGCAACACCTTCGAGTTCAACGCCTTGGACGTGAACTTCACCGATCTGCGCACTCACGGTGTATGGAACGGCCGGGGGCAGAGGCGTCACGGTGGTGGTCGTGAGGACATTTTTCTGCCGCAGATCGAAGGCTGCAACACTGAAGAAACCATCGAAGTCTGTCGGCTGATATTTGACGCCGATTTCGTACTGCTCGCCGGTCGTGGGCACGAGCGGATTGCCAGCAGCATCGGAGCCAGATACCGGGTCAAATGACGTCGCGTAGCTCGCATAGGGCGCAATGCCATTGTCAAAGAGATAGCTGAGGCCGGCGCGCCAAGTGAGCTTGTGATCGGTTTGATCAAGCGAGGAGGTCGTGGTGCCGCCGAAAACAGTCTCCTGCTTGCCGTTGGTACCAGCCCAATCCTGACGCAACCCCAATGTTGCGCGCCAGTTTTCGTACTTGATCTCGTCTTGCAGATAGACGCCAGCCTGCCACAGCTCGGAGTTGACGTCCTGACTGTACCAGACGCTCTTGGGTACCGAGACGCCGTATTGCGGGTTGGCGCTATCGAGCGAAGGAGCGAGGCCGAACTCGGTCAACGCGCTGTTGTTGAAATACCTGAGATCGACGCCCATAACCGCCTTGTGATCGACTTCGCCTGTCGAAAACTCGGCTTGAAGCTGGTTATCAAGATTGTAGGTGTTGAGATTTTCGTCCTGATAGATCGCCCCGCGGTTCAGGGTATGTCCATCGGCATCAAGGCTGGAGAAATACAGCGACTGGTATTTCCAATCGAAGTTCGAATACCGCATGTTCTGACGGAAGGTCCAAACATCGTTGAGGCGGTGTTCGATTTCATAGCCGATATTCGTGAGCGTCCGATTCGACTTGTCGAAGCTGTCGTCGCCAACGGAGAAGCTACGGGACAGCTTGTTGTCACCACCATAAAGCGTCAAGGCAGCGGGCAACCCTGAGGGCGCATCGGGATTGTCATGCTGAACACTGGTCAGCAGCGTGATCTTCGTGTCCTCATCCGGCTGCCAGGTAAAGGCCGGTGCAATGAAGTAGCGATCGTTGTTGAGATCGTCCGTCTGCTCGCCCGCGGTCTTGACCAGACCCGTCAAGCGATAGGCGAAGTCCGAACCGTCCGAAACCGGACCGCCCACATCAAAAAACGCTCCGTAGTAATCGTAGGTGCCGATCTGGAGGCCGATCTCGCGGATGGGCTCGAACTGCGGGCGCTTGCTAACCATGTTGATCAGACCACCGGGATTGCCCTGACCGTACAAAACGGAAGCCGGGCCACGAAGGACTTCGAGCCGCTCAAGGCCGTATATTTCGACCGCCGGAGCACCTGCGGTACGCATCATCTTCAGGCCGTTCAGATACTGGCTTTGGCGACCATCGAAACCTCGAATATTCGGCGAGTCGAAACGTGCGTCCGAACCATAGGGCTCGCCTACAACGCCAGGCGTGTAACCAATCGCCTCGCCCAGCGTATCGGCGCCCTGGGCCCCGATCTCATCGGATGTCACGACCGAAATCGACTGCTGCGTCTCAACGAGCGGCGTGCCCGTCTTCGTGGCCGTGGCGCTGGTCTTTGCCACATAGCCCTTTACTGGCGCGCTCGGGTCCTGTTGCTGCCCGCCATCACCCTGCACCGTGATCGGTTTCAGCTCGGTCGCCTCCTGCGCCAGAACAGGCGTGGCGGCCGCGATGCCGATGGCGGCGGCGCCGGTCAGGAGATTGGCCTTGAAGATGAGAGCCTTGGTCCGCTCACGCATTGTCTTACCCCACTCACGCCGGCTTGAACGATGCCCGGCTAACAGCTTGTCGATAAGCTGAGCGTTTAACTCAAATTTAAGAGAGGGGATTGTCGCAATCCGGGGAATTTGAACGTTCTTGGGCAAATTTCCGCATTCTAAACAAATGCTCGTGAAGCGTGGTTTTCAGGCAACGTTGGCCTTCTTCCAGAGCGCCGGTGTGGCGCCGGTCACCTTCCGGAAGACGCGGGTGAAATGCGCCTGGTCGGAAAAGCCGGTCTCGGCGGCGATGACGGGCAGCGTGAATTCGCCCTGCAGAAGCAGATGCTTGGCGCGATCGACGCGGGCGTTCGTCTGCCACTGGTGCGGGGCGATCCCGGTCGAGGCCTTGAAGGCGTGGCTGAAATGCGATTGCGACAGGCCGGTAAGCGAGGCGAGCTCTTCCAGGCGGATATTGCGAAGGCAATTCTGTTCAATGAAATCCTGGGCGCGGCGCAGTTGCCAGCTCGCCAGCTTGCTGCGCTTGCGCACCGGCGCCCTAGAGAGTTTCAGCACATCGATGATCAGCGCCAGCGCCAGGCCGTCGCCATAGAGATCGTGCAGCGGCTGCGGGCTCACGCATTCGGCAGCGATCAGATTGGCAAGCGCCATCACCCGCTCGTCGTGAAACAGCAGCCGGGCATCGGCAAGCCGCGAGGGATCGATATCCTCCATCAGCCGCCGCCCGACGATCTCGGCATCGAAGTGAATGTCGAGATGGCGCACGAACTGCACATCGACGAGATCGGCCCAGAGCTCCATGCCGGCAGGCACGTAGGAGATCGGCCGGCGTACCGTATCCTGAACCGCGCCGGCACTCTTCGGCGTCAGCTTGACGCGGCTGTCGCCGGGGCCGCGCATATCGAGCAGGATGAACAGGCGCGGATCGTTCGCCACGTAATAACCGCCCGCATAGGGCGCGCATTCGACATCCCAGACATCGGCGACGATGCCATTCCAGTTGCGGCGGTTCATGCCACCGACGACGGAAAAGCCTTCGATCCTGTTCTGCATGCGCGGCTGAAAGGTCATGGGGCGCTGAATTAAACCTTCATTTTATAATCAAGTTTTCTCTAGCGAATATGGGAAGAATTGGCAACCGGCATTCGCTGCAGCGCAAAAAGGTCCGCGTCGAAGGCCTCTTCATTTCTTGGGACGCCTGTTCTAGCATCGCCGCCATGAGCCTCGAATCCGTCCGCGCCTTCTTCAGCGCCCATGCACCCGATATCGAAATCATCGAAACCGAAGCCAGCTCTTCGACCGTGACGCTGGCCGCCGAAGCCCATGGCGTCGAGCCCGCGCAGATCGCCAAGACGATCTGCCTGCGCGTCGGCGACGAGACCATGCTGGTGGTCGCAAGCGGCACGGCGCGGCTGGATAACCGGAAATTCAAGGATACGTTCGGCGGCAAAGGCCGCATGCTAGGGGCTGAGGAAGTTCTGGAAGTGACCAGCCATCCGGTCGGCGGCGTCTGCCCCTTCGGCCTGCCGGCGGCGCTGCCGATCTATTGCGACGCCTCGCTGAAACGCTTCGACGAGGTGATCCCGGCTGCCGGTTCGCCGAACTCCGCTGTGCGTATTCCGACCGGGCGTCTCGCGGCCATCACCGGCGCCAAATGGGTCGATGTCTGCCAATAGACTTTCGGCTGGCTTCAAATCGCCGCGGCGATCCCTATATTAGGTCCCGATATCGACAATGACCCCGATAGGAGAAGAGATGCCACGTGCCGTTTCGCGTTTTGCCAAGATTGCGGCGATTGCCGTTCTGACAAGCGCCACCGTTTTTGCTGCCTATGGAGACGCCGAGGCCCGCCGGGCCAGCGGCGGTTTCGGCAGCCGCGGAACGCGCACCTTCCAGGCGCCGCCGGTGACCAACACCGCGCCGCAGACCGTCTCTCCGATCGACCGCACGATGGCCCCGCGTCCGCAGACGAGCGCGCCGTCGACCGCTCAGCAGCCCTTCAACACCCAGCGCCCCGGCGGCCTGTTCGGCGGCTTCGGCCGCTCGATGGTCGGCGGCCTGATTGCCGGTGGCCTGCTCGGCATGCTGCTCGGCCATGGTTTCGGCGGCGGCTTCGGCTTCCTCGGCATGCTGCTGCAGATCGCCCTGATCTTCGGCGCGATCACCCTCGCCATGCGCTTCTTCGCCAATCGCCGCCAGCCGTCCTACGGTTCGGCAGGCGGGCCGTCCTACAGCAACATGTCGTCGAACAACAATTCGTCCTTCAGCATCCCGAAGATCGGTTCGGGCGCTGCGGGCTACCAGCAACAGCAGCCGCGCGGCCAGCGCCCGAGCGATGAAATCGGTCTGGCGCAGGCCGATCTCGACCAGTTCGAGGAACTGCTGACCAAGGTGCAGACCGCCTATGGCGCGGAGGATTACGGCACGCTGCGCACGCTGACGACGCCGGAGGCCATGTCCTATCTTGCCGAAGAGCTCGGTGAAAACGCCACCAACGGCGTGCGCAACCGCGTCTCCGACGTCAAGCTGTTGCAGGGCGATATCGCCGAAGCCTGGCGCGAAGATGGGCTGGAATATGCAACGCTCGCGATGCGCTATTCGTCGATCGACGCAATGGTCGAGCGCGACAGCGGGAAAGTCGTTTCGGGCGACGACCGCCGCCCGAGCGAAAGCACCGAAGTCTGGACCTTCGTGCGCAAGCACGGCGCCGACTGGAAGCTTGCCGCCATCCAGGGCACCGGCCAGTGGGCCGCCTAAATCTCTAGCCCCTGAAGGTGTAGTCGGCGATCGACTGCGCCTTCATCTCGATCGAGAAGCCCGGCTTCGACGGCGGCATATAGGCGGCGTTGCGGATATCGCAGGGCTCGAGGAAGTGTTCGTGCAGGTGGTCGACATATTCGATCACCCGTCCGTCCTTCGTGCCTGACACCGCGATGTAGTCGATCATCGACAAGTGCTGCACATATTCGCAGAGCCCGACGCCGCCCGCATGCGGCCAGACCGGCAGACCGTATTTGGCGGCAATCAGCAGCACCGACAGCACCTCGTTCAGCCCGCCCATGCGGCAGGAATCGATCTGGACGATATCGATCGCGCCCTCGGCGATGAACTGCTTGAACATGATGCGGTTCTGGCACATCTCGCCGGTCGCGACCTTCACCGGCGTGATCGCCTGGCGGATCTTGCGGTGACCGGCAACGTCATCGGGGCTTGTCGGCTCCTCGATGAAGAACGGCTTGGCAAAGGCAAGCTGCTTCACCCAGTCGATCGCCTGCGGCACTTCCCAGACCTGATTGGCGTCGATCATCAGATAGCGATCGGGACCCATGACCTCGCGGGCGATCCGCAGGCGGCGGATATCGTCTTCGAGATCGCGGCCGACCTTCATCTTCACATGGTTGAAACCGGCATCGATCGCTTCCTGGCAAAGGCGGCGCAGCTTCTCGTCGTCATAGCCGAGCCAGCCGGCAGAGGTCGTATAGCAGGCGTAGCCTTCGGCCTTGAGCGTCGCGATCCGCTCCGCCTTGCCTGTTTCCGCCTTCTTCAGGATCGCCACCGCCTCGTCGCGCGTCAGCACGTCGGTCAGGTAGCGGTAATCGACGATATCGGCGATTTCTTCTGCAGAGAGTTCCGAGACCAGTTGCCAGACCGGCTTGCCTTCCTTCTTCGCCAACAGATCCCAGAAAGCATTGACGACGGCGCCGGTGGCCAGATGCATGGCGCCCTTGTCGGGGCCGATCCAGCGCAGCTGGCTGTCGCCGGTCAGATGCCGCCAGAACTTGCCCGGCGCCTTGCGAAAGCTCTCCAGATCCTGGCCGACGACCAGATGATCCATCGCTTTGATCGCCATGCAGCAGATGTCGTTGCCGCGGCCGATCGTGAAGGTCAGGCCGTGGCCTTCAAGCCCGGCCTCGTCGGTATCGAGGATCACATAGGCGGCGGAGTAATCCGGATCCGGGTTCATCGCATCCGAGCCATCGAGGCTCTGCGAAGTCGGGAAGCGGAGATCGAAAACGCGAAGGCCGGTAATGCGGGTCATTGTCTTTCCTCCCGCGCCTCAGATCGTCCAGCCGCCATCAATGGCGTAGGCCTGGCCGGACGTGTAGGTGGCGCCGGCGAGATAGACGGCGAGCTCGGCGATCTCTTCCGGCGACCCGAGGCGGCCCATCGGTTGGCGGGAGATGAAGGCGGCGCGCGCCGTCTCATAGTCACCCTGCGCCTTCATGCGATCCTGCAGCGACGGGCTCTCGACCGTGCCGGGGCAAATCGCGTTGCAGCGGATGCCCTGCGCGACGTAGTCGGCGGCGACCGACTTGCTGAGGCCGATGACGGCAGCCTTGGTGACGCCATAGGCGAAGCGGTTCGGCACGCCCTTGATGCTCGAGGCGACCGAAGCCATGTTGATGATCGAACCATCCTTGCGCTCCAGCATGCCGGGCAGCACGGCACGGATGGTGCGGATCATTGCCTTGACGTTGAGGTCGAGGGCGAACTCCAGATCGCTGTCCTTCATCTCAAGGATCGATCCGGCATGGACGAAGCCGGCGCAATTGAAGAGCACGTCGACCCGGCCGATCTCGGAGACCAAGGCATTCACCGCTCCCTCGTCGAGAACGTTGAGCTTGTGGGTGGCAATTCCGGTTTCGGCAGCTAACTGCGCCAGCGCATCGGTGTTGATATCGGTCGCGTGCACCTTGGCACCGGCCTGTTGGAAGGCGATTGCCGAGGCCCGGCCGATCCCCTGCCCTGCAGCGGTGATCAGAACGGTCTTGCCGGAAAGTGAGATGGTCATGCTAGGGCCTCCCTTGATGTCGCGCATGGAACGGAGCGAAGGCGGTCTTCGCCGCCCTTCAATTCGCATTGTCATATTATCGATAAAAAACAGAACAGAAAAATGCAATGCCGAAGTTTGCGATTGCTGGCCTTGACAGGCGCGGCATGCAGGGCAGCCGGCCAAGCGATATTTTCCGGCGGCTATATATTCTATTAATTTAGACGCCCTATGATTGCGGCTACAAATATCCGTAACCCATTATTTAGACATCATTAAAAAACTTTCGCTTTCCTGATGAACGACAAAACGAACGACAAATTGAGCGCCCGATGAGCGAATATCAGAACCGAGCCGTCGAACTCATGCAGACGCTGATCGGCAACCAATCGACGGCAGATATCAACGACCGCCGCAATGCCTTCATCTTCCGGGCCATCGGGCTCTATCAGGCCCTGGGTGGCGACCCGGAATCCGTTCAGGGCGTCGTCGAAAAGGTCTATGCCGTCCGCGCACCGCGCATCGACGCTGCAGTCGGCGATCTGATGTACAATCTGGCAGGCGTCGGCCATGCCTCGGATCTCGACATCATCCAGGCGGCCTATAACAAGCTCGATCAAGCCGTTCCGTCAGCCGTTCCGCTGAAGCGCGCCCGGACCTGATTTAGAGTCAACCAAAGCTCAGGCCTTCCCGTAGCCACCGCCCGTCGGCGTGGTGACGATGAAGGCTTCGCCGGCTTCGAGCTGCGTGTGAGCGCTTCCGATCAGCACATCGAGCGCGCCGGAATTGCGGCGCACGGCGTTGCGGCCGAGTTCGCCGGGTTCCCCGCCTTCCAGCCCGAACGGCGCGACGCGGCGATGGCCGGAGAGGATCGCGAATTCCAGCTTTTCCCGCGCGCGGATCGTCCGCTCGGTACCGTCGCCCGCCGACCACTTGCCGCGGCCGCCCGAGCCCTTGCGGATATGGAAATCCTCCAGCACCACAGGGAAGCGGGTTTCGAGAATTTCGGGATCGGTGAGCCGCGAATTGGTCATGTGGGTATGGACGGCATCGGCGCCGTTGAAGCCCGGACCAGCGGGCGCGCCGGAGCAGATCGTCTCGTAATACTGATAGGCGTCATTGCCGAAGGTCAGGTTGTTCATCGTACCCTGCGCCGCCGCCATGGCGCCGACGGCGCCGAACAGGCAGTTGGTGACGGCCTGGCTGACCTCGACATTGCCGGCGACGACGGCCGCCGGGTATTCCGGCGTCAGCATCGTGCCCTTCGGGACGATGATCCGTATCGGCCGCAGGCAGCCGGCATTCATCGGGATGTCGGCCTCGACGAGAACCCGGAAGACATAGAGAACGGCGGCACGGGTGACCGGCTGCGGCGCGTTGAAATTGTCGGCGCGTTGGGCTGAGGTTCCGGTGAAATCGACCGTCGCCTCGCGCTTTTCCTTGTCGACCGTCACCTTGACGACGATCCTGCAGCCCTGATCCATCTCGTAGCTGAACTCGCCATCCTTGAGACGGTCGAGAACGCGGCGCACGCTCTCGGCGGCATTGTCCTGGACGTGGCCCATATAGGCGTCGACCACATCTTCGCCGAAGAGCGCGATCATCTTGGCAAGCTCGGCAACGCCCTTTTCATTGGCAGCGACCTGGGCCTTGAGATCATTGACGTTCTGGGCCAGCTGGCGAACCGGATAGCGGGCGCCGGTCAAAAGGGCTGCAAGCTCTTCCTCGCGGAAACGGCCGCGATCGAGGAGCTTGAAGTTGTCGATATAGACGCCCTCCTCCTCGATATGGGTCGCGAGCGGCGACATCGAGCCGGGCGCAATGCCGCCGATATCGGCATGGTGGCCGCGGCTGGCCACCCAGAAGCGGATGCGCGTTCCCTGGGCATCAAAGACAGGTGTGCAGACCGTCAGGTCGGGCAGATGCGTGCCGCCATTATAGGGCGCGTTGATCAGGAAGACGTCGCCCGGATGAATGACCGGGTTCTCGCGGATCGCGGTCGCGACCGAGGCATCCATGGAGCCGAGATGAACGGGCATATGCGGCGCATTGGCGACGAGATTGCCCTCGGCATCGAAGACGGCGCAGGAGAAATCGAGACGTTCCTTGATATTGACCGAATAGGCGGTGTTCTGCAGCGTGACACCCATCTGCTCGGCAATCGACATGAAGAGATTGTTGAAAATCTCCAACATGACGGGATCGGCTTTGGTGCCGATCGCGGTGCGCTCCGGCAGCGCCTTAATGCGGGTCAGCACGATATGGTCATGGGCCGTCAGCTTCGCCTGCCAGCCATCCTCGATGACGATGGTCTGGTTCGGCTCGATGACAATTGCCGGACCGGTGACGGTCTGGCCTACTTGTAGCGAGGCGCGCAGCACCACGGCTGCGTCATGCACGTCGCCCTGCGAATGGAAGCGCGTGCGGCGCGTCGCTTTCGCCTCGCCACCGGCACCTTCTTCGCTTGTGACGTCGATCTGCGCGGCAGCGCCGCCGATCGTCTCCACCTCGATGGCCTCGACCACCAGCGGCTTTCCCTCGGCAATGAAGCCGAAGCGGCGCTTGTGGAGGATTTCGAACTCGGCGCGCAGACGATCCGCATTGTCCTCGGCGGGGAACCGGGTTTCGACGGCAAGAAGAGTATCGGTACCGGCATAGCGGACATGGGCGCGGGCAACGGTCTGGATCGCAGCGGTGGCAACGCCCTGGGCCTCAAGCTCCGGCCTGCATTCGCCCTGAAGCTCAGTGGCGAGACCGGCGATTGCGGCGGGTGCGGCCGTATCGAGCGGCACGCCGAGCGCCTTCTGCCGGGTGGCGCGGATATCGGCGAGCCCCATGCCGTAAGCTGAGAGCAGGCCGGACATCGGATGCAGCAGAATGCTCTTCATGCCCAGCGCATCGGCGACAAGGCAGGCATGCTGACCACCGGCGCCGCCGAAGCAGTTCAGCGCGTAGCGGGTAACGTCATAGCCGCGCTGGACGGAAATCTTCTTGATCGCCTCGACCATATTGGCGACCGCGATGCGGATGAAGCCGTCGGCGACTTCTTCGGGACTGCGTCCATCGCCGATCCGTTCAGACAGTTCGGCAAAATTCGCCCGGACGGTCTCGACATCGAGCGGCTGGTCCTGGTTCGGGCCGAAGATAGCGGGGAAGAACTCCGGCAGCAGCTTGCCGGTCATGACATTGGCATCGGTCACCGCCAGCGGCCCGCCATTGCGATAGCAGGCGGGGCCGGGATGGGCACCGGCGGAATCCGGACCAACGCGAAAACGGTTATCCTCGAAATGCAGGATCGAGCCGCCGCCAGCGGCGACCGTATGGATCAGCATCATCGGCGCGCGGACGCGCACGCCGGCGACTTCGGTCTCGAAAGCGCGCTCATACTCGCCGTCAAAATGCGCGACGTCGGTGGAGGTACCGCCCATGTCGAAACCGATGACGCGGGAGAAGCCCGCCTGTTCGCCGGTCTTGGCGAGGCCGACGACACCACCGGCAGGACCGGAGAGGATGGCATCCTTGCCTTGGAACATATCGGCAGCCGTCAAGCCGCCCGAGGACATCATGAACATGACGCGGGCGCCAGTGCGCTTGACGTCGAGCTCGTCGGAAACCTGCGCCACATAGCGGCCAAGCACCGGCGACAGATAGGCATCGACGACAGTCGTATCGCCGCGGCCGACAAGTTTGATCAGCGGCGAGACTTCGTGGCTGACGGAGACCTGCTCGAAGCCGAGCTCGCGGGCGATGCGGGCAACGGCGGCCTCGTGGGCCGGGAATTTATAGGCATGCATGAAGACGATGGCGACCGAACGATAGCCCCCGGCGCGCAGAGCCTCCAGCGCGCGGCGGGCCTCGTCTTCATCGAGCGTCAGCTCGACCGTGCCATCGGCCAGGACGCGCTCACCGATTTCGGTGACGGTGTCGTAGAGCGCATCAGGCTTGATGATCTCGGTGGCGAAGATCTTCTTGCGCTCCTGGTAGCCGATCCTCAGCGCGTCGCGGAACCCCTTGGTCGTCACCAGCGCCAGCCGTTCGCCCTTGCGCTCCAGCAGCGCATTGGTCGCGACCGTCGTTCCCATGCGAACCTCGCCGATCAAGCCGGCCGGGATCGCTTCGCCCGCCGTCAATCCGAGATGCAGCCGGATTCCGTGGACCGCAGCGTCGCGATAGGCGGCCGGGTTTTCGGAGAGCACCTTGCGGGCATGCAATTCACCTTGCGGGTCGCGGGCGACGATATCGGTGAACGTGCCGCCACGATCGATCCAGAAATCCCAGCTCTTGGTATCCGTCGCTTGCATGGCCCCGTCCTCGGATTGGATTGCGGAATTGCACGTTGATAAAATATCGATAAAATGACGACATATTCTCGTCAAGACAGGAGAGCGAAATGGCCGACGGCAAGAACAGGGATCAGGATGCTAATGCCTTCCCCGGCACCGCCTCGTTCGGCCCGATCGTCTCCTCCGCCCATCTTGCCGAAGGCGGGTCGCCTGGTCTCTCGGAGATCGAATATGGCCTGATCCTCGCCTCCCACGCCTTCGACCGCTGGATCGTCCGCTGCATGGCGGCGGCCGGATTTCCGGGGCTATCGCCGATGGAAATCCTCATCCTGCATTCGATCCGCCACCGCGACCGGGAAAAGAAACTCGCCGATATCTGCCTCGTTCTCGATATCGAGGACACGCATATCGTCACCTATGCGATCCGCAAGCTGCAGGCGGCGGGGCTGCTGACGACCGGCCGGACCGGAAAAGAAAAAACCGTGAAGATCACCGAGCAGGGCGCGCAGGCTTGCAAGACCTACGCGGAAGTGCGCAAACATCTGCTTGTCGATTCGACCGCCAATGCCCGCCCCGCGGAGCAGACGCTGTCGGAAACGGCCGCCATCCTGCGCTTCATCTCGGGCGCATTCAACCAGGCGGCGCGGGCAGCCGCGACGCTTTAGGCACCGGTGAGAACCGGCCCGAAAATTGTTGATCGCCACACGCCGTTTGTGGCCTTGACAAGAAGGGTTGCCTGTATTTTATTCAAGCCTGCGGATTAGGCAGAGGAGCCATTCCGCAGTTACATGACTCCGATAGTCGCTGGGCAGTTTCGCCCCATGACGCCCCATCGATGATGGGCCCGCGTCGTGGGGTTTTTGGTTTTTTGGGTTCCGCATGACCGAAGCATTGAAAATCGGCATTCTCTACTCCACCACCGGTCCCTACGGCTCGATGGGCCGTGACGCGCGCGATGGCGCGGAATTCGCCCTGGCCGAATTTGCCGCCGCGCGCCGCATCAGGATCGAGCCTGTCTTCTTCGACCCGCATGCCGATCTCGCCGCCTATCTGGAAGGCGCCCGCCAGCTGCTGCGCGCCGGCTGCCGCCATATCGTCGGCACGATCACCTCCGCCGCCCGCAAGGAAGTCATCCCGCTGGTCGAAAAGCATGACGGGCTTCTCTGGTACATGTGCCCCTACGAGGGTTTCGAAGCCAACGAGAATGTCATCTATGTCGGCGGCTGCCCGAACCAGCACCTGATCCCGCTTTTCGAGCACCTGATCCCGCGCTTTGGCGCCCGGCCCTATCTCGTCGGCGCCAACTATGTATGGGGATGGGAGATGAACCGGCTGGCGCGCGAGCTGATCACCAATGCCGGCGGCGAAGTGCTCGGCGAGCGTTATCTGCCGCTCGAGGAGACCGCCGTAGAGCGTATCGTTGCCGATATCGAGCAGCGCCGCCCGAGCTTCATCCTGAACAACCTGATCGGCCCGTCGAGCTACGCCTTCCTGGCGGCCATCGGCAAGCTCGCCGAACGCGACCCGGCCTTCCGCCCGGAAAACTGCCCCGTCGTCAGCTGCGACCTGATGGAATGCGAGCTTGCCGATATCGAGCCCGGCCGGGCGATCGGCCAGCTCTGCGCCGCCTCCTATTTCGACAACCTCTCGACGCCCGAAAACCTCTCCTTCAAGATCCGCGTCGCTGCCCGCTATGGCGCCAACCGCCGCGTTTCCAGCGTCTTCGCCAGCGCTTACACAGCAGTCAAGCTCTGCGCCGATGCGATCGTCGAAGCCGGTACCGATGAACCGGCCGCCGTGCGCCGCGAGCTCTATGAGACGCAGCGCCCGAGCCTGTTCGGCTCGATCGCCATCGACCGCGAGACCAACCACGCGCCGCTGCCCTTCCATCTCGGCCAGATCAATACGGAAAACGGCTTCGATGTCGTGACCTCGCGGCCGCCGCTTGCTGCCGACCCCTATCTGACCGGCCGCAACAAGCCGGCATCGCCGAAGCTCAGGGTGGTCTCATGAGGGAAACCCCGAATTTCACCGGCTGGCACGCCGCCGTCATTCATCGCGAAGACAGCAATACCGAAAGGCTGATCCGTCAGCTCCGGCTGCTCGGCATCCGCGCCACCCTGCAATGGGCGCCGTTGGCGGTGACCGATCTTCCCGATCTCGTCATCGTCGATGCAGACCAGGGCTGGGACGACCTCCTGCCCTGGAAGGATACGGCCGTCGCCT
The DNA here is from genome assembly GCF_053522545.1 of Rhizobium sp. 21-4511-3d. Lineage (NCBI taxonomy): Bacteria > Pseudomonadati > Pseudomonadota > Alphaproteobacteria > Hyphomicrobiales > Rhizobiaceae > Rhizobium > Rhizobium sp. 21-4511-3d. Next base: position 357,537 of record NZ_JBNWCF010000003.1, on the reverse strand, counting down.
GCCCGGTCGTCGCTCTTCTCGGCTCGGAAGCACCGGGCCGCATCGCCTGGGCCCTGGAACAGGGTGCGGGCGCCATCATCGCCAAACCGATCGCCACGTCAGCCGTCTATCCGGCGCTGGTCATGGCCGTCTCGATCCATCAGGAACGCAAGAACAATGCCGAACGGCTGCAATATCTCGAAGAGCGCGTGCGCCTTCGCCCCCTCGTCCATGCCGCGGTGGAAAAGCTGATGGCCGCGCACCGTGTCGATGAGGAACGCGCCTATGCGATCCTGCGTGATTGCGCCATGCGCCGCAGATTACCGATGGAGCAGATCGCCGCCTTCATCATCGGCGGCGCCGAGCCCCTGCCGGAGGCCGGCTGATGCGCGTGTTGAAGGAAATGCTGCGCCAGCCCGCGGCCCTGTTCGGCCTCGTGGTCGTCCTGCTCGTCGTCGTCATGGCGATTGCCGCTCCGTGGATCGCGCCCTTCGATCCTGACAACCAGATGTTCGACGGCTTGTCGCTCGAGGGCGCGCCGCTGCCGCCCGGCGGCCAGTTCCTGCTCGGCACCGATACGCTCGGCCGCGATCTTTTCTCGCGCCTGGCCTACGGCGCCCGCACCTCGCTGGTCATCGGCCTCGTCGCCAACGGCATCGCGGTTGCGATCGGCCTCCTCGTCGGCATCGTCGCCGGTTATGTGAAGGGTTTCGCCAGCAACGTGCTGATGCGCTTCACCGACCTGATGATGGCCTTCCCGGCGCTGCTGCTCGCCATCGTTCTCGCCGCCCTGCTGCGACCCAGCCTCTGGATCGTCGCGATGGTCATCGCGCTGGTCAACTGGGTGCAGGTCGCGCGCATCGTCTATACCGAGACCCGCGGCCTCTCCGAGCGCGATTTCATCATGGCCGAACGCTCGCTCGGCGCCGGGCATCTGCGCGTGCTCTTCATGCATATCCTGCCGCACCTGATCCCGACGGCGATCGTCTGGGGCACGCTCGGCATCGCCACGACCGTGCTACTCGAAGCGACGCTCTCCTTCCTCGGCATCGGCGTACAGCCGCCGCAGCCTTCCTGGGGCAACATCATCTTCGAGAGCCAGAGCTATTTCCAGGCGGCCCCTTGGCTGGTCTTCTTCCCGGGCATCATCATCCTGCTGACCGCTCTCTCCTTCAATCTCGTCGGTGACGCGCTGCGCGACATTCTCGACCCGACGCAGCGGGGGAGAAACTGATGTTCCTCGTTCTGCGCCGCCTCGCCCAGGCGTTTCTCATCCTGCTCGGCGTTGCCGCCATCACCTTCGTGCTGCTCTACGCGCTGCCCGCCGATCCGGCACGCATGATCGCCGGACGCAGCGCCACGGCGCAGACGGTCGCCAATATCCGCCACGAGCTCGGCCTCGATCAGCCGCTGCTCGTGCAGTTCTGGCACTATCTGACCAATCTTCTTTCCGGCAATCTCGGCCGTTCCTATGCGCAGAAGACCGATGTCTGGACGCTGATCGTCGCCCGCCTGCCGGCAACGCTGACGCTGATGCTTGCCGGCATCGCCGTCGAGGTTATCCTCGGCCTGACGCTCGGCACGATCGCCGCGATCCGCCGCGGCGGCTTCGTCGACCGCCTCGTCATGATGGCGTCCTTCGTCGGCGTTTCGGCCCCGCAATTCGTCGTCGCACTCCTGCTTCTCTACGTCTTCGCCGTGACGCTCGGATGGTTTCCGATGAGCGGCTACGGCACGCTTGCCCATGTCGTGCTGCCGGCCACCACCCTTGGCGTCCTCGGCGCCGGCTGGTACGCACGCATGGTGCGCTCGGCGATGATCGACGTGCTCAATCAGGACTATGTGCGCACGGCCCGCGCCAAGGGCCTCTCGTCGCGCCGCATCATTTTCCGCCACGCCCTGCCCAACGCCATCCTGCCGATCATCGCGATGATCGGCATCGATATCGGCCAGTTCATGGGCGGCGTGGTGGTCGTCGAGGCCGTCTATGGCTGGCCGGGTATCGGCCAGCTTGCCTGGCAGGCAATCCAGCAGGTCGACATCCCGATCATCATGGGCGTGACGCTGACATCGGCGCTCGCCATCGTCATCGGCAACCTGCTTGCAGACCTCATCGCGCCGGTCATCGACCCGCGTATCCGTACACGTTGACAGCAACCAAAGAAGGGGAACCAATATGTTCAAAAGCTGGCTTCGAATGACGACCATGGCAACGGTGGTGGCGCTGGCGCCGCTCTCCGTCATGGCACAGGATGCTCCCAAGCAGGGCGGCGACATTATCGTCACCTACAAGGACGATATCGCCACCCTCGACCCGGCAATCGGTTACGACTGGGTCAACTGGTCTATGATCAAGAGCCTCTATTCCCGCCTGATGGACTACGAGCCCGGCACGCCGAAGCTTGTTCCCTCGCTCGCCGAAAGCTTCACCGTTTCGGATGACGGCCTCACCTACACCTTCAAGCTCCGCAAGGGCGTGAAGTTCTCGAACGGCCGCGAAGTCGTCGCTTCCGACGTCAAGTATTCGATCGAGCGCGCTGTCAACCCGAAGACGCAGGGCCCGGGCGCCGGCTTCTTCGGCGCCATCAAGGGCTTCGACGACGTCACCGGCGGCAAGTCCGAGACGCTGGCAGGCATCGAGACGCCTGACGCGGGTACCGTCGTCTTCACGCTGTCGCGTCCGGACGCAACCTTCCTGCACGTCCTCGCCATCAACTTCGCCTCCGTCGTTCCGAAGGAAGCCGTCGAGGCAGCTGGCGGCGATTTCGGCAAGAAGCCCGTCGGCTCCGGCACCTTCATCCTGAAGGACTGGACGATCGGCCAGAAGCTCGTCTTCGAGCGCAACAAGGACTACTTCGTCAAGGACGTGCCGCATGTCGACAGCTTCACGGTCGAAGTCGGCCAGGAGCCGCTCGTCGCCTTGCTGCGTCTGCAGAAGGGTGAAGTCGATATCGCAGGCGACGGCATTCCGCCGGCAAAATTCCTCGAGATCAAGAATTCGGCCGATGGCCCGAAGATGATCGTCGACGGCGAACAGCTGCATACCGGCTACATCACGCTGAACACCAAGGTGAAGCCCTTCGACAACGTCAAGGTTCGCCAGGCCGTCAACATGGCCATCAACAAGGACCGCGTCACCCGTATCCTGAATGGCCGCGCAACGCCTGCCAACCAGCCGCTGCCGCCGCTGATGCCGGGCTATGACAAGTCCTTCACCGGCTATACCTACGACGTCGCCAAGGCCAAGGCGCTGCTTGCCGAAGCCGGCTTCGCGGATGGCTTCGAAACCACGCTCTACTCGACCAACACCGATCCGCAGCCGCGTATCGCCCAGGCGATCCAGCAGGATCTCGCCGCCGTCGGCATCAAGGCTGAAGTCCGCGCGCTCGCTCAGGCAAACGTCATCTCTGCCGGTGGCACGGAAGGCGAAGCACCGATGATCTGGTCGGGCGGCATGGCCTGGATCGCCGACTTCCCGGATCCGTCCAACTTCTACGGCCCGATCCTCGGTTGCTCGGGCGCGGTCGCTGGCGGCTGGAACTGGTCGTGGTACTGCAACAAGGATCTCGACGCCCGCGCGGTCGCCGCAGACTCCATGTCCGACCCGGCCAAGGGCGCAGAACGCACCGCTGCCTGGGGCAAGATCTTCACCGACATCATGGCCGATGCGCCGTGGGTTCCGGTGATCAACGAGCGCCGCGTCGTTGCCAAGTCGCTGCGCATGGGCGGTGCTGACAACGTCTATATCGATCCGACCCGCGTCATCAATTACGACGCCATCTACGTCAATCAATAAGCCCTGACGGGTGAACGCCCTCCCGGTTCTCCGGGAGGGCGACCATAAGAACGAGGGAGACACACAAGATGTGCATTGCCTGCACCCACACCATTCACCGCGCCCAGCACAATTTCGGCTGGAACAAGGATTTTGCCCCGGCGGTCGTCGCCAAGCCGGGCGAGACGATCCATTTCGAATGCATGGATTCCTCGGGCGGCCAGCTCGGCCGCGATGCGACGCTCGATACGCTGCGCGATCTCGATTTCGGCAAGATCAATCCGGTTTCCGGCCCTGTCTATGTCGAAGGCGCGAAGCCGGGCGATGCATTGAAGGTGACGCTGCGCAAATTCATTCCGTCGGGCATCGGCTGGACGGCCAATATTCCGGGCTTCGGCCTGCTCGCCGACCAGTTCAAGGATCCGGCGCTGCATGTCTGGTCCTATGATGCGAACTCGATGGTTCCAGCGCTCTTCGGCCCCGGCGGCCGTGTGCCGTTGAAGCCCTTTGCCGGTACGATCGGCGTTGCTCCGGCAGAACCCGGCACGCACTCCGTCGTCCCGCCGCGCCGCGTCGGCGGCAATATGGACATCCGCGACCTGACGGCCGGTGTCACGCTCTATCTGCCTGTCGAAGTCGAGGGCGCGCTGTTCTCGATCGGCGATACGCACGCCGCCCAGGGTGACGGCGAAGTCTGCGGCACGGCGATCGAAAGCCAGATGAATGTCGAAGCGACGATCGAGCTCGTCAAGGACGCCAGGCTGCAGACGCCGCGCTTCACGACCACCGAGCCGGTCACCCGCCATCTCGACGGCATGGGCTACGAAGTCACCACCGGCATCGGCCCCGACCTGATGACCGGCGCGCGCGAAAGCGTCATGCGGATGATCGACCTGCTGACCGTCGAACACGGCCTCAACCCGGTCGATGCCTATATGCTCTGCTCCGTCTGCGGCGATCTGCGCATCAGCGAAATCGTCGACATGCCGAACTGGGTCGTTTCCTTCTACTTCCCAAGGATCGTATTTTCGTGACATCGCCTACGAACACCGCGCCGGTCCTTTCCGTCCGCAATCTCAGCGTCGATGCCCGCACGCCCGAGGGTCTGAAGCCGGTCCTGAGGGATGTCGGCTTCAGCCTCGCCAGCGGTGAAACGCTCTGCATCGCGGGCGAATCCGGCTCGGGAAAATCGGTCACCTCGCTCGCCATCATGGGTCTGCTGCCGAAGGCGTCGCTGCGCGTCACCTCGGGCAATATCCTGCTTGGCGAGCGTGACCTGCTGACGCTCTCGAACCGCGCCATGCGCGACGTTCGCGGCGGCGAGGTCGCCATGGTCTTCCAGGAGCCGATGACCTCGCTGAACCCGGTCATGTCGATCGGCGCGCAGTTGACCGAGGCGATCCGCGAACACCAGGGCAGCGAGAATGCCGAGGCGACGGCGCTGAAGATGCTCGATGCGGTGCAGATCACCGATCCGGCCCGCCGTCTCAAGCAATATCCGCATGAGCTCTCGGGCGGCATGCGCCAGCGCGTGATGATCGCCATGGCGCTTTCCTGCCGCCCGAAAGTGCTGATCGCCGACGAGCCGACAACGGCACTCGACGTCACCGTGCAGGCGCAGATCCTCAAGCTGATGCGCGAGCTGAAGACCGAGTTCGGCACCTCGATCGTTCTGATCACGCATGACATGGGCGTCGTCGCCGAAATGGCCGATCGCGTGCTGATCATGCAGAACGGCCGGATCGTCGAGCAGGGTCCGTCGCTTGATATCTTCAACCGGCCGCAGGAAGACTATACGAAGCAACTGCTCGCCGCCGTGCCGCGTCTCGGCGCGCTGGCCGGCACCGACGGCCCGCCGCGGATCACCCCGCGCAAGATCGAGCCGGAGCGCACGGGCCAGGCGCCGGTGATGAGCGTGCGCGATCTCAACGTCCATTACGGCAGCCCGGCAGGCCGTTTCTTCAAGGGCAAGCCGCAGGTTCAGGCCGTCAGCGGCGTCTCCTTCGATATCCAGCCCGGCCAGACGCTCGGCCTCGTCGGCGAAAGCGGCTCGGGCAAGTCGACGACCGGCAAGGCGGCGCTCGGCCTCATACCCTTTACCGGCGACGTACTGATCGACGACCAGAATATCTCCGGCCTCAGCCAGCGCGAAATGCGCCCGGTACGCCGCTCGGCGCAGATGATCTTCCAGGATCCCTATGCCTCGCTCGACAGCCGCATGGCCGTCGGCGCCGCCATCGCCGAACCGATGGTCATCCATGGCATCGGCAACAAGGGCGAGCGGCAGGACCGCGTCGCCGAACTGCTGCGCCGCGTCGGCCTGACGCCGGATGCGGCGACCCGCTATCCGCACGAATTCTCCGGTGGTCAGCGCCAGCGCATCTGCATCGCGCGTGCGCTCGCCGTCGGGCCGAAGCTGATCGTCGCCGACGAGAGCGTTGCCGCACTCGACGTATCGGTGCGTGCCAAGGTGCTCGACCTGATGCTGGAACTGCAGGAGCAGATGGGGCTTGCCTATCTCTTCATCTCGCATGACATGGCCGTCATCGAGCGTATGTCGCATCACGTCGCCGTCATGCGCGGCGGCAAGATCGTAGAGCACGGAACGCGCCGTGAAATCTTCGAGAACCCGAAGGATGAATACACGCGGGCGCTGATCGCCGCCGTGCCCATCCCAGACCCCGAGGTCTACCAGAAGCGGGCGCAGGCCCACGCCTGAAAATTCGCCGGGGTCATTCGACCCCGGCGTTTTTCTTTCCGGTTACTGGCGCGAGGTCAGATCGTCGGGCAGTTCGGCATTGTGGTACTTGCGGTAGATGTCGCGCAGCACCTTGTTGTCGAAATTGGTCTTGACCCATCCGTCGAGCCAGCCCTTCAGAGCGGTTTCGCCCTTCGGAATGCCGATGCCGAGATTGGTTTCCTTCTGGGTGAACTTCACCTGCAGCGGATTGGCGGTCATCTTCTTGTTGATGCCGTTGATGACGGCCGACTGGCTGGACAGGATATCGACCTGGCCGGAAACGACGGACGTGATCAGCGTCGCATCATCCTCGAAGCGGACGATATCGGCACCCTTGGCCTTGGCGGTGATGTCCTGGTCGTTGGTGGTGGCGCGCGTCACGCCGATGCGCTTGCCGTCGAGATCGGCATAGTCCTTGATCGCGACGTCAGCCGGACCGGCAACGACGAGAGCGAGCGTCGCGTAGGGAACCGAGTAGTCGATCGCCTTCTTGCGCTCTTCGGTGATGCCGAGCGACGAGACCACCATGTCGGCCTTGCCTGTCTGCACCGAAGGAACGCGGGCGGCGTTGGTGATTTCCACCAGCTCCAGCTCGACGCCGAGATCCTTGGCGATCAGCTTGGCGGTTTCGACATCGGAGCCCGTCGGCTTCAGGTTTTCATCGACGAAGGAATATTCCGGAATACCCATCGCCACGGCGATGCGGACTTTCCCGGCCTTCTTGATGTTTTCAAGCACGTCGGCATTGGCAACCGATGCAAAGGCCAGAAGGCCTGCTCCGGCGATGAGCGCCAGTTTCGAAATCATTCTCGTCGGCATATGAGTCTCCTCTCTCGTTTACCCGACCCTGCGCTTTCGCGCAGGTACTCCTCCTTGAAATCACAGCTCTTCCGCCATGAATTCCTTCAGTTCCGGCGTCTGCGGATTGGAGAGGATGTCTGCCCCTCCGGTCTCCCAGACCTTGCCGGTATGCATGTAGATGACGCGATTGGCCGCCCGCTTGGCGAAGCCCATTTCGTGGGTGACGACGATCATCGTCATGCCGCCGCGGGCGAGATCTTCCATGACGCGCAGCACTTCGCCCGTCAGCTTCGGATCGAGCGCCGAGGTCACTTCGTCGAACAGCATCACCTTCGGCTGCATAGCGAGCGAGCGGGCGATCGCCACGCGCTGCTGCTGGCCGCCGGACAGCTGTTCCGGATAGTTGTCGATCTTCTCCGAAAGGCCGACCTTGGCGAGGACCTGTTTGGCGATCTCATGCGCCTGGTCCTTGCGCATGCTTTTCACCCGGCGCAGCGCCAGCATGATGTTTTCGGCGACGGTCATATGCGGGAAAAGATTGTAGCTCTGGAACACCATGCCGATATCGCGGCGCAGCGCGCGCAGATCGAGCTTCGGATCCTCGACGCGGTGGCCGCAGACCTCGATCGTGCCGTCCTGGATCGTCTCCAGGCGGTTGATGCAGCGCAGCGCCGTGCTCTTGCCGGAACCGGACTGGCCGATCAATGCCACGACCTCGCCGGTATTGATCTCGAAGGACACGCCCTTCAGCACCTCAAGGGCACCGAAACGCTTGACGACATTGGTGAGTTTAACGGCGGCCGGCATTGAGTTTCCTCTCAAGCGAACGGCTCCAGACCGACAGCGGATAGCAGACGCAGAAGTAGAAGAGCGCTGCGACGCCGAAGACCAGGAACGGCTGGAACAGGGAGTTGTTGATGACCTGCGCGGCGCGCGTCAGCTCCAGGAAGCCGACCACGGATGCGAGCGAGGTGTTCTTGACGAGCTGGACGAGAAACCCGACCGTCGGCGGCGTGGCGATCTTCAGTGCCTGCGGCAGGATGACGTCGCGCAATGCCTGCCAGCGGGTCAGGCCCAGGCATTCGGCCGCCTCGAACTGCGTCTTGGCGATCGATTCCACGGCGCCGCGCCAGATCTCGCCGAGATAGGAGCTCGAATAGACCATCATGCCGAGACCGGCGGCAACGAGCGGCGGCACGGAGATGCCGAAGACGCCGAGGCCGAAATAGAGCAGGAACATCTGGATCAGCAGCGGCGTGCCCTGGACGATCTGGATGTAGACCAGCGCCGTGCGCCGCAGCCAGCGGAAGCGCGAGATGCGCGCCAGCATGACGAAGAAGCCGGCAATGCCGCCGAGAACGAAGGCGAGCGCCGAAAGCACGACGGTCCAGAACAGGCCGTCCAGCAGGTAGAAGAGATGATTGGTCGAGAACGCGCCGAGCATCGTCACCTCACACGCCAAGCCCGAGCCGGCGGCGGCGCGGGAATGCAATGAGGCCGAGCCCGAAGAAGGCGGCGCGCATCAGATAGGTGATCGCGATATAGAGAAGCGCGACGACGAAATAGGTTTCAAGCGAGCGGAAGGTGTTCGACTGGATGTTGTTGGCAACCCCCGTCAGCTCTTCGGCCGAAATCTGCGAGCAGATCGACGTCGACAGCATCATCAGGATGAACTGGCTGGAGAGCGACGGGTAGACGCGCTCGATCGCCGGCAGGAGGATGATGTCGCGGTAGATCTGGAATTTCGAGAGTCCGAGTGCCTCGGCCGCCTCGATCTGGCTTGGATGGATCGAATCCATGCCGGCGCGGACGATCTCGGCGGTATAGGCGCCGACATTGATGACCATCGCGAAGACCGACGCCGCAATGATCGGCAGGCGGAAGCCGATCGACGAGAGGCCGAAGAAGATGAAGAAGATCTGCACGATGAACGGCGTGTTGCGTACCGTTTCGATATAGACGCTGACGATGCCGCGCAGGATGGCGGAGTTCGAGCGGCGGGCGATCGCGCAGGCGACGCCGATGCCCATGCCGATGATCACCGAGAAAAGCGTGATCTCGATCGTCGTCAGTGCGCCGGACAGGAAATCCTGCCAGTAGGGCAAGAGCGCCCCGAAATCGAACTGATACTGCATAACTCCTCCGTGCGCGGCGGGTCAGGCCGGCGCCAATGCCTTATCGTGCGAGCCAGCCGCCATCGACGGGGATGACGGTGCCGTGGACGTAGTCGGATGCTGCCGATGCCAGGAATACGGCGGCACCGCCGAGTTCCGATGGCGTGCCCCAGCGCCCGGCCGGAATGCGCGCCAGGATCGCGGCATTGCGGTCCGGATCCTCGCGCAGCGCCGTCGTGTTGTTGGTCGAGAAATAGCCGGGCGCGATCGCGTTGACGTTGACACCCTTGCCGGCCCATTCGCAGGCGAGCAGCCGGGTGATCCCGGCAAGGCCGCTCTTCGAGGCCGTATAGGACGGAATGCGGATGCCGCCTTGGAACGACAGGAGCGAGGCGATGTTGACGATCTTGCCGCTGCCCCTTTCCAGCATGTGGCGGCCGGCCGCCTGCGACAGGAAGAAGGCCGTCTTCAGATTGGTATCGATGACCGCGTCCCAGTCTTCCTCGGTAAAATCGATCGCATCGGCGCGGCGGATGATGCCGGCATTGTTCACCAGGATATCGAGAGAGCCGAAGATCGAGATGGTCTCGGCAACGATATCCTTGACCGGGGCGATCGTGCCGAGATCGGCCTTGATCGCGTGGAAGCGCACACCGGCCTTGGTGACCAGCGCTTCGGTTTCCTCCATCGACGAGCGGCCGACGGCAGCGATCGACGCGCCTGCCTCGGCGAGCGCGACGGCGATGCCCTGACCGATACCGGTGTTGGCGCCGGTAACGATGGCGGTGCGTCCCGAGAGATCGAATGGATTGGTCATCATCCTACCTCAGATCCGCGATGGCGATATGGTCCATGTCGGTGAAGCTCTTGTTGTCACCGGCCATCGCCCAGATGAAGCTGTAATTCTTGGTGCCGGCACCCGAATGGATCGACCAGGGCGGCGAGATGACTGCCTGCTCGCTGGCAACCAGCATGTGGCGGGTCTGCTGCGGCTCGCCCATGAAATGGAAGACGCGCTGATCGGCCTCCAGATCGAAATAGAGATAGGCTTCCATGCGCCGGTCATGCGTATGAGCCGGCATCGTGTTCCAGACGCTGCCCGCATCGATCATCGTGAAGCCCATGGTCAGCTGGCAGGACTGGCAGACTTCCGGATGGATGAACTGGTAGATCGAGCGCTTGTTGGCGGTCGCCGCTTCGCCGGGCGTCAGGTGGCGCGCCTTGTCGCGCGTCAGAAGCACGGTCGGATGAACCTCATGCGCCGGCGTCGAGACCAGGTAGAACTTGGCGGGCTTGGCAGCGTCAGCGCTTTCGAAGCGGACATCCGCGGCGCCCTTGCCGACATAGAGGCAATCGTATTTCTGGAGCTCATAGCTCTTGCCGTCGACGACGACGCGGCCGGCGCCACCGACATTCAGCGCGCCGAGCTCGCGTTCGGCGAGGAAGGTCTCCTGTCCGATTTCCTTCGGCGCGCCGAGCGAGAGGGCTTCGCCGAGCGGCGCCGCGCCGCCGATGACCATGCGGTCATAATGGGAATAGGTGAGCCGTATTTCGCCGCCTGCAAACACCGTCTCGACCAGGAAATGGCGGCGCAGCGTTTCCGTGTCGTAGCCGCGGACGGCTTCCGGATGGGAAGCGTGACGGACATCGATCTTCATTGATTTTTTCCCTTCTCTTCAATGGATGCCAAGGGAGATTTTGCATCCTCGATGAAATAGTTCGGATCCCAGATCTCGGCCTTCTCGACTTCGCCGAGCAGCTTGCCGAGATGGAAACCCATGGCGGCCGCAGCACCCGCCTTGTCGCCCGCCTTCATGCAGTCGATGACCGCCGAATGCTCCTCGATGACGCGGGCAAGACGCCCTTCCTGCGGCAGGGTCAGCAGGCGGTAGCGATCGGAATGGACCTTCACCTGCTGGATGATCGCCCAGATGCCGGGGAAGCCGGAGATATCGCTGATCAGCTTATGAAAATCGTTGTCGACCACATGGAAGGCAGCGACATCGTCGTCGCGCACGCAGGCGCTGAGATCGGCCAGATTGCGTTCCAGCGAACGGATGCCAGCAGGCGTGATCTTCTCGACGGCGATAGAAACGGTCGTATCCTCCAGCGCCTTGCGCACCAGGATCGCCTCATAGAGCGCCCGGCGCGGAATGCGCGACACGAAGGTGCCGGACTGCGGAAAGACATCGACGAGGCCATCGTCGGAGAGACGCAGGATCGCCTCGCGGATCGGCGTGCGGCTGACGCCGAACTGCGCCTCCAGTTCCTTCTCGTTGAGCAGGTCCATCGGCTTGCGGCGCAGGGAAATGATGTCGTCGCGCAGCGCGCTATAGACCAGCGTTGCGGCGCGCGGGGCGGCCGCGCGCTGATGCGAGAGATGGGTGACGCCGGCGAGCGAGCGCTTCTTGCGGGCTTCGCTCATCGCGCCGCGCTCCGCATGCCAACAATCCTATGCCCGAGATTTTTCTCCACCCGTCGCCACCTCCCGTTGGCTTGGCAAGAAGTAGTATATTAGTATCCAACTTAGCGCAAGCGGGCGAGGATAAAGACTTTTCCACAACGAAAAAGCCGCGGAGATCGCTCTCCGCGGCTTGGCTTTGCTATTATTTTTCAGGTACTTAAATTTCGGAAAGCCGGAAGCGGGCGATGATGTCGCCCTCGCACCACATCGGGAAATTCGTGCCCCACTTGTTGTTGTGGAGATTGAACCGGATGCCTTCCGCAAAGTCCGGGCGGGTCTTGCAGAAGGTCATGAAATCCCAGCTTGCGGGTGCGGCGAGCGGCGTATCCAGAGGCTCGATCTGCAGCGCACCGGAGCGTGCCGCGCTGACGGCCTGCAGTTGCGCCCCGCCGCTTTCGGCGATCGCATCCGAGCGATGCCAGAGCCCCATCTTTCGGAAGCTCCACTCCGTCTCGCCCACGGGCGTGACGAAGAAGAAGCTCGCCTCCGGCATGCGGTTGGCGGGCTTGGCATGCAGTGTCAGCTGAATGGAAAGCGCATCGCCCTCATCCGAGAACCGCAGCGAAACATGCTTTGGCGACCCGTATGAAGCCGATGCGCGCTCGGGCAGCGAAAGCAACATCATGTTGCCCGTGGCCGCCTCGAGAACCGGTGAGAAGGATTGCGACAGCGCAGCGCCCGACTGGCCGAGCCCTGGCTTGTCATGATCGAGCACCGCCCATTCCTGCCGGTGCGTCAGATAGGTGTCCATATGCCTGCCGACATCGGCGGCATCGTAGCTTTCGTAGCGATAGCCGAGCAGAGCGCCGCCACGGCCCGGAATCACCTTGCCCGAAGGCGTGCCGATCGAGGCGATATCGCCACTTTCGTCATCGAGACGGATCGTCCAATCGCCGACTTTCAGCTCGGTGTCTTTTCCTGAGATCGCCGGCAATGCAGGCGCCGCAAGCTCGCCAAGCGCCTGTGTGGCCGCCGCGATATCTTCGGGCTCCAACATCGAGACAGCCTTGCCGAGATAATCGCGCTGCTCCTGCCAGGATTGCTCGGCATAGGCAAAGCGGTAATCGCTCTTGCGCGCCGCCTCGAAATCCGGCCGCGACCAGGCCTTGTCGTCACGCAGATAGGATTTGATATCGACGCCGCAGGTGTGCTCGGCGACCATCGCCAGCTCACGGCCGAAGGCGAGCCGGCTTTTCGTCAGGCCGTCAGCGGCGAAGCGGTCGTAAAGCCGCTGTAAGGCGAGGAACTGCGCTGTCTTCTGCGGGTCGGTGGCGCTGCCGTGGATCCAGCTATCGCCGAGCTCGATATCGACGATAGGAAAGCGCTCGCGCGCCTCCCAGAGGAGTGCGCCGTAATCTTCGAGCGTTGCCGCGCGGATCACCGCATCCGGCTCGCGATGGCGGATTTCGCGCAGCGCTTCGGCGGTCTGCGGCACGCTCTGAGGGCCGATATTGTCGTTGGTATGGGCAAAGCTCAGCCCGTCCGCAAAGCCTTCCGGGAAATAGGTCTCGCCATAGGAGCGCTGATACATGACGACGACTTCCTCGCCGCCGGGCGCGCGCCAACGGAAGACGTCAGGCACTTCGGGCGGCGGCGAAGCAGTGTTGACGCCGAGATGCAGGAAGCGGATCCCGGCTTCGGCAAGCAGCGGTACCGTGCCGAGCGTGTGGCCGGGCACATCGGTCATCTTCGCCGCGATCGTCTTCTTGCCGAAGCGCCGGTCGAGCTCCTGCGAATAGGACAGCCCGGCGCGAAAGAGGTCGGGCGACATCAGCTCGGTATGCGTCGTGAACGGCAGGCCGTGCCAGCGGATCAGCCCGCGCTCGATCGCCTCCTCGAGCTTTGCCACCTCGGCCGGAGAGCGCGAATTCAGATGATCCCAGATCAGCCAGGCGCCCGTCGTCCAAATGAACTTCGGCTCCTCGGGGTTCTCCGCATAGAAATGCGCGCCCGTCTCGATCGCCTGCGGGATGAACCGCTCGTGATACTGGCGGCGAACCTTCTCCGCGTGATCCGTGAAGCCGATATCCAGATGGGTCTTGAAGACCAGATGCACGCGCTTTTCTGACATGTCCATTCCGCTCGCTGGCCTCGGCAACCGCACCGGCCGCCTCGACATCTACGAGACAATGTAAACGTGTTCAAGCTGACTTTTGACGCAGGCTGCCGTAGCGATCGGTTGCGGAACCGCTTCTTTCATTGGAACAGGCAAAATATCTTTGAATTACAGCGAAAGTGGCGCTCTAGCACACATAGATCCGCCGTTCGAAAATCTGTGTAATCGTATGCACAAAGCTCCGCGACGCGATCAGCCGCCGCGGATCGAACCGCGCCAGACGAGCTCCGCGTGAAGCTTCAGCGTCTGCACTTGCGCCTCCTCGTCAGCCGCCCCCGGCGCAGCAAGGAAGGCAACCGCCTCCCGGGCGATGGCTTCGACCGGCTGGGCAAACGTCGTCAGATCGTAGGAGGACCATGAGGCCTGTTCGATGTCGTCGAACCCGGCGACGCAGAGCTGGTCGGGAACCGACATCATGAACTGGTGGCGCGCCGCGTCCATCACGCCGCAGGCGAGCAGATCGTTGGCGCAGAAGATCGCGTCCGGGCGCTCCTTGCGGGTCAGCAGGCGCTGGGCGACGACCTTGCCCGCCTCATAGCCGGTCGAACCGAAACGCTCGACGGCGACCTCCATGCCGAGTGCCGCCGCAGCCGCGACGAAGCCGTGTTCGCGGGCCATCAAGCTCGGCGTTCCCACTTCCGAATTGGCGAAGGCGAGCCGCCGGCAGCCGGCGCGGACAAAGGCCGTCAGGATGCGGCCGGCCGCTTCCTGGTCGTCAAGATTGATCCTGAGCGGCCCCGGCTGGTCGTCGTCGCGGTTGATCAGCACCAGCCGCTGGCCGTTCTTCAGGCAGAGCTGGGTGATCGACTTGTCGGGCAGGCCGGAGAGAATGATCGAGGCATCGGCGCGGTAGCGGATCGCCTGCCGCAGCGCCCGGTCAACACTGCCGTCGGAACGATCGGTATTGATCAGCATGGCGATCTTGCCGGAATTCTGCAGGTGCTGCGTCACGGCGCGGATCAGCGACGAACGGTAGGGCGTGCCCATTTCCGAGACGATGAGGCAGACGATGCCGCTCTCGTTGCGCATCAGCCCGCGGGCAAGATGGTTGACGTGATAACCGAGCGCCTCGGCGGCCTCCATCACCCGCTTGCGGGTTTCGGGCGCGACGCTTGCTCCCGGCGTAAAGGTACGCGACACCGCCGAGCGGGAAACGCCCGCCTTTTCCGCAACTTCCTGCGCGCTGACAAAGACTTTCGTGACCACCTGAATCTCCCCTTGCACGCGACTGTGCACGATATTGCAATTGCGTGCAATATCCACCTCCAGGACTTTTATGACAGTTTTGTGACAAAAGTGGTTGACAGGGTTTATTAGGTCATGCAGCATTTGCACACGCTTGCAAAGGCGATCGGCGTGGAGGCGCCGCCACATCCAGGAGGAAATAATGCGTTCAGCTAAAATTGCGGCAGCGATGCTCGCCGCGACTGTGTCTTTTGGTGCCTTTTCGGCCCATGCCGCCGGCAATCTCAACGTCATCTGCTCGGCCGACTAAGAGGTCTGCGACCTCATGAAGGGGCTGTTCGAGAAGCAGTCCGACATCAAGGTGAACATGGTGCGCCTGTCCGCCGGCGAGACCTATGCCAAGATCCGCGCCGAGGCCCGCAATCCGAAGACCGACATCTGGTGGGCCGGCACCGGCGACCCGCATCTGCAGGCAGCAGCGGAAAACCTGACGCTCGAATACAAATCGCCGCTCTTCGACCAGCTGCAGGACTGGGCCAAGAAGCAGGCCGAAAGCGCCAAGTACCGCACGGTCGGCGTTTATGCCGGGGCGCTCGGCTGGGGCTACAATACCGACATCCTGAAGCAGAAGAACCTCAAGGAGCCGAAGTGCTGGGCCGATCTGCTTGATCCGTCCTATAAGGGCGAGATCCAGATCGCCAACCCGAACTCCTCGGGCACGTCCTACAACACGCTGGCGACGCTGGTGCAGATCATGGGCGAGGACCAGGCATTCGATTATCTGACGAAGCTGAACGCCAACGTCTCGCAATATACCAAGTCCGGCTCGGCGCCGGTAAAGGCGGCTGCCCGCGGCGAATCGACGATCGGCATCGTCTTCATGCATGACGCCGTCGCCCAGACCGTCGAAGGCTTCCCGATCAAGGCGGTCGCGCCTTGCGAAGGCACGGGTTACGAGATCGGCTCGATGTCGATCGTCAAGGGCGCCAAGAACCTCGAAAATGCCAAGAAGTGGTACGACTGGGCACTCAGCGCCGAGGCGCAGTCGCACATGAAGGACGCCAAGTCCTTCCAGCTGCCGTCCAACAAGTCGGCCGAGGTGCCGAAGGAAGCTCCGAAGTTCGAGGACATCAAGCTGATCGACTACGACTTCGCGAAGTACGGCAACCCTGATGTCCGCAAGGCGCTTCTCGCCCGCTGGGACAAGGAAATCGGCGCCAAGGCGAACTGATCTTCGTAAAACCGATGGCCGGGAGCCCAGCGCTGCCGGCCGCCATGCCTATACCGTGCTCAAGCGGGAGCGACCCCATGAAGAACCACAATCGCAGACTGGATATCGCTCTCGTCTTCGCCATTGCCGCCCTGATACTGCTCCCGTGGTATCGGATCGAAGGCGGCTTCTTCGGCCTTGGCTGGCTGTCTGATTTCCTGGGCGATCCCTCCACGGCGCCCGGCATCCTGCAGATCACCACCTATGGCCGATGGTGGCTCGCGATCGCCGTCTTCTTCGTTCTGCTTGGCGGCATCGCGCGCTTCCTTCCCGATCCGAAATCCCGCGCCACGCTGCTTGCCTGGGCAGGCGGCCTGGGGGTCCTTTTCCTGACGCTCGAAGGATTGGCGATCAATCTCTCCGGCTGGAGCTGGACATTCGCCGAAGCCCTCTTCGGCGCGCTTCCTGACGGCCAGCCGTCTATGGGCGCGGGCGCCACCGTCACCGGCCTCGTCTTCGTGTTCTTCTTCGCCTTCGGCCTTGCCGAACGCGGCGTGATGAAGGGCGACGCCTTCGTGGTCGGCGCCATCGCCATGCTGGTATTCCTCGTCGCCATCTTCGTCTTCTATCCGGTCGGCAGCATGTTTGTCGGCGCGTTTCAGGATTTCGACGGCTCTTTCAATCCCAGCGGCTTCCTCACCAATATCCAGGATTCGTCCGTCTGGAGCCTCGGCTGTGTTGTCGGCGGTGAGCGCTGCGGGGTTGCCTGGCGCACGCTCTGGCTGGCGATCATGACCGCCGCCGGCTCCACGACGCTCGGCCTCTGCTTTGCGCTTGTCGCCACCCGCACCCGCTTTCCCTACAAGAAGGGCCTCAGGCTGCTGACGATCCTGCCGATCATCACGCCGCCCTTCGTCGTCGGCTTGGCGCTCACCCTGCTGTTCGGCCGTTCCGGCGTCGCCACCCAGCTGGTCTCTTCACTCCTCGGCGTCGAGCCCGGCCGCTGGCTCTATGGCCTCACCGGCATCTGGATCGCCCAGGTTCTGTCCTTCACGCCGATTTCCTTCCTCGTGCTGATCGGCGTCGTCGAGGGCGTCAGCCCGTCGATGGAGGAGGCGTCGCAGACGCTGCGCGCTGACCGCTGGCGCACCTTCTGGCGTGTCTCGCTGCCGCTGATGAAGCCCGGCCTCGCCAACGCCTTCCTGATCGGCTTCATCGAAAGCATGGCCGATTTCGGCAACCCGATGGTGCTCGGCGGCAGCCATGGCGTGCTCTCGACGGAGATCTTCTTCGCCGTCGTCGGCTCGCAGAATGATCCGGCCCGCGCCGCCGTGCTCGCCATGATCCTGCTCGTCTTCACCATGTCGGCCTTCATCGCCCAGCGCTTCTGGCTGCAGGGCAAGAGCTACGCGACGGTAACCGGCAAGGGCGATTCCGGCCAGCATATCGCGCTGCCGCGCGGCGTCTCGATTGCCGTCCATTCGCTCGTCATCCCCTGGGCGATCTTCACCATCGTCGTCTATGCGATGATCCTGTTCGGCGGCTTCGTGCGCACCTGGGGCCTCGATAATACCCTGACATTCGAACACTACATTCGCGCCTTCTCGATCGGGTTCCGTGATGACGGCGGCCTGGCGTGGACGGGGGTCGCCTGGAATTCGTTCTGGACGACAATGGAGATCGCCCTGATCTCCGCCCCGCTCACGGCCGCTGTCGGCCTGCTGACGGCCTACATCATCGTCCGCCAGAAGTTCGTCGGCCGGAACGTCTTCGAATTCGCGCTGATGCTGAGCTTCGCGATCCCCGGCACCGTCATCGGCATCAGCTACATCATGGCCTTCAACCTGCCGCCACTCGAAATGACCGGCACGGCGCTGATCCTGGTCGCCTGCTTCGTGTTCCGCAACATGCCGGTCGGCGTGCGCGGCGGCGTGGCGGCGATGAGCCAGCTCGACAAGAGCCTCGACGAGGCATCGCTGACGCTGCGCGCCAACAGCTTCCGGACGATCCGCAAGGTCATCCTGCCGCTGCTGCGCCCGGCAATCACGGCAGCACTCGTCTATTCCTTCGTGCGCGCCATCACCTCGATCAGCGCCGTCATCTTCCTGGTCAGCGCCGAATACAACATGTCCACGGCCTATATCGTCGGCCTCGTCGAGAATGGCGAATACGGCGTCGCCATCGCCTATTCCTCGGCGCTGATCGTCGTCATGGTCACCGTCATCGCCGGCTTCCAGTTCCTCGTCGGTGAACGCCGTCTGCGCCGCGAAAACCGCGTCGCGATGGCAGCGCCGGCGGCCACCGCATCCGCACCTCTCGGTCAGGAGAAAACCGCATGAGCAGCAACAAACCCGGTTCCGTCGTCTTCGAGAACGTGCGCAAGACCTTCGGCGCCTTCACCGCCATTCCCAACCTGTCGCTGACGATCGAGCCCGGCACGCTGGTGACCCTGCTCGGCCCCTCCGGCTGCGGCAAGACGACGACGCTGCGCATGCTTGCCGGTCTCGAGCACCCCTCGTCCGGCCGCATCCTGATCGGCGGCAAGGATGTGACGATGCTGCCGGCCAACGAGCGGGACGTGTCGATGGTGTTCCAGTCCTATGCGCTCTTCCCGCACATGACCTCGCTCGACAATGTCGCCTACGGCCTGGAGTCGTCAGGCATGAAACGCAAGGAGGCGCGCGAGCGCGCCGAGGAGGGCCTGAAGCTCGTCGGCCTCGCCGGCATGGGCCAGCGCCTGCCCGCCGAACTCTCCGGCGGCCAGCAGCAGCGCGTCGCCGTCGCCCGCGCCCTCGTGCTCGAGCCCCAGGTGCTGCTGCTCGACGAGCCGCTGTCGAACCTCGACGCCCGCCTGCGCCGCAGGGTGCGCACCGAGATCCGCGAGCTGCAGCAGCGGCTCGGCTTCACCGCAGTCTATGTCACCCACGACCAGGACGAAGCACTTGCCGTCTCCGACCAGATCATCGTCATGAAGGACGGCGAGATCGCCCAGAAGGGCGCGCCGCGCGATCTCTACGACCAGCCGGTCTCCGCCTTCATCGCCGACTTCATGGGCGAGGCGAATGTCGTGCCCTGCGATGTCATCGGCATCGATGGCGATCACGCGACGATCAATGTCGAAGGTCTCACGCATCGCATATCGGGCCGCAACATGCGCCCTGGCCCGGCACAGCTCGCGATACGCCCGAACGCCATCACGCTGGCGCCGAAAAACGGCGGCGCCTACAGCGGCAAGATCACCCACGCCGCCTACCTTGGCGACCACGTGGAATATGAAGTCAAAACCAGTAACGGCACGCTCTTCGTCGTCGACCCCGCAGTGGAAAGGGCCTTTGCGCCTTTGACAGAGGTGGAGATCGGCTTCAAGGATCGCGGCATTGCCATCATCGGCGGCTGAGCCCGCATTTCATCAAGGGAAGATTTTCATGACGTCGCATGTCGTACCCGGGCTTGAAGCGCGCCTCGCGCTGGCCGAAGCCGTGGCCCGTGAAGCGGGAGCCGTCGCGCTCGATTATTTCAAGCGCCGCGAAACGCTGGTCATCGAAACCAAGCGCGATCCGCAGGACGTGGTCTCGATTGCCGACCGCGAAGTGGAAAACCTGATCCGCAAGCGCTTCAACGAGGCCTACCCCGCCGATGGCGTTCTCGGCGAGGAATATGGCCTCGAATCCGGCACATCGGGTTTCACCTGGGTCGTCGATCCGATCGATGGCACCAGCCCCTTCGTCAACGGCATGCCGAACTGGTGCGTCTCGATCGGCCTGCTGCATGACGGCGTGCCCGTCGTCGGCGTCATCTCGGCGCCCTGCCACGACGAACTCTATGCGGCAGCACTCGGCATGGGCGCGACGCTGAACGGCAAGACACTCTCGCTCGATCCGTCCCGCACCATCCGCAACGCCGTGACCGGCATCGGCGCCAACAACCACGTTACGCCTGCCTTCGTCGGCAAGATGGTGGAAAGCCTGCTGGAAGCCGGCGGCAATTTCATCCGCAACGGCTCCGGCGCCCTCATGCTCGCCTATGTCGCCGCCGGCCGTCTCGTCGGCTATTACGAGCCTTACATGCACGCCTGGGACTGCATGGCCGGCTACTGCCTCGTCAAGGAAGCCGGCGGCTGGTACCACCCCTTCCCGACCGAAGGCGAACGCCTGACCAAGGGTGCGCCGGTTCTGGCAACGGCACCCGGCTCAACCGACGATCTGCGCAAAATCGCCGGTATTTAAGCGTTTTTGCATCTTTATCTGCCCAATCCGGCGTCATCGGCGCCGGATTTTTTGTGCGTAGCGAAATCCACAGCCTATCTTTTGTGCAATGCAAAAATTGCACAAAAAACCGCTTGACGATGCGAACCAATATGGTTTTGGATTGGACCAATAAGAAATTGGTTCGGACCATTCGACATGGATGAGACCACGGGGAACTCCAATTACGCTCTCGACAAGCTGCGTGCGCTGCTGCGCTCGGACAGCCTCGATGCCGACGGCAAGCTGCCAACCGAGCGGGCTCTCTCGGAGATGCTCGACGTCAGCCGCCGCGCCATCCGTCGCGCGCTGGAAGTTCTGGAAGCCGAGGGACTGATCTGGCGCCGCCAGGGATCCGGCACGTTTGCCGGAAGGCGCCCCGACGGCTGGAGCGAGCATGTGGATTCGATCGTCGCCGGCACCGACCTGATGGAAATCATGGAAGTGCGCCTGCGCATCGAGCCGCAGCTCGCTCAGCTTGCCGCCATCCGCGCCAAGAAGGCCGATGTCGAGCGCATGTATGAGCTCGTCAAGAAGATCTACGAAAGCACCGATGCCGATGGCCGCGAGCTCTGGGACGGCGCGCTGCACCGCCATATCGCCCAATCGGCCGGCAACCAGTTCTTCCTGACGATCTTCGACGTCATCAACCGCGTGCGCCAGGACGAAGCCTGGCAGACGATCCGCGAGCGGGCACGCGCCGCCAGCAAGACGCGTACGGTGACCTATGGACAGCACACCGCGATCGTCGACGCGATCGCCGCCCGCGACCCCGCGAGAGCCGGCGAAGCCATGCGCCAGCACCTGCTGACACTGCAGGAGAGCCTGGTCCGCATGACCTCGCTCGACCACCAGATACCGGAGACCAAAGAAGAGCTCACCTGAAGAGCCGCCGGCAATGAAGCAAAAAAGAACCAGAGGAGAGTGAAATGAAGACCGCCAGTTTTGTGACGACCCTTCTAGCCGGGGCGCTTGTTGCCCTCCCATCCTTTGCCGCCGAGCTGAAGATCGGCCTGCAGGACGATGCCGACGTGCTCGATCCCGCGCAGTCGCGCACCTTCGTCGGCCGCATCGTCTATACCGCGATGTGCGACAAGCTTGTCGACGTCACCCCAGACCTGAAGATCGTGCCGCAGCTCGCCACCGAATGGCACTGGTCGGATGACGGCAAGGCGCTGACGATGAAGCTGCGCGAAGGCGTCAAGTTCCACGACGAAACGCCGATGAATGCCGCAGCCGTTGTCGCCACCATCGAGCGCAACATGACGCTGCCGGAATCGCGCCGCAAGAGCGAGCTGACCTCGGTCGAGAAGGTCGAAGCGACCGGCGAATACGAAGTGAAATTCACGCTGAAGAGCCCTGACGTCACGCTGCTCGCCCAGCTCTCCGACCGCGCCGGCATGATCGTTTCGCCGAAAGCCGCCAAGGAGCTCGGCGCCAATTTCGGCAATCATCCGGTCTGCGCCGGTCCCTTCAAGTTCGTCGAGCGTGTCCAGCAGGACCGCATCGTGCTTGAGAAGTTCCAGAACTACTGGAACAAAGACAATATCTTCATCGACAAGGTCACCTACCTGCCGATCCCGGATACCACCGTGCGCCTCGCCAACCTGCGCTCAGGCGATCTCGACATGATCGAGCGTCTGGCACCGACCGACGCCGCATCCGTCAAGGAAGATTCGACCCTCACCTATGCCGATGCGATCGGCACCGGCTACATGGCGCTCTACGCCAATATCGGCAACGGCGCACGCGCCGACAATCCGTTCGGCAAGGACAAGCGCCTGCGCCAGGCATTTTCGCTGGCGATCGACCGCGAAGCGCTGAACCAGATCGTCTATGAAGGCACGTCCGTTCCGGGCAACCAGTCCTTCCCGCCGAACAGCCCGTGGTTCGACAAGGATGTTCCGGTTCCGGCCCGCGATCTCGACAAGGCCAAGGCGCTCGTCAAGGAAGCCGGTTTCGACCGCGTGCCGATCGAGCTGCAGGTGCAGAACAACCCCGTGGCTTCGCAGATGATGCAGATCATCCAGTCGATGGTGGCCGAGGCCGGTTTCGACGTGACGATCCGCTCGACGGAATTCGCGACGCTACTTTCGGAACAGACGGCCGGCAACTACCAGCTCAGCCGTTCCGATTGGTCGGGCCGCATCGATCCCGACGGCAACATCCATCAGTTCATCACCTGCAAGGGCGGCATCAACGATACCAAGTATTGCAATGCCGAGGTCGACAAGCTGCTGAACGAGGCCCGCGCCTCCACCGACGATGCGGTGCGCAAGCAGAAATACGACGCCGCCGCCGTGATCCTCAACGACGACCTGCCGATCATCTATCTCGGCCATAACTCGTGGATCTGGGCGCTGCACAAGAACGTCACCGGCTTCGTCGCCTCGCCGGATGGCATGATCCGCCTGACCGGCGTCAAGAAGGAAGGCTGAGCCTAGCAACCGTGGCGGCGGGGCCATCCCGCCGCCTCTCCAGGCCCGTTCAGGATCGCCACCATGTATACCTACATCGCCAAGCGGCTTCTCGTCGCCATTCCGACGCTGCTGATCATATCGGTCTTCGTCTTTTCGCTGCAGAAGCTCCTGCCCGGCGACCCCATCCTCGCGATGGCCGGCGAAGAGCGGGACCCACAAGTCATCGAATATCTGCGTGAGAAATACCGGCTGAACGATCCGGTGCCCTACCAGTACGTCTCCTGGCTGGGCTCGGTGCTGCAGGGCGATCTCGGCATCTCGCTCAGGACCAATCAGCCGGTTCTCGAGCTCGTCGCCGAGAAGCTTCCGGTGACGATCCAGCTTGCCATCATGTCGATGATCTTCGCCTTCGTGATCGGCGTTCCCATGGGCATTCTGGCGGCGGTGAAGAAGAATACGCTCTTCGACTATCTCGCGAACCTGATCGCGCTCTCCGGCCTCTCGATCCCGAATTTCTGGCTCGGCATCATGCTGATCCTGCTCGTCTCGGTGAAGCTCGGCTGGCTGCCAGCATCAGGGTACGAGCCCTTCTTCAACGACCCGCTCCGTTCGATCCAGACGATGCTGATGCCCTCCTTCGTGCTTGGCAACGCGCTGGCGGCGACGCTGATGCGCCACACGCGCTCGGCGATGCTCAGCGTCCTCAGCGCCGACTACATCCGCACCGCCCGCGCCAAGGGGCTTTCGGAGCGCTCCGTCGTTCTCGAACACAGCTTCCGCAATGCCGTGCTGCCGATCGTGACGCTGAGCGCGCTGCTCTTCGGCGAACTTCTCGCAGGCGCCGTCCTGACCGAGCAGATCTTCACCATTCCGGGGTTCGGCAAGCTGATCGTCGATGCCGTCTTCAACCGCGACTACGCCGTCGTCCAGGGCGTCGTGCTCTGCACCGCGATCGGCTTCATCATGATGAACCTCATCGCCGATATCCTGTTCGTCCTTCTCAATCCGCGCATGAGGGCCTCGCTATGACCGCCATCGATCAGGTTGCCGTCGCCACCGAGCAGCGCGTACCCAGCCGCGCCTGGCGCAAACTGAAGGCCAACAAGGGCGCGCTTGTGGGCCTCTGCATCATCGCCTTCTTCGCGATCCTGGCGACCGCCGCGCCAATCCTGCCGATCCCGGATCCCAACGCCACCAGCTGGTCGGCGATCCGCAAGGCGCCATCGGCCGCCCACTGGCTTGGCACCGACGATATCGGCCGCGATATCCTCTCCCGCATGATCTGGGGAGCGCAGGCCTCGCTGATGGCCGGCGTCTTCTCGGTAGCGATCTCCGTTTTCATCGGCGTACCCTTCGGGCTGCTTGCCGGCTATTTCGGCGGCTGGGTCGACCAGATCATCTCGCGCATCACCGAGGCCTTCCTCGCCATGCCGTTCCTGATCACCGCAATCGCGCTCGCCGCCTTCCTGGGGCCGAGCCTGACCAATGCGATGATCGCCATCGGCCTGTCAGCGATGCCAATCTTCATCCGGTTGACACGCGGCCAGGTGCTCGCGGTCAAGACCGAGGATTATGTCGAGGGCGCGCGTTCGATCGGCCTTCGCCATTTCAGCATCATCACCCGCTACATCCTGCCGAACGTCGCGGCACCGATCCTCGTCCAGGCAACGCTGACGGTCGCCACCGCGATCATCGCCGAGGCCAGCCTCTCCTTCCTCGGTCTTGGCCAGCAGCCGCCTGCCGCCAGCTGGGGCTCGATGCTGAACGTTGCCAAGAACTTCCTCTCCCAAGCCCCATGGATGGCGATGTGGCCGGGGGCGGCGATCTTCCTCGTCGTCATCGGCTTCAATCTCCTCGGCGACGGCCTGCGCGATGCGCTCGATCCGCGCGAAGCATGATCTCCTGAAAGGACATATGAAATGACCGCATTCACGACCCGTCCCGAAATCCTCGGCACATTCGGCGTCGTCACCTCGACCCACTGGATCGCCTCCGCTGTCGGCATGAGCATCCTCGAAAAGGGCGGCAACGCCTTCGACGCGGCTGTCGCCACCGGCTTCGTGCTGCAGATCGTCGAGCCGCATCTCTGCGGCCCGGGCGGCGACATGCCGGCGATCCTCTATTCGAAGAAGAAGGACAAGGTCGAGGTCATCTGTGCCCAGGGACCGGCACCGGCTGGTGCGACGATCGAGCATTACACATCCGAAGGCCTGAAGCTGATCCCCGGCGACGGGTTGCTCGCGACCGTCATCCCCGGCAGCTTCGACGGCTGGATGCTGATGCTGCGCGACTATGGCCGCCTGACCGTCCGCGAGGTTCTCGAACCGGCAATCTATTATGCCGAAAACGGCCATCCGATGCTGCCGCGCGTCTCGGCGACAATCGCCGGCCTCGCCTCCTTCTTCGAGAAGGAATGGCCGACCTCGCACCAGACATGGCTGCCCGGCGGCTCCGTTCCCGAGCCGCTCTCCAATTTCAAGAACCCGGTTCTCGCCGAAACCTGGAAGCGGATTGTCGCCGAGGCGGAAGCCAAGCGCGATCGCGAAGAACAGATCCAGGCGGCCCGCGACGCCTTCTATCGCGGCTTCGTGGCCGAAGCGATCGAGCGTTACGCCGGTTCGACCGCGGTGATGGATGCCAGCGGCACCAAGCACAAGGGCGTCATCACCGCCGATGACATGGCGAACTGGTCGGCGATGATCGAAGCGCCGCAGACCTACGACTATCACGGCTGGACGGTCGCCAAGATCGGCCCCTGGGGCCAGGGACCAGTCTTCCTGCAGACGCTGGCGCTCTTGAAGGGCATCGATATCGCCTCGATGGATCCGGCCGGTGCCGATTTCGTCCATACGGTCACCGAAGCGATGAAGCTCGCCTTCGCCGACCGCGAGATCTATTACGGCGACCCGAATTTCTCGCAGATCCCGGTCGAGCATCTGCTGTCCGACGCCTATAACGACGAGCGCCGCAAGCTCATCAAGTCAGAGGCATCGCTGGAGCTGCAGCCCGGCATCGTGCCCGGCTTCGAAGAGCAATATGCACTCACGATGGACATGCTCGGCGTCACCTCGAAGACCGGCGCCGTCTATGAGCCGACCATGGCGCATCTGTCCGAGAAGCGCGGCGATACCGTCCATATCGACGTCATCGACCGCGAGGGCAACATGGTGTCGATCACCCCCTCAGGCGGCTGGCTGCAATCGTCGCCGGTCGTGCCCGGCCTCGGCTTCTGCCTGAATTCGCGCGCCCAGATGTTCTGGCTGAAGCCCGGCCTGCCGACCTCGCTTGCCCCCGGCAAGCGCCCACGCACGACGCTGACGCCATCGATCGCGCTCTACGAGGGACGCCCGACACTGGCCTTCGGCACGCCAGGCGGCGACCAGCAGGAACAGTGGCAGCTCTCCTTCTTCCTGCGCTATGTCCATCACAAGATGAACCTGCAGGCGGCGATCGACCAGCCGCTGTTCCACACCTCGCATTTCCCGGGCTCCTTCTACCCGCGCACCCGCGAACCGGGCAGCCTGATGGCCGAAGCGAATTTCGGCGAAGACGTGCTGGAGGCGCTGCGCCGGAAGGGCCACAAGCTGACGGTCGCCGATCCCTGGACGGTCGGCCGCCTGACCGCTGCACGCCGGGATGCCGATGGCCTGTTGCGGGCAGCGGCTACGCCGCGGCTGATGCAGGCCTATGCGGTGGGGAGATAACCGTGACCTATTCGATCGTCGCCCGTGACCCCGATAGCGGCCATCTCGGCATCGCCGTCGCCAGCCGCTTCTTCGCCGTTGGTGGCATCGTGCCGCATATCCGCGGCGGCATCGGCGCGGTGGCGACGCAGGCCTTCGTCAATCCGCTGAATGGCGTCGACGGTCTTGCGATGCTCGCCGCCGGTCAGGCGCCGGAGGCGATCGTTGCCGAACTTGCCGCGCGCGACGAAGGCCGCGACCAGCGGCAGTTCCACATGATCGACGCGACGGGGCGCAATGCCGTCTTTACCGGCGAGAAGTGTATCGACTGGGCCGGGCATCTGGTCGCCGAGAATGTCTCCGTGGCCGGCAACATGCTGGCCGGGCCGCAGGTGATCGCGGCCGCGCTCGAGACCTTCCAGAAGACGGCGGGAAAGCCGCTCGCCGAAAGGCTGCTGGAAGCCATGCAGGCTGGCGAGGATGCCGGTGGCGACAAGCGCGGCAAGCAATCCGCCGCGCTCGTGATCTACCGCGACCAGGATTATGCCTGGCTCAACATCCGCGCCGACGACCGTGCCGATCCACTGGAAGAGCTGCGGCGGCTCTACGCCGTCGCCGGCGAACGCTATCTGCATGTCGCCGAAACCATGGCGACGCGCGAAAGACCGAGCG
Source organism: Rhizobium sp. 21-4511-3d (assembly GCF_053522545.1). Taxonomy (NCBI): domain Bacteria; kingdom Pseudomonadati; phylum Pseudomonadota; class Alphaproteobacteria; order Hyphomicrobiales; family Rhizobiaceae; genus Rhizobium; species Rhizobium sp. 21-4511-3d. The sequence continues at coordinate 330,134 of NZ_JBNWCF010000003.1, read as the reverse complement.
GCATGATCGACCGTCGCGAGATCGACGCGAAGATCGCCGCACTCGAAGCCGCCCGTCTCGCCGAGGGACGCCCTTCGGCCTCGTTTGCCACCCCGCTCAAGAGCTGAGACCGAACCATGAAGCAGGAACAGGATATGGGTGAAGCTGCAAAACCGGTGCTTTCGGTCAACAACCTGACCACGTCGTTTCTGGTCGATGGCGCCTGGAGGCCGGTCGTGCGCGACGTCTCCTTCGACGTCATGCCCGGCGAGACCGTGGCGATCGTCGGCGAAAGCGGCTCGGGCAAGAGCGTCACCTCGCTGTCGATCATGCGCCTGCTTGCCAAGAAGCAGAGCCGTATCGAGGGCAGCATCCTCCTGAACGGCAAGGATATCCTGTCGCTGTCCGACAGGGAGATGCGCCGGGTGCGCGGCAACGATGCGGCGATGATCTTCCAGGAGCCGATGACATCGCTGAACCCGATCTTCACGGTCGGCCGCCAGATTTCGGAAGCGCTGACCTGCCACGGCGAAATGACCAAGAGCGAGGCGCGGGCCGAAACGATCCGCCTGCTCGAAAAGGTCCGCATTCCCAACGCCTCGTCGCGCTTCGACGAATATCCGCATCAGTTCTCAGGCGGCATGCGCCAGCGCGTGATGATCGCCATGGCGCTCGCCTCGCGCCCAAAACTCCTGATCGCCGACGAGCCGACAACGGCGCTCGACGTGACGATCCAGGGCCAGATCCTCGACCTGATCAAGCTGCTGCAGGAAGAGGAAGGCATGTCCGTTCTCTTCATCACCCACGACATGGGCGTCGTCGCCGAGATTTCCGACCGCACCATCGTCATGTATCGTGGCGAGGCCGTCGAAACAGGTGCGACCGACGACATCTTCCATCGCGGCAAGCACCCTTATACGCGCGCTCTGCTCTCGGCGGTGCCGCGGCTCGGCTCGATGACCGGCCAGAAATGGCCGCTGCGTTTCCCCGTTGTCGATACCGCGACGGGCGAGCGCAGCGAACCGGCCGCCGTTGCCGACACCGTCGATCGCGGCAAGACGCCGATCCTCGAAGTCAAGAACCTGACGACGCGCTTTGCGATCCGAGGCGGCATTTTCGGCAGCCGGACGGGCGCGATCCATGCCGTCGAGGACGTATCCTTCGACCTCTTCCAGGGCGAGACACTGTCGCTGGTCGGCGAATCCGGCTGCGGCAAGTCGACGACGGGACGCTCGATCACCCGGCTGATTGAGCCCAATGCCGGCAAGGTCAATCTCGACGGCTACGACGTCACCGGCCTCGATTCCTCGAGCCTCCGGCGCATGCGCCGCAGCATCCAGATGATCTTCCAGGATCCCTTCGCCAGCCTCAATCCGCGCATGACCGTCGGCGCCACCGTCAGCGAGCCGATCGTGGCGCATGGTCTGGGTACACGGGCGCAGGCCCGCGAGAAGGCGGCCGACCTGCTCGAACGCGTCGGCCTGAAGCCTGATATGATGGAGCGCTATCCACACGAGTTTTCCGGCGGTCAGCGCCAGCGCATCTGCATCGCCCGCGCGCTTGCGCTCGATCCGAAAGTCATCGTCGCCGACGAGAGCGTTTCGGCACTCGACGTCTCGATCAAGGCGCAGGTCTGCAATCTCCTGATGGACCTGCAGCAGAGCCTCAACCTCGCCTTCCTGTTCATCTCGCACGACATGGCGGTCGTCGAGCGCGTCAGCCACCGCGTCGCCGTCATGTATCTCGGCGAGATCGTCGAGATCGGCCCGCGCGAGGCGGTTTTTGGCAATCCGCAGCATCCCTATACGAAGAAGCTGATCTCGGCGGTCCCGGTTCCCGATCCGGCGCGCCGCGGCATCAGGCGCGGCCTCTCAACGGACGAGCTGAAGAGCCCGATCCGGCCGCTTGGCTATGTGCCGCCAAAGCGCTGCTACAAGAGCGTCAGCGAAGGCCATCTGGTTCAGGTCGAGGCCTGAACCAGCGGGTTCCGGCCCCGCCCGGATTTGTTCCGGCCCCCAAATATTAAATCCCTGTAATGCTTACGGTTTTGCAATGAAACCGTAATGAACATTTAATTTGTAAAGTGACGTCAGGCGGCGCATATCAGTTCTCAAGCGCTAATTCTTCACGAAGCCTAGTAAAAACCGCCAATACTGGCGATTTTATCTTCGATCGCGAAGAATTCGTGTATTTCGCCCGACGCCCGCGTTCCCGGCATGGAACCAAGACGCCGCTTAGCAACGATTTGCAAGGGACCATTCGCCATGTCCAAGATTCTCCTCAAGCACCGCACAGCAGCGCTTCTGGGTGCAGCCCTGATTGCAGGCACCGCAGCGCTTCCCTTCACCATCAATGCCGCGACCGCTGTCGCAGCACCGGCCGAAATCGGCGGCACGCTTGCCTCCGGCGGTTCGTTCGCGCCGATCGTCGATGCCGACAAGCCTGCCGTCGTCACCGTCACCACGACCATGAAGGCCACTGACGCCAGCGACCAGCAGTCGCCGATGGACGAGCAGTTCCGCCAGTTCTTCGAGCAGCAGGGCATCCCCTTCCCGCACCAGGCACCGAAGAATGAAGGCGGCCAGCATGCGATGGCTCTCGGCTCCGGCTTCATCATCAGCCCGGATGGCGTCATCGTCACCAACAACCACGTCATCGACAACGCCATCGACATCAAGGTGACGCTGGACGACGGCACAGAACTGCCGGCCAAGCTGGTCGGCACCGATCCGAAGTCCGATATCGCCGTCCTGAAGATCCAGGCGCCGAAGCCGCTCGCCACCGTCGCCTGGGGTGATTCCGACAAGCTGAAGCTCGGCGACCAGATTCTGGCGATCGGCAACCCCTTCGGCATCGGCACGACCGTGACTGCCGGTATCGTTTCGGCCCGTGGCCGCGACCTGCATAGCGGCCCCTATGACGACTTCATCCAGATCGACGCACCGATCAACCACGGCAACTCCGGCGGCCCTCTCGTTGACCGCGACGGCCATGTCGTCGGCATCAACACCGCCATCTACTCGCCGAATGGCGGCAGCGTCGGCGTCGGCTTCGCCATTCCTTCCGATGAAGCCAAGATGATCGTCGCCAAGCTGCAGAAGGATGGCTCGATCGAGCACGGCTATCTCGGCGTGCAGATCCAAGCCGTCACCAAGGATGTTGCCGATGCCGTCGGCCTCAGCGATGCCCAGGGCGCGCTGGTCGCCGCCGTCTCCGGTGATACGCCTGCCGCCCGCGCCGGCATCAAGACTGGCGACATCGTGACCGCCGTCGGCGGAGAAGCCGTCAAGACGCCGAAGGACCTGTCGCGCCTCGTCGCCGACATGAGCCCCGGCGCCAAGCAGACGATGACCGTCTGGCGCGATGGCAAGAGCACCGACCTGAACGTGACGATCGGCGGTAACGACGACGGCCAGAAGCAGGCCGCAGCCGACGAAAGCGACGGCAAGACCCAGAGCGGCCCGAGCATCGGCGTCGGCCTTGCCGACCTGACGCCCGATGCCCGCCAGGAGCTGAACCTGCCGCGCAGCGTCAACGGCGCCGTCGTTGCCAGCGTCAACCCCGACAAGCCGGCAGCCGCTGCCGGCATCCAGACGGGCGACGTGATCGTCTCGGTCAACGACAAGCCGGTGCACGACGCCAGCGATGCCAAGGCCGCCGTTGCGAGCGCCGCGAAGTCGGGCCGCAAGTCGGTGCTGCTGCTGATCGAACGCGGCGGCAACAAGACGTTCGTGGCCGTGCCGTTCTCCGCCGCCTGAGAGGCGCCAAGCCGCGACGAGACGCTCCGCACCCTCATGCGGGGCGTCTCACTATTCCACAGCTTCCCCACCTCGGCGCTTGACAGCGCCGTTTTGTGACCGCAATATGAAACCGGTTTCAATCGTGCTTGGGGGAGCGATCGTGCGGTTCGACCTTTCGATCCTTTTGCCGCATCTCGGCTTTCTCGGCAAAGGCGCGCTGCTGACGGCGGAAGCCTGCGCGCTGGCGCTGCTCGGCAGCGTCATCATGGGCGCCTTCGTGGCCATCGCCCGCACCTCGTCGTCGCCGACGCTGCGCCGCGTTGCCTTCGTCTATGTCGACATCTTCCGCAACGTGCCCTTCATCGTGCAGCTGTTCTTCTTCTATTACGGCCTGCCGGAACTCGGGATCTATATCGATGCGTTCACGACCGGCGTCGTGGCCCTGTCGATCGCCGGCGGCGCCTATGCCTCCGATGTCATCCGCGCCGGCATTCTGGCGATCGATCCCGGCATCATCGAAGCGGCCGAAGTCAGCGGGCTCTCGCGCCGCGTCACCTTCACCAAGATCGTCCTGCCGATCGCGCTCAGGACCTCGATCCGCCCGCTCGGCTCGGTACTCATCAACCTGATCCTGACCTCCTCGATCCTCTCGACCATCACGCTGAACGAGCTGACCGGCTCGGCGCAGATCGTCGTGTCGCAAACATACCGGCCCTTCGAGGTCTACGTCGTGCTGCTGGTTGCCTATGCGGCACTCACCTATCTCGTCTCGCTCGGCGTCACGCTGCTTCACCGCCGCCTCAACCGTGACATGATGGAGGCCGTCGGCTGATGCGCTATACGGATTTCACCCCCTTCGATCTCGTGCTTTTGGCCCAGGGCCTCGGCGTCAGCGTGGCGCTTTTCCTCGGCACCTCGCTGATCGGCCTGCTGATCGGGCTACTGTGGGCTGTCGTGCGCTTCTATCGCGTGCCGGTGCTGATGCCTGTCGTCACCTTCCTGGCCGAGCTCCTGAAGAACTCGCCCGTTCTTGTGCAGCTCTTCCTGGTCTTCTTCGGCCTTCCCGCACTCTTCCATATCCGCATCACGCCGATAACCGCCGCGACGATCACGCTGTCGGCCAATACTGCCGCCTTCGTCTATGTCATCGCCGTGTCGGCAATCGAATCCATCGGCCGCGACCAGATCGAGGCCGCCCGCGTCTTCGGCCTGACGCGCTGGCAGGTGCTGCGCCATGTCGTGGCACCGCAGGCCATGGCCTTTGCGATCGGCCCGCTGATCGCGCTGCTCGTCAACCAGCTGCAGGTGACATCGCTGATCTCCGTCATCGGCGTCGTCGATCTCACCAAGATCGGCAATATCCTGAACCTGCGCACGCTGAAGCCGTTCATCGTCTGGACCGCCGTCGGCCTGCTCTATTACGCGACGGCCAAGCTGGTCGCGCTTCTCGGCACCCGTTTCGAAAACCGCCTCAGGGCCCATAGCGCCTGGAGAGGGCTCTGACATGCTCAAAGTAGAAAACGTCAAGAAAGCGTTCGGCTCGACCACCGTCCTCGACGGTGTGGACCTGACGATCAATCCAGGCGAAGTGGTCTCGATCCTGGGATCATCGGGTTCCGGCAAGTCGACGCTGATCCGCTGCATCAACGGACTGGAAAAGCTGAACGGCGGCCGCATCCTCGTCGACGACTTCGATGTCGGCAAGCCGAAGGAACTGACCGAGGCACGCAAGCGCTCGGCCACGGTCTTCCAGCTCTTCAATCTCTATCCGCATATGACGGTGCTCGGAAACGTCACACTGGCGCCGATCGAGGTTCTGAAGAAGCCGCGCGCCGAAGCCGAGGCGACCGCCCGTGCACTCCTGCAATCCGTCGGCCTCGGCGAGCGCGCCGATGCCTATCCGGCCCAGCTTTCCGGCGGCCAGCGCCAACGCGTCGGCATCTGCCGGGCGCTTGCCATGCAGCCGCGCTACCTCCTGCTCGACGAAGTGACGAGCGCACTCGACCCGGAGATGACGGCCGAAGTTCTGGCGATCCTCGCCAAGCTCGCCGAAGAGGGCACGACGATGCTCTTCGTCACCCACGAGATCGAATTTGCCCGGCAGATTTCCGACCGGATCGTCTTCCTCGACAAGGGCAAGCTGCTTGTCGACCTGCCGACCGAACAGTTTTTCGCCGCCGATGGCGGCATGGCGCAGCCCCGCGTTGCCCAGTTCCTTTCCAAAATGCGTAAAGATTAGAGGTTTTTCATGCTGCTCATCGCCAACAAAGAAGCCTGGCCGGGTTTTGCCCACACGGTCGACATGCTGCGCAGCGGCGCCAACAGCCTCGACGCCATGGTCGCCGGCATCGGCAAGGTCGAGAGCGAAGTGAAGGTCCGCAGCGTCGGCTACGGCGGCTGGCCGAACATGATCGGCGACATGGAACTCGATGCCGCCGTGATGGACGGCACGACGCGCAATGTCGGCTCGGTCGGCGCCGTGCCGAACACGCTGCCGGTCGCAAGGCTCGCCCACGAAGTCATGAAGCGCCTGCCGCATGTGATGCTGACCGGCAACGGCGCCCGCCGCTTTGCAAGTGAAATCGGTTTCCCCGAGGACGACGTGCTTTTCGAAGACAGCAAGCGCGTCTGGTGGGAGCGGCTGGAGAAGGAAGTCGCGCCCGAAGATCTCGCGAAATTCCCCAACATTCCCCTGGCGCCGCTCAGCAGAGCGATTACCGATCCCGAGCGTGTCCGCGACACGACAGTCTTCCTCTCCGCCGATGCCGCCCGTGGCATTCACGCTGCAACGTCGACCTCCGGCTGGGCCTGGAAATATCCGGGCCGCCTCGGCGACTCGCCGATCCCCGGCGCCGGCTTCTATGCCGACAGCCGCTATGGCGCCGCCGCCTGCACCCATACCGGCGAGATGACGATGCGCTGCTCGACCTCGCGCACCATCGTTCTCGCCATGAAGCTCGGCTATTCCTTGTCCGACGCGATCAAGCTCGCCGTCGAGGAGCTTAACGAACTGGATACCGGTTTCCTTGCAGGTGTCGTCATTCACGCGGTTGACGCAAAAGGAAATCATGAGGTGGTGAATTTCAGATGCGAGGGCGAAATCAGCTACTGGCTCTGGGAGGATTCAATGTCCGAACCGGAACTGCGGGCGGCGAAACAGGCATAATCAACGAAGAGGGAATGGAACAATGAAACGCTTACTCACCGCGATCGCTGCGATCGCCGTCGTCGCAGGTTCGGCTCTGCCGTCCTTCGCCGGCATGCTCGATGATATCCGTTCGCGCGGTACGATCCGCATCGGCGTCTCGCTCGGCGGCGAACCGATCGGCTTCCGCGACGACCAGAACAATCCCGTCGGCTACGACGTCGATGTCGCCAAGCGCCTGGCCGAGAAAATCGGCGTTCCCGTCGAGTTCACCGACGTTTCCGGCGATGCGCGCATCTCGATGCTCGTTTCCGGCCAGATCGACGTGGCGATCGCCAATACCTCGGCAACGCTCGAGCGCGCCAAGGTCGTCAACTTCTCGATCCCCTATAACCGCGCCGGCCTGCGCATCATCGTGCAGAAGGATGCCGGCATCAAGGATCTGAAGGATCTCGCCGGCAAGAAGATCGTCGTCGGCCGCGGCACGACGGGCGAAACCTTCCTGAAGACCGCCGTTCCGGATGCGGAACTCGTCTATGTCGACCAGTTCGCGCCTGACGGCGTGCTGCAGCTGCAGCAGAAGCGCGTCGACGCTGCTATCGAGGACTCCTCGCTGCTCGACTACCTCGCCACCAAGAACCCGGCGCTGGTCACCCTCGCAGGCCTCTATTCGAACGACCCGATCGGCATGGCCGTCGCCAAGGGCGACCCGGAATTCGTCCGCTGGCTCGACATGTTCGTCTCCGATTACATCCAGTCGGGCGCCTACGAAGCGAACTACAAGAAGTGGTGGGGCCCCGAAGCCAACCCGCCGGCTCTGAACCCGCAGTGGTAACAGTCGCCTAAATACCTGCCGCCGCAACCGCCATGGTGCTTTGCGGCGGCAGTGCCAGACTTAAGCGGGCACCCTGTTGTTGCGGGCGCTCCAATTCTTCAGCCGCAATCCGTTGAGCTTTATGAAGCCATCGGCGTCACGTTGGTCATAGGCGCCAAAATCGTCCTCGAAAGTCACCAGCTCAGCGGAGTACAGCGAATTAGAAGAGCTGCGGGATATGACATTGGCCGCCCCCTTATAAAGTTTCAGTGTTACTTCACCGCTGACATAATTTTGGCTTTGATCAATTAGTGCCTGAAGCATCTCCCGTTCGGGAGAGTACCAGAAGCCGTTGTATATCAGCTCCGCATAGCGCGGCATGATCTCGTCCTTCAAATGAGCTGCCGCGCGATCGAGAGTGATCGATTCCATACCGCGATGCGCCGCGAGCAATATCGTGCCGCCAGGTGTTTCGTAGATCCCGCGCGACTTCACGCCAACGAAGCGATTTTCGACGAGATCCAGTCTGCCAATCCCATGCTTGCTGCCTAAGCCATTGAGTTCGATCAAAAGCTCCATGGGGCCAAGCTGCGTGCCATTCACTGAAACAGCATCGCCCTTCTCGAATCCTATCGTGACCACTTCCGGGAGATCGGGTGCGTCGACGGGATCGACCGTGCGCTGATAGACATAGGCGGATGCGGCTTCCCCGGCGTCCTCCAGAACCTTTCCTTCGGTCGAAGTATGCAGGAGGTTGGCATCGATAGAGAAAGGCGCATCCCCTCGCTTGTCCTTTGGGACGGGAATCTGGTGCCGCTCCGCGTAGGCGACAAGCTCGGTGCGAGAGCGGATATCCCACTGTCGCCATGGGGCAATTACCTTGATTGCCGGATCGAGCGCGTTTGCCGCGAGTTCAAAGCGGAGCTGATCGTTTCCTTTGCCGGTAGCTCCATGGGAGATGGCATCTGCGCCCACTTCTTGTGCAATCTGAACAAGATACTTGGCAATCAGCGGCCGGGCGATCGAGCTACCCAGCAGATAATGTCCTTCGTAGACGGTGTTGGCTCTAAACATCGGGAAGACAAAGTCGCGAACGAATTCCTCGCGCAAATCCAAGATGCGAATGTCGGTGACACCCAACATTTCCGCCTTGCTACGGACTTGGTCGAGTTCCTCGCCCTGTCCCAGGTCGGCGGTAAACGCAATGATTTCGCATTGGTATGTTTCCTGCAGCCATTTGAGGATCACCGAGGTGTCCAGGCCACCGGAATAAGAAAGCACGATCTTTTTCACCATAGTTTGCATCTCCGCGGTTAGGTGACGCAGAGAATAGATTGCGGCGTACGCAATCATCTTGCTAAGATTCCAGGAAGCAGGCTGCTATTGGCATAATGTGCCAATTTAACTGAAAATTGAAGACTTTAATGCCATGGATGAAATTGATCGTCGAATCCTGCGCGTCCTTCAGCGTAACGGACGTATTTCTAATGTGGAGCTGGCAAGAGAAGTAGGGCTCTCCCCTTCGCCATGCCTGCGTCGCGTTCGATTGTTGGAGGATGCAGGGATCATTAATCGCTACGTTGCGATCCTGGACCCGGAAAAGGTCGGCGCAGGGCTGACGGTGTTCGCTCGCATCTGGTTCAAGACGCAGGATGCTCAGGTTACGCTTCAGTTTGCCGAGGCCGTCAGAAAATTTCCCGAGGTAACTGAATGCTACCTCACCACAGGAGAATGTGACGCGATCCTTCGCATCGTCACTTCTAATCTTCACAGCTATTGGCGTTTTCAGGCCGACCACCTGACTCGAATTCCAAGCGTTCTGAACATCAAAACGGATGTCCCGATGGAAACCGTAAAACAGAGCTTCGAGCTTCCGTTGCGGTAAAGCTCGGCAATTCCGGAATTACGACGTCGCCCGCAGCACGAAGCGGGTGGGAACCGAGATCGGCGGCTGGCCGGAGCGGAAGCCTTCGGGGTCGGCGATGAAATCGACGACGTGGCGGACATAGTCGGATTTGTCGTAGCCGATCGAGGAAATCGGATAGGCGTCAAAATCCGTCAGCGACAGGTTGTCGAAGCCGTATAGGCGGAAGCGTGGCGGCTTGTTGCCCGGGAAGTCGGACCGGCAGACATCGAGAATGCCCATCGCCATGGCATCCGATGTACAGAAGATCGCGTCCGGACAGTCGTTGCCGGTCAAGACGGCCGCCGCGGCGTGGCCGCTCGCATAGGAGTAATCGCCCTGGACAGTGCGCACGAGCTCGATCTTGTGCTGCTCGAAGGCCTTTTGATAGATGCCGATGCGGCTGTGTTCGACCGGCGAGGAGGCGCGGCCGGTGACGAGGCCCGCGGTCCTGACCCGCTTGCTGGCAGCATCTGCCACCGCCTGGAATATCCCCGTCGCCTCGTCGGGCATGACGACGGGCGAGAGATGGTCGTGCAGACCGTTCAGCATCACGACGAGATCGGAACGAAACATCTTCCGCACCGTCACTGCATCGGCGAAATCGGAAAAGACCAGCGCGGCATCCACATGATAGGCAACGCCGTTGCGCAGGAATTCCTCGACGCGCGCCACCGAGCCGATGCGGATCAGGATCACCTGCTTGCCGATCGACTGGATCTGGTCGATCAGCCGGTCGAAGAGATCGAGGTCGGAAAGATCGTGGATGTGGTTGACGACCACGGCGACGAGATTGACGGTCTTGGTCGTCAGGCTCTGGGCCAGCAGATTGGGCTTGTAACCGAGGGTGTTCGCCGCCTCGATCACCCGCTCGCGCTTGTCTGCCGAAACCGGCCTTGGCTCCGTCGACAGCGCCCGGCTTGCAACGGCTCGGGAGACCCCCGCCAACCGCGCCACATCGGCAATCGTCGGAGCAGCGTCACGGCCGGTCGGTGCTTTCATCGTCAATCGCTTCCCCGCATTTTCGTATCGGCGCCACCGAAGATGGCGACCATTTCCGGCAAACTGCCAGATTGCGCCGTGCTTCGCAATCATGCCCAAATGGGTCAGGCCGGCGGGCTGCGAAAGCCTAGAGCCAGGAGGCTGCCGTTTTCGGCAGACGCCCTTCGGGATCGATGGCGCGAAGCTCGGGCGAACCGGGCGTATTCCAGCGCCAGAGGGCGACGCAGGTTCCGCCCGGCGACATGAAGGAGGGGTAGATGACGCCATCGAAGCCGTCGGCGATCAGCTGTCCGCGCAGGCGGTGCGTCGTGGGAATGCGTCCGGCGTCAAGCTCCTGGCGCCACTCGCAGCGGTGGATATCCGCTGCCTCGCCATAGGATTCGAGAACTGCCGGAGCGGTCGTGTCCGCAAGCCGCGCACCGGCCAATTCCAGTTGGGCGATGATCGCCGGATGCTGGACGAAGCCTTGATTATATTCGGCCCAGGCGGTCGAGAGCTCACGGGCGGCATAGATCGCCGGCGCGCCAACCGGATTCCAGCGCCCGCCGAAGCGCGCCGCTCCCTCGCCGGAGAGCGGCGCGAAAGCCCAGCGCGGAACGAAGGCCCGCCAGAGCTGGAGGATATCACCGGAATTCCGGTCAGGCATAGACGCCTGATCGAACCGCTTCGAGATAGGCGAGAACCTTGCCGGACTTGCCTTCACCGACAAGATCGAACGCGGTCTTGCCGCCCCAGCCGGGGATCGGCTGATGCTTGAACCAGATCACGGCGCGATTGTCGTCTCCCGCCATCTCGCTGGCCATCGAGAGGATGCGCACGACATTGCTCAGCGCACCGTCGACCTTGCGGGCGCTGGACTTCGCCGTCAGCGTGTTGCGCGCCACACCGATCAGCTTCGCGAGTTCAGCCAGCGTCACGCCGAGCTGATCGGCAACGCGGCGCGCCGAGAGGAAAGCCGATTGGCCATCGCCGAAGCGGGCCGCAGCAATGTCGAAACCGATAGCTGCCATGGTGATGATCCTAGCCTATTTTGACAGTCGCTCGTTCAAAGTATGCTCAGATCGCGCTTAATTCAAGCGCAAGGCGACCTCACCACCGCCAGGATGGCGCACGCTTCTCGAAAAAGGCAGTGACACCTTCCTGGGCTTCCGCCGTCTCCCAGGTATCGGCGAGCTGCTCGATGACCCGATTGATGACATCGTCGGTTACAGGGTTTCCGAGCGATTTCAGAAGCGCCTTGGCGCGGGAGGCGGCCTCGGGCGAGGCCTGCAGCAAATGACCGATCTCCGCATCGACAGCGCCATCCAGCGCATCGGCCGGGACGGCGCGGTTGACGAGCCCGATTGCCGCTGCCTCTTGGGCATCGATGAGCTTGCCCGACATGAACAACCCGCGGGCCGCCGAGACGCCGATCCGGGCGATGACGAAGGGGCTGATGGTTGCCGGGATGATGCCGAGGCGCACTTCGGTCAGACCGAATTTCGCAGTGTCGGCGGAGATTACCAGGTCGCAGACGCTGAGAAGCCCGACGCCCCCGCCGAAGCCATTGCCGTTGACCTTGGCAATGACGGGTTTCCGGAGATCGTCCACCGCCCGATAGGTCATGGCCAGCCGCCGCGCCTCGGCAATCCGCCCGGCCCGCGTCGCCGTGAACTGATCGCGCATCCAGCCAAGGTCGCCGCCCGCGCAGAAGCTCTTGCCTTCGCCGGACAGCACGACGGCCCGCACTGCGGGATCGGCGGACAGTTTGGCGGTGACGGAGATGAGCTCGTCCATCATCAGCGATGACAGCGCATTGTGCTTTTCCGGGCGTGCCAGCCTCACATGGGCCACGCCGCCCTCGACCGTGACATGAAGCGTTTCGAAAGTCATCCATCACTCCTCAGGCCACGTGCAAAGCGGGCCACATTCTCAAGCGCATCGAGCGGCAAGCCGGTCTCTATCCCTTTCGCCTGCAGATGGCGGGCGACGGCGAGCGTATCGACATTGCCCTTTGCGCCCGGCGCGTAAGGGCAGCCGCCCAGACCGCCGATCGAGGCGTCGAAGACGGCGAGACCGCGATCCAGGGAGACATCGATATTCTCAAGAGCCCGGCCTGACGTATCGTGGAAATGCCCGGCCAGCATCGACACCGGGGCTTCCCCGAGCACGCTCGCCAGCATCCGGTCCACCGCCTCCGGCTGCCCGCGGCCGATCGTGTCGCCAAGACTGATCTCGAAACAGCCGAGGCGGCGGAGTTCCGCCGCAACCCGGGCTGCGGCTTCCGGCGCGACAGCGCCCTCATAGGGGCATTCGACGACGCAGCTGACATAGCCGCGCATTGGAATGCCAGCCTCGCGGCTCGCGTCGGCGACCGGCCTGAAGCGCTCGATGCTTTCGGCGATCGAGCAGTTGATATTGCGCTGAGAGAAGGTTTCGGAGGCCGACGCGAAGATGGCAATCTCGCCGGCATCGGCGGCGACCGCTGCCTCAAAGCCCTTCATATTCGGCGTCAGTACGGCATAGCGTGTCCCGGCCCGCCGCTTGATCCCGGCCATGACGGCAGCGGCATCGGCGAGCTGTGGCACCCATTTGGGGCTGACGAAGCTCGTCACTTCGATGCGTTCGAAACCGCAATCGGAGAGCATGTCGACCAACCTGATCTTCTCGGCAGTCTCGACGAAACGCGCCTCGTTCTGCAGGCCGTCGCGCGGCGACATCTCAACGATGGTCACGCGGGACGGGGTCATTCCTCAGCGGCCTTCAGGCTGAAGAGCAATGCGCCTTCCGACACCTGCTGCCCTTCGCTGACGGCGACATTTTCCACCACCCCATCGCGCGGCGCGGCGAGCGTCAGCTCCATCTTCATCGCTTCCATGACAACCAGCGGATCGCCCTTCGAAACCGTGCCGCCCGCGACCGCCCGGACGATCTTCACGAAACCCGGCATCGGCGCGATCAGCCGGTCGCTGCCTGCCCCTTCGGAAGCAGCGGCCGAAAGCGGATCATCGAGATCGAAGACATGAACCGCGCCATCGAAGCGCAGGCTGAGATGGCCGCCATGACGACTGACCTCGACGAAGACCTGACGGCCATCCGCCTCGACCTGCACACCCCCGCCATCACGCCTGACGATGCGGACAGGGATGACCCGCTGGCCATTGTGGACGGCGAACATGTCGAAGCCGCGCGCCACGACGCGCAGGCTGGAGACATCGCCCGCATGATGCAGCGTCACGATGCGCTGCATCTCGCTCCAGAGCTGCCAATGCCCCAGCGTTTCCCAGGGGTCGCTGCCCGCCTGCCTGGCCTCCAGCGAGAGAACGGCGGCAAGAGCGATTGCCGTTCCGCTGGGCTCGGCGACGGCCGTCAGCATTTCGAGATTGCGATCGATCAACCCGGTATCGGGATGACCGCCGGCGAAATCATCCTGACGCGTCAAGTTGGCGAGGAAGGCAAGGTTGCTCACCGTTCCCTCGATGCGCGTGGCCTCCAGCGCGTGGCGCAGCCCGGTGAGCGCCGCCTGGCGGTTCGGGCCATGAACGATCAGCTTGGCGATCAGCGGATCGTAATGCGTGGAAATACGGTCACCGGATCGGATACCGGCGTTGACGCGGACGCCGCTCTGGGGAAACGCGAGCCGCTCGATCTTGCCCGTCGCCGGCAGGAAGCCTTTCGCGGCATCCTCGGCGTAAACCCGCGCCTCGAAGGCCCAGCCATTGATCGCAAGCTCGGCCTGCTTCTTCGGCAGCGGCTCTCCGGCCGCGACCCGCAGCTGCCATTCGACGAGATCGACGCCCGAAATCGCTTCGGTCACGGGATGCTCCACCTGCAGGCGGGTGTTCATCTCCATGAAGAAGAAGCGATCGGGCCAGAGGCCATCCGAAACGTCGGCGATGAACTCGACGGTGCCTGCGCCGCGATAGTCGATCGCCCGTGCGGCACGCACGGCCGCCTCGCCCATGACGCGGCGCATCTCTGCGGTCATGCCGGGTGCAGGTGCCTCCTCGATCACCTTCTGATGGCGGCGCTGCAGCGAGCAGTCGCGTTCGAAGAGGTGGACCGCATTGCCGTGGCGGTCACCGAAGACCTGTACTTCGATATGGCGCGGCCGCAGCAGATATTTCTCGATCAGCACCGCATCGTCGCCGAAGGCGGCCAGCGCCTCGCGCCGGGCAGCATCGAGAGAGGCGGCAAAATCCTGCGCATCGTCGACGCGACGCATGCCCTTGCCGCCACCGCCGGCCCGCGCCTTGATGAGAACGGGGTAGCCGATCTCTGACGCCCGTGCGGCGAGGAAATCAGGATTCTGATTGTCGCCGTGATAGCCGGGGACGACGGGAACGCCCGACTGCTCCATCAGCGCCTTCGCGGCATCCTTCAGACCCATGGCACGGATAGCCGAAGGCTGCGGGCCGATGAAAGTCAGCCCGGCCGCTTCGACAGCCTCGGCAAACGCGGCATTTTCAGAAAGGAATCCGTAGCCGGGATGGACGGCCTGGGCGCCGGATCGCTCAGCGGCGGCGATGATCCGCTCGATCGAGAGATAGCTTTCCTGCGCCGGTGCCGCGCCGATGCGATAGGCTTCGTCGGCAAGTTCGACATGCAGCGCGCCGCTATCGGCATCGGAATAGACGGCGACGGTCTTTATTCCCATGCGCCGTGCGGTGCGGATGACGCGGCAGGCGATTTCACCCCGGTTTGCGATGAGTATCTTGTCGAACATCGCCGCCTCACATCCTGAACAGGCCAAACCGGGTCTCGCCGATCGGCGCATTCAGCGCCGCCGACAGCGAAAGCCCGAGCACATCGCGGCTCTTCGTGGGATCGACCACTCCATCATCCCAGAGACGCGCCGAGGCATAGAGCGGATGGCTCTGGCTCTCGAAGCGGTCGAGAACCGGCTGCTTGAACGCCGCCTCCTCTTCCGCCGTCCACGGCTTGCCCGAACGCGCCAGCGCCTCGCCGCGCACCGTGGCGAGAACACCGGCCGCCTGTTCGCCGCCCATCACGGAGATGCGGCTGTTCGGCCAGGTCCAGAGGAAACGCGGCGAGAAGGCACGTCCCGCCATGCCGTAATTGCCGGCACCGAAGGAGCCGCCGATCAGCATGGTGATCTTCGGCACCTTCGTCGTCGCCACCGCCGTCACCAGCTTGGCGCCGTTCTTGGCGATGCCTTCCGTCTCGTATTTGCGGCCGACCATGAAGCCGGTGATATTCTGCAGGAAGACCAGCGGGATCTTGCGCTGCGAGCAGAGCTCGACGAAATGCGCGCCCTTCAGCGCCGATTCCGAGAAAAGCACGCCATTATTAGCGATGATACCGACGGGCATCCCGTGGATATGGGCAAAGCCGCAGACGAGCGTGGCGCCGTAACGCGCCTTGAACTCGTCGAACCGCGAGCCGTCGACGACGCGGGCGATAACCTCCCTGACGTCGTAAGGCGTGCGCAGGTCGGCGGGCACGATCCCGGCAATTTCGGCGGGATCGTAAAGCGGCGGCTCCGGCGCCTGCAGTTCCATATCCGTCCGTTTCGGGCGATTGAGCGCGGCGACACTGCGGCGGGCTAAAGCCAACGCATGTGCATCATCACGCGCCAGATGATCGGCCACCCCCGACAGCCGTGTATGGACATCGCCGCCGCCAAGGTCCTCGGCAGAGACGACCTCACCCGTCGCCGCCTTCACCAGCGGCGGACCGGCAAGAAAGATCGTGCCCTGCCCCTCGACGATGATCGTCTCGTCGGACATGGCAGGCACATAGGCGCCGCCTGCCGTACAGGAGCCCATGACGACGGCGATCTGCGGAATGCCCGCCGCCGACATGTTCGCCTGATTGAAGAAAATGCGGCCGAAATGATCGCGGTCGGGGAAGACCTCATCCTGGTTCGGCAGATTGGCGCCGCCTGAATCGACGAGATAGATGCAGGGCAGATTGTTCTCGGCGGCAATCTCCTGCGCCCTGAGATGCTTCTTCACCGTCATCGGGTAATAGGTGCCGCCTTTGACGGTCGCATCGTTGCAGACGATCATGCATTCGCGGCCCATCACCCGGCCAATCCCGGTGATCAGCCCCGCCGACGGCGCATCGCCGTCATACATGCCATGGGCAGCAGTCGCCGCAACCTCAAGAAACGGCGTCGCCGGATCGATCAGCCCCATGACCCGATCGCGCGGCAACATCTTGCCACGCCCTACATGCCGCTCCCGCGCCGCCTGCCCGCCGCCATTGGCCGCCAGCCGGACAGCGTCGTCCACAACCTTGCTCGCCTCGCCCATCGCCGCGCGATTGGCCTTGAAGGCTTCGGAATTGGTGGAGATTTCGGATCGGAGTACGGTCATTGACCACCTCCAAATGATACCATATTATGATACCAAGCATGCGAAACTTTTGTCGGATCGGGGCTGGGGGGACCTGACTTGCACAAGGCCCATCGCAATACGCTCAAGGCGATTTTCTCGGAACCTGTCAGCGGATCGATCAAATGGCGTGACATCGAAGCTCTGCTCGTTGCGCTGGGCGCGGATGTTTCGGAAGGAAGCGGTTCGCGGGTGCGGTTTACGCTCAGCGGTTCGTCGCTGTTGATCCACCGCCCGCATCCTTCGCCGGACACGAAGAAATACGTGGTACGCACGGTCAGGGAGTTCCTGGCGAATTCGGGAATAAAGCCATGAAAGCCTACAAGGGATATACCGGGTCGGTCGAATTCGACGAGGACGACATGGTCTTTCACGGGCGCGTCGTCGGCATCAAGGACATCGTCACCTTTGAAGCCGAGACGGCGCAGGACCTCGTCAAGGCCTTTCACGACAGCGTCGAGGACTACCTGGCCTTTTGCGCCGAAACCAAGCAGGAGCCGGAAAAACCCTTCTCCGGAAACCTGTCGCTTCGCATGTCGCCGAGCCTTCACAAGCAGGTTGTGCGCGCTGCCGGAAACAAGGCTCAATCGGTCAATCAGTGGATCACCGACACGCTGAGCGAAGCCGCAACCCGCGACGCCCAATCCGCTTCCAGCACCGTGAGAAGCTGAGCCGCCGTGCCTCATGCCGTCTCCGCAAAGAGTTCGCGCCCGATGAGCATGCGGCGGATTTCCGAAGTGCCGGCGCCGATCTCGTAGAGCTTGGCATCGCGCAGCAGCCGTCCCGCCGCGTAGTCGTTGGTATAGCCGTTGCCGCCGAGAGCCTGGATCGCTTCGAGCGCCATGGCCGTTGCCTTTTCGGCGGCGTAGAGGATGCAGCCGGCGGCGTCCTTGCGGGTGGTCTCGCCGCGATCGCAGGCAGCCGCGACGGCATAGACATAGGCGCGCGCCGTGTTCATCGTCACATACATGTCAGCGAGCTTGCCTTGCATCAGCTGGAATTCTCCGATCGCCTGGCCGAACTGTTTGCGCTCGTGCAGATAGGGCACGACGATATCCATGCAGGCCGCCATGATGCCGAGCGGACCGGCCGAGAGGACGACGCGCTCGTAATTGAGGCCGGACATCAGCACTTTCACGCCGCCGCCGACGGTGCCGAGGACGTTCTCCTCCGGCACTTCGCAATCGGCAAAGATCAGCTCGGACGTATTGGAGCCGCGCATGCCGAGCTTGTCGAGCTTCTGGCCGGTCGAGAAGCCCTTGAAGCCCTTCTCGATCAGGAATGCCGTGATGCCGCGCGGGCCGGCTTCCGGATCGGTCTTGGCATAGACGACGAGAACGTCGGCATCCGGGCCATTGGTGATCCACATCTTGTTGCCGTTGAGCACATAGCGGTCGCCACGCTTCTCGGCCCTGAGCTTCATCGAGACGACATCGGATCCGGCACCGGGTTCGGACATGGCAAGCGCGCCGACGTGCTCGCCCGTTACAAGCTTCGGCAGATATCGCTGCTTCTGCTCGCTATTGCCGTTGCGGTTGATCTGGTTGACGCAGAGATTGGAATGGGCGCCGTAGCTCAACGCCACGGAAGCGGAGGCGCGGCTGATCTCCTCCATTGCGACGCAATGGGCGAGATAGCCGAGAGCGGCCCCGCCATATTCCTCACCCGCCGTGATGCCGAGCAGGCCCATCTCCCCGAGCTCGCGCCAGAGCGGCATCGGAAAGGCATTGTTGCGATCGGTCTCATCGGCGAGCGGCGCGATGCGTTCGCTCGCAAAGCGCCTCACGGCATCGCGCAACGCTTCGATTTCATCGCCAAGCGCAAAGCTCAGGCCACCTGAATACATCCGGCTCTCTCCCTCCGACCCATTCCGCTGCTCTTCGAGCGCAGAGCGGGTCTATCTCCCTGTCGTCAGACCGTCGCTTATGCGGCGTCCGGCATGCGTGCCGGCTCACCCGATGTTTCGTACGCCTTCAGACGCGTCTCGACCTGATCCATGATCGTCCGGGCGGCCGCCTCCTTGACCGGCCCGTAGCCGCGAATCTCATCGAACAGCGTCAGAATGGCAAGAGCTTCCGCTTCGTTGCCGCCGTCGAGCCTGGCAAGCACGCGGGCCGCCACTTTCTCGTAGTCCGCGATCAACCGGCGCTCGAGCTTGCGCTCATGCAGGTAGCCGAAGGGATCGAGTGCGGTGCCGCGCAGGCTCTTGAAGCGTGCAAGACCACGCAGCAGCGGCAGGATCCAGGCGCCGAACTCGCGCTTCTTCGGGCGGCCGTTCGGGTCCTTGCCCGAAAGAACCGGCGGGGCGAGATTGAAGACGAGGCGGAAATCGCCCTGCATTTCCTCGCGCATCTTCGCTTCGAAAGCCGGATCGGTCAGCAGCCGGGCCACCTCATATTCGTCCTTGTAAGCAAGCACGCGGGCATAGGTGACGGCGGCGGCGAAGGGGACCTTGTCCGAGAGACCGGCCTTTGCGGCGGCAGCCTTCGCGCCCTCCACGAGGGCGCCGAAACGGGCGGCAAGCCGCTCGTCCTGATAAGCGGTCAGATGCGCCTTACGATGGGCGACGACCTCGGTGAAGGACATGTCGGCGAGCGTCCTGCGCTCTTCCTTCTCGCCCATTGCGGCGCGGACGGCTTCCGGATCGTGGGCGAGAAGCCGCCCCCAGTTGAACGAAGCACGGCTTGCCTTGACGGCCACGCCATTGAGCTCGATCGCCTTTTCGATCGCTTCCAGCGACAGCGGCACCAGACCCGACTGCCAGGCAAAGCCGGTCAGCAGGATATTGGTATTGATGCCATCTCCCGTCAGGGCGGTCGCCGCATGGCCGAAGTCGAGGAAGACCGAGCGGTCGCTGACGGTCTTGGCGATCGTGTGCATGACGGAGCCGGTCTTGAAATCGAAGTCGCGATTGCGGACGAAATCGGCAACCGGCATCAGGCCTGTATTGACGATCGCGGTGGTGCGCTCAGTCTTGCAGAGCGTGATCGCATCCTTCGAGGCGCCAACGACATCGTCGGCCGCGAGCAAGAGATCGGCACCGCCATTGACGATGCGCGGCGAGGTCACGTCCTTCTGCTCGCGGCCGATGCGCAGATAGCTCATCACCGCGCCGCCCTTCTGGGCAAGACCCGCCATATCGAGGATCATCGGCACCTTGCCGTCGAGATGGGCGGCCATGCCGAGCACCGCGCCGATCGTCAGGATGCCGGTACCGCCGACGCCGGCGATGGCGATATTCCAGGGACGGTCGCCGATCTCGGGGATGACGGGCATCGGAATGTCGGCATCGACGGGCTCGACCGCCTTGCGCTTCCTGCGCTCGCCGCCCTTCACGGTAACGAAGGAGGGACAAAAACCCTTTACGCAGGAGAAGTCCTTGTTGCAGGTCGACTGGTTGATATGCCGTTTGCGGCCGAATTCTGTTTCGAGGGGCTCGACCGAGATGCAGTTCGACTGCACCGAACAATCGCCGCAGCCTTCGCAGACGGCCTCATTGATGAAGACGCGCTTGGCCGGATCCTCCATCAGGCCGCGGCTGCGGCGCCGGCGCTTCTCGGCAGCGCAGGTCTGCACATAGACGATCGCCGAGCATCCCGGTGTTTCCCGCAGCTTCAGCATGACCGGATCGAGGTGATCGCGGTGGAGGACGATGACGCCGGGGGCGAGTTCGGGCGCCACATAGGCATCCGGGTTGTCCGACAGCAGATAGATCGGCGAGACGCCTTCGTTATGGAGCTGTTTGGTCATCAGCTGCGGCGTCATGTAGCCGTCGATCTGCTGGCCGCCGGTCATGGCGACGGCGTCGTTATAGAGCAGCTTGTAGGTGACATTCACCTTGGCGGCGACCGACTGGCGGATCGCCAGGATGCCGGAGTGGAAATAGGTGCCGTCGCCGAGATTGACGAACATGTGCTTCTCGTCGGTGAAGCGGGCGATCGCCGTCCAGGGAACGCCTTCGCCGCCCATCTGCGTGAAGGTCTCGGTGTTCCGGTCCATCCAGGTGACCATGTAGTGGCAACCGATACCCGCCGTCGCGCGGCTGCCTTCCGGCACGCGCGTCGAGGTATTGTGCGGACAGCCGGAGCAGAAGAACGGCGTGCGCTGCAACGGCGGCACATGGCTGCGGCTGATCTGGCCGCGCTCGGACAGATAGGCGAGCTTGTCGGAAATCCGCCGGTGCAGCGACGGATCCATATCGAGCTTCAGGATGCGTCCGGCGATGGCACGCGCCACGGCGCCGACCGTCAACGCCGCCGAGAGGCTGAGATAGGGTTTGTCATGCTCGTCGAACTTGCCGACGATGCGCGGGCGCACATCGGCGCGCCAGTTGAAGAGCTGCTGCTTGATCTGGTTCTCGATGATCTCGCGCCGCTCCTCGATGACCAGCACCTCGTCCAGACCTTCCGAGAAGTGGCGCACGGCCTCGGGTTCCAGTGGCCAGGGCATGCGCACCTTCAGGATGCGGATGCCGATCGCTTCCATCTCCTCGCGCCCGAGCTCCAGCTCGCGCAACGCCTGCAGCACATCCTCATAGGCCTTGCCGGAGGAGATGATGCCGAAGCGGGCGTGGGGTGCGTCATGGGTGATCTCGTCCACGCGGTTGGCGCGGGCAAAGGCGATGGCCGCATAGGCCTTGTAGGTCTGCAGGCGATCGTCCTGGATCAGCGGCGGATCCGGCCAGCGGATGTTGAGGCCGCCGGGCGGCAGCTCGAAATCGCTGGGTATGATGAACTGGCGCTTCTCCCCGGAGAGATCGACGGCCGCCGTGGTCTCCACCGTATCGGCGATGAACTTCATGCCGACCCAGCAGCCGGAATAGCGCGACATGGCGATGCCGAGCAGGCCGTATTCGATAAATTCATGGATGGAGGACGGATAGAGAACCGGAATGACCGCCGACATGAAATCATGGTCGGTCTGGTGCGGCACGGTGGACGACTTGGCCGAGTGATCGTCACCGGCAAAACAGAGCACGCCGCCATGTTTCGAGGTGCCGGCGGCATTGGCATGTTTCAGCACGTCGCCGGAGCGGTCGACGCCCGGCCCCTTGCCATACCAGATGCCGAGAACGCCATCCTTGTTGGCGCCCGGTGAAAGCCCCGCCTGCTGGCTGCCCCAGACGGCGGTCGCGGCAAGATCCTCGTTGATACCGGGCTGGAAGGTGATCTGGTGCTGATCGAGATAGCGCTGCGCCTTCATCAGCTGCTGGTCGTAGCCGCCGAGCGGCGAGCCGCGATAGCCCGAGATGAAGGCGGCCGTATTCAGCCCGGCCGCATGGTCGCGGCGCATCTGAACCATCGGCAGGCGAACCAGCGCCTGCAATCCTGACATGAAGACCCGGCCTTCGTCGGCCGTATATTTATCGTCGAGCGATACACTCGTCGCCAGCATCTGCTCTCCTCCCGAGATCGCAGTGGTGAACCATGACGCCTGGGGAGGGCTCCTCTTCCGCTCCCTCGGCATGTAACGCTGATAGTATCATTCCAGTTGCGGAATTTCCGGGCCAAGAATGGCGCGGCCGCGCATCTTTCGAAAATTAGAATGTGCCATCACGACATTTTTGCAATGGCTGGCCTTCGGCAATTGACCTGGCGCCTGCCATCTCGCCATATCAATCGAGCCCGATTTGGAGCGGGCGCATCGGAGGAAACATGGCCATTACGCTTGCACCCGTCGCCCTGCCCGACTTCGGTCCTCTCGGCGAACAGCCGCAGATCCCGGCAACCACCTATGCCGCCCGTGCCGATGCGGCGCTGAAAGCGGCGGGCACGGATTGGCTCGTCGTCTATGCCGATCGCGAGCATTTCGGAAACATCATGCACCTCTCGGGCTTCGAGCCCCGCTTCGAAGAGGCGCTGCTGCTGCTCGGCAAGGGCGGCAGGCGGGTCATCATCACCGGCAATGAATCCGAGAGCTACACCGTGCTTGCCGGACTGCCCGATATCGAGGTCTTGCGCGCCCAGAGCTTCAGCCTGATGGGCCAGGACCGCTCGCAGAACCCGCGCCTCGCCGACCGGCTGAAGGATGCGGGGATCAAAGCGGGCGACAGCATCGGTCTCGTCGGCTGGAAATATCTATCTGCCGAGGAAGATGACGACTACGCCCAGAGCTTCTTCGTCCCCGATTTCATCGTCAAGGTGCTGAGCCGCGTCATCGGCGGCCAGGGCCGGCTCATCGATCGCACCGAGGTGCTCATGCACCCGGAAACCGGCTTGCGCGCCATCGTCGATGTCGACCAGCTCGCGGCCTTCGAATGGGCGGCGGCGCGTTGCTCGACAGCGCTCTGGCGCGTCGTCTCGGGCGTCCGCGAAGGCGATACGGAATTCGAAGCGCTCGGGCGGCTCGGCTATGAAGGCGATCCGCTGAACGTCCACACGATGTTTGCCTCCGTCAGCAAGGGCGAGCACATCGTCGGCCTGCGCAGCCCGACTGCTCGAAGGTTGAAGCGCGGTGACGGCGTCACCACGGCGCTCGGGTATTGGGGCGCACTCTCGTCGCGCGCCGGATTGCTTGCTGATCACGATGACGATTTCCTGAAGCCGTCGAAGGCCTATTTCGAGGCGCTGATCACCTGGTACGAGACGGCGGGCATCGGCGTCTCGGGCGGCGAGCTCTTCGAAGCGGTCACCGGCAAACTCAAATCGGCGGGCCTCAATTCCGCGCTCAATCCCGGCCATCTCGGCAGCCACGAGGAATGGCTCCATTCGCCGGTGCGTCCGGGCTCGACGGATCGCCTGCGCTCCGGCATGCCGTTCCAGGTCGATGTCATCCCCGTGCCGATGCCGGCCGGCTGGGCGCTGAACTGCGAAGACGCGATCGCCTTTGCCGACGATGCCCTGCGGGCGGAAATCCAGAAACGCTACCCCGCGATGCATGCCCGCATCGCCGCCCGCCGCGCTTTCATGGCCGACAAGCTCGGCGTGGCGCTGAAGGACGACATCCTGCCGCTTTCCTCGACGCCGCTCTATCTCTCACCCTTCTGGCTGAAGTCGGGGAACGTGCTGGTGCGAAGCTAGGCCGCTAGAAGCTCGCCGAAAGGTTGGCCTGCGCAGCACTTGACTGCAGGCCTTTGCCGAACTCGCCGGAATAGCTGAGCGTCAGGCGGGCCGTCTTCGTGACCTTGGCGGAAACGCCAAGCCTGATGACTGCCGCATCCTCCGGCATCGTGACGCCATCGATGATGAAGGGCGAGCCACCGGCAAAGGCGAAGCTCGAAGACGGCGTGACGTCACCGGCAATATGCCGCCAGCCGAGCATGCCGGTGAAGGAGAGCGGAAGATCGTTTGCGTGCCAGTCCATCGACCAGCGGATGCCGATCGTCGAAGCGAAGATCGCTTCGCTGTCGCTTGCTCCCGATAGCGCCGCCGCCCCGCCACTTTCCTGGAAGGCGTCTGTATCGAGATTGACATAAGCGAGGTTGGCGAAGGGCTGAAGCTTGATGCCGTCGAGTTCGCCCGTCCAGGAAAGGTCGGCAAAGACCTGCGACGTCGCACTCGCATAATCGGCGGAGAGCTGGTCGGTGAAGCTTCCGAAGGCGATATCTCGGCGGGCCGATATATCGTTATGCGAATAGATTGCGCCGCCGACGAGGTTCACGTCGCCGAACTCACCCGATGCATAGAGACCGGCGTGATAGGAATCCGTTTCCGCCTGCTGCGGCGCGCCGTGGCTGTAGCCGAGCATGGCGCCGAGGCGCCATTGATCCGAGATCGGGCCGTCGGCACCGAACATGACGCCCGCGACATTGCCGTCAAAGCCCGCCGCATTGCCATCTCCCGACCAGAGGTTCGATGCGTAGAAGCTGGAGCTCCAGTACCTCACGCTGTCCTTCTGTCTTGCGGGATCGAGGGCGATCTCGTCGAGGACGGCTTCGCGCGCGAAGCGGCTTTCCCAGAGGAGTGCGCTTTCGAGCGAGGCATGGCTCTCGCCGCTCAGCTGCGTGAATGCGTCATTGGCCGTCTCAGCATCGAGCGGCAGGATGGCGGAATAGAGCGCGTTTGCGCCGCCGAGCGCCTCGACTGCCGCTGCGGTCGCGCGCCCGTTTGCCGTCTCCGCGACATCGGCGAACTGCACCGCATTGCGGTCCAGCGCCAGGTCGATCGCGGTCGCGCCATAGGTCAGCGTCGGCGACAGGAAGACGAAGTTGCTGGTGATGTCGTCGAAGGTGCCGGTGATGCCCGAGCCGCTCAGGATCGTATAGTTGTTGGTCAGCCCGTAGCTGCCGCCGTTGCTGCGGATATCCAATGTGCCGCCGTCGATGACGACGGCGCCCGAGGCGTTCACGGTATCGGAAAGGCCACCGCCGCTGACATCCACCTGATAGGTCGAACCGGTGCGGAATGTGACGCCGCCGTTGACCGTCAGAGCCGCAATGCCCGGACCGGGCGAGAGCACCCCGCCTGTATTGACCGAAAGCGCACCGATCGCGCCGCTGCCGGAGAGAAGCCCGTCGTCGTCGACATCGACGGTTCCCGAAATCGTCCCGTCATTGATCAGCGAACCGCCCGCTACCCGTGCCGATCCGGTGATCGTGCCGGTGTTGGAAAAGGTGCCGTCATTGTTGACGAGCTCGGCCACCGTTCCGTCGTTCGATGCCGTGCCGGAATTGGTGACCCTGCCGGCGACGGCGCCGCTATTGTTGATGAAGCTGCCGGCCGCGCCGATATCGATATCGGCCAGGGTCGCGTTGTTGACCGCGGTACCGCCGGTCACCGTCGTCATGCCGGTGACGGTGCCGCCGGCATTGTTGGTGAATGTGCCGCCCTCATTGCGGAGCGAAGCGATCGTCCCGGCATTCGTGACGGTCCCGGAGTTCCTGACATTGCCTGCCGTCGCACCGCTATTGTTGACGAAGGCGGCGACCGCCGCGACATCGGCATCTGTAATGACGAAATTGTTGGTGACCGTGCCGCCGGTGACGACGGTGTTGCCAGTCACCCTGCCACCGGCATTGTTGGTGAAGCTTCCCGCTGTGTTGGTGACCGAGGCAACCGTCCCGGCATTCGAGCTCGTTCCGGCGTTGGTAACCGCCCCCGCGGTCGCGCCGCTCGCATTGCTGAATGTGCCGTTCGCCCCGACATCGACGGCATTCAACGTCGCATTGTTGGTAACCGTGCCGCCCGAGACAACAGTGCCACCGGTGACGACGCCGCCGAAATTGTTGGTGAAGGTCCCGCCTTCGTTTCGAAGCGAGGCGATGGTCCCGGCATTCGACGTCGTGCCGGCATTCCTGACATTGCCCGCCGTCGCGCCATTGTTGTTGACGAAGGCCGCCACGGCCGCGACATCGGCATCGGTGATGACGAAGTTGTTCGTCACGGTGCCGCCGGAGACCGTCGTCTTTCCCGTCACCCTGCCGCCGGTATTGTTGGTGAAATTTCCGCCCGTGTTGGTGAGATCACCGATCGTCCCGGCATTGGATGCCGTGCCTGCATTGGTCACCGACGTAGCGGTGCCGCCCGTGTTGTTGACGAAGGTGCCGCCGGACGAGACATCGACGCCATCGATAACGCCGTTGTTCGACAGCTGGGTACCGGAGCCGACCACGCCGCTGTCGAGCGTGCCGTTGACGGTGACATTGCCGTTGTTCAGCATCAGCCGGCCATTGAGATCGCCATCGACCGACAGGCTGCCGCCATTGAGATCGACATCGGAATTCAGGACGCCACCGGCATTGATGCTGATGCTGCCCGAGCTGATCGTGCTGCCGCCGGTCGCCGTCAATGCGCCGGTATTGGTGATGGTGACGTTGCCGCCATCGACATCGAGCTTGTCGACCGTCACACCATTGGTGACCTGCGGCGATCCGGTATCAACGGTTGCAGTGTCCGTGGGACCGGGAGCAGACGGGGTCCAGTTTGCCGAGTTGCTGAATTCGTTATCCGCGCTTCCCGACCACGCCGACTGCGCATAGCCATGGCCAGGCACGGCAGCGGAGACCAGTGCCGTGAAGAGGCCGAGACGGCGCGAAAATGCCGGAAGCAGAGGTTTCATCTTTGGATCGGCCGGTGCTAGCGCGCACCGCCGTGGAGCGGCGGTACGGTTAACAACTCCTATCCAAGCGTGGTTAACGAAGTCTTACGTTTTTCGCCTTCCGGCTGAAATCCAAGCGCAATCTCAAGCCGTCAGGCGACGTCGCGACATGATCACCAGACGGCGTTCCCACCAGATCAGGATCAGGCTGGAGCCGACGATGAGGACCGCTCCGGCGACGACGTTCAGCGTCGGGATTTCGGCCCAGATCAGGTAGCCGTAGAGGAATGCCCAGATCAGCCCGCTATATTCGATCGGCGCCAGCGTCGAGGCCGGTGCATAGCGGAAACCTTCATAGAGGATGTACTGACCGGCGGCGCTGATGCAGCCGAGCCCGATCATCAGCGTCCAGCCGAAGAGGTCGGGCGTCTTCCAGACGAAGGGCAGCGCCGCGCCGCAGACGACGGTGAACAGCACGCCGGTCGCCAGCATCTGGTTGACCGTGCTTTCCGTGCGGCTGACGAGGCGCACGAGGATGGTGCTCCAGGCCCAGCAGAAGCCGGCGAAGAACACCATGCCGGCCGGAATGAGGCTTGGCGCCTCGGCAGGATCGGCGGCCAGGACGACACCGATGAAACCGCCGATGCAGGCCAGCCAGCGGATCGGCCCGACATTTTCCCTGAGAATGAAGATCGACAGCACGACGGTGATCACGGGCGCGCTGAAATACATCGTGGTGATTTCGGCGAGACCGAGATGACGGGCGGCCGAATAATAGGAAAGCCAGGCGCCGAGCATCAGCACCGCGCGCAGCAGAACGGAACTTCTGTGCGGGCTTTTCAGGATCGACGGATGCCGGTTCCGATGGATGAAGAAGGCCGAGAAACCGACGATCATCACGCTGCGGATGAACAGGATCTGCGGCACGGCATAGTCGGCCACCAGCCATTTGACGACGGCGTCCTGGATGGCGAACAGCGAATAGCCGATGCAGGCAAGGGCTATTCCCACCAGCGGGGACGGCGCCTCATCGGTCGATCTGGAAAACATGGAAGGCCTGCGAAGGAATGCATGAGCGGACGGCCCGGACTAGCAAGAGCCGCCTGCGTTGACAATGCAAGGAATAGCCCTCCGCGAAGATTTGATCAGTTGATCTTCACGCCCTTCGAGCGCATGCGTGAAACCGTTTCCCGTTCGGCCCGCTTGCAGCGCATCGGCGGCAGGCCGCGATCCATCAGATCCATGTCCTCAAGCACCATGTCGCCCATCTTCGTGAAGGCGCTGTCGAGGGCTCCGGCGCGGTGAGCCGAGCGGATGAAGCCCTTGAGTTTTCGCACCGGATGATCCAGCGGCAGCGGCTCTTCCGGGTAGACATCGCTGGCGGCCACGACATGGCCGGAGGCGACGGCTGCCATCAGTGCATCGAAGTCGACGACATCGGCGCGGCTGAGCAGGATGAAAGCCGCACCCTTGCGCATGCTGGCAAAGGCTTCGGCGCCGAGGAAACCCTTGTTCTCGCTGGTGACGGCAGCAACGACGAAGACGAAATCGCTCTTTGTCAGCACGTCTTCGAGGCTTGCCGCCTCGACATTGTTTTCCTCCAGGATCGATTTCGGCTGCCAGGGATCGAAGACCCGGACCTTGGCGCGGAAGCCCGAGAGTACGCGCCGCAGCGCCTTGCCGAGATCGCCGAAGCCGACGATGCCGATCTCCGATCCGGCAATCAGCCGGGCGCTGGCATTGCCCTCGCCGCCCCAGAGCTCGTTGCCTTCGCGGAAGGCGACATCAGCATCGACGATGCCGCGCGCCAGAGAGAGCGCAAACCCGAGACCGATCTCGGCCACCGGCTCGGCGAAGACCTGGCCGGTCGTGACGACATGGATGCCGCGCTGGAAGAGAATGTCATAGGGCATGTTGTTGATGAGATTGCTTTCGACATTCAGCACGCAGCGCAGCGAGGTCATCCGCGCCAGCGTCTCCTCCGAAAGCGGCGGCTGACCGATGATGTAGCGGGCTTTGCCGAGAACGGCATCGCCGAGACCGGCAATATTGTCTGGGTCCGCCTCGACGATCTCGTACTTATCATGAAGCACGCGACGCGCCGCGTCGCTGAAGATCAGGTCGAGCGTGCGTGGCTCCGGTGCGCTGATCGCCAGCGGCTTTTCGGTCTTGGTCATTTCATCCTCCTCCAGCAGCCGCTCACGGCTGCACAATCTCTATTCGCGCCTCGCGCTCCCCGGCTACAACAGACAGGCGCTCGGCCTGCACGATCTGCGTCCAATCCTCCGCCCGCGCCAGCACGACCGGACAGCCGATGCCATAGAGCGCCTCGGCGACCATTGCGCCGGTGACGACGATCGCGTCGCGTTTCAACAGGATGATGCCTGAAGGCGCCGTTTTCAGCCGGATCGCTTCGGCGAGCACCGAGCTTCCCGAACTCGATCCCCGTCCGGCTTCCATGACCAGGATAGACCCGCTGATCGACTGGCCGCTCTGCGGATGCCACTGGTCGATAATCCGGCCGGTCGCGGAATCGACGCCGCCCCAGAAGCTCAGGGGTTCGGCCAGCACGAAGGCCGGCGCTGCCGCGCTGCCTTCCATGAGCGTCGTTGCGAAGAAACTGGTCACAGCCGCACCACCTTGCCCGCCCGGGCCGAGGCCATGCATTCGGCCAGCGAGCCGAAGGCGACGTCGACGCCGATATTGCCGGGCGCGTAATAAGCCCATTTGCCGGAATTGGTCATGACGGCGCCGGACATGTCGCGGATGATCGCCGTCACATAGGTGCAGGTATCGATGACGAGCGTGATGCCCGCGGCTTCCAGCCTCGCGCGCCAGCTGCGGTTTTCGAGCTCCGCCAGAACCTCGCGGTTCGTGTTGATATAGATGTCGGTCGCCGCCTTCTCCGCCGTGAGCAGCGGCATCAGCCGCTCGAACTCGCCGATCGAGAAATGCGGCGTGCCCATGCTCACCGCGGCAAGCGCCGTGCCCTCCGCCACCGTCGAGAGATTGCGGATCGTCTCGCGGATGTCGTCACGGCTGAGACGGATGATCTCCACCGGCTCTTTTCCGCCGCAGGCTGCCTCAAGCGTCGGCGCTTCCGGCGTCAGGCCGACGGCATGGAAAAGTGCGACGGCACCCGCCGACGCGGCAACGGCGCCCAGCGCCTTCAGATCGTCCTCGGAGCTTTCCTTCGGCAAACCACGGATAACCGGGATCCTGTCGCCGCAGCGGCGGCCGATGGCGTGACCGGCCGCAACGCAGATCGATCCGGCATCGCCGTCAGGGAAAGCTTCGACATCGATCAGCACTGTGGCATGGCGGTTCTCCGTGACATGCAGTCCGTAATAGGGCGCCCGGCCGGTCAGCGCGCAACAGAGATCGATGAAATCGCCATAGCGATTTGTGCGGGCGCCGAGCACAGAATTGGCAAAGACGATGGCATTCGATTCCGCCCAGGCGATCTGCGCGCCGAATCGCGGCCGGAAGATCGTCTGGTAGGGCGCGCAGGTGAAGGTCGGCACGCAGCCGAGCTCTTCATGCGCCCGCATCAGCCGCGCGCCGTTGCGGCCGAGCTCCGCGTCGCCGCGAAACAGTTCGGGATGGATGAGATCGACCGAGCCGACATTCAGCGTCGTCGGCACCCGGACGCGCCCGCCCCATGAGACCATGCGCTCGACGAAATCGAGGCTGACCTCGCCGAGATAGAGACAGCCGTCGATATGGGCCGCTTCGATATCCACCAATTCCTGAGCGCCGACGGCTTCGGCAAAGCGCACCAGAAGCCGCATCGCAAATGCCGCAGCCTCGCCGTGGCGGCCGTCGAGAAGGGCGTGATCATGGGGGGAAAGCTGGAGCGAGGAATGCATGGCGGCGACGCTATCAGGTCGTCCCGCGGGAGAGAAGATGGCTTGCGAATTCGACCAAAGCCGCACTCGACAAAACTGTCATAAACACTATGTCACAAAACCTTCACAATTTCATTTGCCAGTTCGTTTCTTTTCGTTTTGTATGCGCAAAGTTTCGCAACGAAACCGGCCGGTGAGATCGAGGAGGATCTGCGCCGGCAAGCCGTGACCGGCTGAAACGGCGCGGCAGGACACATAGGGAGGAACCATGTCCATTCGTTTCATCGCCGCATCGGCGGCAACCGTCACCCTGTCGCTCTCCTTCGCTTCGAGCGCTTTCGCGGTGACCGAACTGCAGTGGTGGCACGCCATGGCGGGCGCCAATAACGAGGTGGTCAACCAGCTCTCCAAGGAATTCAACGACAGCCAGAAGGACTACAAGATCGTTCCGGTCTTCAAGGGCACCTATCCGGAGGCCCTGAATGCCGGCATCGCCGCCTTCCGCGCCAAGCAGGCGCCGGCGATCCTGCAGGTCTTCGATGCCGGCAGCGGCGTGATGATGGGCGCCGAGGGCGCGATCATGCCGGCGGCCCAGGTTCTCGAAAAGGGTGGCTTCAAGTTCGACAAGTCGGAATATCTGCCTGGTATCGCCGCCTATTATTCGAAGCCTGATGGCACGATGCTGTCCTTCCCCTACAACTCGTCCTCGCCGATCCTCTATTACAACAAGGACACCTTCAAGAAGGCCGGTCTCGACCCGGAAAGCCCGCCGAAGACCTGGCCTGAAGTGTTCGAAGCTGCCAAGAAGATCAAGTCGAGCGGCGCCTCCTCCTGCGGCCTGACGTCCACCTGGCTGACCTGGATCCAGACCGAAAACCTCGCCGCCTGGAACAACGTTTCCTACGGCTCCAACGAAAACGGTCTTGCCGGCACCGACGTGAAGCTCGCCTTCAACTCGCCGCTCTTCGTTCAGCATTTCCAGGCGATCGCCGATCTCGCCAAGGACGGCACGTTCCGTTACGGCGGCCGTACCTCCGAGGCCAAGCAGCTCTTCACTTCGGGTGAATGCGGCATCATGACCGAATCCTCCGGCGGCCTCGGCGACATCATCAAGACGGGCATGAACTACGGCATCGGCCAGCTGCCTTACTATGAAGGCGAAGGACGTCCGCAGAACACTATTCCGGGCGGCGCCAGCCTCTGGGTCTTCGCCGGCAAGAGCGATGAGGAATACAAGGGCATCGCCCAGTTCTTCCACTTCCTGTCGCAGACCAAGATCCAGGCACGCCTGCACCAGGTCTCCGGCTACATGCCGGTGACCATGGCCGCCTATGAAGACACCAAGAAGTCCGGCTTCTACGAGAAGAACCCGGGCCGCGAAACGCCGATCCTGCAGATGATGGGCAAGGCTCCGACCGAAAACTCCAAGGGCGTCCGTCTCGTCAACCTGCCGCAGGTACGCGACATCATGAACGAAGAATTCGAAGCGATGCTCGCCGGCAAGCAGGATGCCAAGGCTGCCCTCGACAAGGCGGTCGAACGCGGCAATGCCGCAATCCAGCAGGCGATCGGCCAGTAAGTTACGGCGCAATGCCGCCCGCAGCTTCGGCCGCGGGCGGTCCCTTCATGCCAAGGAGATCGCCGTGCAGCGCGTCGTCTTTCCGAACAAGATCCTCCCCTATTTCCTGGTGGCCCCGCAGATCATCCTCACGGTGGTCTTCTTCTTCTGGCCGGCCAGCCAGGCGCTCTACCAGTCGATGCAGCGCGAAGACCCCTTCGGCCTGAAAAGCGGCTTCGTCGGCTTTGCGAATTTTCGCGATGTATTGGCCGATCCCAACTATCTGCACTCGCTCTACGTCACCGTCGTCTTCAGCGTTCTGACGGCGCTGCTCTCGATGGTCGTGGCGCTGGCCCTGGCGACGGCCGCCGACAAGGTGGTGCGTGGGCAGACCTTCTATCGCACGCTGCTGATCTGGCCCTATGCCGTGGCGCCTGCCGTCGCCGGCATGCTGTGGCTCTTCATGTTCAATCCGGCCATGGGCACCTTCGCCTATATCCTGCGCCGCAACGGCTTTCTCTGGGATCCGCTTCTGAATGGCAACCAGGCGATGACGCTGGTCATCGTCGCGGCCGCCTGGAAGCAGATCAGCTACAATTTCCTGTTCTTCGTCGCCGGCCTGCAGGCGATCCCGAAATCGCTGATCGAGGCAGCCGCGATCGACGGCGCCCGCGGCAGCCGCCGCTTTTGGACCATCGTTTTCCCGCTTCTGGCGCCGACCACCTTCTTTCTGCTCGTCGTCAACACCGTCTACGCCTTCTTCGACACCTTCGGCATCATCCATTCGGTGACCGGCGGCGGCCCGGCAAAGGCGACGGAAACGCTTGTTTACAAGGTCTATAACGATGGCTTCGTGAACCTCAATCTCGGCTCGTCCGCGGCCCAGTCGGTGATCCTGATGATCATCGTCATCGCACTGACGGCTTTCCAATTCCGCTTCGTCGAGAAGCGCGTGCACTATGCGTGAGGGCCTGAAATGATTGAAAAACGCCCCATCGCCAGCCTCATCGGCCACCTGATGCTGATCATCGGCATCATCATCGTCGCCTTTCCGATCTATTACACGTTCATCGCCTCGACGATGACCTCTGCCGAGATCATCAAGCCGCCGATCTCGTTGCTGCCGGGCAGCCACTTCACCGAGAATTACAGCGAGGCGCTGTTTGGCGGCGTCGAGCGCGCCGTCGGCGTCAGTCTGGAACGGCTGCTCTTCAACACCTTCGTGGTGGCGATCCTGATTGCCGTCGGCAAGATCCTGATCTCCTTCCTGTCGGCCTTCGCGGTGGTGTTCTTCCGCTTTCCGCTGCGCATGGTGTTCTTCTGGATGATCTTCGTGACGCTGATGCTGCCGGTCGAGGTGCGCATCCTGCCGACCTACAAAGTCATCGTCGATCTCGGCCTGATCGATACCTATGCAGGACTGACCCTGCCGCTGATGGCCTCGGCGACCGCAACCTTCCTGTTCCGGCAGTTCTTCCTGACGATCCCCGGCGAACTGCTGGAGGCGGCGCGCATCGACAATGCGGGACCGTTCCGCTTCATGCGCGATATCCTGCTACCGCTGTCGCGCACCAATATCGCCGCGCTCTTCGTTATTCTGTTCATCTATGGCTGGACGCAGTATCTCTGGCCGCTGCTCGTTACCAATGACGCGCAGATGAACACGATCATTATCGGGCTCAGGAAGATGGTGGATTTCACCGACGCGGCAACGCCCTGGAATTTCGTGATGGTGACGGCGATCCTTGCGATCATTCCGCCCATCCTCGTCGTGGTGCTGATGCAGCGCTGGTTCGTAAAAGGTCTTGTGGAGACGGAGAAGTAATGGCCAGAATCACCCTCAAGGATGTCCGCAAGACCTATGGCGGCGGCGTCGAAGTCATCAAGGGCGTTTCGCTTGATATCGCCGACGGCGAGCTCGTCGTTCTCGTCGGCCCCTCCGGCTGCGGCAAGTCCACGCTGCTCAGGATGATCGCCGGTCTGGAAGGCATCACGTCGGGCCAGATCGCCATCGGCGAGCGCGTCGTCAACGACCTGGAACCCTCGGAGCGCGATATCGCCATGGTCTTCCAGAACTATGCGCTCTATCCGCATATGACGGTGCGCCAGAACCTCGCCTACGGCCTGAAGAACCGCAACACGCCGAAGGACGAGATCGAGCGGCGGATCGTCAAGGCGGCGAAGTCGCTGGAGATCGAACCCTTCCTGGAGCGCAAGCCGCGCCAGCTCTCCGGCGGCCAGCGCCAGCGCGTCGCCATGGGCCGCGCCATCGTCCGCGAACCCGCGGCCTTCCTGTTCGACGAGCCGCTCTCCAATCTCGATGCCAAACTGCGTGTGCAGATGCGCGTCGAGATCAAGCGGCTACAGCGGGCGCTCGCAACGACCAGCGTCTATGTCACCCACGACCAGATGGAAGCCATGACGCTCGCCGACCGGCTTGTCGTCCTGAACGGCGGCCAGATCGAGCAGGTCGGAACACCGATCGAGCTTTACGAAAAGCCGGCCACCACTTTCGTCGCCACCTTCATCGGCTCGCCGTCGATGAACCTGCTGGAGACGAGCGGCAGCGGCTTTGCACTCGGCAACGGCGCCACACCGCTGCCGTCTGGTACCGCCACCCTCGGCATCCGCCCGGAAGACCTTCACCTTGCCGAACCGGGCAAGTCCGATGCCTTCACCGCCGATGTCCGTGTCGGCGCTGTCGAGCTGGTCGGCGCCGAAAGCTATGTCCACGGCACCTTGCCGAACGCTCAGGATATCGTCTTCCGCGTCCCCGGCCGCTCGCAGATCACCATCGATTCCCGCGTCACCATCGGCGCCGCCCAATCCAGCCTTCATTTCTTCGACGGCAACGGCAAGCGGATCGGCTGACCCCAGCCGTCATCCCCTGATCTTCTGCTTCTGAACAGCCCGGCAACGGGCTGCTCAGGAGCCGTTCTGCGTCTTGCAATCCCCTCAGCTCACCAAACGACCCGATTGCTGCGGCCTATGCGCTGCGCGACGTCGCGGAGGTATTGTATGGACCGTTATTTCAGAAATCCATACAATTAACGGTTTAGAGACACTCATTCGACGCCACTTTGTCGCAGATTGTCAGCTTTCACCGCGAGCAGGTTGATTGCGACGGGCTTTCCTGTTAGCGCATGCAGCACACAATCAATATTGTATGCGTATAAGGCATATTATGACAGAATTTTGTATGCGCCATGACGCAATGTCCGGCCGACCAAACCGTCGCGGCACGCTCTCCCGCGCTTTCCGTTTTCTCCGCACCGGCGGCGCAATGCTGCTGACGGCTGCCTCGCTCACCGCCTGCGAACATCTCGAGCTGATGAACCCGAAAGGCGATATCGGCGCGCAGGAAAAGACGCTGATCCTCGTCGCGCTCGGCCTGATGCTGCTGGTCGTCATTCCCGTCATGGTGCTCACGGTGTTTTTCGCCTGGCGCTACCGCGCCACGAATACCAAGGCGACCTATGCGCCGGACTGGGCGCATTCGACCAAGATCGAAGCGATCGTCTGGACGATCCCCTGCCTGATCGTCGGCATCCTCGCCGTGATGATCTGGGAAACCACCCATTCGCTCGATCCATACAAGCCGCTGGATTCGAAGCTGCCGCCGGTACGCGTCGAAGTGATGGCGCTGAACTGGAAGTGGCTGTTCATCTATCCGGATTACGGCGTCGCTTCCGTCAATCACCTGGCGATCCCGGCCGGCACGCCGATCAACTTCACGCTGACGGCGGAATCGATGATGAATTCCTTCTTCATCCCGCAGCTCGGCACGCAGATCTACGCCATGGCCGGCATGCGCACCCGGCTGCATCTGATCGCCGATGAGCAGGGCACCTATGACGGCCTGTCCTCGGCCTTCAGCGGCCCTGGCTTCTCCGACATGCATTTCGACGTGGTGGCAACGAGCCCCGCCGACTTCGACAAGTGGGTGGCGCAGGCCAAGAGCTCGCCGCTGACGCTGAATGCGGAGAACTACCGGTCGCTCGAAGCCCCGAGCATCAAGAACCCCGCCGCAGTCTACGCCAATGTCGATCCGGGCATCTTCGATTCCGTCGTCAACCGCTACATGGCCGACCGCATGCCGCAGACCGCGGATGCCGCCACCTCCGACATCTGCACGGCTGCCACTCCCTATCCGACCGCCTGGAACAACAACTGATGTTTGGTAAGCTCACTCTCGACGCCATCCCCCTCCACGAACCGATCATCATGGGAACAGGCGCGGTCGTCGCCCTGCTCGGCATCGCGCTCTTCGCCTGGGTCACCTATCACGGCTGGTGGAAATACCTCTGGGAAGAATGGATCACCTCGGTCGATCACAAGAAGATCGGCGTGATGTATTTCATCCTCGGCCTCGTCATGCTGCTGCGCGGCTTTGCCGATGCGATCATGATGCGTGTGCAGCAGGCGATCGCCAGTGACGGCGCCGCCGGCTACCTGCCGCCGCATCACTACGACCAGATCTTCACCGCCCACGGCGTTATCATGATCTTCTTCGTCGCCACGCCCTTCATCCTCGGCCTGATGAACGTCGTCGTGCCGCTGCAGCTCGGCGCCCGCGACGTCGCCTACCCGTTCGTCAATTCGCTGGGCTTCTGGCTGTCGGCCGTCGGCGCCGTGCTCGTCATGGTGTCGATGTTCGTCGGCGATTTCGCCGCCACCGGCTGGGTCGCCTATCCGCCGCTTTCGGGGCTTGCCTACAGTCCGACGGTCGGGGTCGATTATTACATCTGGTCACTTCAGGTCTCCGGTCTCGGCACGACGCTCGCAGGCATCAACTTCGTGGTGACGATCCTGCGCATGCGCGCGCCGGGCATGAACCTGATGAAGATGCCGGTCTTCGTCTGGACCTCGCTGATCACCAACATCCTGATCGTCGCGATCTTCCCGGTTCTCACGGCGACGCTCGCGCTGCTCGCCGCCGACCGCTACTTCGACATGCATTTCTTCACCAACGAGCTTGGTGGCAATGCCATGATGTATATCAACCTCATCTGGATCTGGGGTCACCCCGAGGTCTACGTGCTGATCCTGCCGTGCTTCGGCGTCTATTCCGAAGTGATCGCCACCTTCTCGCGCAAGCCGTTGTTCGGCTACAAGTCGATGGTCTACGCCACCTCGTCGATCGGCATCCTGTCCTTCTTCGTCTGGCTGCACCACTTCTTCACCATGGGCTCGGGCGCCAACGTCAATGCCTTCTTCGGCATCATGACGACGATCATCTCGATCCCGACAGGCGTGAAGCTGTTCAACTGGCTGTTCACGATGTATCGCGGCCGGATCCGTTTCCATTCGGCAACGCTGTGGACCATCGGCTTCATGGTCACCTTCGCCGTCGGCGGCATGACCGGCGTGCTGCTGGCCGTCCCGGGCGCCGATTTCGTGCTGCATAACAGCCTGTTCCTCGTCGCCCATTTCCATAACGTCATCATCGGCGGCGTCGTCTTCGGCTGCCTCGCCGGCATGAGCTTCTGGTTCCCGAAGGTCTTCGGTTTCACGCTCAACGAGTTCTGGGGCAAGGTTTCCTTCTGGTGCTGGCTGATCGGCTACTGGCTGGCCTTCACGCCGCTCTACATCCTCGGCTTCAAGGGTATGACGCGGCGCATGAACCACTATGAGGTGCCCGGCTGGCACCCCTACCTGGTCGTCGCGCTGATCGGCGCCATCATCATCGGCCTCGGCATCCTGGCGATCCTCGTTCAGCTCTATGTCAGCGTCCGCGACCGCGAGCAGAACCGCGACGTCACCGGCGATCCCTGGGATGCGCGCAGCCTCGAATGGGCAACCGCTTCGCCGGCGCCGTTCTACAACTTCGCCCATGTGCCGGAGATCACCTCGCTCGAGCAGCATTGGGAAGACAAGCAGACCGGCAAGGCGAACGAGCGCGTCTGGGAATACGAAGACATCCACATGCCGCGCAACACGGCGGCAGGCTTCGTGATCTCGGCCTTCAGCTTCGTGCTCTGCTTCGCGCTGATCTGGCACATGTGGGTCTTCGCGGCCATCGGCCTTGCCGGAATGATCGCAACCTTCCTCGCCCGATCCTACGACCGCGACGTCGATTACTACGTGCCGGCCGCAGAGGTCGCGCGGATCGAAAACGCACGCTTCGCCCTGATGCGCAAAGGAGCCTGACGGATGAACATTCACGTTAAACCAGACCAGCACGGCAGCCACGCCGGAGGCCATCACGGCCACGGCGAGCACGACAGCGGCGGCAACACCGTTCTCGGCTTCTGGATCTACCTGATGAGCGACTGCCTCATCTTCGCGACGCTGTTTGCGACCTTCGGCGTGTTGGCGGCCAATACCGCCGGCGCCCCGGGCGGCCGGGAGATCTTCGACCTCCCCTACGTCGCGATCGAAACCGTGATCCTGCTGATCAGCAGCTTCACTTTCGGCATGGCCGGGCTGCATCTGCAGGCGGGCGCGAAAGCCAAGGTCATGCAGTGGCTGGGCATCACCTTCGTGTTCGGCGCCGTGTTCATCGTCATGGAAATCCATGAATTCATGGCACTGATCGCCGAGGGCGCAGGCCCCAGCCGCAGCGCTTTCCTGTCGGCCTATTTCACGCTGGTCGGCACGCACGGCCTGCATGTGACGGCCGGTCTTCTGTGGCTCGCGACGATGATCCACCAGGTCTGGCGCTTCGGCCTCGACGGCGTCGTGCGCCGCCGCCTCGCCTGCCTCAGCCTGTTCTGGCACTTCCTCGACCTGATCTGGATCTGCGTCTTCACCTTCGTTTATCTCAGGGGCGTTCTCTGATGGCTCACTCTCCTTCCGAAACAGCGACGCATGCCAGCCTGCGATCCTATGTCTGGGGCTTCATGCTGTCCCTCGGCCTGACCGGACTTTCTTTCGGCGCCGTCATGAGCGGCGTGCTGCCCTCCGAGGCGATCCTGCCTATCATCACCGTACTTGCCGTGGTGCAGCTCCTCGTGCAGCTCGTCTTCTTCCTGCACCTCGGCACCGCACCCGACCAGCGCAGCAACACGACGATCTTCCTGCTGACGATCATGCTGATCGCCATCATCGTCTCCGGTTCGCTCTGGGTCATCCACAACGCGAACGTCAACATGATGCCCTCGGGCATGACGATCGAGCGCGCCAAGGCGCTCGACTGATCCCCCTTCATCCCATCGACTGAGCCGCCGGTCGTTCCCCCAGCCAGGCGGCGGAAGAGAGCAAGGCAATGGACTATGCTGCTAGATTTGAGACCCTTCTTTCCGAGCTGAAGCTCGACGGCCGGTACCGCACCTTCGCGGAAC
The DNA here is from genome assembly GCF_053522545.1 of Rhizobium sp. 21-4511-3d. Lineage (NCBI taxonomy): Bacteria > Pseudomonadati > Pseudomonadota > Alphaproteobacteria > Hyphomicrobiales > Rhizobiaceae > Rhizobium > Rhizobium sp. 21-4511-3d. The sequence goes on along the minus strand of NZ_JBNWCF010000003.1, from coordinate 290,549 downwards.
TCGAACGCATCGCCGGCGAGTTTCCGAGCGCGCTGTGGCACGGGCCGACGGGCGAAACCCGGCATGTGACGGTCTGGTGCAGCAACGATTACCTCGGCATGGGCCAGCACCCCGACGTGCTGGCCGCCATGCACGCGGCGATCGACGATTTCGGCGCCGGCACCGGCGGCACGCGCAACATCTCCGGCACCAACCGCCAGCATGTGGCGCTGGAAACCGAACTTGCCGATCTGCACGGCAAGGAAGGCGCGCTGATCTTCACATCCGGGTGGATCTCCAATCTCGCGGCGCTCGGCACGCTCGGCAAGGTACTGCCCGATTGCGCCATCTTCTCTGACGCCCTGAACCACAATTCGATGATCGAGGGCATTCGCCGCTCCGGCGCCGAGCGCTTCATCTTCCGCCATAACGACGCTGCCCATCTCGACGAACTGATGAGCAGGATCGATCCCGCAAGGCCGAAGATCGTCGCCTTCGAGAGCGTCTACAGCATGGACGGCGATATCGCGCCGATCGCCGAGATTTGCAACGTCGCCGAAAAGCATGGAGCGCTCACCTATCTCGACGAGGTGCATGCCGTCGGCCTTTACGGCGAGCATGGCGGCGGGGTTGCCGAACAGCTCGGCGTCGCCGATCGCGTCACCATCATCGAGGGCACGCTGGCCAAGGCCTTCGGCGTCATGGGCGGCTATATCACCGGCCCGGCCACGCTGATCGACGTCGTGCGCAGCTTCTCCGACAGCTTCATCTTCACGACCTCCATGTGTCCGCACCTGGCGGCAGGCGCGCTGGCTGCCGTGCAGCACCTGAAGGCCCATCCGCAGGAGCGCAGCGAGCAGCAGGCGAATGTGACGCTGCTGAAGCAGATGATGAAGGCCGCCAACCTGCCGATCCTCGACAGCGCCAGCCACATCATTCCGCTGATGATCCCCGACGCGCATCTCTGCCGCGCCACCAGCGAATTCCTGATGCGCGAGCACAACATCTACGTCCAGCCGATCAACTACCCGACGGTCGCCCGCGGCCAGGAGCGGCTGCGGATCACGCCGACGCCGTTCCACACCCAGGCGCACATGCGCGCGCTCGTCTCGGCTCTCTGCGAGGCGCGCGAAAAGCTCGGCTGGTTCGGCCACTCGGCCGCCGCCTGACATTGCCCCAGAGGAGACGACCATGCCTGCCCATATGATAACAGCCAACCGGCTGAGCGACGGCGTAGCCGTCTGGTTCGACACACGCGGCCGCTGGACCGAGGACCTCGGCAAGGCAACCATTATCGAAGACGAGCGCCTTGCCGAACTGATAGAAACGGCCCGGCTTTCCGAACGCGGCAACATCGTCGTCGACACCCGCACGATCGAAGCCGAGTGCGTCGAGGGCGAATGGGTGCCGGCAGTACGGCGCGAGCGCCTGCGGGGTACGGGGCCGAGCGTGCGGCGAGACCTCGCGACACCCGGCAAGCCGGCGCGGTGGCCGCAGCCGCCCTTTCCGGAGCTCCCGTCGGCGACCTCGTCGTCGCCCTATGCCGGTATCTACCGCTATGACGAATACGACCGGCAGTTCCTGCGCGACCGCGCCGAACAATTCCGCCAACAGATCAACCGCCGTCTGGCGGGAGAGCTCAGCGAAGAGGAATTCAAACCGCTGCGGCTGATGAACGGCCTCTATCTGCAGCTTCACGGCTACATGCTGCGCGTGGCTCTGCCCTACGGCGTCGTCAGCGCCGCACAGATGCGCCAATTCGCCTATGTCGCCCGCTATTACGACCGCGGCTACGGCCATTTCACGACGCGCCAGAACATCCAGTTCAACTGGCCGCGGCTCGAAGACGCCGCCGATATTCTTGCCGTTCTGGCCGAGGCCGATCTGCACGCGATCCAGACCAGCGGCAATTGCGTTCGCAACGTCACGACCGACCATTTTGCCGGAGCGGCGGCCGAAGAAGTCGTCGACCCCCGCCTCTACGCCGAGATCCTCAGACAGTGGTCGACCGACCATCCCGAGTTCACCTACCTGCCGCGCAAGTTCAAGATCGCCATCACCGGCAGCCCCGAAGACCGCGCCGCCGTGCGCGTCCATGACATCGGCATTCTGGCGAGCCGCAACGAGGCCGGCGAACCGGGCTTCACCATCTATGCCGGGGGCGGCCTCGGCCGCACGCCGGTGGTTGGCACCAAGGTGCGCGACTGGTTGCCGGTGCGCGATCTCCTGCGCTATGTCGAGGCGATCCTGCGCGTCTACAACGCGCTCGGCCGCCGCGACAACATCTACAAGGCTCGCATCAAGATCCTGCTGCGCGAGATGAAGCCGGAAAACTTCATCCGCATGATCGAGGACGAATTCGCCGCCCTGCCAGACGATCACAACGTTCTCCACGAGGAGATCGTCGAAGCCGTCGCCGCCCGCTTCAACCCGCCGCCTTTCGAGGCATTGCCGGAGATACCCGCAGAAAAGGCGAATCGCGGCTTCAGCCTTTGGGCGAAGAGCAATACGCATCCGCACAAGCAGCCGGGCTACATCTCCGCCGTCATCTCGCTGAAGCCGGAGGGCGGCATTCCGGGCGATATCAGCGCCGACGAGATGGATGTGGTCGCAGACCTTGCCGACCGCTACTCGCTCGGCGAGATCCGCATATCCCATGAGCAGAACCTGGTCCTGCCGCATGTGCGCCAGGCCGATCTGCAAGCCTTGTGGACCGGCCTGGTGGAGGCCGGGCTTGCAAGCGGCAATATCGGCCTGATCACCGACATGATCGCCTGTCCTGGCATGGATTACTGCAGCCTCGCCACCGCCCGCTCGATCCCCGTCGCGCAGCGCATCGCGGCGCGCTTTGCCGATCCCGACCGGCAGCGGCAGATCGGAGCGCTCGACCTCAATATTTCCGGCTGCATCAATGCCTGCGGCCACCATCACGTCGGCAATATCGGCCTGCTCGGCGTCGATAAGAGCGGCGAGGAGGTCTACCAGATCACCCTCGGTGGCGCCGCCGACGAGAAGGCCTCGATCGGCAGCATCATCGGTCCGTCGGTCGCCTCCGACAAGGTGGTCGATGCCATCGAAGCGATCACCGGCGCCTATCTGGCCGAACGCCAGGACGGCGAGCGGTTCATCGATACCTACCGGCGTCTCGGCCCGGCGCCGTTCAAGGAGGCCGTCTATGGCGCTGATTAATCACCTCGGCGAGGAGCTTCCCGATCGCTGGCTCTATCCGCAGCCGGAGACCGATGCGATGCCGGCGCCTTACACCGTTGTGCCGGCCGAAGCCCTGCAGGGGCTGGAGCGCCTGCCGCCGGATGCAAGGCCGGCCGGCGTCCTGCTGCGGCCGGAGCAATCGGCCGATTTGATCGCACCGCTGCTCGATGAGTTCGATGTGGTGGTCGTCCTGTTCGAAAAATTCCGGGACGGCCGCGGCTTCACCATCGCCCATGCGCTGCGCAACAAGCACCGCTTCATGGGCGACGTCCGCGCCATCGGCCATCTGCTGCCGGATCAACTGCCACTGCTGCGGCAATGCGGATTCACCTCGATCGTCACCCCGGCGGAACACCCACCGGCCCGGTGGAGGAACGGCAATGCCGCCCAGGACCAGAGCGTGCAGGCCAAGCCGCTGCTGCAGCGGCTGATGAACAACCGGTCGTCAGACCACGGCGCGTGACGCCAGCGAAGGCTGTGCGATCAGACCGGAGAGAAGCGTCAACGCATCCTCCAGAGCGCCGCGGTCGGGCGCGACGCCGAGCGAAATGCGGACCGCTTCGGTCGTCGCGCCTGCCGTTGCAAAGGCTGATGCCGGTACGATCGAAACGCCGGCACGATCTGCATGTTCGGCGAAATCCGCCGCCCGCCAATGATCAGGAAGCGTCAGCCACAGGTGGTGGCCGTGCGGATCGGCGGCAAAGGGAATGCCGCCGAGAATGGCGGCGGCAAGTTTCTGGCGGACGGCATTCTCGGCGCGAATGGCCGCCGTCAGCTCATTGAGCGTGCCGTCGGTGATCCAGCGGCTGGCAAGCGCCGACATCAGTGGCGGCGCCATCAGGATCGTCGCGCGCAGCACGCCGGCAAGCCGCAGCCCCTGCCCGGCATTGGGCGCCACGACATAGGCAACGCGGAGCGCCGGCGTGGCGCATTTCGACAGCGTCGCGATATGCCAGGTAATGTCGGGCGCCAGCTCTGCAAACGAGACGATCCGCTCCGGCTGCAACGAGCTGTAGGGATCATCCTCGATGATCGCCACGCCGTAGTGACGGGCAAGCGAAACAAGCGCTTGTCGCCGCGCCTGCGGCAGCGTTGCCGTGCTCGGGTTGTCGATCGACGGAATGACGTAGAGCGCCTTCGGTGGCGCACGGCTGCAAAGCCGCTCGAAGGCGTCGGGGATGATGCCCTCGGCATCCATCGCCAGCGGCTCTAGCCGGACGCCCTTCTGCATCGCCACCGCCTTGAGGCCGGGATAGGTGACCTCGCCTGCGGCGATGGCATCACCGCCGCGCAGCAACAGATCGCAGACGGCAAACAGCGCGCTCTGCGCCCCGCCGGTAATGACGATGCGCTCGGCGGAGATGCCTGAAATACGCTGGCCGAGCCATGTGGCAGCAGCCTTCCGGTCGATCTCGGCGCCGTTACTCTCCTGATAATGCAAGCTGAGCAGGCCGCGCGATCCGGCCAGAACCTCGGCGATCCCCTGCGGCAGGGCCTTCTTCAGATTGGCCGATTGCGGCTGCGGCGGGATATTCATGCTGAGATCGATGAGCGGCGCCCGGCGTTCCAGCGGGCCGTTTTCCTCCAGCCGCTCGCTGATGAAACTGCCGCGGCCGGCCTGAGCCTCGACCAGTCCGCGCCGCCGCGCCTCGTTGAAGGCGCGTGTCACGGTGGTCAGATCAACGTTCAGCGCCTCGGCGATCGTGCGCTGCGGCGGCAGCCGTTCACCCGGCGTCACCCGGCCCGCGCGGATGTCCGCCTCGAGCGCCTCGACGATGCCGAGATATTTCATGCGGGCGGTTTCATTCAGCCGCGGCTGCCACATAAGATACCCTCCATGTATGCCGCATTGACATACATTTTTATGCCCATGTATGGCAATCCCGATGCGCCGCAAAACTGCTGGTATTGCTAGGGGAAGAGAATGTCTGAACGACGCGGCTTGTGGGCGGACTACGCGCTCGAGATCACCGGCAAGGGTATCGGCGAGATCGAAACCGCCCGGCCGGTAATCGCGCCGGACACGCCGGTCAATATCGCCTTCCTCGGCAACGAGATGCATGCCCAGCGCATCGAGGCCGCGCGCATCCTGCGCCGCTCCGGGTTCGAGCCGGTGCCGATCATCTCCGCCCGCCGCCTGACATCGGAAGACGACGTGGAGACACTGATCGGTGGGCTGAAAGCCGCCGCTTCTCCGCAGCGCTTCCTCTTCGTCGGCGGCGATCCGGCCACCGCAGCCGGGCCTTATTCCGATGCGATGACACTCCTCGAAAGCGGCGTTCTACAGCGCCACGGCATCGCCCGCGCAGGGATCGTCGGCTATCCCGAGGGACATCCGAAGATCAGCGATGCGGCGCTGTGGCAGGCGCTGCTCGCGAAGCTGGCCTTCCTTCGCGACAGCGGCTGCGAGACCGAGATCACCACGCAATATGGTTTCGATGCGGATGCCATTATCGGCTGGATCGCCAGGCTGCGGAATGCGGGCATCCATGTGCCCGTCCGCATCGGCATTCCCGGCCCGTCGCGGGCGGCAACGCTGATCCGCTTCGCCCGGCAATTCGGCGTCGCGCGCGCTCCTGAGCCGCTCGGCGATCCCGATGCGGTTGTCACGGCCGACCGCTTTGCAGCGCGCCTGCTTGAAGGTCTTGAGAGGCGGGCGCTCGGCAACGTGTTCTTCCATCTGTACCCGTTCGGCGGCATCGCAGCAGCCATCGAGTGGTTGAACCGCGTGGTGGCGCCGAACCATTCTGCTATTGACTGACGGCGGTCAGCGGCTACGAAAAGGGGACCAACCCAGAAGAAGCATCGATGACGCCGCCAGACTCTTCCCCGACCAAGGCCAAGGGCCAACGCAACGAGATCCGCCTGATCGCGCGTGCCGCATCAATCCTGCGGGCGCTCGCCGAGGAGCCTTCGGGGCTCAGCCTCGGCCAGATCGCCAAGCAGACCGGGCTTGCCCGAGCAACCGTGCAGCGGCTGGTGGGGGCAATGGAAGTCGAGCGGCTGGTGGCGACCGAAGTGGACAAGGTCGGCGTCAGGATCGGCTCGGAAATCCCGCGGATCGCGACGCTCGCCTATCGCGATATCAGGCAGTTCTTCCGCACGGCGATCGAGCAGCTGCATCAGGATGTCGAGGAAAGCGTCGATCTGACCCTGCTGCAGGGCAACGCCGCCGTGGTGATCGACCAGGTCCAGGGCGCCGGGCGGGTGCTGCGCGTCGTCTCGCAGGTCGGCTCAGCCCTTCCTCTCTACTGTACCTCGAACGGCAAGGCGCATCTGTCACAGATGTCCGATGCCGATGTCGCCGAAATCATCGCCGGCGGATTGCCGAAGATCACGCCGCAGACAATCACCGACGGCCCCACGCTGCTCGCCGAAATCGCCAAGATCCGCGCCGGCGGCATTGCGGCCGACGAGGAGGAATATGCGGCGGGCGTCTGTGCGCTATCGCTTCCGGTTCGCGGCGTCGGAAATGCCAGTTATGCGCTCGGCGTCCTGATGCCGCGGCAGCGATATGACGAGCGCGCCGGACTGGTGCGCGAGGCGCTGGCAAAGTGCCGGGCCTCGATCGAGACCGTAACCGGCCACTGACCGACCGGTCTTCGAGATCCGATAAACTCAAGCAAAATTAGTTGGTTAACTCGCGACGCCGCGTGCCCGCGAGGCTGCGTGGCGTTTTGCCGTTGACAATTTCCCGCTCACGTATCTACAATTTCGATACAGCTGTACCGTATAACGATACAGTTTTGGATGCCGCAGCCTTTCTGGAGGAGGAAACCATGCTGCTTGCCGTGAAGATTCTTTTGACCATCGTGACCCTCGGTTACAGCCTCATTCCGGCTCTGGCCGATCTCAACAAGACGCACGCGACCAACCCGCGCTGGACCGGCCATGCGCGCTTCCATTGTGTGTGGCAGGTGGTGAGCTACATCATCCTCGCCATCGCCATGCTCGCCATCATCTGGTTCCCGATCCTGCCGGAACGGCCGCAGCTGATCCTGCCGTTGGTGGCTGCCGTGGCGGTCTATGGCGGCTTCTTCGCCGCCGTGCTCGGCAAGCGGTTCTACGCGGGCGAGAACTACGACGAGAACGGCTACCTGCCGGTTGGCGGGCCGCTCGGCCTCGCACTCGACGTCAACATCACCATCTTCACCACGATGGTCGCCTTCGTCGCCGTCACCGCATTTCTGGTGTCGCAGCTTGTGACCGCGGCCGTCTGAGGCCCCCCGAGCACATCAGGAGAGCGGCCGCATCCCGGCCGCTTTCGCCATCCCGTTTCAAGGACATCCGAAATGCCACTGACCGAAGCCCAACTCGACGCCGCAGCCCGCTCGCTTTTCGATGCGGAAATGAGCCGCGCCGTCATTCCGCAGCTCTCGAAGAGCCATCCCGAACTCGTGCTCGCCGAAAGCTATGAGATCCAGCGCCGCTGGGTGAAACACCATCTTGCCGAAGGCCGCCGCATCGTCGGTCACAAGATCGGTCTGACATCGCGCGCCATGCAGATGGCCTCGAAGATGACCGAACCCGATTACGGCGCCCTGCTCGATCACATGATGTTCCGCGACGGCCAGACAATCCCTGCCGGGCGATTCATCAAGCCGCGGCTCGAGGTCGAGCTCGCCTTCGTCCTGAAGGACGATCTGAGCGGCCCGGGCTGCAACATCTACGACGTGATGCGCGCCACCGAAGTCGTCGTTCCCGCGCTCGAGATCATCGATTACCGCACGGAAGTGCCGCGCGCGATCACCGATACGATCGCCGATAACGCGGCATCGGGCGGCGTGGTCGTCGGCGGGCGGCCGGTGCGGCCGTTCGATGTCGATATCCGCTGGGTCGCCGCGACATTGTCGAAGAACGGTATCATCGAGGAATCGGGCGTATCGGCCGCCATCATGGGGCACCCGGCCGCCGGCGTCGCCTGGCTCGCCAACAAGCTTGCCGACCAGGGCGAGGTCCTGCGCAAGGGCCAGTTCATTCTCGGCGGCTCCTTCACCCGCCCAGTCGATATCGTCTCCGGAGACGTCATCCAGGCCGATTACGGCCCGCTCGGCGCCATCGGCATCTCCTTCGCATAGGTGACGCCATGCCCCGCAACCTGTTCAAACAGGCCCTCTCGGAGGGCCGCCGCCAGCATGGCCTCTGGTGCACCCTGTCCTCTGCCTTTGCCACAGAAGTGGTGGCAGGGGCGGGTTACGACTGGCTGCTGCTCGATACCGAACATTCGCCCGCCGATGCGCTGACCGTGCTGCCGCAGCTCCAGGTGATCGCCGGCTATCCCGGCGTCTCCGCGATCGTCCGGCCCGCCTCCAACGATGTAGTGCTGATCAAGCGGCTGCTCGATATCGGCGCCCAGACGCTGCTGATCCCCTATGTCCAGAACGCGGCGGAGGCGGAAGCCGCCGTGCGCGCGACCCGCTATCCGCCATGCGGCATACGCGGCGTCTCCGGCCTGACCCGGGCGACCCGTTTCGGCCGCGAGAAGGGCTACTTCGACAAGGCGGCCGAGGATCTCTGCGTCATCGTCCAGATCGAGACGGCGGAAGCGCTCGGCAACCTGAAGGCCATCGCGGCGGTTCCGGGTGTCGATGCGCTCTTCGTCGGTCCCGCCGATCTCGCCGCCAGCATCGGCTTCGGCGCCGATCTTAGCAATCCCGGCCTGCGCAAGACGGTCGTCGATGCGATCAGCAAGATCAAGGCGGCAGGCAAGCCAGCCGGGCTTCTGAGCGGCGATCCTGTGCTGATGAAGATGGCGGCGGAAGCCGGCGTCGATTTTCTCGCCGTCGGCGTCGATGCCGGGCTGCTGGCGCGGTCGTCGGAAGCGCTGCTCACGCAGGCGGCATCGCTCTAGACGGGCGGCCGATAGCGCCCGGTCTGCGGGCTGCGACATGCTCTGCCGTGGCTTCCTGCCGCGCTGATTTCCTGTTGATTTTCAATAGGAAAGGCGCGGCATTGCCGTATCTGCGGCCCGGCAGGAAAACGCCGAAAAATCGTTAATGTCTTATTTTTTTCATATTGACGTAATCATGAAAAATAATAGACTTCACTGCAGATCAATACCAGACAGTCAGCCCGCCCGTTCAGGCCGCGGAATGTGAGTTCGACGCCCCGCGCATCGCGGCGGCGAAGGGTCTCGCTCGGCCTCAAAACGATCGGTCACGCATGCCCAATCGCCCGGAGATGTCCTCCGGGAGACAGGTTCTTTGCTGCCAATAAAGGGGAACGATATGACGGCAAGCCTTATCAGCATGAAGAGAATTCTCGCAGGCGCATTTCTGCTTACCGCTTTGCCCGCCGGGCAAGCGCTGGCGGCGGACTGTAGCATCAGCATCGGCCGTATCGTCCCGATGACCGGCCCGCTCGCCGATGTCGGCAAGGATACGCCGTGGGTCGACGACAACAAGCTGAAGCCGATCAACGACGCCGGTGGACTGAAGGTCGGCAACGATCTCTGCAAGATCAGCTACAAGATCTATGACAGCAAGAGCACCGTCGCCGGTTCGGCCGAAGCCGCCACCCAGGCCATGCTGCAGGACAAGGTGGATTTCCTGATGGCGCAGGGCACGCCCGATACGACCAATGCGCCCTCCGATCTCTGCGAGCGCAACAAGATACCCTGCATCGTCACCAACACCCCGGTCGAAGCCTGGCTTCTCGGCCCCGACGGCAAGCCGAAGGAATACAAATACGCCTTCGAATTCTTCTTCTCGGTGCCCGATCTGGTGAAGAACCATGTCGGCATGATCAAGGCGCTGCCGGGCGGCTTCAACGGCAAGATCGGCTATCTCTATCCGAACGATGCCGACGGCACCGTCTTTGCCAAGATCTTCGATCCGGTCTTCAAGGGCGAGGGCTGGAAGCCTGTCGATCCCGGCCGTTTCCAGCAGGGGCTGCCCGACTTCTCCTCGCTGATCAACCAGTTCAAGCGCAACCACGTCGAGGTCGTCGCCGGTGTGCTCGCCCCGCCGGATATGCAGAACTATCTGCAGCAGGCCGCCCAGGCCGGTTTCAAGCCGAAAATGTACATCATCGACAAGGGCACCGGATATCCGGAGCCGATGGCGGCCCTCGGCGAGGTCGGCTACGGCCTGCTCTCGGTGAATTTCTGGTCGCCCGCCTATCCTGGCAGCTCGTCCTTCGGCGGCTATAGCGGCCAGGCGCTGGTCGATAGTTTCGAGAAGGCGACCGGCAAGCAGTATATCCCGCCGCTCGGTTACGACGATGCCTCCTATGACGTGCTGCTGAGCGCCATCCAGCGCGCCGGCACCAAGGACAGGGAAGCGGTCCTCGCCGCGCTACGGACCACCAAGGTCGATACCGTCGCCGGTCCCGTCGCCTTCAACAAGCAGAACTTCTCGGTCCAGCCGCTCGGCGGCGCGCAATGGCGCTTCGACCAGGCGCAGGGGAAGATCATCAAGGAAAACGTCTTCAACGCCGTCTACCCGTCGGTCCAGAAGACGGCCGAGATGAAGCTCTACGAATAGGGCGCCTTCGATCTGCGACACATCCGGACGGAGACACCCGACATGACCAGGATTCTCGAAGTCACCAATCTCACCAAATCCTTCGGCGCGCTCACCGTGGCGAAGGACGTGAGTTTCCATGTCTCGGAAGGCGAAGTGCTTGGCGTGATCGGCCCGAACGGCGCCGGCAAGACGACGCTGTTCGGCATGCTCTCCGGCCATATCAAGCCTTCGTCCGGCATGGTGCGGTTCTGCGGCAAGGACATTACCACGGCGCCGCCGCATCGCCGTGCCAGGCTCGGCATCGGGCGGACCTATCAGGTGCCGAAGCCTTTCGGGCAAATGACCGTCGAGCAGAACCTGCGCGTGGCGGCAACCTTTGCCGGACAGATGGACCAGCGTTCCGCCGACCATTGGGTCGGCGAGACGCTGGCGCTGACCGGGCTTTCGGCGCATGCCGGCATGCTCGCCGGCAGCCTGCCGCTGCTGGTGCGCAAGCGCCACGAGCTTGCCCGTGCGCTCGCCATGCGGCCGCGCCTGCTGCTGATCGACGAAGTGGCGGCGGGGCTGACCGAGGAAGAGGTCAGCGCCTTCATCTCCATGGTGAAAAGCGTGCGCTCCCTCGGTATCGCCGTCGTCTGGATCGAGCATGTGATCCGCACGATGCTGACCGCCACCGATCGCCTGATGGTTCTGGCTGGCGGCGAGATCGTCGCCGACGGCAATCCCGACAAGGTCATGGCCCTTCCCGAAACCCGCCGCATCTATCTAGGAGCCTGACGATGGCCGCGACCGAAACCATTCTCGCACTCGACGAAATCTCCGCCTTCTATGGCGAGCTGCAGGCGCTGTTCGATATCGATCTCGAGCTTCGCCGCGGCGACATCCTGGCGCTGATCGGCGCCAACGGCGCCGGCAAATCGACGCTGCTGCGGACCATCACCGGACTGACGGCAGTCGGTGGCAAGACGCGGCTGACCGGCCGCATGCGCTTCGAGGGCCAGGCGATCGAACGCCTGCCGCCCGAGCGAATCGTCGAGATGGGCATTGCCCTCGTCCCGGAGGGGCGGCGGCTGTTTTCGCGCATGAGTGTCGAAGACAATTTGCTTTGCGGCGCCTACCTGCCGGTCTGGCGCCGTAGCGCCCGGCAGAGACTCGATGAAATCTACGATCTCTTCCCGCGGCTTGCCGAACGGCGCCGCCAGATCGTGACGCAAATGTCCGGCGGCGAGCAGCAGATGGTGGCGATCGGCCGGGCGCTGATGACCTCGCCGCGCCTGCTGCTGCTCGATGAAGTCTCGCTCGGGCTTTCGCCTGCCACCGTCGAGGACCTCTACGGCAATCTGCAGCGGCTGCGCGACGGGCTGACCATCGTGCTCGTCGAGCAGGACCTGCAGCGGGCGATGCGGTTTGCCGGGCGGGCTGCCGTGATGCTGGAAGGCCGCATCGTGCTTTCCGGCGAGACTTCTTCGCTGAGCCGCGAGGCGATTACCACCGCCTATTTCGGCGGCGCCCGCCACTCCCATTCACCGATGCCGATGCCTGTCGAGGGAGCCCGATGACCATGACGATGGAGGATTTCTACTGGGCCTGGATCGACCTTGCCAACGGGCTTATGACGGGGGCGACGCTCGGCGGCTACTACGCTCTGATCAGCGTCGGCCTTGCGCTCAGCTTCGGGGTCATGAAGCTCGTCAACCTCTCGCATGGCGACTGGCTGATCCTGGCGGCCTATCTCGCCGTCGTCATTCTCGGGCTCTATCCGGTCTCGCCTTTCTGGGCGCTGCTGCCGCTGGTGCCGGTGATGTTTCTCATCGGCTATGCCCTGCAGCGCGGACTGCTGAACCGGGTCTCAACCTTTGCCGTCGAGCGACGCGGCCTCTCGCCGATCATGGGCATGATGCTGCCGCTGCTGATCACCTTCGGCATCTCGACGGTGCTGTCGCAGGCAATGCAGGTGGTGTTCAGCACCAACGCCCAGACGATCCGCAACAGCTATTCCTTCTCGGCGATCGCGCTCAGCGACGATCTTAGCATCTCGACGCTGCGCTTCGGCTTTCTCGTGCTTGCCGCCCTGCTGATCGGCGCGTTGGCGCTGTTCATCCAGCGCACCCATATCGGCCGGGCGATCCGGGCGACATCCGATGATGCCGAGATTGCCGCGCTGATGGGAATGCGGACGGCTCATGTCTATGGCGTTGCGGCCGGGCTCTCGCTGATGTTTGCCGCCTTCGCGGGGTTCATGATCGGCATGTCGCGCTCCTTCCAGCCGTTCGATGGCCCTCCCTACCTGCTGACCGCCTTCGGCGTCGTCGTCATCGGCGGGCTCGGATCGCTCGGCGGCTGCTTCCTCGGCGGCATCGCGCTTGGCATCACCCAGGTTCTTGCCGGCACCTATTTCGGGCCGGCGGCGCAGCAACTCGCCGGCTACCTGCTCATTCTTCTCGTACTCGCAGCACGCCCCCAGGGGCTCTTCAAGCGATAGGACCGGCACCCATGGACATCTCCAGTTCCCCCGCCATCGGCTCGCCCCCGGCAACCACCAGCCTTGCCAGACCGGCGCCGCGGCTGATCGCGGCACTCGCTTTGCTCGCCGCCTTGACGCTCGTTCCCATAGCAACCGGCGCCGACAGCTATGTCGTCCACCTGCTGATGTCGGTCTTCATCTTCGCGACGCTCGGCCACGCCTGGAACCTGATGGCCGGGTTCGGCGGCATGCTCTCCTTCGGCCAGCAGGTGTTCATCGGCCTTGCCGGCTTTTCCGAAGCCATCCTGATCTACTACGCTGCCGCGCCCATGGCAGCGGTCTGGATCTTTGCCGGCCTCGTGCCGCTGGCTTTTGCCATGCTGCTCGTCGTGCCGATGGGCTTCAAACGGCCGGTGAGGCGATCCTGGGCGCTCGGCGCCGCCCTCTGTCTTGCCGTTGGATATGAGATCGCCGTGACGCTGCGGCCTGAGCTCGATCTCTTCGGCGACGCCTTCACCCGCCGCGCCTCACTGCTGCTCTTCCTGTTTCTCGGCGCCCTGCCGCTCCTGCGGCTTCGCGGCGCGCATTTCGCCATCGCCACCTGGCTGATCGCCGAATCCGTCGCGACGATCTTCAACGGCTGGCCGCTTGCAGGCGCGGGCGGCGGCATGCAGATCAATGCCGGTGTCGATGTGCTGACGCTCTACTATCTGGCGCTCGGCCTCGCCGCCGCCGTCACGCTCGGCATCTTCCTCTCGATGCGCTCGACCTACGGACTGGCGCTGATGGCGGTGCGCGACGACGAGGAGGCGGCCGAAAGCAGCGGCATCGACGTGATGCGCATCAAGACCGCGATCTTCCTGATCAGTGCCTTCGTGACCGGGCTCGCGGCCGGGCTCTATTTCATGGACGCGATGATCATCACGCCGGCATCCGGCTTCTCGATCTCCTGGGCGTCCTACGTCGTCTTCGTCGCCGTGGCCGGCGGCATGGGAACCGTCTCCGGCCCGCTGATTGGCGCTGTCCTCTTCGTCATCGTCGACCGCATCCTCGGCCAGATGTCCGGCCAGGGCCAACTGGTGCTCGGGCTGATATCGATCGCCCTGATGCTGTTTCTGCCGCAGGGGCTCGCCGGCCTTCTCGAGCGGCGTGGCGGGCACCGCCCCGCCCTCACCCGATCGCCACAGCAACCATCCACCTCAGGAGAAGCGCAATGACACAGTTGTTTTCAGGCTACGAGACCCAGGCCGCGCTGGATGCCGCCTATGACGTCGAGGCCTCCGTTCCCGATTTCATGATCTATGCGCGCCGTTTCATGGAAGACAGCGCGGCCGCCGAAGCCGCCATCGCCGACAAGCAGCTCGGTATCGCCTACGGCCCGACGCTGATGGAGCATCTCGATCTCTACCGTCCCTCGCCTTCTCCGAAGAAGGCGCCGATCTTCGTCTTCGTTCACGGCGGCTACTGGAAATCGCTGACCTCGCGGGTCTTCTCCATGGTCGCGCCCGGACCGGTCGCAGCGGGTGCCTGTGTCGTCAACGTCACCTACGATCTCTGCCCCACCGTCGAAATCGGCGAGATCGTCCGCGAGGTCAGGGCTGCCGTCGCCTGGACCTACAGGAATGCCGAATCTTTCGGCGGCGATCCCGACAGGATCGTTGTCGGCGGGCATTCCGCCGGCGGCCACCTGACGGCCACCACGCTGCTGACCGACTGGTCGCGCTACGGCCTGCCTGACGACACGGTGAAGGCCGGTTTTGCGATCAGCGGCCTGTTCGACCTGACACCGCTTGCCGGCAGCTTCCTGCAGCCGTCGCTGAGGCTGACGCCGACAACGATCCAGAACGACAGCCCGCTGTTGAATGTCCGCAAGCTCGCCGCACCGCTTGCGCTGACCTGGGGCGATGCGGATCCGGAGGCTTTTGCCGGGCAATCCCGGCGTTTCGAGGAGGCCTGGCAAGCCAGCGGCAATCGCTCCAGCAGCTTCGTCCTGCCGAATGCAAACCACTTCGAAGTGCTGGAAGGTTTCAAGACGCGAGATGGAATAATGACCCGCACCGTCATGGATCTCTTCGACGGAAAGCTACCGCATTGAAAAGGTTGAGGCAGGTGCGGCCGGGCGGCGGATCATCCTGAAACACACCCTGTCAGTATTTACGGGATGTTCACCATGCCAGCCGCATCGGCCTTCGCAGGCCATGATTGCCGGTTAAGTGTCTAGCGAAACTCGATCCCGAGTCGCTTCAGACATAGGAACCTCATGGGCTATCTGACATCCGATGTTCAATCGCTCCTGCACGAGCTCGATCTGTTCGCAGCCGACCTTTCGAATCTGACGAAATCGGTCGAGGTGACGGCGCTCGAGCTTCGCTTTGCCATGCTGCGGGCGATGATCGAGGATAGCCTGGGCATCAACTCGTCGAACGACAATGCGGCGTCGGAAAGCCTGGATGGAGCCGGTCATGCGAGCTGACCGGATGAAAATGCGCGCCTCGCTTGCCCGCATCCACGCCGATGCCCGGCACATGCCGCTGACGCAGCTGTCGCTGGAGACGGCCGCCTTCATCGCCGAGCTGGAGCGTGTCGCCATATCGCTGCCGGGCATGACCGATATCGGCAAACGCGACGAACTGACCAAGGTCTGCGAGGCGGGGTTCGAGCTGTCGGGAAAGCTCGACGACGGGACGCCGGGAGCGGGTGAATTCGAGGATGCCATCACCGGATTGGGCATGATGCAGGCGAGCGATAGCGAGCTGTTGGAAGCCATCGTCGGCGTCGCGCAATCGGCTCTCGCCCTGCTGACGGCCAGGGATGGTCGCGCCGACGGGGCGCGCTAATCAGCCCGCCACATCAGGCGCCACCTATTCGATGACCGCCAGACGCGTCCCGAATTTTTCCGCGAGCGCCCGGCATTCGGCGCAATCGAGCATCAGCTCTCCCATCACAACCTTGGCGCCGCGATGCTCGCAGGCGGCCTTTTCCAGGCTGGCCACATGCAGGATCGCGTTGCCGAGCAGCATGTTGCACGGGCTCTCCTCGAGATCGTCGCCATGCACATTGTGAAGATGGACGCCCGAGACCGTCGCCAGCCAGTCGCGCTTCATCAGAACTTCTTCGTCGTCGACCACTGCACTATCCTCCTTGAGCAACCGGACGATCGCAAACGTCAGCCATGGCGCTTGAAATACTGCACCTCGCGCTCATGCTTCTCGGCGGCCTCGCGGGTCTCGAACGTCCCGAGATTGCGCCGCTTGTGGGTCCTCGGATCGACCTTGCGGGAATAAAGCCGGTATTCGCCGGATTTCAGCTTGCGGATCATGGTCATCTCCTCTGCATTCCATAAATTCGCGGAATGGCCTCCCGGTTCCCGACTACGGCATGGACAACCGCTTAGCGCCTCCTTAATCATGCTGCGAATGCGGAGATTTCCGGCTTTGACGCTGTGACGGTGTACTCTGTATGGTTTTCCTGTCCTGGTTGAGGGCTGGACATGAGTACACGCCGTTGGGAAATGCCGGTTCTGGTCGCCTGCAAGCGAACGGGCGACATGCATATCGTGGCGACGACAGCAGAGGCGCTGGCCATCCTGCTGAACGCATGGCCGGTTTCGAACGGCCGCGCCTTCATGGAAGCACTGCAGATCTGCTCGGATGTCGAGGCCGGGCTGCGCACGCCGCTGGAAGCGAGGCTGAGCTTCATCTCCGCCGCCTCCGAGGCAGGCGTCCCGATCGAAGCGCCTGCCGTCGTCTAGGTCCTGTTGACAAAGTGTTTTTGCCAATGCGACCGTAGGGTGGCGGGGATACCATGACGGCACTTAGAGTCTATGACCTCAAAGATCACGTTCTTGCGTTTGATCTCAGAGACTTGCTGCGACTTTTGGCCCCTCGTTCTTTAGAAGCATGCTGGGTGGTCTCGACAGTCAAGTCGTCCAAGCCGGGGCACGAGTGGTTTGAGGCTACCGGTGAAGGGGGTGAACGGCTTGAGGGGTTGGCGCAAGACGATGGCCGGCTTTCGGGCTCTGATTTAGCCGCCATAGCTGAGAATACACAACAGGTTATCTGGGGAGAGTTTGTTGGCTCGGAACCCACGCAGTCAGAAAGGCCGTGGGTGATAATTCGGGCGATCGATAGCACGTTCTATGAGATCGATTCGGATGACGAGACGGTGCTGAGTAAAATTAGCTCGACCTACAAAGACGTCCGAACGGGGGAGGCTCCGATTACGTCATGTCTCCTGGACCATGGCGACGGATGATGGCAGCCAGGCGCGAACGGCGGCCAGAGCAAGAAAAGTCATGAACGACCTCGCCGTAAAAGCAGTCTTGAACTGCGCGCTTCGGACCAAGGGCAGTCGCCGCAAGACAGGAAGATGCGTCACCTAGTCCTGGTTCTCTGGCACAGCAGGTCTTGATCGCGTTCTCATTTCGAGAATAGAAGAGCCTCGACAGTTGAGATGCCTGGCCGATGCGGCGGTTTATTCCCTATCACCGTTGATCCCCTTAGCGGCTTCAAGGACCTGCTCCTTACCGCACCATCCGCCTCCCCGGCACAGATTTCTCACTGAAGACAGCAATTCATCTGACAGGCCGATCCATGCCCCCTAAAGGACCGCGCGACGCAGCGAGCAAGCGCTCCCTATCATCCAGGCTCTTCCACCCCATGCTGGCGGGCGCGACGCTTCGCGACCGGCTTCTTGCCTGTCTCGGGGCGCTGGTGGCGATCGCGCTCACCGGGCTTATGTGCGGATTGCTGTTTGGCGAAGGATCGCATCTGCCGCTGATCGTTGCGCCGATGGGCGCCTCCGCCGTGCTTCTCTTTGCCGTGCCGGCGAGTCCGCTGGCGCAGCCCTGGTCGATCATCGGCGGCAATACCATCTCGGCGATCATGGGCGTTGCCGCCGCCAGCCTGATCAAGGATCCGATCATCGCCACCGGCGTCGGCGTGTCCCTGGCGATCGCCGCCATGTCCTTCACCCGCTGCCTGCATCCGCCGGGCGGTGCTGCGGCTTTGACGGCCGTTCTCGGCGGGCCTGTCGTCGCGAGCTGGGGAATGCTGTTTCCCTTCGTGCCGGTGGCGCTGAACTCCTGCCTGCTGGTGGCGATCGGCCTGCTGTTCCACAAGCTGTCGCGCCACAACTATCCGCATGTTGCCGCCGCCCCTGTGAACACGCACCTGACGGCCGATCCGCCGGCAGCCGAGCGCACCGGATTTCGTGACGAGGATATCGATGCGGCGCTCGCCGCCTTGAACGAAGCCTTCGACATCGATCGCGCCGATCTCGGCCGCGTGCTGCGCCGCGTCGAATTCGAGGCCGTTGCCCGCTCGAACGCCGAAATCACCTGCGCCGACATCATGTCGCGCGACGTCATCGCCATCGATTTCGATGGTACCGTCGAGCAGGCCCGATGGCTGCTCCTCCACCACAATATCCGCACGCTGCCGGTCAGGGACGCCGAGAGGCGGCTGATCGGAACGGTCGGCCTGCGCGAAATCGCGCTCCTGCCGGGTTCACTGGAGGGGCAGATTTCGGAAGCGGTCACCGCCCGCGCCGAAGACCGCGCCTTCGATCTCCTGCCACTTCTGACCGATGGCCGCACCCACGCCGTCATCATCGTCGACGACAACAGTCATATCCTCGGGCTGATCTCGCAAACCGATCTGCTGAGCGCCGTCGCCCGGTCGCTTCCGAAGAAAGAGGGACCGCCTATCTCAGCGCAACGTAGCTGAGCAGGCAGGCGACCGACAAGGCGGCCGTCATCCGCGGATTGTCCTGATCGAAGACCAACGCCACCAGAAGGCCACCGCCGATGGCGACGGCCGCATACCACAGCCCCCGATCGGAAACCGCCAGCGCGAGCGCCACCAGAAATACCGCACTCGCCACCATCGTCACCGGCGAGGACTGCTCGGCAATCTCGCCTTTCGCAAGATATGGCAGGCTGAACCGGCGCAGGCTGAGGCCAAGTGCTGCGGCAAGAAGCAGGCAGGTTATCGCAAGGTTGAACATGGGCACCCATCGATCTGTCGATATCAGATCGAAGCAAGCGCCGTGCCACCCCTCTAATCCCGGTGTTTTCCGCCTTTGGCGGCCGGAGGCTGACTATTTCGCCAGCAGGGCGCGCCTTTTTTCGGCAGGCGAGCCTCCACCGCGAGCGTGATCCTTATCTGTCGTGCAGATGCTTCTTCAGAAATGAGCGGGTTCGATCCTGCGCCGGATTCTGGAAGATCTGCTGCGGCGTCCCTTCCTCGACGACGACACCGCCGTCCATGAAGACGATCCGGTCAGCGACTTCGCCGGCGAAGCGCATTTCATGGGTCACGATCAACATCGTCATGTGCTCGGCAGCGAGCTGTTTCATCACGGCGTTGACCTCATCCACCAGCTCGGGATCCAGCGCCGATGTCGCCTCGTCGAAAAGCATCACCTTCGGCTGCATGGCCAGCGCTCTGGCAATGGCCACGCGTTGCTTCTGGCCACCCGACAGGCGGGACGGATATTCATCGATCTTGTCCGCAAGCCCGACCTTCGACAGCAGACCGAGCGCGAGCTCCCGGGCCGCCAGCTTCGAAAGGCCTTTGAGCTTGATCGGCCCAAGCGCGATATTCTCGAAAACCGTCAGATGCGGGAACAGATTGAAGTGCTGGAATACCATGCCCATCTGCTGGCGCACGGCATTGATATGCTTCTCGAAGGCTTGCCCCTTAAGCGGCCTGTTCACCTGCTCGCCGTCCAGCCAGATCTCTCCGGCGTTGAGCAATTCGAGCTGATTGATCGATCGCAGAAGCGTGCTTTTTCCTGACCCGCTGGGGCCGATGATCGCGATGATCTGGCCCCGCGACACAGAGAGGTCGATACCCTTGAGGACCTCCAGCGGCCCATATGCCTTCCGGGCACCTTTGACCTCGACCATAAGCTTTGCGATGCTCACCGTGACATCTCCACCTTGATTTCAAGAAATTGCAGGCCGGCTTCGAGAACAAGATTGGCCGCGTAATAGATGGCGGCGACAGTCAGGTAGAATTCGAACGGGCTGTAGGTCTCGCTGATAGCGAGCTGTGCGCTGTAAACCAGTTCGGCAATGCCGATGATGGAGACCAGCGATGTGTCCTTCAGGAGAACGATCAGGTTGTTTCCGATGGGCGCAATCGTCCGGCGCAGCGCCTGCGGAACGATAACGTAGCGCTGTGCCTGACCGCGGCTAAGCCCGATCGAACGGGCGCCTTCCATTTGTCCTGCGTCGACAGACAATATTCCGGCTCTGAAGACGTCGGCATTGTAGACGGCAAAATGCAGGCTGAGGCCGATGATACCGGCGCCGATCGCCGGAATGTCGATGCCGACCTGCACCAGACCGTAATAGATCAGATAGAGCTGCAGAAGCAGCGGCGTTCCCATGAGAAGCCAGGTCAGAAAGCGAACCGGCAAGGCCCAGAACCACGGGGCGTAAAGCAGCACGAGCGCAAAGCCAATGCCGAAGGTAAGGCTCAGTATGCTTGAGCCGACGAACATGACGAGTGTCCACCACAAGCCGGTCGCAAGAAGCCCGGCATAGGGCGTAACGATGGAGAAATCCAGATTCTGCATATCGGCGTCCTCACCTTGCCGCGAAACGCTGATCAAGGCGATCGACGACCAACCGGACCGCATAGACCATGACGATGTAAAGCACCGCGGATACCGAGAAGATTTCGAACGGCTTGTAGGTTGAACTGATGAACCGCTGGGCGGTGTAAGTCAGCTCCACGACGGAGATCGATGACACCAAGGCAGATCCCTTGATCAGCCCCACGGCGTTCACGCCGAGCGGTCTGATCATCAGGCGCGCCGCCTGGGGCAGCACCACGAGCCTGAGTGTCGCAGCCCGCCCAAATCCGATCGATCGGGCGGCTTCCGACTGGCCACGGTCGACATTCTCGATGGCTCCGCGGATGGATTCCGCCATGTACGCGGCAATGTTCAGGCCGAGGCCGATCACGCCGGCGACGAAAGGGTCAAGCTCCAGGCCCATTTGCGGTCCGCCAAAATAGATGACGAAGAGCTGAACCAGGCAGGGCGTGCCGCGGAAGACACTCACGTAGAGCCTCGAAAGGCACCGGACAGCAAGAAAATCGGAAAGCCGGAGAGCGACCAGCGCGATCGCGACCAGGAATCCGAGCAGAATTGAAAGACAAGATATCTGCACCGTCACCCACGCAGCCTCCAAAAAGAAGGGGAGGACGCGCTGCATAAGCGCCAAATCCATAGAAACGCTCCGAAAAGTCGAATGGTCAGGGCCGGAATTGATCCGGCCCTTATCGGGATCAGCGGATGTCGCGGCCAATCCACTGCATCGAGATCTTTTCGTAGGCGCCGTCCGCCTGCATGTCCTCAAGGACCTTTTGCATCTTGGCCTTGAGCTCAGGGTTGTTCTTGCGGATCGCAATACCGAGAGCTTCGCGGCCACCTTCGATGTTCGGGGTATCGAGGATGCGAACCTTCTGGCCCGTTTCCTTGACAGCGACCATGACGGGGATGCTGTCCATGACGAGCGCATCGATGCGTCCGGCATCAAGGTCGACGAGCATTTCGGGAAGACCCTTGTAGGTGCGCACGGTCAGATTGCCCTGGGCTCGCGCCCACTTGTCGTGGGAATCACCGAGCGTGACACCGACCGTCTTGCCGGCGAGTTCTTCAAGCTTCTGGATCGGCGAGTCCGCCTTGACGACGATCGTGCGGCCGGCGTGGTAGTGAGGTCCGACAAAGTCGACTGCTTTTTCGCGCTCGGGAGTGATCGTCATGGACGCGACGATTGCGTCATACTTCTTGGCCAGAAGGCCGGCGATGATGCCGTCGAATGGCGTCGTGACGATCTTCGCCTTGACGCCCATGCGCTCTGCCATGGCCTCGCTGATCGAGGCGTCAAAGCCAACGATCTCGTTCTTGTCGTTCGCGAAGCTGAACGGCGGATACTGGCCGCTCATCGCAACGCGAAGGTCGCCTGAATCCTGAATCGTCTTCAGTTCGTCGGCCGATGCCGGCGACGTTGAAAATGCGGCTGCAACCGCGATAGCGGCGACCGCTATAAAACTTTTAAACCTATGATTGGGCACGTCATATCTCCTCTGGGATTATTTTATTTCGTTCTTGTGGGTCTCACCGGGCAACCGTCACCCGAAGAGTTTTGCATGGCGGTTTTCCATGGGCATCCGGCAAGATGTCAGTCGGGCTGACACATTGCCGGAAACGACCGGCACTTTGCCGGCCGATGCTATGGGCGCGATGCAAGGTCCCGGCGCCGGCCAAGCGACGCCGGATAGGCTGGACTTTCCGCTCTATTTCAGGGCTGCTTCGAAGCTCGCGCTCAACACGTCGAGCAGGTGGTCGGCATTGGCCTGCGAAAAGACCATCGGCGGCCGCATTTTCAGGACGTTGTCGTGCGGCCCTTCCGTTCCCATCAGGATCCCACGTTCGCGCGCCCCGTCGTTGATCTTCCTTGCCAGGTCCGTCGCCGGAGCTTTCGTCTTGCGATCAACGACCAGTTCGATACCAAGGAACAGCCCCAGCCCGCGCACGTCGCCGATGATGTCGAAACGCTGCTGCATCTTGCGGAAGCCATCGAGCAGATAGTTTCCGACGCTGAGAGCATTCTCCCGCAGGCGGTCGCGCTCGATCGCATTCAGCACGGCGAGCCCGATCGCACACGACACCGGATTTCCGGCGAACGTATTGAAATACTCCATGCCGTTGTTGAAACTGTCCGCCACTTCGCGTGTCGTCACCACGGCCGACATCGGGTGGCCATTGCCGATCGGCTTGCCCATCGAGACGATGTCGGGGACGACATCCTGCGTTTCAAAGGCCCACCAGTGGCTTCCGACCCGGCCAAAACCCACCTGGACCTCATCGGCCAGGCAAAGGCCGCCTGCGGCCCGGACCATGGCATAGACTTCCTTGAGATAGCCGTCCGGCAAAAAGACCTGACCGGCGACGCTCGGAATGGATTCCGCAATGAAGAAGCCCGGGGAGCGCCCGTCTCTGCGCATCGCTTCGATATGATCCGCAACACTCTGCGCGAAACGCTTGGCGTGCTCGGCATGGGGCCAGCTTTCGGGTGCGTGGTAGCTGTCTGGAATGACCGCTTCATAGACGTGGTCGGGCCGTCCCTTGCCGCCCTTGCGCTTATACTTGTAGGCGCTGAGATCGATCAGTTCCTGCGTTGTGCCGTGATAGGCCCAGTCGAGGACGATAGCCTCGTTGTGGCCCGTATGATTGCGCGCCATGCGCAGCATCAGGCTATTGGCTTCGCTGCCCGAGCAAGCGAAGGAAGCAACAGCGAGGCCCGCGGGCAGCGTCGCCGTCAGCCGCTCGGCATATTCAACGATGTTATCGTGAAGATAGCGCGTATTGGTGTTGAGCACGGCTGCCTGACGTGAGACCGCCTCGACGACATCCGGATGGCTATGGCCGAGATGGCATACGTTGTTGAAGCAATCGAGATAGGCGCGGCCGAAATTGTCGATCAGCCATGCGCCTTCACCACGCACGAACTTGATCGGCTCGGAATAGGAAATCGACAGGTTGGGAAGCAGAAGTTCCCGGCGCTTGGAAATGATTTCTTCCCTCGTTCGCCCGGTCTGACCGAATGCTTCCGGCGGAATCTTGGTGAGCGCCGCGACATCGGGAAAGAGGTCTTCCCAGACGTCGAGATAGGCAGCCTCGCCGACGCCGATAATCTCGGCCGCGGTCAATTCGGTATCTGATGATACCTGGAAGTGGAGATGGGGCGTCCAGCCGCCATTCTCGCCGATGCCACCCATGTAGCCGACAAGGTCACCGGCCTCGAGCCGATCGCCGGGCTTGAGGCGTTCGAGGGCTTCATGGGCCATGTGCCCCCAAAGCGTGTTGAAAGGCGGACATCCTTCTGGCCTGTGCTCAAGCAGGACCAAGCCGCCGTAGCCGAGAGGTTCGCGCTCGACCTCGACACTCTTCACAGTCGCCGCAAGGGGGGTAAAGAGCGGCGTTTGCGCCGGCATGAACAGATCGACGCCGAGATGGTGAATTCGCCGCTTGCCTTCGATGAAGCGCGATTCAAAGGCCTTGTCTGTGTAGACGGTTCTCGCCTCGCCCCAGGGGCCGATACCGAGCGTGACCTTGTGGCGCGCCGAGAAGTCGTCCCACCATTTTGTCGCCTCTTCGGGACGCTGCTCCGCCGAGGCGACGGTCATCACATGCGCGGGATCGCCATAAGGCACGATTGCCTTGGTCATCTGCGCCGCCGCAGGGCGAACGACATCCGCGAACGACCTGCTATTGTCAGAAATCCAGCGGCGCACCGCGCCGGCACCCTCGATGGCATCGAAGCCGCAGGCTTTCCGGAGGATCGCTGTCGCAAGGCGCGGGTTCATCGCATCCATCTTTTCAAGCAATCGCCAGGCCGGTGCCTCGCTGATCGCCAGATACGGATTGTCGCCGGTCTGCTCGTGACGCGACGCCGAGAAGGTCACGCTGGTGACGAGGCGCATTGCGATCAGGTTGAACAGGACGTCGATTTCCTCAGCCTGAAGCGGATAACGCTCATGGAATCCCGCAGCCAGAGTAGCGGCCGCGCCGATCGGGTCTTCCATGTCGAGAATGGCGTAGGCACAGGCAATGGCGACTTCGGCGATGAGGACGGTGTGGACGGCATCGCCGAAATCGATGACGCCGGAAATCCGCTGATGGTCATGCTCGTCGACGAGAATGTTCCAGTCGTTGGCGTCGTTGTGGATGACCTGCGACCGCAGACGCGAGAGCTTCGGTTCGACCTTGTCTTCGAAGGCCGCAATGAAGCGCTCGAGGATCGCCCGCCGGCTCTCGTCCCTGATAAAGTGTAGACGCTGACGCGCGCGCTTGGCATGACGCAGATCCCAATCCAGATCGCGCAGGGCACCCGGATGAATGAAGCCTTGAAGAGCGCGGTCCAGCTCGCCCAGCGAGCGGCCAAAACTACGCATGAGCTCGGTCGTCCTGCCGACCTCCGCAAGCGGCTTGCCGGCCAGCCAGCCGACCAGCCGCACGGCATGTGCCTCGCCATTGGCAGCAACCGTGCTGGCCAGAAAATCGCCCGCGCGGCTCTCCTTGAGGTGCGGCACCATGAGGTCCGGTGCTGCCCGGCCAAGATGATGAAGAAGAGCGGTCTGGAACTCGCTTTCGATCTTTGGTTCGGTCGAGTTGACGATCTTCAGGATCCAGCCGGCGTCGATCTCCGTCTTGATGCGGTAGTTGCGATCACGCTCGCTATCAAGAGGCGAAGCGGTTCCCTCAACCCCGAATATATCCTTGGCGAGACGTTCCGCATCATCAGGAGAAAACTGTGGCGCCGGATGGGAAAGATCGGTCATAGTCGTTGTTTTTCCAAGCTATTTCTTATTCGAACAACTTGGCATGCAATGTGTTTTGAGGCATCAAGTAAGCTGTCGGATCGAACCGGCATATTGTCGGGATGGACCGACATATGTCCGGTCCTGAGGAGGATGGGCATGCGTGAGCTCGACGTCAAAGATCGCGAGATACTCCAGATCCTGTCCAAGGAAGCGCGTATCGCTCTGAAGACTTTGGCCGGAAGAATCGGGCTGTCGCGCAGCGCGACGAGCGAGCGTGTGACGAATCTCGAGCGCAGCGGCATTATCAGGGGCTATCGCGCCGACATTGGCGAGATCGATGCCAATGTCATCCGGGCGATCTTGCTGGTCAGCCTGAAGCGGACGCCCGCCCTCGGTCTGCTCGATCTGCTTGCTCGCAATACGCAGGTTCGCCGTGTTTCCTCGGTCAGCGGTCAGCTCGACCTTATAATAGAGTTGGAAGCAGCCTCGATCGACGATCTCAATCGTATCCGCGATATGATCGCCAGCCACGAGACGGTCGACGACATCACCACGGCGGTCGTGCTGCGCCGGGATATCGATCGCGAGACGCGCTAGTCGTCAGACAGCGCTATTCCGCGCGGGGCACACCTGCGGCCACCGGCTCATCCGCGCCCACCTCCGACAAAAGCCAGCCTTGGAACTCCTCCGCCACGGGATGGCTCTGCTTTTCCTCGGGGCGGACGACGTAGTAGGCGTTTTCGGTGCGCATCGTCGTCGCCAGCAGCGGGGCGAGGAGGCCGGAGCGCAGTTCTTCCTCGATCAGGTAGGTCGGCAGCAGGGCGGCGCCGAGGCCGGATATGGCGGCAGAGACCATCATCGAGAACTGGTCGAAACGCAGGCCGTGATAGGCGTTTTCGATCCCGAGCTCCTGCAAGCGGGAGAAATCGGACCACAGCTTCGGGCGGGTGGTCAGATGCAGAAGCGGCATTTGCGTGAAGTCCGGGCGGCCGTCGACTCGGTACTGCTTGGCGAGCTCGGCGCTTGCGGCCGGGATCACGGTTTCGTCGCAGAGGAAGACCGGAGTGCCGCCCGCCCAGACCGGCAGGCCGTAATGGATGGCGAGATCGAAGCTGTCTTCCATGAAGCTGAACGGCTTGGAGCGGGATTCGATCGTCAGCGACACATCGGGGCAACGCGCCAGAAAGCGGCCGAGCCGCGGCACCAACCATTTCGCCCCGAATGTCGGCAGGGTCGCAACCTTCAGCGTGGCGCGCATGCGCCCGGCGGCGGCCGCATCGATCATCAGCCGCTCTGAACGCGACAGAAGATCCCGGACCTCCGGAAGCAACCGGCGTCCGGCCTCCGACAGGATGACCCGCTGGCGTATCCGTTCGAACAGCTTCAGCCCCGTCTGCTTTTCGAGATCGGCGATCTGGCGGCTGATGGCGCTCTGCGTCAGGTTCAGCTCCTCGGCGGCGCGCGAAAAATTTCCATGCCGTGCGGCACATTCGAAAGCCTGCAACGTGACGATATCGGGGACCAGGCTTCTACGCATATCATTCCGTTTCGGCATCAAGTTAGGTGTAGATTTCACAACATGAGACTATATGGACGGAATATAGTGCATTTCGAGCATGAAGTCCTATCGTTTTCGAAGGTTGAGCAAAATGACGAAGCACGTCACGTCGAGCGAAATCCGGTCGTCCTTTTCCGCGGCCATGTCGGCCATGTACCGCACCGAGGTTCCCGCTTACGGAACGCTGATGGACCTGGTCGCCCGCGTCAATGACGAGGCCCTCTCCGCCGAGCCGGAACTCAAGACGCGCCTTCAAGCGACCGACAATCTGGAGCGCATTTCCGAGGAGCGCCACGGCGCGATCCGTCTCGGAACGGCTGAAGAACTGGCGATGATGCGTCGCGTCTTTGCCGTCATGGGCATGTATCCGGTCGGCTATTACGATCTCTCGACTGCAGGCGTTCCGGTTCATTCGACCGCCTTCCGGCCGGTCGGCGACGCCGCGCTGAAGCGCAATCCCTTCCGCGTCTTCACCTCGCTGCTCCGCCTCGATCTCATTGCCGACGCTGAGCTGCGCGAGGAAGCGGCAAAGATCCTGGCGACCCGCCGCATCTTCACCGATGAGGCGATCGAGCTGACGAAGAAAGCCGAAGAGAACGGCGGGCTGACCAAGGACGATGCCGATCGTTTCGTGGCTGCCGTGCTCGAAACCTTCCGCTGGCACGACAAGGCGATCGTCGATGTCGCGATGTACCATCGTCTGCATGACGCGCACCGCCTGATTGCCGACGTCGTCTCCTTTAAGGGCCCGCATATCAATCACCTGACGCCGCGCACGCTCGATATCGACAAGGTGCAGAGCCTGATGCCCGACTACGGCATTGCGCCCAAGGCGGTTGTCGAGGGTCCGCCGACCCGGCGCTGCGCCATTCTGCTGCGCCAGACATCGTTCAAGGCGCTCGAAGAAGCGGTCGCCTTTTCGGATGGCAAGGGCGGCTGGCAGACCGGCTCGCATACGGCGCGTTTCGGCGAGATCGAACAGCGCGGCATTGCGTTGACGCCGAAGGGCCGCGGCCTCTACGACCAGCTTCTGGAGCAGTCGCGCAAGGTCGTGCGCCCGGCGGCCGACGGTTCGAATGCCGATGCCTACGAGGCAGCGCTTGCCGCCACCTTCGAGGCCTTCCCGGACGATTGGGCGACGATCCGCACCGAAGGGCTCGGCTATTTCAGCTATTCGCTGACCGAAAAGGGCATGAAGGCATCGACGGATGCGGCCGACATCGAAACGCTGGTTTCGGACGGTCTCGTCCAGTTCGACCCGATCGTCTACGAAGACTTCCTGCCGGTCAGCGCCGCCGGGATTTTCCAGTCCAATCTCGGCGACGGCGCGCAACAGGAATTCGTCGCCAGCCCCAACCAGCAGCGCTTCGAGACCGATCTCGGCGCCAAGGTTCTCAACGAATTCGATCACTATGCAGGGATCGAGCAAGCATCGATCGACGAATGCCTTTCGAGGCTCTCGCGCCGCCCCGCAGCTCAGTAATCGTCAACACACGGCAGCAATCCGCACATTGGAGTCCGGCACATGAACATTTCCGTAAAGTCCTCTTCCGTCCTCGACGAAGCACACGCCATTCTCGATCGCCTCGGCGTCGACAAGTCCACCTATACCGACGGCAGCATGGTTTCCTTCTCGCCCATCACCGGCGAGAAGATCGGCAAGCTGAAGACCGTCGACGCGAAGGGTGCAGCCGCCGCGATCGAAGAAGCGCATGCCGCCTTCCAGACCTGGCGCCTGACGCCCGCCCCGAAGCGCGGCGAGCTCGTGCGTCTCCTCGGTGAGGAATTGCGCGCCGCCAAGGCAGATCTCGGCCGCCTCGTCTCGATCGAGGCCGGCAAGATCCCGTCTGAAGGTCTCGGCGAAGTGCAGGAAATGATCGACATCTGCGATTACGCAGTCGGTCTGTCGCGCCAGCTTTACGGCCTGACGATCGCCACCGAACGTCCCGGCCACCGGATGATGGAAACCTGGCACCCGCTCGGCGTCGTCGGCATCATCTCCGCCTTCAACTTCCCGGTTGCCGTCTGGTCCTGGAATGCCGCACTGGCTCTCGTCTGCGGCAACAGCGTCGTCTGGAAGCCGTCGGAAAAGACGCCCCTGACGGCGCTCGCATCGCAGGCCATTCTGGAGCGCGCCCTGAAGCGCTTCGGCGACGCGCCGGCCGGCCTGTCGCAGGTCATCATCGGCGGCCGCGAGATCGGCGAAGCACTCGTCGACCACAAAAACGTCACGCTGGTCTCGGCGACGGGCTCCACCCGCATGGGCCGTGAAGTCGGTCCGCGCCTTGCCAAGCGCTTTGCCCGTTCTATCCTCGAACTCGGCGGCAACAACGGCGGCATCGTCTGCCCGTCGGCCGATCTCGACATGGCGCTGCGCGCCATCGCCTTCGGTGCCATGGGCACCGCCGGTCAGCGCTGCACGACGCTTCGCCGCCTCTTCGTCCACGACAGCGTTTATGAAGAGCTCGTTCCGCGCCTGAAAAAGGCCTATGCCAGTGTCTCCGTCGGCAACCCGCTCGACAGCGCAGCTCTCGTCGGCCCGCTCGTCGACAAGGCCGCTTATGACGGTATGCAGAAGGCGCTTGGCGAAGCCCGCGCGCATGGCGGCAACGTCCATGGCGGCGAGCGTGTCGATCTCGGCCATCCCGATGCCTATTACGTCAAGCCGGCGCTTGTCGAAATGCCGAAGCATGAAGGTCCGGTTTTCGAAGAAACCTTCGCGCCGATCCTCTATGTCATGAAATACTCCGATTTCGACGCCGTCATTGCCGATCACAATGCGGTCGGTGCCGGCCTCTCCTCGTCGATCTTCACGCTCGACATGCGTGAGGCAGAGCGCTTCCTTGCCGCCGACGGTTCGGATTGCGGTATCGCCAACGTCAATATCGGCACTTCCGGCGCCGAAATCGGCGGGGCGTTCGGCGGTGAAAAGGAAACCGGCGGTGGCCGCGAATCCGGCTCGGACGCCTGGCGCGCCTACATGCGCCGTGCGACCAACACGATCAACTATTCGAAGGCCCTCCCTTTGGCACAGGGCGTATCCTTCGACATCGCATAAGGTGGACCTGTCATGACGGTTTCAGCGAAAATCGAAGAGGCGGGCTTCCGGCCCGCTTCGCGGATCGCCTCGGTCGGCGTTTCGAAGATCCTGCAGATCGGCGCGAAGGCCGCCGCCATGAAGCGTGATGGCCTTCCGGTCATCATTCTCGGCGCCGGCGAGCCCGATTTCGACACGCCCGACAACGTCAAGAATGCCGCCAAGCGGGCGATTGATGCCGGGGAGACAAAATATACCGCTCTCGACGGCACACCGGCCCTGAAGAAGGCGATCGTCGAGAAGTTCCGCCGTGAGAACGGCGTCGACTATACGACTGAGGAAGTGACGGTTGCGACCGGCGCCAAGCAGATCCTGTTCAATGCCTTCATGGCGAGCATCGATCCGGGCGACGAGGTGATCATCCCGACCCCCTACTGGACGTCCTATTCCGATATCGTCGAGATTTGCGGCGGCGTTTCGGTGCTGATCCCCTGCGATGCAGCGGCGGGATTCCGCCTGCAGGCCGAGCAGTTGGAAAAGGCGATCACGCCGAAGACCCGCTGGGTGCTGCTCAACTCGCCGTCCAACCCGTCGGGCGCTGCCTATAGCGCCGAGGACTATCGCCCGCTGCTCGATGTGCTTCTGCGCCATCCGCATGTCTGGCTGATGGTCGACGACATGTACGAGCACATCGTCTATGACGATTTCGCCTTCGTGACGCCGGTTGCCATCGAGCCGCGGCTGAAGGAACGCACGCTGACCATCAACGGCGTGTCGAAGGCCTATGCGATGACCGGCTGGCGCATCGGCTATGCCGGTGGCCCCAAGGCGCTGATCAAGGCCATGGCGGTCATTCAGAGCCAGGCCACCTCCTGCCCCTCTTCCGTCAGCCAGGCCGCCTCCGTCGAGGCGCTGAACGGGCCGCAGGATTTCCTGAAGGGCCGGCGTGACAGCTTCCGCCAGCGGCGCGATCTCGTCGTCTCCCGGCTGAACGCGATCGACGGTCTGGAATGCCGCACGCCGGAAGGCGCCTTCTACACCTTTTCGGGATGTGCGGGCGTTCTCGGCAAGACGACGCCGAAGGGCAAGAGGCTGGAAGCCGATCAGGATTTCACCGATTACCTGCTCGAAGAGGCGCATGTCGCGGTGGTTCCGGGATCGGCGTTCGGACTTTCGCCCTACTTCCGGATTTCCTACGCGACATCGGAAGCGGAGCTCGTCGAGGCCCTCGACCGCATCGAGCGCGCCTGCGCCGCATTGCGGACCTGATAGGATTCCGGCACCACTCGGCAATGATCCCACGTCTTCGCTCCGATCATGGTCAGCAGCCATCACATCCCGGCTTCTTCGAACGTCTCGTCGAAGCCGGGTTTGCTGGCGACGTGGAAACGAGCGCTGCCTCGCGCACGGTTTCGGCGACCGATAATTCGATCTACCAGATCGTGCCGTCAGGCATCCTGTTTCCGAAGGGTGTCGATGATTTGAAAGTGATCGCCAGCGTCCTCTCGGAACCCCGCTTCCGGAAGATCGCGATCGTACCCCGCGGCGGTGGCACCGGTACCAATGGCCAGTCGCTGACCTCAGACGTGGTGGTCGATTGTTCCCGGCATATGAACCGCATTCTGGAGATCGATCCCGCAAGACGGGTCGCCCGCGTCCAGGCCGGTGTCGTCAAGGACCAGCTGAACCGGGCGCTGAAGCCGTACGGCCTGTTCTTCGCACCTGAGCTCTCGACCTCGAACCGCGCGACGATCGGCGGCATGGTCTCGACGGATGCCTGCGGCCAGGGCTCCTGCCTCTATGGCAAGACCTCCAATCATGTGCTCGGCCTGCATATCGTTCTCACCGACGGTTCTGACTGGTGGTCGCGACCGATGGATGATGCGGAGCTTGCCGGCATCATGACGCAGCAGGACCGCATCGGCGACATCCACCGCACGGTGGAGACGATCGCGCGGGAAAAGCGCGAGTGCATCGCCGCGGTGTTTCCGAAGCTCAACCGCTATATGACCGGCTACGACCTCGCCCATATCCGCCGCGAGAACGGCCGTTTTGACCTGAACGCCATCCTTTGCGGTTCGGAAGGCACGCTGGCGATGATTGCCGAGGCGGAGCTGAACCTCCTGCCGATCCCGGCAAAGGCCGCACTCGTCAATATCCGCTATGGCGACTTCAACGCGGCGCTCGAGGATGCCCGCAACCTGACGGCCCTGAAGGTCGCCTCGGTCGAGACCGTCGACGAAAAGGTGCTCGGTCTTGCCCGGAAGGACATCGTCTGGACCGGCATCGCCGGCTTCTTTCCCGACGGTGACGCGGTTCCGGCAAACGGCATCAACATCGTCGAGGTGCTTGCCGATGATGCGGCCGGGCTCGAAGAGAAACTTGCGGCACTGACACAAACGCTCGATCGGGGGCAGGATGCCGGACGGCTCGGCTACACGGTTGCCCGCGATCCCCAGGATATCGAGGCGATCTGGACGATGCGCAAGCGCGCCGTCGGCCTGCTCGGCAATGTCGATGGCCCCATCAGGCCGGTTGCCTTCGTCGAGGACACGGCGGTGCCGCCGGAGAATCTCGCGGCCTATATCCGCGAGTTCCGCGCGCTGCTCGACGATGCCGGCGTCTCCTACGGCATGTTCGGCCATGTCGATGCCGGCGTGCTCCACGTCCGCCCGGCGCTCGATCTCACCCGCGAGGATCATGCGCCGATGGTGCGCCGGATCAGCGATGCCGTGGTGGCGCTGACGCGCAAGCATGGCGGCGTCTTGTGGGGCGAGCATGGCAAGGGTGTGCGCTCCGAATATGTGCCCGAATTCTTCGGCGATCTCTATCCCGACCTCCAGGACATCAAGCGCGCCTTCGACCCGGAGAACCGGCTCAATCCCGGCAAGATCGCCGCGCCGTCTTCGGCGCCCGCCCCTCTCCTGAAGATCGACGAGGTGCCGCTGCGCGGTGCATCCGACCGGGTGATCGGCAACGAGATCCGCGCCGCCTTCGACAATGCCGCCTATTGCAACGGCAACGGCGCCTGTTTCGATTTCGACGAGACGAGCCCGATGTGCCCCTCCTACAAGGCAACGCGCGACCGGCGGTTCTCGCCGAAGGGCCGCGCCATGCTGATGCGGGAATGGCTGCGGCTGCTCGCCGACAAGGGTATCGATCCCCGCAAGGAAGCCGGACGTCTGCGGAGCTGCAACTCGTTTGCCCGTCTTCCGGCGCGCCTCTTCAACAGCCTCAATCCCAAAAACCGCGCCGACTTTTCCCATGAGGTGCGCGAGGCGATGGACAGCTGTCTCGCCTGCAAGGCCTGCGCCGGGCAATGTCCCGTGAAGGTCAGCGTCCCCGCCTTCCGCTCCAAGTTCCTTGAGCTTTACTATGGCCGCTACCTGCGGCCGCTGAAGGACCCGCTCGTCTCGGCGATCGAGACCACTCTGCCGTGGATGAGAAGGGTCAGGCCGCTCTACAATCTCGCCGCCGGAACAGCTCTCGGCCAGCGCCTGATGCGGACCGCCGGCCTGACATCGCTTCCACTGCTGCCGAAGACCTCGCTGCGGACGGCGGCAAGCCGTCTCGGCATTGCCACTGCGGACCCCGAGGCCCTTGCCAAGCTCTCCGCTGCGGAGCGGCAGGCCATCGTCGTCTTCGTGCCGGATGCCTTCACAGCGTCTTTCGATCCCGACGTGGTGATCGCCGCGATCAAGCTGGCGCAGAAGATGGGGCTTTCGCCGCTGCTTGCGGCATCGCATGTCAACGGCAAGGCGCTGCATGTTCACGGCTATCTCGGCCAGTTCGAGAAGGCGGCCCTCAAGACCGCGAACCATTTGCAGCGGCTCGCGCAGACCGGCGTGACTCTCGTGGGCCTCGATCCCTCCATGACGCTCGCCTTCCGCAGCGAATACAAGGGCACCGCACTCTCCGCACCGGTGCTGCTGCCGCAGGAATGGCTGGCCGCCAATCTCGAGCGGCTGGCGAAGAACATCACGACGCCCTCCGGCAAGCGCTTCCAGCTGCTGCCGCATTGCACCGAACGCAGCAATGCTCCGGCCTCGACGGCACAGTGGAAAGCCGTCTTCGACGCCGTCAAGATCAAGCTTGAAACCATCCAGGCCGGATGCTGCGGCATGGCCGGAACCTTCGGCCACGAGACCCGCAACCGCGCCGTCTCGGAACAGCTCTATGCGATGAGCTGGGCTGGCCCCATCGCCGCCTCGTCGGATGACACTGTCGTCATGGCGACCGGCTATTCCTGCCGCTCGCAGGCAAAGGCGATCGACGCCATCCGCCCGCCTCACCCGCTCGAAATTCTCAGCCAGTTGGTCGACTAGGCAACAAAAAACGCCCGATCGCTTCCGCGACCGGGCGCTCTCAACTGCTCAGCGCAGGATTACATGGCCTGCTTCAGGCGCATCGCTTCCGGATCATAGACACGGCCGAAGCGGCTGTTCAGGAAGTCGGCGAGCGTGATCTCTTCCTGGCGAACGAAGCCCTTCTGCGGGAGCTTGCCGTCTGCGAGGAGATCGAGAACCGTGGTGATACCGGCAGCCGTGGTGATCTGGATCGCACTCATCTTCTTGCCGGCGACGACGCCCGCATAGACCTTGTTCGCGTAGGTCTCCTGCATGTAGCGGCCATCCTTCCAGCCGCAGACGGTGACGAAGATCACGACGACGTCCTGCATGGTGGCCGGAAGCGCGTTCTCGAAGAGATCCTTCAGGACGTCACGGCGGTTCTTCAGGTTGAGGTCGTTCAGCAGCGCCTTGATGATTGCCTGATGGCCGGGATAGCGGATCGTGCGGTAGTTCATGGTCCGCACGCGGCCTTCGAGCGACTTCGCCAGCGTGCCGAGGCCGCCCGACGTGTTGAAGGCTTCGTAGGTGACGCCATCGAGCGAGAACTCTTCGCGCTCTTCCATCGCCGGGACCGTCACGAGCTTGCCTTCGACGACAGCTTCGCAGGGCTCGATATATTCGTTGATCAGCCCGTCCGTGCTCCAGGTCAGATTATAGTTCAGGGCATTGGACGGATATTGCGGCAGGGCGCCGACGCGCATGCGAACGCTGTCGAGCGTGTCGAAACGGGTGGCAAGCTCATTGGCGACGATCGAGATGAAGCCCGGCGCCAGGCCGCACTGCGGGATGAAGGCGACATCGGCACCGTTCGCAAGCTCTTCGACCTTCTTGGTCGTGGCGACGTCTTCGGTGAGATCGAGATAGTGGACGGAAGCTGCGAGCGCTGCTTCGGCAACCTTGCCGGTCAGGTTGAAGGGGGCGGCCGAGAGAACGGCGAACTTGCCCTTGAGGACGGCGACCAGCGCGGCGCTATCGGTGATGTCGACGGCTGCGGTCGAGATCGCCGGATGGCGGTCGATCTTCGAAAGCTGCTTCTCGTCGCGATCGGTGACCACGACCTTGTAGTCGCCCGTCTCCGCCAGCATCAGCGCAATCGCTCCGCCGATCTTGCCAGCACCGATAACCACTATTTCCTTCATATAAATCCCCTGGGGTTTGGCTATAAGATTTTTATAAGTTTGCCGCCGAGGCAGGACGATTCATAGCGACATTATGAGCAATATGACGTAGATAATTCGGCATATTGCCGGAGATGATCGGCAGATTGTGGGAAACATGGCACTATCTGACAAAGATCGCGAGCTGCTCGCCGTACTCAGCGAAAATGCCCGGATGCCGGTCGCGACTCTCGCCAAGCGGCTGTCGCTGTCGCGCACGACGGTGCAAGCCCGCCTCGAACGTCTCGAGAGAGACAAGGTCATCGCCGGTTATTCGATCCGGCTGTCGGAAAGCTATGCCTCCAGCCTGGTGCGCGCGCATATCCTGATCACCATTGCGCCGAAGGCGCTGTCGCAGGTGACGGCGTCGCTGGAAAAGATGACGGCCGTGACCGAGGTGCATTCCGTTAGCGGCAGCTTCGACCTGATCGCCATCATCGCCGCACCGTCGATCTCCGAGCTCGACCAGATGATCGACGATATCGGCACGATCGAGGGCGTCGAGCGGACGCTTTCGTCGATCATCCTTTCGACGCGGATTTCGCGCTAGTCAGGCAACGCGGAAGGCAACAGCCCCACCGGCCATGCCAGCGCCGGCCGCCGCCAGCAGCAGGCACTCGCCGGAAGCAAAGCGCCGCTCTTTCTTGGCCAGCGAGAGCGACAGGGGAATGGTCGCCGCGGAGGAATTGCCGAACTCGCCGATGGTGCGCAGCGCCGCATCCGGCGGAATCGAAAGCTGGTCGCAGACAGCATCGATGATGCGGGAATTGGCCTGATGCGGTGCGAAACGGCCGATATCCTGCGCCGCAAGTCCCGCCTGCTCCATCGCCCGCGCCGCCGATTGCGTCATCATCCGCACGGCGTGCGCGAAGACCGCCTTGCCGTCTCGCATCGTCATGCGCAATTCGCCGATATCGAAACCGGGCTCGAAGGGACGCGCGCTGCCGCCGGCCGGGATCTGGATCAGATCGTAGTTCTGCCCCTCATGGATAAGCTCGACACCGATCACACCGCTATCCCGCACGGCCGACGGCATCAGCAGGACGGCGCCCGCGGCATCGGCAAAGACCGCGGCCGTACCCCGCTCCTTCATGTTGATACGCCGGCTCAGGATGTTGGCGGCAACGACCAGTACCGGCCTGCCATGCGCCCTGACGAAGCCGTCGGCGAGCACCAGTGCATAGAGAAAGCCGGAGCAGGCGCCCGCAAGATCGATCGCGCCCGAGGCGGAGAGGCCAAGGCGGAATGCCAGCAACGGTGCCGATGGCGGCAGGAGATGATCCGGCGTCGATGTTGCAAGCAGCGTCAGCGCCACGGTCTTCCGATCCACACCAGCTTCCTGAAGAGCCATCTCGCCTGCTTTCGCCGCAATATCCGTCAGCGTTTCTCCCGCTGCCGCCCAGCGCCGCGAGCGGATGCCCGTGCGCCGTTCGATCCAGCCGGGATCGAGGCCCAGCTGCAGCTCGAGCTCCAGATTGTCGACGCGCCGCTCGGGCACGTAATGCCCGAAACCCGCCATCCGGCTGGCAACCGTCATCGCGCCGCGCTCCTGATGAAATCGGCGGCCTCGTCGATGGCGTTGTAGGCCCTGTCGAGATCCGCCTCGGTCACGCAGTAGGGCGGCATCAGATAGATGACATTGCCGAGCGGGCGGATGAGGAGATCGCGCTGGCGGAAGAAGGCTCTGAGGCGCGGCCCGACTTCCGAGAGATAGCCCGTCGTATCGGCCGCGAGATCGAGCGCCGCAATCGTGCCCTGCTGGCGGATATTGGCGAAACGCGGATCCGAGCGAAACCGCGCCAGCCTGTCGCGATGCATCGCCGCCACGGCCTCGATGCGCTTGGCGACCGGTTCGGTACGCCAGATCTGGAGATTGGCGACGGCTGCGGCGCAGGCGATCGGATTGGCCGTATAGGAGCTCGAATGGAAGAAGGTCCGGCGGCGGTCTTCGGAGAGGTGCGCGTCGAAAATCTCGGCGGTGCACAGGGTGACCGCCAGCGGCAGGGCGCCGCCGGTGATACCCTTCGACAGGCAGAGGATATCGGGCGCGAGACCGGTCTGATCGCAGGCGAGCAGCGATCCCGTCCGCCCCCATCCGGTCATCACCTCGTCGGCGATGAGCAGCGTGCCGTATCGCTGGGTGATGCGCCGGAACTCCGCCAGAAGATGAGCCGGATACATTTTCATGCCACCAGCGCCGAGGACCAGCGGCTCGATCAACAGGGCTGCGACATCCCCACCGCGGCAGAACCGCTCGAGGGCATCGAGCGTCTGCTGCTCGCGGCCGGGTTCCGGAAAGGGGATCGTGTCGACATTGAAGAGCAGCGGCGCATAGGCGGCGTTGAAGACGCCGCGCTCACCTGCCGACATCGTGCCGATCGTATCGCCGTGGTAGCCGTGCTCCATGACGACGACGCGCGAGCGCGCCGCGCCGTTATTGTGGAAGAATCCGAGCGCCATCTTCAGGGCGACTTCGACCGCTGTCGATCCGCTATCGGAATAGAAGACATGCGCCATTTCAGGCGGCGCAAGTTCGATCAGTCCCCTCGCCAATTCCTCGGCCGGCTCGTGGGTATATTCGGCAAAGATGATCTGGTCGTAGCGCTCCGCGGCTACCCGGATCGCCTCGGTGATCACGGGATGGCGATGCCCATGCGTGATCACCCACCAGGAGGAAATCGCATCGAGAACGGAGCGCCCGTCCTCGTCGATCAGATAGGCGCCTTCGGTTTTGACGATCTTCTTGAAAGCCGGTTCGAGCTTGTGCTGGTTGAACGGGTGCCAGACCGGCGATGTCTTCGCAATGCCTGTCATGCGGCAGCCTTTTCCTGAAGGAGCGAGAGATCGAAATGATCCCTGAACGCCCGGCGCAGGTTCTCCGGCGTTAGCAGATCGAGCATCGGCAGACGGCCGAGAACCGGCACGCCGCTCATCTCGGCGATAATCGCTTGCGTGTCGGAGCGCTCCTCGCCGATGAAGGCAATCCCGGCGATCGGGATGCGCCGCTGGCGCAATGCCTCGACCGAGAGAAGCGTGTGATTGATCGTGCCCAGCCCGGTGCGCGCGCAGAGAATGACCGGCCGGCCCCAGCGGGCGAAGACGTCGATGTAGGTGCTTTGACGCGTCAGCGGGACGAGCAGCCCGCCGGCGCCTTCGACGACAAGGGGACGGTCGGCCTCAGGAAGCCGAAGCGCATCGGGATCGATCGCCACGCCATCGATCTCGGCCGAGAGATGCGGAGAGACCGGCGTCTGCAGGCGCCAGGCTTCCGGAAATATCCGCTCCGCCGACAGACCGGATAGCCGCCTCACGGTCTCGCTATCCGTCTCCTCATCGAGGCCCGATTGCACCGGCTTCCAGTAATAGCCATCGAGCGCGCCTGCCAGCGCCGCCGAAAAGACCGTCTTGCCGATGCCGGTATCCGTTCCGGTGACAACGAAGTACCTGCTCATGCTCTTTCCTCTTCCATCGCCTCGGCCAGCCCATCCATCATTCGTGCAATGGCGGGCTTATCGACATTGAGCGTGATCGTGATGCGGAGCCTGGCCGTGCCCACGGGCACGGTCGGCGGGCGGATCGCCCGGATATCAAAGCCTCTCACTTGCATCCGCTTCGCGATGCGGACGGTGCGGCTGTTGTCGCCGATGATGACAGGCAGGATCTGCGTGCCGCTTGCTGGCATGCCGAAGCGGCCGGAGAATTCGCCGCTGGCATAGTCGATCAGCGCATGCAGCCGGCTGCGCCGCTCCGGCTCACTGGCGAGAATGCGGAGCGCACGGCGCACACAGGCCGCCTGCAGCGGAGACGGCGCCGTCGAATAGATGAAAGGACGCGCTCGGTTGACGAGGAAATCGCAGAGCACGCGATTGGCGCCGACAAGCGCGCCAGCCGAACCCAACGCCTTGCCGCAGGTATGGAGAACGATGACGTTGTCGCGGCCTTCGAACCCGGCCGAATAGCCGATCCCGCCTCTGCCATGCACGCCCGTTGCATGCGCCTCATCGATGAAGAGAAAGCCATTGTGGCGATCGGCGATAGTGAGAAGCTCGGAGAGCGTGCTGCGATCACCATCCATCGAATAGAGGCTTTCGACGACGATCCAGGGAAAGCCGGTGCCACCAGCGGCACGCCAGGCGCGGATCGCATCCTCGACCGCATCGGGATCATTATGCGGCGCTGCGGCCATCTCAGCCTTGCCCGCCTTCATTCCTTCATGCGCGCTGGCGTGGACGAGGCAATCGTAGACGATGAGATCGCCCCGCTGCGGCAAGGTTGAGAGGATCGCCAGATTGGCGGCATAGCCGCTGCCGAAATACAGCATCCGCTCGCAGCCGAAGAAGGCGGCGGCCTCTTCCTCGAGCGCCTCATGCTCAGCATGGTTGCCGCGCAGCAGGCGCGATCCACCCGCACCCGCGGGAACGCCGCGTTCGATCGCGGCGAGCAATGCGTCGCGCATCTCCGCCGACGCTGCCAGCCCCAGATAGTCGTTGGAGGTGAAGTCGGCGCCGGTATCGCGCTTCAGCGCGCGCAACCGGCCCTTCTGGCGAAGCTGGCCGAGCGCCGCGCTGTAGCGGGCAAGCCGGTCAGCACTCACTAGGGATCTCCAGGCTGGTAGCGGTCATGCCGAGCCGGGCGAGCAGGTTCGAATCCCGGTCATTACCAGGGTTGGCTGCCGTCAGCAGCGTATCGCCGATGAAGATCGAGTTGGCGCCGGCAAAGAAGCACAACGCCTGCATCTCGTCGCTCATGGCGGTGCGCCCCGCCGTCAGGCGGACGGAGGACGCCGGCATCATCAGCCGCGCCAGCGCGATGATGCGGATGAACTCGATCGGATCGACGGGTTCGACATTGGCCATTCTGGTTCCCGGCATCGGGATCAGCAGATTGATCGGCACGCTCTCGGGCGGCTCCGGCAGATTGGCGAGCGTGACGAGCATGTCGATGCGATCGTCGACCGTTTCGCCCATGCCGAGAATGCCGCCGCTGCAGACCTTGATGCCGGCATCGCGCACATGCGCCAGGGTCTCCAGGCGATCGGAGAAGCTGCGGGTGGTGATGACTTCGGGATAGAAGCGTTCCGAAGTATCAACGTTGTGATTGTAATAATCGAGACCGGCGTCGGCGAAGGTTTCCGCCTGCTCGGACGAGAGCATCCCGAGGGTCATGCAGGTTTCGAGGCCGAGCGACTTCACGCCCTTGACCATGGCGACGATCGCCGCCTCGTCCCTCGCCTTCGGGCTGCGCCAGGCAGCGCCCATGCAATAGCGGGTGGCGCCGCTCTCCTTGGCCTTGCGGGCCTCCGACATGACGTCGTCGAGCTTCATGAGCTTGGAGGCCGCGAGACCGGAAGCATGCGCCGACTGGCTGCAATAGCCGCAATCCTCGGGACAGCCGCCGGTCTTGATGTTGAGCAGCTTGCTGAGCTGAACCTCATTCGGATCGAAGTTAGCGCGATGGATGCCATGCGACCGGTAGAGCAGTTCGTTGAAGGGCAGGTCATAAAGCTCCCGCGCCGAATCCAGTGTCCAACGGCCTTCGTCAGATCCATGCTCCGCCGCCATCGCCACTTCAGTTTTCAGCATGTCGCCTTCCTCTCTATCGATCTCAAGGCAACGCACAAAAAAATCATTGAATTATAGATTATCTATAATTATGCTGCCTATCGAAAAGGCTATCGGCCGATTTTGAGTCAATCAATCTATTTTTTAATAGATTATCTATGGAATACCATGGCTGAAACTGTCGCAGAACGCATGGCCCGGGTGATCGGGGAGAGAATTGTTTCCGGAGAGCTGGCGGCCGGAACGCCACTTCGGCAGGACCATATCGCCGAGGAATTCGACGCCAGCCATGTGCCCGCCCGCGAGGCCTTGCAGCTGCTTCGCGCCCAGGGGCTCGCCGTCAGCCTGCCGCGCCGCGGCATGCGCGTCGCCCCCTTGGATCAGGCCTCGATTCAGGAAACCGTCGAGATCCGCGCCGCGCTGGAGGCGCTGGCGCTGCGGCATGCCGCGCCGAGGATCAATGCGGCGGCGCTTGAGCGGATCGAGCTGGCACTGGCGGCCGGCGACAAGGCGGAGACCATCGCCGAATGGGAGAGCGCCAACCGCGTCTTCCACCGCGAACTGGTGAGCGCGTGCCGCATGCCGAGACTGCTGGCGATGCTCGACGACTTACAGCTCGCCAACTCTCGCATCATCTTCTCGGCAACCCGCTCGGCCGGCTGGCGGCCGGGATCCAGCATCGCCCACCGGCAGATCGTCGATGCGCTGAGAAAGCGGGATTATCACGCTGCGGTATCGCTGCTCGACGCCCATATCCGGGCGCTCGAACGTGCGACCGCGGACGGCAAGCCGTCATCGCGGGAAACGAGGCCGAAAGGCTAGGACCGATCGACATTCGGTTCAGGTTGAGCCGAATATATCGGTCCTAATCGCGAACCGGCGGTTCGAACTTGAGAATCAACCGGTCTTCGTCATCCTGCCGCTGGACGAATTCCGTCAGGCGGCTGCGGGCGGGTTCGCCGAGCGTCCTCGCGGTTTCGGATATCAGGAGCTCGGTCAGCGCGAAGGCTGCGGTCATGGAATCGAAGGGTTCTAGGCCCTTGTTGCTGGCGGTCAGCAGCGCCGTTGCCTTGGAGGCAAGCGGTGAGAGATACTGATCCGTGACCAGAATGATCTTGGCGCCCTTGTTGATCGCCTCGATGCCCCAGTTGATCGTCGTCTGCTGGTAGCGGCGGAAATCGAAGATCACGGCAACGGTCGAGGGACTGATGTCGACGAGGCTATGAATATCAGGCACCGAAAGACGCACCTGCGGGCGCAGGATCGACAGGTAGCGATAAAGCTGCTGGGCCAGAACCTGGCTGAAACGGCCGCCGACCACGACGATATCGTGTTCCCGGTCGCAGAGCAGCCGCACAGCATTGGCGATCTCGTCATCGCTGAGCGAGGCGAAGGTGTTGCGGATACTTTCAAGATATACGAGCTGCGCTTGTCCGGCGGGCGAGGATTCATCCGACGAGGCGCGATTGTTGGGATAGCTGCCAACCGGCGAAAACAGCCGGTTCTGGGCTTCCTGGCGCAGCGCTTCCTGGAATTCCGGATAGCCTTCGAAACCCATCTTCCGCACGAAGCGGACGACGGTCGGCGGGCTTGTTCCGGCATTGGCGGCAAGCTGGACGATCGGCACGAGGCCGCCCATCGGGTAATTTTCGGAAATCGAATTGGCTACGGCGAGTTCGGCTGGCGGCAAGCGATCGCGAAGCACCCTGATGCGCTGTGAAACAGTCCCATCGGCTCCGTCTTTCTCTGTCATTCCGCCTTTTTTCGCCACCATTGCCGTTTCGGTTGTATTCGACCGCCCGGCCTGCGGCAAGCCCGGCCGGACGAATATCGAGACGAACCGGAAGGCGCTAGGACCGACCGTGATCGGCCCCAGGTGCTAGAGGTCGAGCACCAGCTTGCGCGTTCTCGATCGGCCAACGCAGATCATCATCGTCCGGTTTGCCTGCCGCTCCTCATCGGTCAGCACCGTATCACGATGTTCAGGCAGCCCGGCAAGCACGGCCGTCTCGCAGGTGCCGCAATAGCCGTCGGCACAGGAGAAGGACAGACCCTGGCGGACCGTGCGGGCGCATTCGAGGATCGTCTGGCCCTTGCCGACGGTCACCGTCGCCCCGGTCTTGCGCAGCTCGACCTCGAAAGCGCCATCGGCATCGCAAGCCTGCTGCGTGGCATCGTCGGCGATCGCCTCGACATCTGCGGCAACGGCGATCTCGGCGCGGCCGAAGCGCTCCATGTGGAGATGGATCGACGGGCGGCGCGCAACCTGCGCCGCCAGCGCATCC
The DNA here is from genome assembly GCF_053522545.1 of Rhizobium sp. 21-4511-3d. Classification (NCBI taxonomy): domain Bacteria; kingdom Pseudomonadati; phylum Pseudomonadota; class Alphaproteobacteria; order Hyphomicrobiales; family Rhizobiaceae; genus Rhizobium; species Rhizobium sp. 21-4511-3d. The sequence continues at coordinate 247,142 of NZ_JBNWCF010000003.1, read as the reverse complement.
ATCAGCCCGTTCGGACCGCAGGTATAGACGGCCGTTCCATCCGGCAGGCCATCGACCAGCGCTGCAAGATCGATGCTCGTGCCCTCATCGTCGATGTGAATACCGGCCTGACCGGGGTTTGAGGGCGAGAGTCCGGCGACCGTCTCCAGATAGGCCATCCGCCCGCGCGAGCGGCCGAGATAGTAGAGCCGCCAGGGTTTTCCCTCCTGCTTCAACCTGTCGATCATCGGCAGGATCGGGGTGATGCCGATCCCTCCGGCGACGAAGACATGATGGGCGGCCGGTTCCAGGGCGAAGGAGTTCTTCGGCTCGGTGGTAAAGACGGTATCGCCCGGCAGCAGCTGCTCGTGAACATATTGCGAGCCGCCGCGGCTCTGCGGTTCGCGCAGAATCGCCAGCTCATAGCTGCGGCCTGGATCGCCAGAGACGATCGAATAGGCGCGCGCCAATCCACCGGGAAGCGCAAGCTCGATATGGGCTCCCGGCTCCCAAGCCGGAAGGTCCGCCCCGGCAAGCCGCAGCCTCACGATGCCATCGGCTGCAGCCTCCTTGCTTTGCACGGTGAGCCGCAGACGGAACTTCGGGGCGACCGCGGTTTCTGGGGGCATTCTGAAGGCTGCAGCAGAGGCGTTCATCATCTTATCTCACAGCAGGAACGTCATGTTGTGGTGGCTGCGCGGGGCATCGAGCAGGCAGACGACCTTGCGGTCGATCTTGGTGATCCCGTCCTCTTCGACGAAGACGTGCCCCATCCAGCCGCTGAAGGTCTGGATCTCGTGGCCGGCGCGCATCTCCTGGATCAGGAACTGCGAGCGCACCTTCACTTCCGACTTGTTCTCCGACGGCATCCGCACGAAGGCCGTGCTGATATGCGAGGTGTAGGAGGGCGGAAGCTGGGAATAGGCAACGCCGGTGCGCAGCCAGACGATGCGGTCGCCGAGACGGCGGCGGTCGTCGAAGGCGATCGTCACCTGGCGCTGAGGATCGGCCCTGACAGGATCGGGCAGATCGCCGACCGCCGGAACCCAGTAGACGCATTTGCGGCTGTAAAGCTGATACCAGCGCTCGAAGGCGCGCCGGTCGAGCAGCCAGTTTTCCTCGGTGATCAGCGCCTCGTAGATATGCCGCTCGGCCTCGCTGAGCAGCGTGCCCTTGCCGTCCCACTCGACCATGTCATGACGCAGCTTGGCGTAATAGGCATCGTCGATATAAGTCGAGTCCAGCGTGTCGCGCAGGATGTCGTCGAGCGTGAAGCCGCCCTGCATCGGGTCTGTCTTGATGTTCATTGCGTCACCCATGCGTTGCCGGATTCCATTCGTTTCAGCCATTCCCGCCAGAAGACGCGCAGCGGCAGTTCATCGGAAACCGGGCCGGTCAGCATGCCCTTGGCGCCGATATATTCCTTGCCGGTATCGAGATGGCGGCTGGTCTGCACCCAGGCGACTTCCTCGATTTCGAGACCGGACTGGCATTCTTCGAAATTGGCGAGATCATCCGGCTCGCCGAAGGACGGGAAATCCTCCTGTAGGCGCATGCGCAGCGAGTTGACCTCATCCGGCAGATCGTCGGCGACGAGCGCCGTCGCATACCAGTTGATATGGGTCTGGTTGACGCTCTGCGGTTCGAGAACCTGGATCTGGTTGCCGATGATCAGGAGGTTCGGGAAAATGTTCAGGTTCATGCCCGAACCCATGACGACGTCGAGCGCATCCTCGCCCTTTTCGCCCAGACGCTCGCGGATGATGCGCGCATAGGCATCCTCGCCCGGCATCGGCGCAGACTGGTCCCAGTAGCGGGTGATCTCGGCGCGCTGGTCGATGAAGGTGCCGCCATTGCCGGTATCGGCAACCGTCTGCAGGCCGTCGTCGACGTTGCCCAGCGTCCACTGCATGTCGACGCCGCCGCCATAGCGATCCTTGCGCATGCGCAGCAGCGAGGCATGCGAGAAACCCGGGTGATAGCCGTCGGCGGCGTTGTCGTAGATGAGCTTCCAGTTGCCGGCGCACATCAGCTTGTGGGCGCCGCGGCGCAGCTGGATCTCGGCGCCCGGCCAGCGGTCGAGCCACTCGTCGAGCAGCTGCACCGAAGGGCCGAGATGGGTCTTCAGGTCGGGCAGATCGTGATTGAACGTGCCGAAGATAAAGCCGCGATAGCTCTCGACGCGCAGCTTGCCGAGGCCGAGCTCGCTCTTGTCGAAGGACGGGCCGTAGCCCTCCTCCATCGGCACGGCGGCAAGCTCGCCCGTGTTGGTGAAGGACCAGTTGTGATAGGGACAGGTGAAGCGGCGCGCATTGCCCTCGTCCTGCCGGCAGATCGTCGCGCCGCGATGGGTGCACCGGTTCAGGAGGCCGTGGAACTTGCCCTCGCGGTCGCGGGTGACGATGACCGGGCGCAGGCCGAGCCGCTTGCGCACGAAATCGTTCGGGTTCGGCAGCTCGCTGGCGTGAGCGAGATACGTCCAGGTGCCGCCGAAGATGCGGCTCATCTCGAGATTGAAGATGCTGGCGTCTGTGTAAAGGGTACGGTGAACCCGCCGGTCTTCGATCAGATGACCGAAGCCCCTTGGTGCAGTGTGAACGTTCACGTCAATTTTCCTTTGTTGCTGCCGTCTCAGTAGCGCGTGAAATACTCACGATGCTCCCATTGGGTCACGGCATCGGGGTTCTTCTCCCAGTCGGGCTCGGCTGCGAGGAAGCGGTTGATTTCGCTCTTCTTCATGCCGACCAGCCAATCGATGAACTGATCGCCCATCGCCGCCCTGAAGAACTGGCTCTTGTCGAGGGCAGCCGTCGCTTCCATCAGATTGGTCGGCAGCTTCGGCCGGTGTGCCGCCTCGTAGGGGCTGGCCTCGACCGGACCGGGATCGAGCTGCCGCTCCAGGCCGTCGCAGCCGCTGAGGATCTGCGAGGCGATGTAGAGATAGGGGTTGGCACCCGGCTCGCCGATGCGGTTTTCGATATGCGACGAGCGGTGACCGGGCCGGCCCTGGACGCGGACCATGGCGGCGCGGTTGTCATAGCCCCAGGTGGAGCGGTCCGGCGCCAGCGAATTCGGCTTGCGGCGGCGGTAACCGTTGACCGTCGGCGTGGTGAAGACCGAAGCCTCGACCGCATGTTCCAGGAGGCCGGCGACATAGGCCTGGCCGGTTGCGGAAAGCAGCTCGTTGGTGCCCGGCGCGGCGACGAAGGCATTGCGATTGCCGGGCGACGACAGGCTCTGGTGCAGGTGCCAACCGGATGCCACGAAGCTCGGGAAGATCGGCCGGGTCATGAAGGTGGCGTGCAGGCCCATGCGGGCCATGGTCTGCTTCACCATCGAGCGGAACAGCACCATGGAATCGGCAGCCTTCAGCGGATCCTGAACGTCGAAGGTGAATTCCAGCTGCCCCGGCCCCATCTCGTCTTCCATGGTGCGCAGCGGCAGGCCGAGACCGAGACAGTTGTCGGCCAGGGAATCGGTAATCTCGCTGATCCGGTCCTGCTGGTCCTCGGACATATAAGCAAAACCGCGCCAAAGCGCCTCGACCGTCGGCGGCGTCGGCGGCACGCCGAGCCCGCCCATATGCTCTTCGCCGAGATTCTGGTCGAGCACGCGGGTCACGTAGAATTCGACTTCCAGACCGGTGACCAGCTCGAAACCGAGCGTCTTCAACCGGGAGATCGACGACTTCAGCTGGTGGCGCGCATCGAAGGGCACCGGCTTGCCGCTGCGCAGATGAATATCGCAGAGCACCCAACCGACAGTCGGCGCCCAGGGCAGCACACGGAAGGTCAGCGGATCGGGAACGAGGATCGCGTTGGAGAAGCCATGCATCTCGTCGAGGCCGATGCCGCCGCTCTTGCCGAACGGATTGTAGGCGACACCTTCGGCGGAATCGAAGCTGAAGAATGCGCTTGTAAACTCGACACCATCGCGCAGCGCCGACTTGAAGGCATCGGGCAGCAGCGTCTTGGACCGCAGCTTGGATTGCGCATCCGGCACCGAGACGCGGAAGGTCTTCAGCTTGCCGCTATCGACCAGCGCCGCAATGTCGCGCGCCGCTTCGCGCTGCTCTTCCGTCCAAAGCCCAAACTCATCGATGAAGCCGGAAAATACCGGTGTCGTGTCCATAGCTGTTCCCTTTTTTTCTGAAGCTATGGTCGTATGTTCATTTTTTTTCATAATACTGTCAATATGAAAAATTACAAACATCCGGTTTGATGTCTGAAATTTTTCATCCGTATCCCAGCCATGATTTCCGGGCTTCGACGCCGTCGAATTTACCCTGTTTAAGCGACCGGTCACGAACCGCTTGCAAAATGCAATTGGTCGGCGTATTGTAACTTCAATGATGAAAGCTACTAGGTGGCGAGATGCAGAATAAGAGCTTCAAATCCATGCAATGCCCGGTGGCCCGCAGCCTCGATCGCGTCGGCGAATGGTGGAGCATCCTCATCCTTCGCGACGCGATGCGCGGTGTGACGAGATTTGACGATTTCCAGAAGAGCCTCGGCATCGCCACCGCGACGCTGACCCGCCGCCTTGATGCTCTGGTGAAGGCCGGGCTGTTCGAGCGCCGGCAATATCAGGAGCGGCCGCAGCGTTTCGAATATGTGCTGACGGCCTGCGGCGAAGACTTCCGGCCGGTGATCTGGTCGATGATCGCCTGGAGCAACCGCAACTTTGCGCCGGAAGGACCGAGCCTTGTCATCGTCGACAAGGAGAGCGGCGCCTGGGCCGATCCCGTGCTGGTCGACCGCAATACCGGCAACCCGCTCGCCAAGCCGCAATACGACGTTGCTGCCGGTCCCGCCGCCGGCGAGACGCTGCAGGCCCGCTACCCCTTCCGTTCGGAGGCGCCGGGCACGGCGCTGATCGAGCGTCTGCCCCTTTCCAACCAAGAACAATAAGACTGGAGCATGGCCATGAATAAGGTCGTGACTGAATCCGAACTCTCGCAGGGCGCCGTTGCCCTGAAGCCGAAGAGAAGCCTCAAGCGCCCGCTCGGCATTCTTGCCCTCATCGCCATTGCAGGCGGCGCCGGCTGGTGTGGCTATTACTGGTCGCAGACCGGCCGCTTCCTGGAGACCACCGACGACGCCTATATCGGCGGTAATACCACGGCGCTCTCGCCGCGCGTTTCCGGCCATATCGAGGCCGTGCTCGTCGGCGACAACCAGCATGTCAGCGCCGGGCAGCTGCTTGTGCGCCTCGACGACCGCACCTTCAAGACGGCACTTGACCGCGCCGAAGCTGCCGTGCGCGAACAGCAGGCCAGCCTCGACAATCTGCACGCCCAGTCGGACATGCAGGCATCGCTGGTCAAGCAGGCCGAAGCCGATCTCGCCGCCAAGAAGGCAGCCGCCGACTTCACCGAGATCGACGCCGTGCGCTACAAGAACCTTGCGAGCCAGAGCACAGGCACCGAGCAGAACGCCCAGAAGGCGGTGATGGCCGACATGCAGGCGAAGGCCGCCGTCAACGCCTCCGAGGCCGGGCTCACCGCGGCGCGGCAGGAAATCCAGGTGCTGAACACCCAGATCACCCAGGGCCAATCGGCGCTCGAAGGCGCCAAGCTCGATGTCGAGACCGCCCGGCTGAACCTCGGCTATACCGAGATCCGCTCGCCGGTTGACGGCTATGTCGGCAACCGCGCCGCCCAGATCGGCGCATTCGTCTCCGATGGCAGCTATCTGCTCAGCGTCATCCCGGACAAGGGTCTGTGGATCGATGCCAACTTCAAGGAAGACCAGCTCGCCGTCATCAAGTCTGGCCAGAAGGTCACCGTCGTCGCCGACATCTATCCCGGCCATGACCTGAACGGCACCGTCACCAGCATCGCGCCGGCGACCGGCGCCACCTTCAGCGTCATCCCGCCGGAAAACGCCACCGGCAACTTCACCAAGATCGTCCAGCGCGTGCCGGTTCGCGTCACGCTCGACGATGCTTCTCTCAAGGATCAGGTGCTGCGCCCCGGCCTGTCGACGACAGTCACGGTCGACACGCGCCCCTGACAGGAGTGGACAATGACAGCCCCCGTCACGCCTGCCCAGCAAAGCTGGGTTCGCAGTCTGCTGCCCTTCGTGGTGATGTGCTTCGGCATGTTCATCGCCCTGCTCGACATCCAGATCGTCGCCTCCTCGCTGCAGGATATCGGCGGCGGTCTGTCGGCCTCGCAGGATGAGATCAGCTGGGTGCAGACCGCCTATCTGATCGCCGAGATCATCGTCATCCCGCTATCGGGATGGCTGACGCGCGTGTTCTCGACACGCTGGCTGTTTGCCGCCTCGGCTGCCGGTTTCACCATGACCAGCATGCTCTGCGGGCTCGCCTGGAACATCGACAGCATGATCGTCTTCCGCGCCCTGCAGGGTCTGCTCGGCGCCTCGATGATCCCGACCGTCTTCACCTCGTCCTTCCACTATTTCGACGGCCCGCGGCGGGTCTATGCCGCTGCCGTCGTCGGCACCATCGCCTCGGTCGCGCCGACGCTCGGACCGGTCATCGGCGGCTGGATCACCGATACCTGGAACTGGCACTGGCTGTTCTACATCAACGTCGTGCCCGGTGCGCTGATTGCCGTCCTCGTCGCCATCCTCGTGAAGATCGACGAGCCCGACCTGAAGCTCCTCAAGGAGGCCGATTATCCAGGCATCGTGCTGATGGCGATCGCGCTCGGGACGCTGGAATACACGCTGGAAGAAGGTACGCGCGCCAACTGGTTCGACGACCAGACGATCCGCACGACCGCGACGGTCGCCGCCATCTCCAGCCTGCTGTTCTTCATCCGCAGCCTCACCTATTCGAAGCCGGTCGTGGATCTGCGTGCCTTCGGAAACCGCAATTTTGCGATCGGCTGCCTGCTCTCCTTCGTCACCGGCATCGGCATCTTCTCGACCATCTACCTGACGCCGCTGTTTCTCGGCTATGTGCGCGGCTTCAATGCCTGGGAGACGGGACTTGCCGTTTTCTCGACGGGTGCCGCATCGATGATTGGCGTGCCCTTCTACATCATGCTCGCCAAGCGCTACGATATCCGCTGGCTGATGATGTTCGGGCTTGCCTCTTTCGGCATTTCCATGTGGGGCTTCAGCTACATTACCCATGACTGGGGCGGCGACGAGCTGTTCTGGCCGCAGGTCTTCCGCGGCTTCCCGCAGGTCTTCGCGGTGGCGCCAAGCGTGACGCTCGGCCTCGGCAGCCTGCCGCCGGAACGGCTGAAATATGCAAGCGGCTTGTTCAACATGATGCGCAATCTTGGCGGCGCCGTCGGCATCGCCGTCAGCGCGGCGATCATCAACAACCGTACCAACATGCATTTCAACGCCATCGCCTCCAACCTGACGCCCGCAAACGGCGCCATGGAGCGGCTGACGGGCGGCGTTGCCCAGCGTTATTCGGAGGTCGCCGGAAGCATCAATGACGGCCATACCGCAGCGCTGAAGCAACTCTTCAAGCTCGCTTATCGCGAAGCCTCGACCATGGCCTATGCCGATGCCTTCCGGGTGATCATGGTTGCCTTCGTCTTCGCCACCGCGCTTGTGCCGCTGTTGCGCAACGTCACCCCGCCGAAGGGTGCGCAGCCAGGCGGCGGCGGTCACTGATCAGGAGCAATGAAATGACTTACAGGGATCACCTCGGCCGACCGGTTGTCGCCGTCACCGGCATGGGCATCATCACCTCGCTTGGTCAGGGCATGAAGGATAACTGGGATGCCCTGACATCGGGAACCTCAGGCATTCACGAGATCACCCGCTTCCCGACAGAAGGGCTCTCGACGCGGATCGCCGGCACCGTCGATTTCATCGGCGTTCCCGCGCCGAACGCCGTCGAGCGCGCCTATGCCTTCGCCCGCGAAACCACGATCGAAGCGCTGGCGCAGGCCGGCCTCTCCGGCGATTTCAACGGCCCGCTGTTTCTGGCGGCTCCGCCGATCGAGCCGGAGTGGAGCGCCCGCTTCGAGCTCGCCGACCGCGCGCCGCCATCCGACCATCCGGGCGATGGCTACAAGCGCTTCCTTGCCGCAATGCGATCGAGAACTGATCCCGATTTCTACGAGGCCGCACTCTTCGGCGCGATCTCCGAGCGGCTGTCGGATCGCTTCGGCACCCGCGGCCTGCCGGTGACGCTGTCGACGGCCTGCGCGTCTGGCGTTACCGCCATCCAGCTCGGCATCGAGGCCATCCGCCAAGGCCGCACCGAGCGGGCGCTGACGGTCGCGACCGATGGCTCGCTCAGCGCCGAAGCGCTGATCCGCTTCTCGCTGCTCTCCGCTCTGTCGACCCAGAACGACCCGCCGAGCAAGGCCTCCAAGCCGTTCAGCAAGGACCGCGATGGTTTCGTCATAGCGGAAGGCGCCGCCACGCTGGTGCTGGAATCGCTGGAAGCCGCCGTTGCCCGCGGTGCAAGGATCCTCGGCATCATGAAGGGCGCAGGCGACAAGGCCGACAGCTTCCATCGCACCCGCTCATCACCCGATGGCGGCCCGGCGATCGCGACGATCCGCGCTGCACTCGCCGATGCCGGTCTCGATGAAAGCGGCATCGGCTATATCAACGCCCACGGAACCTCGACGCCCGAGAACGACAAGATGGAATATGGCGCGATGTCGGCGGTCTTCGGCGATGCGCTCGCAGGCATTCCGCTATCCTCCAACAAGTCGATGATCGGCCATACGCTGACCGCGGCCGGTGCCGTCGAGGCCGTCTTCTCGCTGCAGACGATGCTGACCGGCACGCTGCCGCCGACGATCAACTACGCCAATCCCGATCCGGCGATCGCGCTCGACGTGGTGCCGAACCGCAAGCGCGACAAGCAGGTCTCCGCCGTCATCTCGAACTCCTTCGGCTTCGGCGGGCAGAACGCCAGCCTCGTCATGGCGCTGGAGCCGTCCTAGGCTCGCCCGGCCCGCGCCGCATTGTCGAGCAGGGTGCCGACGGCCAGCGTGGCAGAGGCGAAGGGATCGGAGTTGCGGCAGACCTGCGCCATCACCAGCGCCCCCTGAAACAGCACGGCGATCTGCTTTCCGAGCGCGCTCGGGTCAGCGGCGCCGAAGCGGGCGCACATCTCGATGAAGCGCTGCTCGACATAGTAGCCGAGCCGTTCGCCACGGGCGGCGATGCCCTCATGCTTGCCGGCATATTCCTGCGAGGCGCGCACGCCGAGGCAGCCGCGCCGGTCGGCCTCCAGCATTACGCGGCGGCTGTCGAAACAGGCGAGGATCTGGGCGCGCGGATCGCTGTCGGCGGCTAACGCCGGTGCGAAATAGGCGTCGGCAATGCCCTCGCCGTAATAATCGAGCACCGCCTCGATCAGATCCTCCTTTGACGGAAAATATTTGTAGAGCGTGCGCTTCGAGATGCCGCTTTCGGCCATGACGCTGTCGATGCCGGTGGCATGGAAGCCGCCGTCATAGAAGCGCTCGAAGGCGAGCTTCAGGAGTTCAAGCTTTTTCGCCGGCATCGCGGTCGTCGCGGACATCATCACCTTCCCTGCGTTTCAGAGACCTATTAGCAAATCACGTTGACAAGGTAAACAGATCTGTTTATCTCATCCTTCATGTAAACAGATCGGTTTACATCTTGCCCTATTTGCCGAAGCAACGCTCGGGAAGGAATGTCATGTCACTGAAGAATAAGGTCGTCCTCGTCTCTGGCGCGAACCGCGGCATCGGCGCGGCAACCGTGCGCGAACTGCTCGGAGCCGGCGTCAAGAAGATCTACGCCACCGCCCGCAATCTTGCCTCGCTCCCCGATTTCGGCGATCAGCGCGTCGTGCCGCTGCAGCTCGACGTCACCAGCGACGCCTCCGTGGCGCAGGCGCTCGCCGCCGCTCCGGATGTCGATGTGCTGCTCAACAATGCCGGTAGCCTGGCCTTCAATGACTTCATCACCAGCTCGCATGAGGAGCTGAACGGTGACATGGAGACCAATTATTACGGCACGCTCCGCGTCATCCGCGCTTTCGTGCCGGGTTTTGCCGCCCGCGGTTCGGGCACGGTCGTCAATGTCGTCAGCATCGTCGGCCTCGTTTCCGCTCCGCCGCTCGGCGGCTACTCTGCCTCGAAGGCGGCGCTCCACTCGCTGACGCAGACGCTGCGCGGCACGCTGAAGCCTTCGGGCATCGATGTCATCGGCATCTATCCGGGCCCGATCGATACCGACCTCGCCAAACATATCCCGCTGCAGAAGGTGACGCCGGAGCATGCTGCCGCCAACATCGTGCGCGGCCTCGAAAACGGCGACGCCTACATCTTCCCGGACCCGACGGCGCAGCAGATCGAGCATCTCTGGGCCAATGACGGCCGCAGCCTCGAAGCGGCCATGGCCGCGGCAGGCTGACGCCTCGCCCAATCAATGCGGGGCCGGCCTTGCCGGCCTCGCTTCGAGGCCCTTTGCATAATGCAGGCGGCCCTCACATATAGGATGGGATACCGCCCGTCCCTGCTCCAAGGCCACCATGCTTCCAATCTCGTTTTTCGCCCGCGTTCTGACGTTCGGCATCCTGCTGCATCTCTATGTCGGCATCCGGCTGACCTCCGCCGTCCCGGCAGGTAGCTGGGTCACCTGGTTCGCGGTGGTCTTCCTTCTCGCATCGCTCATCCTGATCCCGCTCGGCATGTCGGCCCGGCGCATTGCCCGGCAGCCGCTTTCCGACCGGATTGCCTGGGCTGGCCTCTCGGCGATGGGCTTCTTCTCCTCGCTGCTGGCGCTGACGGTGCTGCGCGACATTATTCTGATGGCCGCCAATATCGTCGCCTGGATGACCGGAAACGCGCAGGCGCTCCCGCCGCTGACAGCCTATAGCGCTGTCGCCGTTCCAGTCCTGGCGCTGGCGTTCAGCCTGCTCGGGCTCTATTCCGCCCGCCGCGTCGCGCCGGTGAAGACGGTCGATGTGCCGATAGCGGGGCTCGATGACGATCTCGATGGTTTCACCATCGTCCAGGTCAGCGACATCCATATCGGCCCGACGATCAAGCGTGGCTATGTCGAACGGATCGTTGCATCGGTGAATGCGCTGGAGCCGGATCTGATCGCCGTCACCGGCGATCTCGTCGATGGTTCCGTCTCACAGCTGCTGTCACATACGCAGCCGCTGAGGGCGCTGTCCGCCCGCCACGGCGCCTTCTTCGTCACCGGCAATCACGAATATTATTCCGGCGCCGATCCCTGGATCGCCGAGTTCCGCCGCCTCGGGCTAAACGTGCTGATGAACGAGCATGTGGTGATCGACCACGGTACGGCCCGAGCTGTGGTCGCCGGAGTCACGGATTACGGCGGCGGTCATTTCGACCCGGCGCATGAGAGCGACCCGGCAAAGGCGATCGACGGTGCGCCCGATGTGCCCTTCCGCCTGCTGCTGGCCCACCAGCCGCGCAGCGCCGCAGCGGCGTCGGAGGCAGGCTTCACGCTGCAGCTCTCCGGCCATACGCATGGCGGCCAGTTCCTGCCATGGATGTTCTTCGTGCGGCTGCAGCAGCCCTTCGTTCACGGGCTGGCAAAGCTCGGCGATCTCTGGGTCTATACCAGCCGCGGCACCGGCTATTGGGGACCGCCGCTGAGGCTTGCAGCACCCTCCGAGATCACCCGCCTGAGGCTGGTGCCCGGCCGCTGAGCGAACGGGCACCAGGAGTGTTTGATCCTAGCGGCCGGCGGCCTTCGTATGCATGACGAAGCCGCTTTCGGCGGGTTCGATCAGCACGGTGACCTCGGCAAGGTCGGCGAGATCGGCGACATGGGTTCCGGCGCAATACATCTGCGCATCCTGGCCATCCAGGCTGCACTGCCACAGGCGGCGCGCATCGAGCGTCGACGGAACCGGGGCCAGCGAGATCGCGCCCGGTGCCGAGAGCCAGCCCTTCAACGTCTCGTTTGCTGCGGCGATGACGCCAGGCAGATCGGCGATGAAGCGGTCGAGCTCGAAACCCTTTTTGCGCAGCGTCTTGCCCACCCGGTAGGTATCGACGGAGACATTCTCCGACAGCGACGCGCTGACGATCGCTTCCTTGTCGAGATCGGGGCTGCCGAGGCTATCGACGGCCGCACCTTCCTTGGTCCAGTAAGCCTTGGAAGCGCGGTTCAGCGCGAAGGCGGAGAGATGCGCGGCGGTATGCGCGACGCTGAGCTTGCGGCGGTAATCGGCATCGACCTCGATCGATACGGCGCTACCGATAGCCGGCTTCGCGCCGCTGACGACATGCACGACGACGCTTTTCCATTCTTCGCCGGTGCGGCCGAGCGCGCGGGCATCTTCGCCGAGCACGAGCTCGCCGGTCTCGCTATTGGCCATTCCGGTCAGGGCATCAACAACAGGATGGCTGACACCATCGGCGCCGGTCATGGTGCCGCGGTCGGCCGGCTGGTCGGGCCAGCGGAAGCTCACCGGATGAACCGGCGTGCTGTCGCAGACGACGAGCGTGTTGCCGTCTTCTCCGGCGCCGGCAAACAGCACCGTGCCGCTGCCCTTCACCTCGCCAGCGGCGAAGGTGACCAGCGTGCTTTCCCTGACATCAGTTTCAAAACGCATATGCTTTTTCCTAGAGATTATTTCAGAGCCACTGCTTGAGCAGGGCAAGATCGACATTGCCGCCGGAGACGACGCAGACCACCGGGCCCTTGCCGCGCACGCGGTCGCGATTGGCAAGCAGGCCGGCAAGAGCCGCCGCGCCGGCAGGCTCCGGCATCAGCTTGCAGCGCTGCATCAGCAGCTTCATCGCCTCGACGATCTGCTCGTCATTGACGAGCAGCACATCCTCGAAACGCTGGCGCACCAGCTCGAAGCATTTCACACCGGCGCTCGGCGCCGCAAGGCCATCGGCGATGGTCTTGACGACGGGAAGACGAACGGCGCTGCCGGTTTTCAGGCTTTCATACATGGCGGGCGCACCCTCCGGCTCGATGCCGAAGAGCGAGACGGCGCGGTCCTGCGCGATCGCCGCCTTGGCGAGACCACCGGCCATGCCGCCGCCGCCCATGCCGAGGAAGATCGTACCTACATCCGGCAGATCCTCGAAGATCTCGCAGCCGAGCGAGGCATGGCCGGTCATCAGCGCGTCGTCGTCATAGGAGGAAATATAGGTGAGGCCGCGCTCCTTGGCGGTATCGAGGCAGAACTGCGCGGCTTCCTGCGGCGTGCCGTGGAGGATCACTTCCGCGCCGTAGTCCTTCGTCGCCTGAACCTTTGTGGGGTTGGCGGTGGCCGCCATGATCACGACCGTCTTCACGCCGAGAACTGCACCGGCATAGGCAAGCCCTTGCGCCGCGTTACCGGCGGAGAAGGTGATCGCACCGGCAGCGCGTTCGGCGTCGGAGAGCGACATCAGCGCCCAGATCATGCCGCGCGGCTTGTAGGAACCGGTCTTCTGCAGAAGCTCGGCCTTCAGATAGACCTCCTCGCCGATCATCTTCGACAGGGTGGTGGAGCGCCAGAGCGGCGTGCGGTGGATGTGCGGCTGAACGGCGCTGCGGGCGCGTTCGATATCGGCGAGCAAGCTCATGATGATCCTTCTCCGTCCTGACTATGAAAAAGCGACGCTGGCGCCAAGCCCGCGCTCGGCAGCGGCTGTATAAAGGTAATGCGCGCAGACAAGATCCTCGGCCGGGATGCCGAGCGACTTGTAGATGGTGATCTCATCGTCCGTCCGGCGTCCGGTCTTGCTGCCGGTGAGGATCTCGCCGATCTCGGCAAGAATATGATCGTCGCCGACGCGCCCTTCGCGCTTGGCAGCGAGAAACTCGCCGCCCTGCAGCAGGGTCGAAGGCTTGTAGTCGACGAAGAACCGGGCCTTCTCGACGGCATCGACATCGATCTCGCGGGCTGCGGCAACGCTCGAGCCGACAACATTGATATGCGCGCCGGGGCTGATCATCCGTCCTGCCAGGATCGGTTCGGCCGCCCCTGTTACCGTGCAGATCAGGCTCGCGCCTGCGACGGCCGCTTCGACGGTCGGGGCAATCTCGATCTCGCAATCGACGGCTTCCCGGCCTTCCCGGGCGAAATGCGCGGCACGCTCGGCCGAGCGGCCCCAGACGCGAACGCGCCGGAGCTTGCGGACGGCGGCCATGGCGCGCAGATGCTGCAGCGCCTGCTCGCCATAGCCGAGGATCGCCAGATCATCGGCATCCGGCCGCGCAAGAAGCCGGGTCGCCAGCGCGCTCGCGGCAGCCGTGCGGATCGCCGTCACCTCGCCGCCGTGAACGATCGCCACCGGCGCGCCGCCTTCGGCCTCGAAGAGGGCGATGATGCCGCGATGCGACTGCAGGCCCTTCGCACCGTTTTCAGGGTAGACCGCGGTGAGCTTGGCGCCGAAGCTTGCCGGCGCGTTCATGGCGCCGGGCATCAGGCCGAAGCCGCGGCCCTGATCGCCGGGCAGGCCGATGATCCAGCGCGGCGGCTGCAGTGTCTCGCCCTTGGCGGTCGCCTGCATGGCCTGTTCCATGAGGCCGATGCAAACGGGCATGGTCAGCAATTCGCGGACGATGGGCTGGTCGATGATGCGTAATGTCATGCTGGGGTCATTTCGGCATTGGTGTTTCGTCATTGAGGCGGATGCGTTCGGCCACCTCGCGGAAGACCTGGCGCCCACGGAACCAGATCATTTCGCGCCAGTCGTCGCGGTCGGGGCAGTGGATATCGCGCCAGCGTCGGCGGGCGGCGCGCGCTTCGCCGGACAGGCGATCCGCATCGCGCCACAGCAGCGCGTCATTGCGCTCCAACCGGGCGCGCTGGCCATCAGCCAGCCATTCGCCGCCGAATTCCAGGCACATGGCGATCACGTCGGCATGCGGCAGCTGGCTTTCGCAATAGCCGTAGAAATGGCCGTGCTGGATGAACTCCTCATGGGCACGATCGCCAGCAAGCGGCGCCTCGATGGTCGGGCCGAACAGGATGTTCGCCTTGTCGAGCTGCGGCCCGCCCGGCATGTGCCAGAGCGGAATGCCGTAGCCATAGGGGCCGTAACCGGTGTGGATATCGATGACGGCGATGCGCTTCGCCTTGCCGCAATAGCGGGCGAAGATTTCGTCGATCGTCTTGCGGCTCCAGACCGGCGCAGCACCGCCATAGGAGGGAGCATCGGGGAAGGAATATTGGCCGCCCTGCAGCGTCATGCCGGCGGTCAGGCGGCCATGCTGCTCGCGATAGGCGGCGAGCGCCGCATCGGCGGCCCTGCGGCTGATGGCATCGTCTTCGGGGCACATGACGTGCTCGTAGAGTTCCGCATAGTCGGGATTGGCAGGCGGGTTGGCGAAGTCGACATAGTGCCGGTTGAGATCGACATTGTCTTCCTGCTGGCGGCGGTCCCAGGCCATGCCCCAGGGATTGATCGCATGGATATGCAGCATCGCGACATCGTCGGGCAGCGCCATGCCGGCACGAATCCAGCCGATCTGGCAGGCCGATCCGGCCCAGCCCTCGACGCCATGCGTGCCGGAGACCGAGACGACGAGATAGGGAGCGTCCGCCCGGCCGAAATAGGCGACGTCAGTGGTGAGCGCCTCGCCATCCGGTCCCTTCCCGGGATGCGGGAAGGCGTCGAGCCTTGCGGCACCGGCGTAGGCCTCGCGGAACTTGTGGCGAGCCGAAGCAAAGTCGGCCGAGAAGTCACCCAGGAAACTGCGGTCGTCCATGGCTGCGCCTCCGCTCGTCATGCCAGCGCCCGCTCTGCCGTTGCCGCCAGAAGGCTTGCGCCGCGCACCAGGATATCGTCGTTGAAGTCGTAACCCGGCTGATGCAGGCCGGCGCCCTCGCCCGTCTCGCCGTTACCGATCCAGATATAGGCACCCGGCAGGTGCTGCAGGAAGACGCCGAAATCGTCGCCCGCCATGGTCGGCGGCAGGCTTTCGAGCTCGCTTTCGCCGAAGAGTTCGGCGGCAACGTCGCGGATCAGTTTGCCTTCCGCCCTTGTATTCACAACCGGCGGGCAGAGCCCGTCGTCGAACCGGATGCTGCCCTGCGCTCCGGCAATCGCGGCCGCGGAGCCGACGATCTCTTCGAGACGGCGCTGGATCAGCTTGAGCGTATCGAGGCTGAAGGCACGGAAGGTGCCGGTCAGCACCGTCTTCGTCGGAATGATGTTCTGGGCGATACCGCCCTGGAAGGAGCCGATCGTCACGACCGATGCGCTCAGGGGATCGATCGCGCGCGCCGCGATCTGCTGGACGCCGGTGACGAAATGGCCACCAGCCAAAATCGGGTCGCCCGTCAGATGCGGCATCGCCGCATGGCCGCCGCGCGCCGTGAAGGTGACCTCGAATTCACCGGTTCCGGCCATCACAGGTCCATCATGGACGACGACGGCACCAGCCCGCAGGCCCGGCCAGTTGTGAAGGCCGAAGATGCGCTCTGCCGGGAAGCGGGCGAGAAGCCCGTCGTCGATCATCATCTGCGCGCCGCCATAGCGCTCCTCGGCGGGTTGGAAGAACAGGTAGACGGTGCCGCGGAACTGACGGGTGCGGGCGAGATGCGTCGCAGCGCCGATCAGGATCGCCGTGTGGCCGTCATGGCCGCAGGCATGCATCTTGCCGGACGTCTTGGAGGCATAGGGCAGACCGCTCTGTTCATGGATCGCCAGCGCATCCATATCGGCGCGCAGCGCCACGGACGGGCCGGGTCCTGAACCATGGATGACACCGACGACGCTATGGCCGCCGATGCCGGTATGAACCTCGATGCCCAGCTCGCGAAGGCGATCGGCGACAAAGGCCGCCGTCCATTCTTCCTCCAGCGACAGCTCCGGATGCCTATGCATCTCGTGGCGCATCGCCTTCAGGGCCGGAAAGGCATCTGCAATCAACTCAAGCACGGCACTCACTCCCGAAAACCATGGCCTGCATGCGTGACATCACGCGTCTCCCGCAATCACTGCCGAGGCGATCGCCACGTCCTGCACAGCGAGACCGGTGAGCGAGGCAATCGTCACTTGGTCGGCTCCGGAGCGCGCCTTGGCATCGCCTGCAATGATCTGGCCGAGTTCGCTGACGCGGCCGATATCCACCGTACCGGCATCGAGCGCGCCCTTCAGATCGCCGCGAAGCGATCCCTGGACGCGGCTGTCGACGACGACCATGTCGGCCGCCGAAAAGACATCGGCATGCAGCTCGCGCTTCTCTGGCGTGTCGGCGCCCATTGCGGTGATATGCGTGCCCTTGCGGATCATCGCGCCGTGCAGATGCGGGACGATGCTCGGTGTCGTCGTGACGATGATCCGGCAGCGCTCGGCCACTTCCTCGACACTTCCGGCAACGGTCACCGAATAGCCGTCCTGCCGCATTTTTTCGGCATAGGCTTCGGCGCCCTCCTTACGGCGGCCCCAGACGAGCACGTTCTTGCAGGGGCGGACCGTCTGCAGGAATTTCACCTGCAGTTCCGCCTGCATGCCGGTGCCGATGACGCCGATCGTGTCGACCTCAGCGGGCGCCAGATATTTTGCCGCGACCGCACCGGCGGCTGCCGTGCGGATATCCGTCAGGTGACCGCGATCGTCGAGAATGGCGGCAAGCGCCCCGGTCTGGCGCTCGAAGGCGAGCATCAGACCGTTGCTGCTCGGCAGGCCATGGCGCGGGTTTTCATAGAAACCCGAGGCAATCTTGACGACATAGAATTCGCCGCCGCCGATATAGCCGTACTTGATGTGCACATCGCCGGGCGGATTATCGAAGATCAGCTCGCCCGGAGCCGGAACGATCGCATCGCCCGCCGAGAAGGCGCGGAACGCCTCCTCGACACAGACGACCGGATTGATCGCCGTCAGGCGGCTGCGGATTTCTTCAGGCGAGAAAAGACGGGCGGAGGAGGTCAAATGACGCTCCTCAGGACATCGCGGCTGACATTGGCGCCGCAGATGACGGCGACCGAACGGCCACGGGTCCACTCGGGAGCGACCTTGCCGAGACCGGCCAGCGCCACGCCGGCAGCGCCTTCGAGCAGCATGTGATGGCCGTCGATGAAGGTGCGCATGGCTTCGGCGATCTCTTCTTCCGAGACATCGACCCAATGGTCGACGAGATCACGGCAGAAAGGGAAGGTGATCGTGTCGGATTCCAGACCGCCGGCGGTGCCGTCGGACAGCGTATCGTCGGAGGGCAGATCGAGAACCGAACCGGCCTCGACCGACCGCGCCATGACGCAGGAATTCGCGGGCGAGCAGCCGATGATGCGGGTCTTCGGCGAGACTGCCTTCATATAGGCGGCGATGCCGCCGATCAGGCCGCCGCCGCCAACGGAGACGAAAAGATTGTCGATCGGCTGACCGGCGCTCTGGCGCATCAGCTCGACGCCGATCGTGCCCTGGCCGCGCATGACCTCATAGTCGTTGTACGGCGGAACGTAGAGGCAGCCATGCTCCTTGGCATAGGCGCGGGCATGGATTTCCGTGTCGATACTGTCATCGCCGTAGAAGGCGACTTCGGCGCCGAGCTTGCGGATGTTGGCAACCTTCGACGGCGAGGCGCCCTCGGGAACGAAGACCAGGCCATTGCCGCCGATGACGCGCAGCGCGTAAGCGACGGCCGCACCGTGATTGCCGGAGGAAGCGGTGACCACCTTGGTCTTTGCCGCCTCATCGCCCATGGCAAGGATCTTGTTCAGCGCGCCGCGCAGCTTGAAGGATCCGGTATGCTGCAGGTTTTCGAGTTTCAGCAGAACTTCCTGGCCGATCTTGTCCGAGAAAGTCGGCGATGCCTCCAGCAGCGTTTCGCGTGCGTAAGGGCGGATGCGGCGTTCTGCCGCTTCGATGGTCTCAGAAATGCTCACATAAAACTCCATTCTTGAATGCTGACGGGCGATCGTCTCAGCGGGCCGAAGACTAGACAAAAAATCCATGGGGAGACACTGCGTCTGCATCCTCAACCTCTGCTCGAGAAAAGGCGGTTCCGCGACGTCAGATGCTATGAAATCCAGCCTTAAGTAGCGATTTCGCAGCTAACGGCACGCAATCCACTTCCTCCCTGAACACTTCCTATACCCGGACGAGATTTGAGACAATATGTCTTGTTTGACAAAATGTCTTACAGGGCGTAACCGTTAAGCATGAAGGAAGTTCTGAAGCCATACGTTCCCGTTTGCCAGGCGATTGCGACGCTGCTGCAGCCGCATGCCGAAGTCGTGCTGCACGACCTTGCGACCGGCAACATCGCCTTTATCGCCAACGCCTTTTCCAAGCGCCGGCCGGGGGACTCCTCGATGACCGATGTGGAAGTGGCGATCTCGATCGACTCCTCCGTCATCGGCCCCTATCGCAAGACCAATTGGGACCGCCGCCAGCTGCGCTCGGTCACCGCGGTGCTGCGCGACCACGCCAACCGGCCGGTCGGGCTGCTCTGCATCAACCTCGACATTTCGGTGTTCGAGGGTGCGGTCGAATTCATCCGCAACCTCATCCAGTTCTCGCCGCCCTCCGAACCGCCGGAAGCGCTGTTCAAGAGCGACTGGAAAGAGGTCGTCAGCGCCACGATCGACGCCTATCTGCGCGAGCGGCATCTGACGGAAGCCGGCCTCAGCAAGGACGATCTCAGCGAGCTCGTCTCCATTCTCGACAATCAGGGACTGTTCTCGATCCGCAATGCCACCCCGTACATCGCCGAGGTGCTGAGGATGTCGAGAGCGACGCTCTACAAGCATCTCAAGGATCTGAGAGACAAGAAGAGCGGCAGGAATTCTCCGGGAGCCAAGGCGCTCCAGGAGGAAATTTGAGGCTATCCGGCGCCCCCGCCGGCCGGCCTTTGGCAACCACCTCATAAAGATAAAGGGAACTGAGACATGAATAGAACTATCGCTGCGGCCGCTTTCGCCGCACTCGGCCTGCTCGGCCTTTCGGCATCCTCCGCCTTCGCTCAGGAAAAGCTGACCATCGCCACCGAAGGCGCCTACCCGCCCTTCAACTTCAAGCAGGCCGACGGTACGCTCGCCGGCTTCGACGTCGATATCGCCAAGGCGCTCTGCGACAACATGAAGGTCGAGTGCAAGATCGTCGCCCAGGATTGGGACGGCATCATTCCGGGCCTGCTCGCCCACCACTACGACGCGATCGTCGCTTCGATGTCGATCACCGAGGAGCGCAAGAAGAAGATCGCCTTCACCGACCCCTATTACCACACGGCCGGTGCGCTCGCGGTTCTGAAGTCCGCGCCCCTCGCAGGCAACACGCCTGACGACCTGAAGGGCAAGACGCTCGGCGTGCAGTCCTCCTCGACCTTCTCGACGCTGATCGAAGACAAGTACAAGGATGCCGACGTGCGCCAGTACGGCACCGTCGACGAAGCCCTGCTCGACCTCGTCGCCGGCCGCGTCGATGCCGTCATGGCCGACAAGATCACGCTGACCGAGTGGTTCAAGAAGTCGGGCAATGACTGCTGCCAGCTCGCCGGCAACGACATCAAGGACTCGCACTATCTCGGCGACGGCGTCGGCATCGGCATCCGTCAGGCCGAACCGGACCTGCAAGCCAAGCTGAACAAGGCGCTCGCCAATATCGTCGCTGACGGCACCTACAAGACGATCAACGCGAAGTACTTCCCCTTCTCGATCTACTAAGCCGTCGCGCCCGGAGACGAAAAGGCCATGGAAACCCTTGGATTTGGCGCGAATGGCTGGGGCGGCCAGCTCCTCGCCGGCACATTGCTGACGATCGAGCTGGCACTGACGACCCTGCCGTTCGGCTTTGCCCTCGGGCTTGGCCTTGCCCTGATGAAGAATGCCCGCAGCAAAGTGCTGCGGGCAATCGGCGAAGGCTTCACGACAGCCTTTCGCGGCCTGCCCGAACTGCTGACGCTGCTGCTCATCTATTACGGTTCGTCGATCGCCATCCGCACCGTCGGCGAATGGATGGGCTATAGCGTCAATCTCGAACTCAGCCCGTTCATCGCCGGTGTCATCGCGCTCGGCGCCGTCTTTGCCGCCTATTCCAGCGAAGTGCTGCTCGGCGCACTCCGCGGTATCGACCGCGGCCAGATCGAGGCCGGTCTCAGCCTCGGCCTGAAACCTTTCCCGCTGTTTCTCAAGGTGATCTTCCCGCAGCTGTTGCGCCCGGCCCTGCCCGGCCTCGGCAACTGCTGGCTGGCGCTGCTGAAGGAAACGTCGCTGGTCTCGGTGATCGCGCTCGACGACATCCTGCGCCAGGCCTATCTGGCCTCGGGCCAGACCAAGCAGCCCTTTCTCTTCTATGCCGCCGCCTGCACGATCTATCTGCTGCTGACGATGCTCTCGAGCACGGTGCTGATTGCGCTCGAACGCTATGCCAACCGTGGATGGGGGCATGCGCGATGATCGATCTCGACGTTTTCCAGCAATATGGCGGACGCCTGTTTTCTGGCCTGCTCGTCACCATCGAGCTGACGGTCATCTCCATCATGCTCGGCGCCGTCCTCGCCGCGCTGCTGACCTGGGCCAGGTTGTCCGGCCCGAAGGCGGTGCGGGCTGCGGCCTTCGCCTATTCCTATGCGGTGCGCGGCACGCCGCTGCTCGCCCAGGTCTTCCTGGTCTATTACGGTTCCGGACAGTTCCGGCCCGAACTGCAGGCGCTCGGCCTATGGCAGCTGTTCCGCGAGCCGCAATTCTGCGTGCTTTTGACCTTCAGCCTCAACACCGCCGCCTACCAGTCGGAAATCTTCCGCGGCGCGGTGCTCGCCGTTCCGCGCGGACAGATGGAAGCCGCGAAAGCGCTGGCGCTGAGGCCGTTCCTGGCGACCTTCCTCGTTGTCGTGCCGCAGGCAATCCGCCACGGCCTGCGCGGCTTCGGCAACGAAGTTGTGCTTGTGCTGAAAGGCAGCGCGGTCGCCAGCGTCGTCACCGTCTACGACCTGCTCGGCGCCACGCGCTTTGCCTTCCAGCGCACCTATGATTTCCAGCTCTATATTGCGGCGGCGATCGTCTACATCATCATCGTCGAGCTGCTGCGCCGCGGCTGGAATCATCTGGAAGCTCGCTTCCGGCTGAAGGCTGCCCGCTAGTCCGGCCGGCCTCTGATCGACCTCCAAGCGGGCGGCAAGCAGGCCGCCCGGCGCATGATGCTCCCCGTCCGCTAAGGCTTTGCTGCGGCTATGTTACCGGCCGATGCGCAATCGTGAAGGAACGGGCTTGTCCACAGCTGCGTTTTCCAAACGGTAGAAATCGCGTGCCCGGCATGCGATTGACTGATGCGGAATCGCTGACGAGGACATGATGGCTTTCGATTTCGGCATGCTTCCGATTGCTCTTGCTGCAGCAATCGTCGCACCCGCCGCCGCTCCGCAGGAGACGGCGCCGGCGATGCTGCCTTTCGGCATATCGCAGGACATGCGCCCCTCAACGCTCGGCTGCGAGGCGATCGATGGCGGCGGTAGCAGCACGAGCGACGCGACCGGACAATATGTCTGCAAGGGCGCGCCGGAGGCGAGCGACCTCTTCAGCGAATATATCCTCGCCTATGTGAAGGGCACCGGGATCTGCAACATCTCGGCGGTCTCCTCCTATATCGCCGAAGACAGCGACGGAAAGAAAACCCGCGCGCTGTTCGGCAAGGCCTATGCGCTGATCAGCCAGCAGCTCGGCAAACCCGACGAAACGGTCGATCACGCCACCAGCAACGAATTCCGCGACAACCGGCAGTTCGAAGAGGCGATCATCAGCGAAGACCGGCAGATTTTCGACCAGTGGAACGACCTGTCGCTGCGCTTCGGCAATGCCGAGTCCGCCAGCCTGACGATATCGGGCAGCGACGAGCTCGGCCTCGCCGTCTACGGCATCTTCCGCTTTGCCGGCAATGACGACTGCTTGCGCAAGATGGAACTGGCGACCGGCCGCTCCGCCGGCGAATGATCCTTCCTCACTGGTGAACGGCCGCGAGCGCGATACCGTCGGCAACCTCCTGGCAGCGATCCGTCAGGTTGGCGGTCGCAACGCGCAGGTGGCTGCTCGGCAGGACCGAGAACTTCGCGCCCGGATGAACCGCGATGCCGCGGGCGGCGAGCGTCACCAGAGCAAACGGCTCCGAGGAAACCGGCACCCATGCACATAATCCGCCCCCATGGGCCGCCTCGACCCCGCGCTCACCAAGCGCATTGATCAGGTCGGCGCGGCGTTTGATGTAGATGTCGCGCGCCCGCTCCAGCGTTTCGCCGGTTGCGGGATCGCGGAGCAGCCAGGCGGCTGCGGATTGCAGGATGCGGCTGGTCCAGCCGGCGCTGAAGGCGCGGTAGGACTGGATCTGCTCGATCATCGCCCGCGAGCCGGAAAGCACCGCGAGCCGGAGATCCGGGCCATGGGTCTTTGAGAAGGACAGGATGTGGATGACGCGATCCGGATAGAGCGAGCCCAGCGAATGGCGCGGTGCCGACGCAATATCGGCAACGCCGTCGTCCTCGACGATCAGCGTATCGCTATCTTTCAGGATCGCCGCCAGTGCCTGCATCCGCCCGGCGCTGACGCTCTGGCCTGTGACGGAATGGATGCGAGGCTGGAAGATGAAGGCTGCCGGGCGCAGCCGCATCGCCGCTTCCAGTGACGCCGGAACCGGCCCCTCGCCATCGCATTGGACCGGCAGGATGCGCACGCCGCGGTCTTCCAGGATGTCGAGCAGTCGCATGCCTGTGGGAACCTCGATCGCCACCGAAGCTCCCGGCGTTACCAAGGCATGGATCAGCGTATAGACGGCATTGTAGCCGCCATTGGTCGCGAGAAAGGCTTCCGGCTCGTAGGGCCAGGAACGCCTGACCGCCTCTTCCAGCTCCGGCAGGATGCGGCTGCGCTCGTAACTGTTCAGGTTCTCGGCCGAGGCGCCATAGGCCATGGCTTCAGCGAGCTTCGGCAGCAGGCGCACATCGGGCACAGCCGCCGTGAGGTCCAGCACCCCCTCACCATAGTCGCCGACGCTTGCCAGGCGCTCCGGCTTGGCAATGAAGCGGTCGCCGCTGACCCAGGTGCCGTTGCGGCCGCGGCCGCTGATGATTTTCTGCCGCCGCAGCTCGCTCCAGGCCTCGGAGATCGTCGCGGGGCTGATCCCGAGCGCGAAGGCGAGATCGCGGATCGCCGGCAATTTGGTGCCGACAGGCAGCGCTCCGGCCCGGATCAAGGCACTGGTTTCAATCGCGATTCCCCGAATCGTACGATCGTTCAATTTTTCAGCAAACCAGTTTGCGTCCCGTATTTCGCTCATTTTCGCGCCATTTTTAATGTTCAATAACGTAATAACATTTGATCAATGTATTTTGAACATTTATCGATCATGAACACAAGCTTTTTAAGAGTAGATGCACATGCCCCTGACCTTACGCCTCGCCCTTCGTGACTGGGACTACATGACGCCACTGGTTCTCGGTGACGTCTCCTCGCCAAAGCTCGACATCAAGGTCGATCGCGTCGGCACGCTGCTTTCGCATGTCGGCAAGAGCGACAGCTATGACGCCGCAGAAATGTCCTTCAGCCGCTACACGCAGCTGCGCATCGATGGCGACGAGAGCGTCGTCGGCATTCCGAACTTCATCATGCGCGGCTTCCGCCATCGCTGCATCGTCACGACCAAGGACAGCAAGCTGCGCGAACTCGGTGATCTCGCCGGCAAGCGCATCGGCGTCACCGGCTGGCGCGACTCCGGTAACACCTGGACGCGTGCTGCGGTGCGCCGCGAAGGCGTCGGCGTCGAGGATGCCATGTGGTATGCGGGACGCCTGACCGAAGCGCATCCGATCGTCGACCGTCTCGACGGCTTCGGCCGCGCTGGGCGCATCGAAGCCGCTCCCGGCGAGCGCCCGATGGTCGATCTGCTGAAGGAAGGCGCGCTCGACGCGATCTTCACGCCCTTCATGCCCGACGGCTACTTCGCCAGCGGCTCGCCTTTCCGCCAGCTTCTTTCGGACTTCCGTGGCGCCGAGCGTCGCTATTTCGACGAGGTGGGCTATGTACCCGGTATGCACCTGATCGGCATCAAGTCGGAGATCGCCGCCGAGCATCCCTGGGTGATCGAAGAGCTCAGCCGCCTGATCGATGAATCGCAGCGCATGTGGCTCTCCAAGCGGCGCAAATATGCCGAGACGACGCCCTTCATGTTCGACGAGCTTCTGAAATGCGCCGCCGAACTGCCCGAAGGCTGGGATGCAAGCGGCTTTGCGCCCAACCGCAAGATGATCGCCGATTTCGCCGGAGAGCTTCATGCCCAGGGCATCCTGCCGCGGCTGATGACGCCGGAAGAACTCTTTCCACTCGACATTGACGGCAGACCGGTAGCTGCCGCCGCCTGACACCCGAGAATATCAAATCAAAAAGGGGAATGACCATGCAATTGAAGAAAATGACCACTCTTGCGCTCGCCGGCGTCATGCTCTCCGGAGCGGCCCTGGCGCAGGATCTGCCGAAGCTTTCGGTCAACGAGGAGCTGAAGGCCAAGCTGCCCGAGGCGATCCGCACGGCGGGCAAGATGATCTCCGTCAATAACGGCTCTTTCCCTCCCTATGAAATCGTCACCGGCACCGAGATGACCGGCGCCAGCGCCGATCTGACCGACGCGCTCGGCCAGATCCTCGGTGTCAAGATCGAGCATGAAACGGTCGGCGGCCTTCCCGCCCTCCTCGCCGGCGTCAATTCCGGCCGCTACCAGTTCGCCTTCGGCCCCGTCGGCGATTTCAAGAGCCGCGAAGAGGCCAACGACTTCGTCGACTGGGTTCAGGAATTCGTCGTCTTTGCCGTCCAGAAGGGCAATCCGAAGGCGATCACCTCGCTCGACAGCGCCTGCGGCAACCGCATTGCCGTCATGGCTGGCGGCTCGGCCGAAAAGGTCATCCAAGTCCAGGCCGAGAAGTGCAAGACCGACGGAAAGGACCCGATCGAAGTGCAGTCCTTCACCGACCAGCCGAGCTCGATCCTGGCGGTCCGCTCCAAGCGTTCGGACGCCTTCTTCTCCTCCCAGGCACCGCTCACTTATTTCGTCTCGCAGGCCAATGGCCAGCTGGAACTGACGGGTGTCGGCCAGAAGAACGGCTTCGAAGCGCTCTATCAGGGCGCCGTCGTTCCCAAGGGTTCCCCGCTCGGCCCCGTTCTGCGTGACGCGGTCAAGGTTCTGATCGATAATGGCACCTATGCGGCCATCATGAAGAAGTGGGGCCTCGAGAACAACATGATCAAGGAGCCGGGCATCAACCTCGGCGGGACGTTGCCGAAATGAGCACTGATATCAAGAACACCGCATCGCCACCCGGCGATGCGGCAGCTCGGGATGTGGCGCATGCCCACAAACCCTTCCCCACCGGCCGCGTCGCGGCCTGGGTCATCGTCCTGGCAATTGCCGCCTACTTTGCCTGGTCGATCGCCGGAAACGAAAATTTCGGCTGGCCGGTCGTCGCCCAGTATTTCTTCGATCCGGTCGTCATCAGCGGTCTCTATGTGTCGCTTGGCCTGACCGTCGTGGCGATGATCATTGGCGTCATCCTCGGCCTGCTGCTTGCCATCGCCCGCCTGTCGAAGGACGGCCTTGCCAACTCTCTCGCATCGCTCTTCATCTGGTTCTTCCGCGGCACGCCGCTGCTGGTGCAGCTGATCTTCTGGTACAACCTCTCGACCCTCTTCCCGACGCTGTCGATCGGCATCCCGTTCTTCGGGCCGACCTTCGTCAGCTGGGACACGAATTCCGTCATCAGTCCGATGACCGCCGCGATCGCCGGTCTCGCCCTCAATGAAGCAGCCTATATGGCCGAGATCATCCGCGGCGGCCTGCTTTCGGTCGACAAGGGCCAGTTCGAGACCGCCGAAGCCTTCGGCATGACCCGGGCAAGGGCGCTGCGCCGCATCATCATTCCGCAGGCGATGCGCTCGATCGTTCCGCCGACCGGCAACCAGCTGATCAGCATGATCAAGGCGACCTCGCTCGTCAGCGTCATCGCCATGGCCGATCTGCTCTATTCGGTCCAGTCGATCTACAACCGCACCTTCGAAGTCATCCCGATGCTGCTCGTCGCCGTCATCTGGTACCTGCTCATCACCTCGGTGCTGAACATCGGCCAGAGCTATATCGAGCGCTACTACAGCCGTGGCGACCGCCGCACCGGCGCCCCCAGGGCCGCGAAGGACGCCGCCGTGCCGGCACCGGCTCTTGCTGCCGCACAGGAGGCGAGCCAATGAACACGATCGCGACCATCGAGCCGCTCGTGCGCGCCCGAAATGTCCACAAGTCCTTCGACCAGCTCGAAGTGCTGAAGGGCATCGACCTCGACGTCGCCCCCGGCGAAGTCGTCGTCATCCTGGGACCGTCGGGCTCCGGCAAATCGACCTTCCTGCGCTGTATCAACCGCCTCGAAACGATCAATCAGGGTTCGATCGAGGTGGATGGCGAGCAGATCGGCTACAGCTTCCGCAAGGGCAAGCTGGTGCAGCTTTCCAATCACGCCGTCGCGCTCCAGCGCCGGAAGATCGGTATGGTGTTCCAGCAGTTCAACCTCTACCCGCATATGACGGCGCTGCAGAACATCGTCGAGGCACCGGTCGGCATCCACGGCGAAAGCCGCAAGGAAGCGACCGAGAATGCCAAGCGCCTGCTGGAACGCGTCGGCCTCTCGGCCAAGGCGGACAACTATCCGCGCCAGCTTTCCGGCGGCCAGCAGCAGCGCGTCGCCATCGCCCGGGCGCTCGCCATCAAGCCGAAGCTGATGCTCTTCGACGAGCCGACCTCGGCGCTCGACCCGGAACTCGTCGGCGAGGTGCTCGCCACCATGCGCGACCTCGCCAACCAGGGCCTGACGATGATCGTCGTCACCCACGAGATCGGCTTTGCCCGCGAGGCGGCCGACCGCGTCGTTTTCATGGATGGCGGCAAGGTCGTCGAACAGGGCAAGCCCGAAGATGTGCTCGGCAATCCGCAGCACCCCCGCACCCGAAGCTTCCTGTCGCGCTTTATCTGAGCGCGGCAATTCTCCTCCCGAAAAGATGCGCGCCGCTTGCCGCCCTGGCGGCAGCGGCCGCACTCCCGCAAGACCGGAACGGCCATGACCCTCAAGAACGATTTCGCCAGCCTCTCGGATCTCGAACCGATGAAAGCAGAGCTGACGGCAACCCGCCGCCACCTTCACGCCAATCCCGAACTCTCCTTCGAAGAAGCCGAAACAGCACGCCTCGTCGCCGAAAAGCTCGAGGCCTGGGGCTATGACGTGACGCGCAATGTCGGCGGCCACGGTGTCGTCGCCCGCATGACGGCCGGCAGCGGCAAGAAGAGCATCGCCATCCGCGCCGACATGGACGCGCTGCCGATCGCCGAGCAGACCGGCCTCGACTATGCGAGCAGGGTTTCCGGCAAGATGCATGCCTGCGGCCACGACGGCCATACGACCATTCTTCTTGGCGCCGCCGAATATCTGGCCCGCACCCGCCGCTTCAACGGCACGGTGACGCTGATCTTTCAGCCGGCAGAGGAAGCGGGCGCCGTCAGCGGCGCCCCGGCAATGATCGCCGATGGCCTGTTCGAGCGCTTTCCCTTCGACGTCATCTACGGTCTGCACAATCATCCGGGCGCGCCCGAGGGCACCTTCCTGATGCGCTCCGGCCCGCTGATGGCAGCCGCCGATACCGCCGAGATCACCATCACCGGCAAGGGCGGCCACGCCTCGCGCCCACACCTGACGATCGACCCTGTCGTCGTTGCCTGCCATCTCGTCGTCGCGCTGCAGACCATCGTCTCGCGCAGCGTCGACCCGACCCAGACGGCGGTCGTCACCGTCGGCGCGATCCATAGCGGCGAGGTTTCGAACGTCATTCCTGAAAGCGCCAAGCTGCTGATCACCGTCCGGTCCTTCGATCCGAAGACCCGCGAACTCCTGGAAGCCCGCGTCCGCAAGCTGACGGAGTCCGTCGTCGACGGCTTCGGCGCCACGGTGGAGATCGACTACGTCCACGGCCACCCTGTGGTTGTCAATTCCGAGGCGGAGACTGAATTCGCCTGGAAGGTCGCCGAAGAACTCGTCGGCGCCGAAAAGGTCACGACCTGCGCCCTGATCCCCGGGAGTGAGGACTTCTCGCACTTCCTCGAACACAAGCCCGGCGCCTTCCTGCGCCTCGGCAACGGCGTCAACTCGGCCATCCTGCACAGCGCCAAATACGACTTCGCCGATGAAAGCCTGGTGGCGGGTGCTGCCATGTGGGCGCGATTGACCGAGCGCTATCTCGACGAATAGGCCTCAGGGCCGCTACACCGCCTCTAAAGTGGAGCAGCCAACTGGTTCCACGGAACGAAACCAGTTTCATGACGCCCGCGGCAGCCGTTTTCATCGGCTGCCTGCTTTGCTTGCGCGGATATGCCCAAAAACGCGCTTATCCCGTATATTATGAAAATTAATTTCATCAATGCGCTTTCAGGCCCGTTTTCGGTTGACGGCCCCTGATTTTTGTCCCAACTTGAAGAAAATAAATTACGAAATTGGGAACGTCATCGGGATGAAAGTGGGAATCATAGGGCTGGGATTCCGGCTCGGCTACCTCGGCCATGTCTTTACGGCTATCGACAGCAGCTTCGAAATCGTCGGCTATGTCGATCCGGAGCCCGCGGGTCTTCCGGGGCTGACGGAAAAGGGCATTTCGGTCGGCAAGGCCTATGGCACGCCGCAGGAACTGCTGGCCTCCGAAAAGCTCGATCTCCTGATGATCGGCTCTCCCAACCACTTGCATCTCGACCATATCCGCCTCGGCCTCGAATCCGGCCTGAAGGTTTTCTGCGAAAAGCCGATCGTCACGACGATCGCCGAGAGCATCGAGCTCGCTCACCTGATGGCGAAATTCGGCCATGAGCGGCTGATGGTCGGCCTCGTGCTGCGCTACTCGCCACTCTACAAGGACCTGCGCGCCATCCAGGCCGAAGGCAAGCTCGGCCAGATCGTCTCGATCGAGGCATCCGAGCATATCGAGCCCTATCACGGCGCCTTCTTCATGCGCGACTGGCGCCGCTACGAGCGCTATTCCGGCAGCTTCATGCTGGAAAAGTGCTGCCATGACCTCGATCTCTACAATGGCGTGGTCGGCGCACGTCCCGAGCGCGTCGCAAGCTTCGGGGGCCGCAAGAGCTTCATTCCCGCCAACGACCCGGCCCGCGAAGGCATCAACGATCTCGAACTCTTCCATCGCAAGCCGAGCGGCTGGATGGGCTCCGACAAGGTGTTCGACAGCGATGCCGATATCATCGACTACCAGGTGGCAATCGTCGAATATGCCAATGGCGTCGGCATGAACTTCCACACGAACCTGAACGTCCCCGACCAGTTCCGCCGTTTCGCGATCATGGGGTCGCGCGGCATGGCCGAAGGCGACTTCGTCCGTGGCTATCTCGATGTCCACGAGCAGCTGACCGGCAAGAAGGTCGTCGAGACGAAATATGCCGCGACCGAACTCTCCCAGCATTACGGCGCCGACGAGCAGATGGCGGCCGATATCCTGGAGAGCGTGCGCACCGGGTCCGAACTGCCGGTCTCGACGCTCAATGCTCTGGAGGCCGGCATCCTGGCGCTTGCCATGGATGAGGCCCGCATGAAGAAGGCCGTCATCGACCTTCGTCCCGTCTGGGACAGGTTCGACGAGGCGCTACACGCCAGAGCGGCTTGAGGGAGGCGGCAAGATGAGTGCTCAGAAAAGTGCCGTCATCTTCGCCTGGATCCTTCTTCTTCCAGCAGTCCTCTATGTCCTGGCAATCGTTGCCTATCCGCTGGTCGACACGTTCATCCTGTCGTTCACGGACGCATCGCTGCGCAAAGTCACGAACTGGGTCGGCTGGGTCAACTACGAGAAGATCTTCAATTCCACCTTCGCGGAAGTCATTCTGCGCACCTTCATCTGGACGTTCTTTTCGGTCGCCCTGAAGATGATCATCGGCACGTTCGGCGCTGTCATGCTGAATGCCGCCGTGCCCGGCCGCTCGCTGTTCCGGCTGCTGACCATGCCGCCATGGATCGTGCCGATGGCAATCGGCATCTTCATGTGGGGCTGGATGTATAATGGCCAGTTCGGGATGATCTCCGGCCTGCTGCAGCGCTTCGGCCTGGTCGATGGCCCGGTCGCCTTCCTCGCCTATGGCAGCACCGCCTTCTGGGCGACGATCGTGACCGACGTCTGGATCGGCGTGCCGCTGGTGACGATCTACTTCCTCGCCGCCATCCAGTCGATCCCGAAGGATCTCTATGAGGCCGCCTGGACCGACGGCGCCGGCCGCATGTACCGCTTCCGCCGCATCACGCTGCCGCTGATGGTTCCCGCCATCATCACCATGTCGATGCTGTCGCTGATCGCGACCTTCAATTCCTTCGACATCATCTGGATCCTGACGCAGGGCGGTCCGAGCGGTGAAACGACGACGATGATCATCGACACCTATCAGACGGCAATTGGCTCGAAGAAATACGGTGAAGGTGCGGCCCGCGCCGTGCTGATCTGCATCTTCCTGTCGCTCTTCTGCTTCGCCTATTTCCGCGTCACCCGCCGCCTCAACCCGGAGAAGCGCGCATGAGCAGCCGTCCCATGATCGATCGCTACAGCTGGTGGGAAATCGTCCTCATCTATTGCGGCATCGCGATGTTTCTCTTCTTCGTGCTGTCGCCTTTCGTCGAAGGCTTCCTGGTATCCTTGAAGCCGCTCAGCCAGCTCTTCTCCTCGCCTTACCGCTTCTGGCCGGAGAACGGCTCGTTCGAGGCCTACAGGACGATGTGGATCAGCGTGCCGGGCTTCGGGCGCTATATCTTCAACTCCTTCTTCATCTCGATCATCGTGACCGTCATCGTGCTCTGCCTGGTCATCCCGGCATCCTATGCCTTCGCGAAGTTCGAATTCCGCGGCATGGGCATCCTGCTCGGCGCCTTCCTGACGGTGAACATGTTCTCCGGCGCCGTGCTGCTCATTCCGCTTTTCCGCCT
The DNA here is from genome assembly GCF_053522545.1 of Rhizobium sp. 21-4511-3d. Lineage (NCBI taxonomy): Bacteria > Pseudomonadati > Pseudomonadota > Alphaproteobacteria > Hyphomicrobiales > Rhizobiaceae > Rhizobium > Rhizobium sp. 21-4511-3d. The sequence goes on along the minus strand of NZ_JBNWCF010000003.1, from coordinate 215,322 downwards.
GATGCGCACGATGGGCGTGCTCAACACCTATTTCGCCATGATCGTGCCGGGTGTCGCCTTCCTGATCCCGTCGGCGATCTGGCTTCTGCGCACCTACATGATCCGCATTCCCCAGGAACTCAACGAAGCGGCTTATATGGATGGCGCCAGCCATTTCTATACGCTCCGCCGCGTCATTCTGCCCATTGCGATGCCGGGGATTATCGTCGTCGCGATTACCACCTTCATCGGCGCCTATGCCCAGCAGTTCATCTTCGCGCTGACGTTCAACTCGAAGACTGAATACATGCCCCTGCCGGTGGGACTCTTCGCTTACTTCGGAAAGCAGGAGGTCATCTGGAACGAACTGATGGCGGCCTCCTTCGTCGGCATCGCGCCGGCGATGGTCGTCATCTTCTTCCTTCAGCGCTACCTTGTCGGCGGCCTGACCGCCGGTGCGGTGAAACAATAAGACCAAGAAAAGAGTGAACAGCTAACAACGAGAATGGGAGTCACGACGTGAACACTACCATCAAGACAGGCCTTATGGCGCTCGCCTTGCTCGGTTCGACGGCATTGACCGCGGTCACTGCCCAGGCAGCCGACAAGGAAATCAGCTGGATCTATTGCGGCGACACGATCGACCCGATCCACACCAAATACATCAAGGAATGGGAATCCAAGAACGAAGGCTGGAAGGTCGCGCCCGAAGTCGTCGGCTGGGCGCAGTGCCAGGACAAGGCTACGACGCTGGCAGCTGCCGGCACGCCCGTCGCCATGGCCTATGTCGGCTCGCGCACGCTGAAGGAATTCGCGCAGAACGACCTGATCGTTCCGGTTCCGATGAGTGACGACGAGAAGAAGGGTTACTACCCGCACATCGTCGACACCGTCACCTTCGACGGCAACCAGTGGGGCGTTCCGATCGCCTTCTCGACCAAGGCCCTCTATTGGAACAAGGATCTCTTCAAGCAGGCCGGTCTCGACCCCGAGAAGCCGCCGAAGACCTGGGCCGAAGAAATCGAGATGGCAAAGACCATCAAGGAAAAGACCGGCGTTCCGGGCTTCGGTCTCTCGGCCAAGACCTTCGACAACACGATGCACCAATTCATGCATTGGGTTTATACGAATAACGGCGCCGTCACCGATGCCGAGGGCAAGGTGACCCTCGACAGCCCGCAGATCCTCGCGGCCCTGAAGGCCTACAAGGATATCGCCGCTTATGCCGAAGAAGGCCCGACGGCATACGAACAGAACGAAGTTCGCGCCATCTTCCTCGACGGCAAGGTCGCGATGATCCAGGCCGGCTCCGGCGCCGCCTACCGCCTGAAGGACACCAAGATCAACTGGGGCGTCGCCACGCTGCCGCTTGGTCCGGATGCCAAGGGCGCCGGCACGCTGCTGATCACCGACAGCCTTGCGATCTTCAAGGGCTCGGGCGTCGAAGAAAAGGCGACCGAATTCGCCAAGTACATCACCTCTCCCGATATCCAGGGCGAGTACGAACTGCAGGGCGGCGCTGGCCTCACCCCGCTGCGTCCGTCCAAGAAGGTCGACGAGTTCGTTGCCAAGGATCCCTTCTGGAAGCCGTTCATCGAGGGTATCGATTACGGTGGTCCGGAGCCGCTCTTCACCGATTACAAGGGCTTCCAGAACTCGATGATCGAGATGGTCCAGTCCGTCGTCACCGGCAAGGCAGAACCGGAAGCCGCCCTCAAGAAGGCTGCCGGCGAAATCGAAGCCTTCAAGTAAGCCTCGAAACGGGGATCGCGGCCCTCGCGGCCGCGATCCTCACCGACCAACTTCATGCGCGTTCAAGGCCGGGACCGGAGACAGATTTTTGGGACAGCTTCAGCTCAATAAAGTTCAAAAATTCTATGGCGACTACGAAGTTCTGAAAGGCGTCGAACTCGACGTGAAGAACGGCGAGTTCGTTGTCTTCGTCGGGCCGTCGGGCTGCGGCAAGTCCACGCTGCTGCGGATGATCGCCGGCCTCGATGCGACCACCAAGGGCGACATCGTCATCGATGGCGTACGCGTCAACGATCTGCCGCCGGTCAAGCGCGGCATCGCCATGGTCTTCCAGTCCTACGCGCTCTATCCGCATATGAGCGTCTTCGAGAACATCGCCTTCCCGCTGCGCGTCGAGAAGATGGAGGAGGAGAAGCTCAAGGCCAAGGTGGAGAATGCCGCCCGCATCCTGCATCTCGAAACGCGGCTGCAGCAGAAGCCCGGCATGCTCTCGGGCGGCCAGCGCCAGCGCGTCGCGATCGGCCGCGCGATCGTCCGCGAACCGAAGATCTTCCTGTTCGACGAGCCGCTCTCGAATCTCGACGCGGCGCTACGCGCCGACATGCGCATCGAGCTTGCCAAGCTGCACCGGCAGCTGAAGGCGACGATGATCTACGTCACCCACGACCAGGTGGAAGCCATGACCATGGCCGACCGCATCGTCGTGCTCGACGCCGGCAACATCTCGCAGACGGGCGCGCCGCTGGAGCTCTATCACAAGCCGGCAAACCAGTTCGTCGCCGGCTTCATCGGCAATCCGAAAATGAATTTCCTGCCGGTCACCTGCACCGCGGCCAGCGCCTCCGGCGTCACCGTCGATTATCGTGGCCAGACGGCAACGCTGCCGGTCACGCCGCGCGACGGCATGGTCGGCAAGACCCTGACGCTCGGCATCCGCCCGGAGCATATCCAGCTGACCAACGGTGACATCTCGCTCGCCGTCACCCCGAGCGTCATCGAGCGGCTCGGCGCCAACACCGTTGCCTATGCAGCACTCGGCGGCGAAACGGAAAACTTCTGCGCCATGCTCCCCGGCAGCGTCGGCATCCGCGCCGACCAGCCCGTCACCGTCGGCATCAACGCCGCCGACTGCCACCTCTTCGACGAGGAAGGCAAGGCCTTCGAGCGCCGGGTGGAACTCACCGAAATCGACATGAACCTGCTGTCGCCGGCGACGGCGTGAGGGCAAGCGAGCGGGTCTTGTCGCTCGCCCCCGCCTCGCTTCATGCCGCCGGTGTGGGTTCACCGAGTGAGAGCATCAGCCGGTTGGCCCAGTTGAAGAAGGCAGCACCATGAATGGCATCGGCGATCTCCAGATCGTCCAGCCCCTGCTCGCGCAGGCGAGCGATGTCGTCAGCGCCGAAGCTCGACGGTGTCCCAGTCAGCGAAACCGAGGCCGTAACGACTGCATTCCATCGGCGGCTGCCGAGTTCGGCGCCGGTCCCCTCGTCCAGCAGCCGCTGGACGTCCTCGGTGCGCTTCGAATGATGCGATGCGAACCGTGAATGGACCGACGCGCAAAAGATGCAGCCGTTCGTGCGCGACGCGGCCGTTGCGGAAAGCTCGCGTTCCGCACGAGGCAGTCCGGCGCGGGTATTGTAGAAGATATCCTTGTCGGTCTTCGTGCGCGCCTCGAGCGTTTCGGGGTCTCTGGCAAGAAGCATGAAATAGGGCGATTTTGAGCGCGAGGCATCGACGAGCCCGGCCCAATGGCGATCGGTCAGCTCTTCTTCGGTGAGTGGTGTCAGCCAGGGTGTCCAGCCGATTTCGGCCTGGGTGAAGGCGTTCGGGCGGTTGTCGACCTCAGGGCGGATGACAGTCTCGGTCATGATGCTTCTCCTTATTCCGCTGCTGCGCGCGAGAGACTGCCTTCACCGGCCGCACCGAGCGCCGAAAGCCCGGCAACGACGCGGATCTGGAAGGACAGGAAGGCGACGAGCTGCGAAAGCGTGACGATGCCGGTTGTCGACCAGCCTGCGTCGAGCAGCTTTTGCAGGGCATCCGGGCTGGCCTCCCGCGGCCGGTAGACCAGGAGATGGGCGTGTTCGAGACCGGCACTGAGCTTGGCGCCGAGCACGGCGCGGCTGAAATCCGAAACGGCGAAGACCAGCCCGTCGTTATCCTCGACGGAGAGCGGTCCCGAGGGATAGCGGCCATACGGCCCTCGTACCGCACCCCTCGCGATCTCGATCTTCACTGCGGCAGCCAGCGATGCGCCGCCGTTCAGATCGGCGAGACCGGCGGCGTAGAATTCACCGGCTGCACCCGCCTGATGGAAGCCGGCAACGAAGGCTGCGACCGCAAGCCGCTCGGCGCGCGTCACCGCGTCTTCCGAGACAGGCTCGAAGAGGGCGAGGTAGCTCTTCTGGGCGTTGGCGCGGGTTTCCGGGCGCTCGCGGCGAAGCCGGTCGATGAATGAACCGGCCTCGGCTCCTGTGAGGAGATCGATGGTGTCAGGCGTGGGAGAAGAACTCATGTCTGATGCCTTTCCTGGAAAGTTCATGCGGTTGCGAGGCGGCGCTCGTGGATTGCCGGTCCCTTGCGGACCCATCCGAGCGCCGGGGCGACTTCGCTGGCGATGAGCTCCAGCGAGCGAAGAATGTGTTCGTGCGGCGGATCGACGGAATGAACCTGGAAGACGAGATCGGTGACCCGCGCCAGCGCGGTATCGGCGCTGAGCGATGCGATGACATCGTCAGGCGTGCCGACATGTACGTCGAAGGCCCTGATGAGATCTTCAGTCTTCTTGCTCGCGACCTGATGGCCGCTGGCGATGAAGCGTTCGACACTGCGCTGCAGCCCGAGCTCGGCAAAATGCAGCGCCGTCTTCCGGTCCTCGGCGACAAAGAGACTGCGCGATCCCAGGATGCGGGGCGCCCGTCCCTGTGGCAGGCTTGCCAGATAGGTATCGATGATCGGGTTCTGGAGATCCCAGAGCAGTGCTTCGGGGCTCTCTGCCGGGCGCGGCTGCGTCCGCGACAGCATCAGGCCGTCCCCGTCCAGCCCCGCCCGTTCACCGCCGCCAACCGAAAACGTCGCCTGCCAGACACGATCGAGCAGATGCGGCGCCGCCGGATAGAGATGGTTGCTGCCTGCGAGTTCGCGGCCGGCCCATGCATCCCGCACCGTTGCGAGGCTCTTGGCATAGACGGCGCCGCGATCGCTGCTGTCCAGCCCAAATGGCAGGAAGGACGCCGGCGTACCGCCGGTTCCGAACCCGACTTCGAGGCGGCCGTTGGCAAGGGTGTCGAGAACGGCAGTGTCTTCTGCGACGCGCACAGCACTCTCCATCGGCAGCGTGATGACGCCCGTGCCCAGCCGGATGCGCGACGTCCTGCCTGCGAGCTCGCCGAGAAAGACGAGCGGCGCCGGAAGGCCGCCTTCTTCGCCGTTGAAATGGTGTTGCGCCACCCAGGCGCTGTCGAAGCCATGTTTCTCGGCGTGCAGGATTTGCTCGGCAACCAGCCTGTAGCGGGTCGACGGATCGGCCTGATCGAGGACGCGGCTGAAGAAGCCGAGGCGCTTCGGCGTTGGGGAATGGCTCATGGCTGAGTTCCTGTGCTGATCAAGGGGGATGGCCGCTGGGCCGGAAATTTCTTGCCGGGGATCGCTTCGATCAATTCGCGCGTATAGGCGCTCGAAGGGTTGCCGAAGACCTCCTGGACGGGACCGCTGTCGACGATCTTTCCAGCGCTGAGAACCGAGACCGTGTCGGCGATCTGCCTGACGACGGCGAGATCGTGCGAAACGAACAGATAGGTCAGACCGAGTTCCCGCTGCAGCTTCTGAAGCAGCGCCAGGATTTGCGCTTGCACCGTGACGTCGAGCGCCGAGACGGCCTCGTCGAGCACCAGGATCTGCGGCCCGAGCACCAGTGCCCGGGCAATCGCCACGCGCTGCCTCTGCCCGCCCGATAGCGCATGCGGGCGCCTGTCGAGGACATCCGCCGGAAGTCCGACCTTGTCGATGATCGACACGACGCGCTCTGCCCGCTCCTGCCGTGTGACCGGTTCGAAGTTCAACAGCGGCTCCTCGACGATCCGCCGCACCGTCTGGCGCGGATCGAGCGAGCCGAACGGGTTCTGATAGACAAGCTGGATCTTCTTGCGGAAGAGCCGCAGGTTCTCGCCCCGCAGCGTGGAGAGGTCGAGGCCATCGATAACCACCCGCCCGGCCGTCGGCTTCTCGAATGCCGAGATGATGCGGATGCTGGTAGTCTTGCCAGACCCGGATTCTCCGACCAGCGCATGGGTCGTTCCGCGTTTGACGCGAAAGGAGACGCCGTCAACGGCAAAGAAGCGGTTCGGCCCGCCGAGGCCGAAATCCTTGACGAGATTTTCGACGACGATGATGTCCTCGCCGCCCTCATGCCAGCTGTCGGTTGGCGATCGCGCGGCGGCATTGAGCGATGGGGCGTCGGCAAGCAATTGCCTTGTATAGGCGCTTTGTGGTCTGGCGAGCACATCCGCCGTCAGACCCTGCTCCTGAATGCGGCCGTGCCGGAGGACGATCAGGCGATCGGCACGGTCGGCAGCGACGCCGAGATCGTGGGTCACGAGAAGCACGGCAGTTCCGTATTCGCGCCGCAACTCGTCGATCAGGTCGAGGATATGCTTTTGCACGGTGACATCGAGCGCGCTTGTCGGCTCGTCGGCGATGATCAGCGATGGCTTGAGTGCAATGGCGATGGCGATCAGCACGCGTTGCTTCATGCCGCCCGAAAGCTCGTGCGGATATTGCTGCGCCCTGAGCTTGGGTTCGCTGAGGCCGACGCGCTCGAGAAGTTCGATCGCCTGCGCATAGGCAGCCGGCCCGGACGCCTCGCCGTGGATCGCCAGGATCTCCGCCACCTGCTTGCCGATCGTCTTGACCGGGTTGAGGGAGCTTCCGGGATCCTGCGGCACGAGGCTGATGACCGCGCCGCGGATCGCGTCCAGCCGGCGCTGCGGCCAGGCTGCAATCTCCTGGCCGTTCAGCCGGATACTGCCGCCTTCAAGCTTTCCATTCTCCGGCAGAAGACCGATGATCGCCTGTGCCGTCGAGCTTTTTCCGGAACCGGACTCTCCGACGAGCGCGACCACCTCGCCCGCGCCGACTGTGAAATTGATACCGTGCACGGCGGTCCGCACGCCGTTGCGATCGCCGTAGCTGACCGTCAAGCCAGAGACGTCGAGGATGGGGGAGGCCGTCGGCGTGCTGCGAGGCAAGTCCACGGGTTGGATCGTCATCGTTCTATCCTTCCGATGGCCTGGCTGACGCGGTTGACGGAGAGGACGACCAGCACCACGACGATGCCGGGCGCCGCCGTCAGCCACCAGGCGGTTGCAATATAGTTGCGGCCCTCGGCGATCAGCAGGCCCCATTCGGGCGTCGGCGGCGGCGCGCCATAGCCGAGGAAGCCGAGCGTCGAAAGCTGCAGGATGGCCCAGCCGACCTGCAGCGCCGCGAAGGCGATTACCGAGGTCAACGAGTTCGGCAGAACGTGGCGCCAGAGCACGCTGAAGAACGTGCCACCGCTACCGAAGGCGGCCTCGACATAGTCGCTGCGCCGGACGGTCACGACTTCGGACCGGACGATCCGCGCAAAGCTCGCCACCGATGTGATGCCGACGGCGATCGCGGCGTTGATCGTGCCGAAGCCGAGCAGAATGATGATGCTGAGCGACAGAAGGAGAGCGGGAATGGACAGCAGCACGTCTATAAGGCGCATGATCGCCGCGTCGGTGCGCCCGCCGAGCGAACCGGCCAGCACGCCGAGCGCCGTTCCTGCCGCAAGGCCGATGGCGACGGCAGCGAGCGCGCCGGAAAGCGAATGCACCGCCCCGTGCACGAGACGCGCATAGAGGTCGCGCCCGAGCGCATCCGTGCCCAGCAGATGAACGGCGCTCGGCGCCTTCAGTTGCTGGCCTGGCAGTCCCTTGATCGGGTCATAGCCGGTGAAGAAACCCGGCGCGGTGGCCCAGAGCAGAACGATGAGCAGGACGGCACCCGCAAGCACGAGGCCGACGTCGATACGACGGCGCTTTGAACTCCGCACGGCTTCCGATCGGGATCGTTCCGCCGTTTCGGCAGGCTTCAGGCCCGGTGATGTTTCGGCAATGTCGAGGCTGGTCATCGTGCGGTCTCCGGTCCGGCTTTCAGCCGCGGATCGAGAATGGGATAGAGAAGATCGATCGACAGGTTGATGGTGACGAAAGCGGCAGCCGAGAGCACGACGATCGCCTGAAGCACCGCAACGTCCTGGAAGTTGACGGCCTGCTCGGTCAGGCTGCCGATGCCATTCAGGCCAAAGACGGTCTCGGTGATCACCGCGCCGGCGAGCAGCTCGCCGAACAGCACGCCCGCAACGGTCAGCACCGGCAGGAAGGCGTTCTTGGCGACATGGCGCCAGAGAACCCAGCCATGCGAAGCGCCCTTGGCGCGGGCGACGGCGACGAAGGGGCGGGTCAACACCTTGTCGATATTGCGCAGCAGGATCTGGGCAAGCGGCGCCGAGATCGGGACGGCAACGGTCAACACCGGCAGGATCAAGCCTTCCCACGGCCCCGGATTGATCACCGGAACGAGCCGCAGGCGGAAGGAAAAGATCTGGATCAGCATGATCCCGAGCCAGAAGGTCGGCACCGATACGAAGAGCGACGGCACCGACTGGATGACGCTGCGCAACCGGCCGAAACCCTGCAGATTGGCGAGGATCGCCAGCGTCACGGCTATCAGTGCGGCAACCAGGAAGCCGAAGCCCGCAAGCCGGATGGTTGGCGGAATATCGGCGGCAAGCTGCGCGCTGACGGCAACGCCTGCCTGCAGCGAATAGCCGAAATCACCGTTCAGGAACCTCCCCGCCGTATGCAGATATTGGCTGAGCAGCGATCCGTCGGCGGCATAGGCGGCGCGAATATCGGCAAGCTGCTCTGGGCTCAGGCCATATTCCGGGTTCTGGAATTTGATGAGGACGGCATCACCCGGCATTGCCTGCAACAGGATGAAAGAGATCGTGAACGCCGCCCACAGGACGATCAGTGCCTGGCCGATGCGGGAGATGAAATAGCGGGTCATGCCGTTCCTTTCGGGTAGCGGAGCCGGGCCTTGCGTCCGGCCCCGGCTCGATCAATGTTCGGCAAGCCAGGTGCTGTAGAAGCTCGGGCGGCCGACAGCCTCGAAACCGACGCCCTGGACGTAGGGCGCGCCGGCAAAGGCCTGCGGCTCCTCGAAGATCGGGATGGCATAGGCCTGATCAATCACGTAGTTCTGGACCTCGCCGGCGATCTGCAGGCGTTTTGGGCGGTCGGGTTCGGAGGACAGCTGTTCGAGCAGGCCGTTCAGCTTGTCATCGACGAAGGACTTCACCTTGTCGCTCGGTCCTCCCTTCTGGCGAAGCACGTCGCGGTTCTTCGGGTAATATTGACTCTTGATCACATCGGGATCGGCGCGGCCGACCATGGCGGGCGAAACCGGTGTCTTGGCCGGATCGAGATCGTCGACCGTCTTGCTGCCGGAATCGCCGGCAAGCACGTTCAGCGTCACCCCAAGCTTGGCCCATTGCTGGGCGACGAGTTGCAGCGTCGCCTTGTTCTGCGGCTGCGGCGGAGATTCGTAGGCCGTCAGCACAAGCTGGTTGCCATCCTTCTCGCGAATGCCGTTTGCGCCCGGCTTCCAGCCTGCTTCATCGAGAAGCTTGGCAGCCTTGTCGGCGTCATAGGTAAGCTTCGGCGACAGATCGAGATACCCCTGGGCGGTCGATGCAATGATCGACTTTGCCTGTGGATAGTTTGCCGAGAACAGCGTGGAAATGATCTCGGCGCTGTTGGTGCCATGCAGCAGCGCCTGGCGGACGCGCACGTCCGAGACCAGCGGATTGTCCGGGCGGAAGACGACGCTGTTGTTCACACCGCGGGTCGGTGCCGCGTAGATCTTGTAACCCTGGCTTTCGACCTGTTCCTCGTCATAGGCCTGAACCTGGCGGATGAAATCGGCCTGGCCGGAAAGAAGAGCGCCGATGCGCACGCTGTCTTCGCCGGTGATAACGTACTTGATACCGTCGAGATAGGCGCGCCCCTGATGCTCAAGCTTTGCCGGACTCCACGCATAGTCTTCGCGCACCTTCAGTGTCAGCTCCTTGCCGAGCGTCTCGCTATCGACCACGAACGGGCCGGAACCGATGATCTTCGTCGCGTCGCCGAGCTGGTCGAAGGGCAGCGCTAGCGTCTTCAGCGACACAAGACCCGAGCCGATGACCGATGTACCCTGCAGGAAGCCCGGAGACGGCTTCTTGAAATAGAACTTCACCGTCAACGGATCGATGACTTCGGAACGATCATAGTTGTTGATCACTTCCGATACCGGCTGCTTCAGCTCCTTGTTGCCGAGACCGAACGTGTCGTAATTCTTGGCGACAGCGGCAGCATCGAGCGGCGTGCCGTCCGAGAAGGTCACGCCCTTGCGCAGCTTGAACGTATATTCCGTCGCGTTGTCATTGACCGTCCAGGACTCGGCAACCCATGGTTCGATCTCGAGCGTCTTCGGGTTCTGGTAGGTCAGTTTGTCGGTGATCTGGTTGAGCACGCCGCCGTTCGGATAGAAGCCGCCGGCCGGCGGATAGAGGTTGGTGTGCGGCTGCTGCTCGAGATAGATCAGAGTTCCGCCCTGAACGGGCTTTGCGCTCGCATCTGCAGCGGATGCAAAGGCCGAGAACGAAACTGAAATTGCGCTCGCAAGAAGCAGGGTTTTAGCAGTCGCCATTAAGCTCATCGATTTTCCCTCGAAAGTGATTAGTTGAGGCTAGCGTCTCATGACTATTGTATATAGAATTAGTATTCTATTTGAATCCGAAACTGAGAAAATTCTAAGACGCCAAGCACCGCCACTCTTGAAAAATTGCGCCTGCCGCCGCCTTTCCCGTCAGAGACGACCGGCGGGCTGGCAGGTCATTTGCCTCTATATGCCGGCTATCCATCGGGCATGATTGCAATCGGGCCGCGAACGGTGTCCGACGCCGCTGAAAATGCCGGCTGATTCCATAACCATTTGAAATCAAATATACTATTTTTAGCTGTGCCCATTCATTGATCACGAACTCTGCTTGACACTTTTTTAACCCCTGCCTATGGTTTTTACCAAATAGTCAAAAAAGGGGAACGACTATGAAAAATCAGATCATCATGTCTCGCCGTAGCGTTCTGGCCTCGGGCATTGCGCTCGGCGCCAGCGCGCTTTCTCCCGCCGCACGCGCCGCCGCACCGCTCAAGGTGGCCGGCATCCACGCCTCGCCGGTCGAAAATGCCTGGAACTCCTGTCTCCATGCAGCCCTTCAAGCCGCGGCGAAGGAAGGTGTCATCGAATATGTCTTCTCCGAGGGCGTCTCGGGCACCGATTACCCGCGCGCCATGCGCGAATATGCCGAACAGGGCAACAAGCTGATCATCGGCGAGGCCTATGCGGTCGAAAAGGAAGCGCGCCAGGTAGCCGCCGAATATCCCGACACCGCCTTTGTTCTCGGCTCCAGCGGCAATGAGGAAGGCGACAATTTCGGCGTCTTCGGCACCTGGAACCATGACGGCGCCTATCTGGCCGGGATGCTCGCCGGCAAGATGACGAAGTCCAACGTCGTGGGTTCCGTCGGTGCGATCCCGATCCCCGAAGTCAACATGCTGATCAATGCCTTCGGCGAAGGCGTCAAGGCCGTGAACCCCGACGCCAAGCACCTCGTTGCCTTCATCGGCACGTTCTTCGACCCGCCGAAGGCGCGTGAAGCTGGCCTTGCGCAGATCGATGCAGGCGCGGACATTCTGTTCGGCGAGCGCATCGGCACGGCGGATGCCGCCAAGGAGCGCGGCATCAAGGCTGTCGGATCGCTGATCGATTACTCGCCGCGCTATCCCGACACGGTATTCGCCAACGCGCTCTGGGGCTTCCGCCCGATCCTCAATGCGGCGATCGCCGACGTTCAGGCCGGCAAGCCTGTCGGCAAGAACTACACGGCCTTCGGCCTGATGAAGGAAGGCGGCAGCGACATCGTCTATGTAAAGGGTGTGGCCCCCGCCGACGCCGAAACGGCGATGGAAGCCAAGCGCGCCGAGATCAAAGCCGGAACTTTCGAAGTTCCGAGAAACATGGACCAGCCGAAGTAATTCTCGCCCATGTTTCAGGACGCAACCGCGCTCGCCGGGTCGATCAGGGACGGACGCACCTCGGCAAGCGAGGCCATGCAGGCCGCTATCGACGCGGCCGCGCGTGAGGAGGCGCTTGGCGCGATCGCCTATCTCGATACCGGGATGGGCGTGGAAGCTGCGCGCCGCCTCGACGTCGAGCGGCAAAGCGAGCCCGAGCGTTTTGACGCCCGCGTCTTCGCTGGCGTGCCGACGCTCGCCAAGGATCTCGGCGGGCCGTTTGCGGGCCTGCCCGTTGCGGCCGGGTCGCGGCTCTTCGAGCGCCGGAAATCCGGCCTCGATTCCGACCTCGCCGACCGTTTTCGCGACGCCGGTCTTGTTCCCTTCGGCCTGACCACGAGTCCGGAATTTGGCCTGTCGCTCGCCAGCGAGCCGGCGATCGGCCCGCTCTGCCGCAATCCGCTCGACCGGAACAGGACACCCGGCGGCTCGTCGGGCGGGGCGGCGGCAGCCGTTGCAGCCGGCATCGTGGCGATCGCGCATGCGACCGACGCCGGTGGATCGATCCGTGTGCCGGCAGCGTGCTGCGGCCTCGTCGGCCTGAAGCCCGGCCGCGGCGCAATGCCCGCCGGACCTTTCTTCGGCAACCATCTCGGCGGGATTGCCAGCGAAATGGCGGTCACGCGCTCCGTACGGGACGCCGCCGCCATATTCGAAGCGCTCGAAGGCCCTGCCCGCGGTCCATCTGCGGACGCACCATCTGCGGCGCCACCGGAGCGGCCGCTGCGGATCGGCGTGCTGACCGATACGGGCGCGGCCTATCCGACCACCGCAGACCGCGCGCAGGCGGTAGAAGACGCCGCGAAGTTCCTGGAAGGCCGCGGTCACGCCATCGTAGCGCTCGCCTGGCAGGATTTTGCGCCTCTCGCCGATACAAGCGCAAAAGTCTTCGGCAACATTATCGCCGCCAATCTTGCCGCCTTGATCGATGGCCTTGCTCTAGACGCCGGCAAGACGGAAAAGATGACGCAGGCCTTCATCAACCGTGGACGCACCATGCCGGCAACGGAACTCTGGAAATCACTCGATGCCGGTGTGCGGGTCAGCCATGGTCTCTGGTCCCTGTTCGACAAGGTCGATGCGATTGTCACGCCAATGCTTTCAAGCGCACCGTTGCCGATCGGCTCGTTTCCATCGGATCACCATGACATCGAGCTTCATCTCAACCGCATGACCGCCTTTGCGCCGCTCGCAGCGCTCGCCAATATATCGGGCTTTCCGGCGATCACCCTGCCCTTCGGCAAGGATGCCGACGGCCTGCCGCTGCCGGTCCAGATCATCGCTCCGTTCAGCCAGGAGAAGCTGCTGCTTTCTCTGGCCACCACGCTGGAAGCCGACGAACGCTGGCAGCACCCCTGCAGCGTTGCAGGACTGAACGCATGAGCGAAAAGGTTCTCGAGCTCCTCGGCATCAGCAAGCGCTTCGGCGACAATCTCGCCAATGACGACATCTCGCTCGCTCTCGACAAGGGCGAGATCGTTGCCCTTCTCGGCGAGAACGGAGCAGGGAAGACGACGCTGATGAGCATCCTCTTCGGCCACTATGTGCCAGACAGCGGATCGATCCGCATTCACGGAAAGGATATCCCGCCCGGGCGGCCGCGTGCCGCGATTGCCGCAGGCGTCGGCATGGTTCACCAGCATTTCGCGCTCGCCCCCAACCTGACCGTGCTCGAAAACGTCATGACGGGGACGGAGACGCTCTGGAACATCCGCTCGCAATCGGCTGCGGCACGCCGGAAACTTGCCGGGATAGCCGACCGCTTCGGCCTCAAGGTCGACCCGGATGCCCGTCTCGGCGATCTCTCTGTCGGCGAGCAGCAGCGCGTCGAGATCCTGAAGGCGCTGTATAACGATGCGCGCATCCTGATCCTCGACGAGCCGACGGCCGTGCTGACCAATATCGAGGCCGAGCGGCTGTTTTCGACATTGAAGGAAATGGCGCGCCAGGGCCTTTCCCTGATCTTCATTTCGCACAAGCTCGACGAGGTCATGGCCGCGGCCGATCGTATCGTCGTCTTGAGAGGCGGCAGGATGGTCGCCGAGCGCCGGGCCGCGGAGACCAGCAAGGCGGAGCTTGCCGAGCTGATGGTCGGGCGGCGCGTCGAGCGGCCGGTGCGCGAACCCTCGACGCCCGGCCCCGTTGCGCTTGAAGCGCGCGGCCTGACGGTCCGCATCGGCGGCGTAGACCGGCTGAAAGAGATCGGCTTCACGCTTTGCGAGGGCGAGGTTCTCGGTATCATCGGGGTATCCGGAAACGGCCAGGCGCCTCTGGCTCAGCTCCTCTCCGGCACGCTGGCCCGCACGGGAGGCGATCTCCTGCTTTATGGCGAGCCCGTCGGCAATCTCGGCGTCAATGATGTGATTGCCGCCGGCATCGGCCGCATTCCGGAGGATCGCAACCGGGAAGGCGCGATCGGCGACATGACCATCTGGGAAAATGCCGTACTCGAAAGGCTGCCGGAATATTCCCGCAATGGCCTCGTCGACCGAAAGGCCGGCATGGCCTTCGCCACCGAAATCATTCAGGAATTCGACGTGCGCGGTGGAACAGCGGCAAGCCGCACCCGGCTTCTTTCCGGCGGCAACATGCAAAAGCTGATCCTCGGGCGCAATCTTCAGCGCCGTCCGCGCATCCTGATCGCTGCCCAGCCGGCACGCGGTCTCGACGAAGGCGCGGTCGCCGCTGTGCACGCCCGTATCCTCGACGCGCGCCGCGCCGGTACCGCCGTGCTGCTGATCTCCGAAGACCTGGACGAGGTGATATCGCTGGCCGACCGCATCCAGGCCATTGTCGGCGGGCGTCTGTCGCCATCTGTCGATGCCGCGGAAGCCAATGCGCGCCGCCTCGGATTGATGATGGCGGGCGATTGGAGCCATACCGCGGAGACCCGTCATGCGCCTTGAACGCCGCGAACATCGGCCGCTCTATCTGATGGCCGGGGCGCCGGTCGCCGCGATCATCGTTGCCCTGGCGCTGTCAGGCATCCTGATCGCCATTGCCGGTGCGCCGGTGCTGGAAGCGTACAAGCGTATCCTCATCGGCGCCTTCGGTTCGCGGCTTTCTGCAACGGAAACGCTGACCCGGGCCACGCCGCTGATCCTGACCGGGCTTGCCGCCGCCGTCGCCTTTCGTGCCCGCCTCTGGAACATCGGGGCCGAGGGGCAATTCTATTTCGGCGCCATCGCAGTCGCCGCCTTCGGCTCGAAACTGCTTGCCGGTCTGCCCTCCGTCGCGCTCATTCCGCTGCTCCTCGTCATTGGCGCCGTCGCCGGCATGGTGCTGATCCTCGTGCCGCTCTGGCTGCGCCTGCGCTTTTCCGTCGATGAGGTCGTCACCAGCCTGCTCATGAACTTCATCGCCATTCTCTTCGTTTCGATGCTGATCGATGGCGTCCTCAAGGATCCCCTCGCCTTCGGCTGGCCGCAATCGCAGTCGGTCGCCGATCACGCCATGCTGCCGAAGCTGCTTGCCCGCTCTCGCCTCCATATCGGCCTTGCGATTGCCATCGGCCTGGCGATCGCCATCCATTTCATCCAGTCGCGCACCGTCTTCGGCATGCAGTCGCGGGCTGCCGGGCTCAATCCGCAGGGCGCCGTCTTCGCAGGCGTTCCGCTCGCCCGCACGCTGGTCAAGGTTGCCTGCATCTCCGGCGGGCTGGCTGGGCTTGCCGGTGCCATCGAGGTGATGGGCGTCAGGGGCTATGTGACCACCGATCTTTCGCCGGGCTTCGGCTATTCCGGCATCGTCGTTGCGATGCTGGCGAACCTCAATCCGATCGGCGTCATCTTCGCGGCGCTGTTTACGGCTGTGATGTTTGTCGGCGCCGACGGCATGAGCCGCAGTCTGGGCATTCCGACCTATATTGCCGATGTCACGGTCGCGCTTTCGCTTCTGACGATGGTCGTGGCACTGTTCTTCACGCAGTATAGGATCCGCCGATGAGCACGCTGATCGACATCCTCGCATCGGCCGGCCTCTGGGCGGCGATCCTGCGCATCGCGACACCGCTGATCTTCGGCACTCTCGGCGCCCTGCTCTGCGAGCGCGCAGGCGTGCTCAATCTCGGCATCGAGGGCATCATGACCTTCGGCGCCATGATCGGCTGGCTTGCCGTCTATCATGGTGCCGATCTCTGGACGGGATTGCTGGTGGCGGCACTCGCCGGCGGCCTGTTCGGATTGCTGCATTCGCTGCTGACGGTGACGCTCGGTCTTTCGCAGCATGTCACGGGCCTCGGCGTGACGCTCTTTGCCTCCAGCTTCAGCTACTATGTGTTCCGGCTGATCGTTCCGGTCGCCGGCACCCCGCCGACGATCGTGCCGTTCCAGCCGATCGACATTCCCGGCCTCTCATCCCTGCCCTTCATCGGCCCGGCGCTCTTCACGCAGACGGCGCCGACCTATCTGGCGATCGCCGTCGCGCTTCTGATGGGATACGTGATCTTTCGCACGCCGATCGGGCTCGCCATCCGCATGACCGGTGAAAATCCACATGCCGCCGAGGCGCAGGGGCTGAACCCGGTGCGGATCCGCTATGGCGCGATCATCGCCGGCAGCGCGCTGATGGCCGTCGGCGGTGCCTTCCTGACCCTGTCGGCGTTCAACAGCTTCTTTCCGACGATGGTGCAGGGCCGCGGCTGGATCTGCATCGCGCTCGTTGTCTTTGCATCGTGGCGGCCGGGCCGCGCGCTGTTCGGCGCCCTGCTCTTTGCCTTTTTCGATGCCTTCCAGCTGAGGCTGCAGACCGCCGTCAGCGGCGTGCCCTACCAGATCTTCCTGATGACGCCGTATATCCTGTCCATCGTCGCGCTCGCCGTCATGGCGCGGCGCGCCCGCGTGCCGCAGGCGCTGATGCAACCCTACCGCCGCGGCGAGCGATAATTTTCCGAAAAGGAGCCAGCCATGTTCGATCTGATCATCCGCGATGCCAACCTGCCTGATGGACGCAAGGGAATGGACATCGCCATTTCCGGCGGCCTGATCGCGGCCGTCGAGAAGACTATCGAAGCAACGGCCGGCGAGGAGATCATGGCGACCAATCGCCTGGTCTCGCCACCCTTCATCGATCCGCATTTTCACATGGATGCGACATTGTCGCTCGGCCTGCCGCGCATGAATGTCTCGGGCACATTGCTCGAAGGCATTGCGCTCTGGGGCGAGTTGCGGCCGATCGTGACGAAGGAGGAACTGGTCGAGCGCGCACTCAGATATTGCGACCTCGCCGTCAGCCAGGGCCTGCTCTTCATCCGCAGCCATGTCGACACCTCTGATCCGAGATTGGTGACGGCGGAGGCCCTGCTCGAGGTCAAGGAGCGGGTGAAGCCCTATATCGACCTGCAGCTCGTCGCCTTCCCGCAGGATGGGTACTACCGCGCCGCCGACGGGGTCGCTTCGCTCAATCGCGCCCTCGACATGGGCGTCGATATCGTCGGCGGCATTCCGCATTTCGAACGCACGATGGATGAAGGGCGCCTATCGGTGGAAGCGCTCTGCCGCATCGCCGCCGACCGCGGCCTGCCGGTCGACATGCATTGCGACGAAACCGACGACCCTCACTCGCGCCATATCGAAACGCTTGCCGCCGAAACAGTCCGTTTCGGCCTGCAGGGCCGGGTGGCCGGCTCGCATCTGACCTCGATGCATTCGATGGACAACTACTATGTCTCGAAGCTCATTCCCCTGATGGCCGAGGCGAGGATCAACGTCATCCCGAACCCGCTGATCAACATCATGCTGCAGGGCCGGCATGACACCTATCCCAAGCGCCGCGGCATGACGCGCGTACGCGAGCTGATGGATGCCGGGCTCAACGTATCCTTCGGGCACGACTGCGTCATGGACCCCTGGTATTCGATGGGCTCCGGCGACATGCTGGAGGTCGGCCATATGGCGATCCATGTGGCGCAGATGGCGGGTGTGGAGGACAAGAAGAAGATTTTCGAGGCCCTGACCGTCAACTCGGCGAAAACGCTTGGGCTCGAAGGCTATGGGCTGGACAAGGGCTGCAAGGCCGACCTCGTCATCCTTCAGGCGGCCGATCCGCTGGAAGCGCTTCGCCTCAGGCCGGTTCGCCTGGCCGTTATCAAGGGCGGAAGGGTGATCGCGCGCACCGCGCCTCGGATCACGACCATATCGATCGACGGGCGGCCGCAGGCAATCGATATCGGGCTCGACTACATTCCCATGGCGTAACTGCGCAGCGGCCCTTCACGCAGAAGCGTTCAGGATCTCGCGCTTGCCTCTGCGACGGAAACCTGATGCCCGGTTTGCCTGTCGCCACCGCCTGCCCACAGGGCGAGCATGATCACCGCAGCGATCAGATAGAAGATCTTGTTCGAGAGATTGCGCAGGGATTTGTTGGCGCGCGTGCATTCGAAATGGGGTTGCAAGGGCTTGGTCCGGTGGATCGAAGTCGCGGAACCTAATGTTTTAGTCCCGCCAAATAAATAGCCAATCCCGAAAGCCTTGCATGCGCTGAGTGAATAGCTTTACGTCGAACGACGATAGGAGATCTGTCTATTTTACGATGACATCAATAACCGAGAGAGCCTGGGACGAGCTTGCAAACGCCGCGCAGCAGGTCGCCCTTCAACTTCCTTCAGCTCGCGACATCCGGGCTCGACGGCTCACCGCAGCTGCGCACCGTCGTGCTCCGGCGCTGTGATCCGAAGGAGGGAACGATTACGTTCATCACCGACACCAGATCGCCAAAAGCAATCGAGATCGGCCGCGACCCGCGCGTTTCGCTCCTCGGCTTCGATCCCGCCCGAATGATCCAGCTACGCCTCTCCGGCGACGCTCAACTCATCACCGACGAGCAAGAGCGGCACGAGATCTGGGCAGCACTGCCGGAGCGAACCGCCGCACTTTTCAAAATGCCTCTGGCTCCCGGAACTGCCATTGGCGATGACGGCGATGCATTGCATCGCGCCGCCCTCGACAATCCGGACGTGGCATTCGCGAGACTGGCGGTTATCGTCGTTCGTCTCTCTCGACTTGAATGGCTGGACGTCAGCGGCGAAAATCACCTGCGTTGGGCGAACGAGCTGACGGCCAGTGGCTGGAAAGACGTGAGGCTGTCACCCTGAGAAATGCCCGACTTTCGTCGCGCATCGGCCGTTTTCCAAAGCAATCGACAAGCAAGGAGACAGGGCGTCCCCGCGCAGATCGGGACGCCACTGTCCTGGCTATTTCTCTGTAGTTGAACGACGAGCCCGCGAAGGTGCAGCGGCGTGTTGGGCAGCTATCTCTTCTACGTCATCGTCGCCCGTATCGCGCCTGGAATTGAAACCGCAAGCAGGCGATTTTCTTTCCCCCACCGCCACGACGGTGAGTAAGCTACTGCTGATCTCCGGCGCGGAAAAGCACCGGACCGTCGCGGCGCTCGCGGCCTTATCGGCCATCGCCGGCCTTCTGCACATAGCTCCTCATTCGCCTGCGTGAACGATGGTGCGTGCCCAACGGTCCTGAACGAAACGCGAAACCGCTTCCTGCAACTCGCGATCCTCCGGCGTCCCGCCCATGAAGCCGCCATGCGGCATGGCTTCGAAGACATGCAACTCTGCTTTGACGCCAGCGGCTATCAAGGCGCGATGCATGCGAACGGTGTTGGACAGAAAGAGATCGCGCGTGCCAGTCTGGAGAAAGGTCGCCGGCAGTCCCTTGAGATCCCCGAACAGGGGCGAGACGTAGGGGTGCTTCAGGTCTGCACCATTGGCATAGAGCAGATTGCTGGACATCAGTGAGCCGGGCAGCACGATGTCAACCATCCTGTTGGTTTCAAAGCTGTCGCCGGATTCCGTCAGGTCGGCCTGCGGGGATAGCAATACCAAGCCGGATGGCATCGGAAGCCCTTCATCGCGCGCTCGCAGCATCAACGCCGCCGCGAGATTACCTCCGGCCGACCGGCCGCCGACAACGATGTCGTCAGGTGCATGCCGCTCAAGAATGTAGCGATAGGCCGCGACGCAGTCGTCGAGTGCGGCGGGATAGGGATGCTCGGGCGGCATCCGGTAGTCGACGCCATAGCAGAGCACCCCATGCTGGTCCGCCTGCATCCGGGCGCCGGCCAGGCAGGCCTCTCCACCGCCGAACACGAGCGCACCGCCATGGAGATCGAGATAGGCGCGAGCGGGATCGAACGTTTTATGCGGGGTCGCGACATGGATCGTTGCCTCGCCCAGTTTGATGGTATCCGCACTGGAATGCAGGCTTCCGGCGAGCCTTGCCACCGCCGCCGAATATTGCATGTCGACGGCGGCTTTGATCTTCATCCATCCATCCCGGTCATCCGGGTTCGGCATGCTGTGCAAGGCGTTGAGCGGCACGCCATCCTCCCGTACCATCCGCTCAAGCACAGCCAGAGCCTCCTTGCTGATCGAGGTGGGAAACGGCACCTGACGCGCCTGCACTGCTACACCGTGCTTCTGATCGTCCATATTCTTCAGGCCTTCAATATGCATGCATCAATGCGCCGCCGTCTTCGCGGCTTGCGCACTTCGCCAAGGTTCCACATCTGAAAAGCCCTATATTATCGTCATCACGCTCAGACAATGCCGGACAGCCCGAAGATGCTGGTCGCTCGGGGCGGACGCCTCGCCCGCCCCGAAGTCGAAATCAGTTCGCCGTGGAGACGGAGCCGGCGAAAGCGGACAGGTCGCGGTTGAAGCGGGCGGCCTCTTCGAGGAACGGTGCGTGACCCGAATTGGCGTAGATCTTTGTCCGGATTTTCGGATTGAGCTCGCGGGCCCGATCGATGCTGGGCTGGACCTTCACGAGATTGTCCTTACCTCCATAGAGCAGCAAAACCGGAGCCTGCGCTTTGGGAAGGCCCTGCGCGACGGAGACCGTCATCGAGGGTGTCGCCTTCGTCATGACCCAAGAGGCCATGGCGGCATTTGACAGCAGGCGTTCGAATGTCGCCCTGTCGGGCTGCGTTTCGAAGCAAAGGCTGAGGAATGTGCGTACCGCATCGAGATGTGTTCTGAGGTCGTCAGATGCCATCCCGGCATAGACCTGCGGATGCGATGTGATGAGCTCAGCATTGAGATCGATGACACCGTCCACATAGACGATGCCGCCTATGCCACCGTCCCCGTAAGCAGCGAGGTAGTTCGAAAGGACGACACCGCCCAGCGACCATCCGACGAGAACGGGTTTTTTCGCACCGCTTGCCTTGAGTACCACCGACAGATCGTCGGCCCAGCGGCGGCCATCGTGGTAGAATTCGACCCCGTCAGGCTTTCCGGACTGACCGTGCCCGCGCATGTCGTAACTGATCAGGCGGAATTGCTGCAGATCGGCGCTGCCAGTCTGCTTGTCCCAGTTGAGATGGCTGCCAAGCAAGCCGTGGATGAAGACGATCGGCCTCCCGGCTGGATTGCCGGTTTCCTGCACGGCAATGTCGATGCCGTCGGGTGCCTTGACGGTGTAGTCTTTCTCCGCGGCCATCGCGACGGATGACAGACCGAGCAGGATGACGGATGTCAGCATCCCGCGGACGGCTTTTACAATTTTCTCTCTTTTCATGACGCACTTCTTCGTTCGCGGAAGGCGAGGCTTCCGCGTTGGTTGGATCGATTTGATCGGCTCGTGATCTGGCCTGCGGCTCCACCGCGCCAGAATGGCTTCCGGAACCGCAATCACTTGTCTTTAGTGACCGCTAAAAACTACAGGCTTGATTTTTGGTGTCAACTTGTTTTTAGTGATCGCTATGGATAAGACAATCAAGCGGCGCCGCGGAGGCCCGCGTACCTTTGACAGAGCAGAGGCGGTTGACACCGCAATGCACCTCTTCTGGCGGCATGGATACGAGGGCGTTTCTCTAAACGATCTCACCGAGGCGATTGGCGTCGCTCCCCCAAGCATCTACTCCGCCTTCGGCAGCAAGGCCGGCCTCTACCGGGAGGCGCTCGACCATTACTTCGGCCTTCCGGGTGCCTTGAAGGATTTGGGAGAGAAGGAAACGCTTGCCGAAACCGTCGACACCCTTTTCGCCAGGGCCATCGATGCGGTCGTTGATCCCGCAGGCGAGCGGGGATGCATGATTTCGAGCGGCATGCTGCAAACTGCGGCCGAACATTCCGATCTGGCGAAAGAGCTCGCAGATAGGCGCAACGAAATGCGTCTCGCGATTGCCGGCACACTGCAGCGTTGGCTGCCCGAAGATCGGGCTTCGTCCGTTGCCCGCTACATTCTTGCTGTTCTTCAGGGCTTGTCGGTACAGGCCCGGGACGGCAGCACGCGCGAAGAGCTCAAGGAGGTAACGAAGGTGGCGAGCGCCGGAGTTCAAGCGATGATTGGCTAGGCGCCGGCATCCTCGCGATGCCTCCGCTTATCGAGCAGTCCTTGATTTCAGGGTTCGTTTCCTCGGATGAGCTCGATGCCGTTTGCGCTGGCCCATTGGCCGATATCCTGCTTCGTCAGAGCCGTCGCCATCAGATCGGGGAACTGATCCGGCGTGCAGGCGAAAACCGGGCAGTCCATCGCGGCAATCGCACCGGCGTGACGGCTATCGTAGCTTGGCCGGCCGTCGTCGGAGAGCGCCAGGAGCACGATGACGTTGACGCCGGACTGTTTCAGCGCCGCCACCCGTGCCAGCATGGCGTCTGCATCGCCGCCCTCGTAGAGATCGGTGATCAGCACCAGATGCGTCTTGGCCGGCCGGTCGATCTTGGTCTCGCAATAGGCAAGTGCGGCATTGATATCCGTGCCGCCGCCGAGCTGAACGCCGAAGAGCACCTGGACCGGATCGGCAAGATCCTCGGTGAGATCGACGATCGAGGTGTCGAAGCAGACCAGCTTCGTCGACAGAACCGGCAGCGAAGCCATGACCGCAGCAAAGATCGAGGCATAGACGACCGATGGCGCCATCGAGCCCGACTGGTCGACGCAGAGCAGGACATGGTCGAGATCCGCGCGCGTTCGCGTCTTGCGGGCAAAGCCGACAAGCGTCTCCGGTACGACCGTATTGTAGTCCTTCTGATAGTGGCGGAGATTGGCGCGGATGGTGCGCGGCCAGTCGATATCGGCATGCCGCGGCCGGTGCGTTCGCTTAGAGCGGTTCACCGCGCCGGTCAGCTTCTCCACCGTCTTGGATTGCAGCCGTTTCATCAGGTCCGCGACGACCTTGTCGACAACGGTGCGGGCGGTCTCCATGGTCTTTTCCGGCATGGCGCCACGCAGCGAAATCAGATCGGCTACGAGGTGGACGTCCGGTTCCAGGGTTTCCAGGAACTCCGGCTCCATCATCAGCGACTTGAGGTTCAGGCGCTCGAAGGCATCCTTCTGGATGACCTGCACGACCGGCGTCGGAAAGAATTCGCGGATATCGCCGAGCCAGCGGGAGACCTTCGGCGAAGAAGCCCCAAGCCCGCCGCGCCCCTTCTTGCCCTCGCCATCATAGAGAGCCGACAGTGCCTGGCTCAGCCGCCGATCACGTTCGCCAAGCCCTCCCATATCGTCATCGCCGAGAGCAAGCTTCCAGCGGCGGATCTGTTCGGAGGTCATTGGCTCATTCCCAGAATGTGCTTCAGAAGCGGCAAGGCGCGTTCGAAGGCGGAATTGTCCGAGGTTTCGGCTTGGGCAGGCAAGGTTTCTCCTCGTCCGCCGGCGATCCGTTCCATGATCCGTTTGCGGCCGCTCGCATCGAAGCCGGACATGGCGCGGCGCAGAAGCGGCAAGCTTTCGACGAGGACCGCCTCGTCCAGCCCGCAAAGCCACTCGTCGATCAGCAAGAGCAACGTCTGATCCTGGATCAGAACCTCTGCCGCGCCTGCGATAAAGGCCTCGATGAAGGGGCCAGCGCGTGCTGGCTCCTCGCCGACGATCTGGCGGGAAAAGGCTGCTGAAACCTGCTGCCTATCCCAGATGCCGAGATCGTGCAGCCGGCGCAGGCTGAAGCCGACGGCTGGCGCCACCGCCTGTTCGTCATCGACCAGCAGCGCAAGCTGGCGCCGCCACTCCGCCAGCAGAGCGGCATCGCTGAAAAGGCCAAGCGCTTCGTCGAAGGCGCGCATCGCGCTCATGCGTTTCGACGTCGCGTCCTCATCCAGCTGGCGTGAACCGATGCGCACGCCGGCATTCACCTCGACGCTGATCGCGGTGACCAGCGCCCGCAACTCCGGCTCCGGCAGCTTGCGGGCGGTGCCATAGCGCACGATACGCACAAGCGGCGGCACCGCATTCATGAGATCGGTGATGTCGTTGCTCTGGACGGCCGCAGCCTGCAAAAGACCGATGCAGGCGCTCGCTGCTTCCGGAAGATCGGCGACAAGGGCGCCCCGCACCAGATCCGAAAGCGGCGCGATACCTTCCGCCTTCCGGCCGCGATCGATCGTTGCGGCCGCGGCAGCCTGTTCGATCGTCAGACCCCAGACAAGCGCTTCGGCCAGTGCCACCGACATATCCGGAGACCAGGTGAGGCGCCAGATTTCGCGATATGTCCCTCTTCCGGCTTCCGCATCGATCAACCGCCCCCACTGGATGCCGATCAGGTTGAGCCGATGCAGGAAGGTGGATTTCAGCAGGCCCGCCTCGCTGCGCAGGTCGAGCTTTATCTCGCTCACCGCCTCTTCCGGCTTCAGTCGCGTCCTCTTGCACCAGGCCTCGAAATCCCTGGCGAGCGGCATCTGAGGCACCGCCTCGTCGATTTCGCCGATGCGGTTTCCCATGTAGAGTTTGCGCTCGATCATCGCGAGCTGCAGGCCGTCGCCATGGCACAGCGACGACAGAGAGGCATCCCGCATTTCGGCCAGGCCCGGCATGCTCAGACCCCGCATGCTGGCGAGCCCAAGTGCAAGCCGCGCCGCCTCGATGGCCGAGGCCGTGGAGGCATCGAAACCTTCCTGCCGCAAAAGGGTTGCGGTCCGTGCCTGCCAGACGGCGGCAAAGGCTTCCGGGCCATCATGCCGATCGCCGGAATAGAGCCCCCAGAGATGCCGGTACCAGCCAGGCGAGATGACGCCCGCGCCATAGCCCGACGCATAGCTGAGACGCCCGTCGCTCCACGGCGCCCAGGTTGCCTCCACCTTGATCTTCGGTAGATCCTTGACGATGGCGCGGTCCTCGGCAGCCGTCGTTTCCTCACGAAGCCCGCCGATATGCCAGGCGCCGACCACGACCGCGACCTCGCCCTCATGGCTCTTCAGCGCATCGCGGATATGCCCGCGCATGAAGGCCTCCCGGCGGCTCTCGCGCAGCCGCTGCTGATCGCTCATGCCTCCGGCATCCGACTGGTATTGACGCGCTTCCGTCATGGCGGTTTCGATGGCGGCAAATATCTCGAGCGGTGACTGGCCGCCGCCATGCTGCTCGATCAGCCCGTTCCAGAAACTCTCGCCGTCGCCATATCCGGCCGCTTCCGCCAGGAGATCGAGCGGGTCGAGACGAGGTGCCAAGCCCTCATCCGCCGCGGCATCACTCCCTTCGTCCTGCACCTCGTCGGGTTTCTCGAGGGTCGAGCGGGCCTCCTCCTTGGCCGCCTTGGTAAGCGCGAGGGACACGGAAGCCGGCCAATCGATGAAGCGTACGGCGCGGCCATGAGCGAGCGCCCATTGCATCGCAACCCATTCCGGCGAGAATTCCGCGAAAGGCGCGAATACGGCATTTGCCGGTTCGTCCGCAGCATAGAACAGCATCGCCAGCGGTGGCTTCATGCCGGGCAGCGCCACATACTGGATGAGTGCATCGCCCTCCGGCGCGCCCTCGATCAAAACGCAGGCGGGATCGAGGGCGTCGAGCGCGCCCTTGAGAAGCGCCGCCGAGCCCGGTCCGTGATGGCGGATGCCGAAGAGATGCGCCTTTCGCTTGGCAGCCATCAGATCACCTCGCGGATGGCCTCGTAGAGATCGCTCCAGCCGTCGCGCGTGCGCACCACCGTTTCCAGATATTCGGACAGCGCCACGCTGTCCTGCACCGGATCCTTGACCACGGCACCGACGATGTTGGTGGCAAGCGCATTGGCATCGATCCGGCCGTTGCCGAAATAGGCCGCCTCCGTCCAGGCCGAGACGCCGACGGAAATGGCTTCCGCCGTCGAGAGCGTACCGGTCGAGGTCTTGAGCTTGGTCTTGCCGTTCAGCGTCTTGCCATCGCGAATTTCGCGGAACAAGGTGACGACGCGCGCCAGCTCCTTGTCGGCCGGCTGGATTGGCGGCAGGCTGAGATTGGTGCCGATCTCGCCGACACGCTTCACGACAATCTGCGTTTCCTCATCGAGCGAGCTCGGCGACGGCAGCACGACGACGTTGAAACGCCGCTTCAGCGCCGAGGAGAGATCGTTGACGCCCTTGTCACGATTGTTCGCCGTGGCGATGATATTGAAGCCCCGTTCCGCGCCGATGGCGATATCGAGTTCCGGTACGGGCAACGTCTTTTCGGAAAGCACGGTGATCAGCGTGTCCTGCACATCCGAGCCCATGCGGGTCAGCTCTTCGAGCCGCAAGAGCGTGCCCTCCTCCATCGCCCGCACCAGCGGCGTCTTGATGAGAGCCTCCGGCGAAGGCCCTTTGGCCAGAAGCAGGGCGTAGTTCCAGCCATAGCGGATCTGGTTTTCGTCAGTGCCGGCCGTGCACTGGATGAGACGCTGCGACGAACCGGAGATCGCTGCGGCGAGGTGTTCTGAAACCCACGATTTGGCAGTGCCCGGAAGCCCGAGCAGCAATAGCGCCCGGTCGGTCGCCAGCGTCGCGACAGCGGTTTCGATCAGCCGTCGATTGCCGACATATTTGGCGGTGATCGCGGTTCCATCGGATGCCTTTCCGCCCAGCAGATAGGTCACCACGGCCTGCGGAGACAGTTTCCAGTTGCTCGGCCGCGGGCGATCGTCGCCCTTTGCAAGCGCGGCCAGCTCGCCGGCATAGATTTCTTCCGCAGGGCGGCGAAGGTGGGCTTCAGACATGGTCGGTCTCCAGGCTATTCATAAGATCGAGGAAAAGAATGGCGTTGCCGGTTTTGGCGGGGTCGAGCGCAGCGAACTCCGTTCGCAAGGCCGGACGCATCGCCGGCGGGCACATGGCGGCCATGTCGTCGATGATATCCGCATCGTAGCCGGCATTTGGCTTGCGAAGGGCAAGCCATGGCTTGGATCTCAGCACATCGGCGAACATCTTCTCGGTTGCTTCTGCGGCCAACTGCATCGCCATGCGACGGATCACCCATGGCGTCGTATCGCTTCCCCATCTGTCCGGCCGGAAGACATGGGCAACCCAGGCGCGCCGCATGTCCTGATTGTAGTCGGCCAGCGCTTCATCATCCGTCGCATCAACCAGCGTCCAGGCATCGGGCAGATGGCCGTCGGTGACCATTTCCACAACATCGAGCCGCCCGTCCTGTGTTGCCATGAGAAAGAAGGCCAGCAGCAGATCGTTCTGCTTTTCAGCGGCAGCAATCATGGCCTCCACCGAGAGCGACAGCGCGCCGGCAAGCATCTCAAGGCCGATCGGCCCGAAGGCTTGATTGAGCCAGGCCCTCTTGGTGTGATCCCGCACGGTCGCGGGCAGTTCCAGCGTCAGAACCGTCTTCTTGAATATGAGCCCGGATTTCGAAACCTTGATGCGCTCCAACACCTCGCGCAGCGCAGGATCGCTGCCCTCGAAACCAGGCAGTTTCACGATCAATCTCTGCGCCAGCGCGCGAACACGTGGTGCGCGATCCTTTTCGAGGCTTGTCAGGAACGGTGCATCGGCTTCCGAAAGACGCTCACGAAAGGCGCCAAGCAGACGGAAGCGGCTATCGGCATCCTCCGTTTTCCAGACCGCTTCGACCAGCGCCCTTGCCGCGTCCGGATCGATTGCCCGGCGGCCGCTGATATATCCCGCCTTCACCGCCGGCGTTGCAAGCATCCAGTTTTCGTCGCTCAGGCGATCGGGCGCGAAGTAATTCTGCTTCTGAGCGACCGGCTTCTCCCGCTCGGAAAAGGCAAGCGCTTCCGCACCGAGATCTTCCGCATGGGCTTTCACGAAGGTTTCCAGCTTCGGCAGATCGAAGGGATGCAGCCTCAGCTTCCGTTCGACAAGCTTTCGCACGATCGCGGCGGACAGCGATGCCTGGCCCTTGCCCGCCATAAGACGGATCAGAAGTTTGCGCGCCGCGTCCGGCATGATCGTGGCTCTGTCCGCGATCACATCCTCGATCTGAAACTGCAGCGGCTGCGGCGGACGGTCAAACCGCAGGGCCTGAGCGGCCAATGCGAGAGCTTGCAGGGAATCCGTCGCGCCGATCGCGTCAAGCGGCAGGCCATCGCGGGCACCGGTAAGAAGCTTCGGCAGAATTGCGGTCTTCAGTCTTCCTCCGATCATGCTGTCCACCGTCCCAGTGCCGTCTCCGACCAGCAAAGCGTCAGCTCACTGCCATCCCAGAGGGCGGCCCCATCAATCGTCTCGAATTGCAGCAGCGGCCAGCTGACAGTCGATTGCGACCTTGCGACAGGCAGGCTGATCTCGTCGCCATGCAGGTAGAAAGCATCGCCCGATCGCCTGAGCCGTGCCCCGCGAAACATCATCGGATATTCCTGGAGCCAGGGCTTTTCGATCAGCGCGTCTTCATACAATCCGTAGGCTGCGGCCAGATTCTGCTCTGGGAGAGCCAAAGGCGCATCGGAAGGCTCCGCGCCGGCCAGTTGATTGGCGATCAATGCACGGAGCGCCACGCTCGCGGGGTAGAAGACCAATTCGGCCTCGAAGGCATCGCCGACACTATAACCACTTGAAGACGCTCCGGTCGACACCGGGACATATTCGATGAGGACCGCCTGCCTGTCATCGCCCTGAAGCCATGTCTCGATCCGCCGCAACTTGTCGGGCTGCACCTCGCTGCGGACCGCCCAGACCCGCCATGTTCCCGAAACGCGCAGAGCCTGCTTGTCTTCCAGCAGCGCCTCGCGCGTGACGTTCCAGCCGACCAGCTGCCGGATATCATGGCGCATGGGTTCGGAGAGATCATTTTGCCGACGATAGGCCTCAGCAAGCAGGTGCAGCATGCCAAGCTCGCGTATCGCGGCCATCGGACGCTCTGCATCGGGGAGCGCAAACAGGCGGCTGGGCATTGTATCCACCCGAAGCGCCAGACCGGCTGCCTTTGCATCGAACAGACGCTGAGCCATAACCCGGCAGACGGCAGACGCCTTTGCCGGAAAGGCCGCAAGCCCAGCATCCGTCTGGTCGGCAAGCCAGATATCCAGTTCATCAAGACCGTTTGTGATCGACGTCTCGCGTTCGAGCCGATTCCGCTCGCGGGCAGCCGCCGCCCGGGCTTCCGCTTTGGGGTCGGCCTCGGCCTCAATCTCTTCGATGGCCGAGATCGAAGCCTTGGGCTTTTCGGGTGTGGCCGCCGGTGACGCGGCCGATGGACCGCGACGGCGCGCAAGCCAGTCGTTCACCCAGTCCGGCACCGGCCGCTCCTGAAAATCCACCTTGCCCTCGACCCGCATCCACATCAGGGCGAGCGAATGCTTGCAGGGAAATTTCCGGCTCGGACAGCTGCACTTATAGCCGGCATCGGCCTCGGTCACCGAGATCCTGTAGGGGGTCGATCCCGAACCCTGGCACTCCCCCCAAATGAGCCCGGCACGATCCTCGGCAATCGTCGGCCAGCTCGAAGGCTTCAGAAGCTTCTTCGCCGCTGCCAATGAGCCTTGATCCGGTGCAAGCTCCTCGATTTTTGCCAGCGTCAGACCCAAACGAAACCTCCGAACCGCCTACTTTCAGCTGCATCTCAAAAGAGGCGTAGCGGTCAACCACGACGCCAAGTTGACGAGACCCGAACAGACATGGAATCGCTTTACAATCGGTGAAGGGGCGGATGCCATCCGCAAGTTTCGGCTGAGCGTTCGGCGTGCTGTCCGAGCACCGATTGCGCCAGCGTTACCCAGCCAAGTGACTTGTGTCATTTTCACCGCGATCACCGAGCCAACCTGTGAACATTCGAAGTTTCGATTGCCGTTCATGGACAAAGGAGGCATTAGCCTAGCGCTAGCGATTCTGCAGTCTGACGATTGGAGATGCGGCAGGAAACGGCTGCATCCCGAAGGGGCAATGTTCGAGCCGATGCGCGAATATCTGAAAATACCGAGCCGGGTTGAAGTTGTCCGCGCTCGCGAGATCATTTCGGCATCGGGAGAAAGCTGGGACACTTCGCCGGGTTGGGTTCGCGAATGCTACGAACGTGGCGGGATGGTTATATCCGCGACGGGTGTCACGGTGTTCAATGGCCCGGCGGCTCTGAGAGCCCAGCTTGCCGATTTCGTCGTTCGCGATCATCGGGGCATTTTTTCTGTCTACGACGAGACGGCTTTCGAGCAGAATTTCGTGCCGGCCCACTCCGCTGAAGTCTTCAAGTTGCACGCCGCGTAAATTGCGAGCGCCCGGTCCGCCGCGCAGGGCGACGGACCGAAGCCAATTCTAGTTCAGACCGGACCGGCGCAGGGTCAGCCCCGTGCCGGCGTCGAACAGATGGATGCGCGTCTCATCGAGCGCAAACGAGACTCGATCGCCCGACTTGGGGCAGGACGCGGCCTTTACCAGTGCGCCCACTTCCTTTCCTGCGACCTGGAAGGTGACCAGGGCATCGTTGCCGTGAAACTCGATAAGGTCGGCCAAGCCGGAAAGCGTGTTGGCAGCGCCGGGCCGCGCGGCGGCAAGGTCGGGCGGCCGAATGCCGAGGACCACCTTCTGGCCTTCGGTGAGCGAGAATGCGTCGCCGACGATATGGATGTCCGAGCCTTCAGCGCGAAGGATCCAGCCGCGCTCGCCTCTTGCGACCGAAACATCGATCAGGTTCATGTTCGGCGTGCCGATGAAGCCCGCCACGAACAGCGTTCTCGGGCGTTCGTATATCTCGGCCGGCGTTCCAACCTGCTCGATCGCCCCGCCCTTCATCAGAACGATGCGGTCGGCAAGCGTCATCGCTTCAAGCTGGTCATGCGTGACGTAGATCGTCGTGGTCTGCAGCTTCCGGTGAAGCCTCGCGATCTCGACCCGCATGTGATGACGGAGCTTGGCGTCGAGGTTCGAAAGCGGCTCGTCGAACAGGAACACTTTCGGCGTCTTGATCATCGCGCGCGCGATCGCGACACGCTGCTGCTGGCCGCCTGAAAGCTCGGTCGGCTTGCGCGTCAGATACGGCTCGAGGCCAAGTGTGGCGGCGACCGCCTTGATCCGCTGGTCGATCTCGCTCTTGGGAACTTTCATCCGCTTGAGGCCGAAAGCGATATTGTCGTAGATCGTCATGTGCGGATAAAGCGCGTAATTCTGGAAAACCATCGCTACGCCGCGGTCGCGCGGCTCAAGATCGTTGACCTCGGTTCCGCCAATCGAGACCGAGCCGCCGGAAATCTCTTCCAGCCCGGCGATCATTCTGAGGAGCGTGGATTTTCCGCAGCCGGACGGGCCGAGGAAAACGATGAACTCCCGGTCAGCCACATCGAGATTGAAGTCCTTGATGACGTTGATGGAACCGTAGCTCTTGTCTACGTTGGCGCACGCGATATTGGACATCAGTTTCCTCCCGCTTCCATCAGGATCTGCAGCTTGACATCAGTCGGACGGGCGGAGGCCGCCCGCTCGAACGCCTTCACGCTTTCGCGGAAATCGAAGGTTTCGGTGATCAGCGGCTTGAGATCGACCTTTCCGGAAGCAATGAGCTGAAGCGCCCGATCGAAGATGTTGGCATATCTGAAGACGGTTTCGATACGCACTTCCTTGGCGATCGCGCCGGAGACGTCGAACTGAACGGGTTCGACCGGCAGGCCGACCATGACCAGCGTTCCGCCGGGGCGGACGAGATCGAAGAGACCTTGATAGGCCTTGGGGCTGCCGCTCGCCTCGAACACGACGTCAGCACCCCAGGCTTCGGTCTCGGAGGCGATGACATCCTTGAGCGCCCGCTCGGCGATATTCACGGGGATGATGCCGGGATAGCGTCCGGCGATCTCAAGCTTCTCGGCGCTGAAGTCCGAGATGTAGACCCGGCTGCATCCGCCGGCGAGCGCTGCGAGAGCCACCATGATGCCGATCGGACCAC
Organism: Rhizobium sp. 21-4511-3d; assembly: GCF_053522545.1. Lineage (NCBI taxonomy): Bacteria > Pseudomonadati > Pseudomonadota > Alphaproteobacteria > Hyphomicrobiales > Rhizobiaceae > Rhizobium > Rhizobium sp. 21-4511-3d. Next base: position 183,365 of record NZ_JBNWCF010000003.1, on the reverse strand, counting down.
AGCCGATCACGGCGGCGACGTCGCCCGGCGCGATACGGGCACGGGCTGCCGCCTGCATGCCGATCGCAAACGGCTCGACCATCGCCCCTTCGGCGAACGAAACATTGTCCGGGAGCTTGTAGGTGAAGGCGGCCGGATGCACCGTGTAGGGTGTCAAAACACCGTGAATGGGTGGCGTCGCCCAGAAGCGGACGCTCGGGTCGACATTGTAGATACCGAGCTTCGAGGCGCGCGACGAGAGGTTCGGAATACCGGGCTCCATGCAGACCCGGTCGCCGACGGCAAGGCTCTTCACGTTCGATCCGACTTCGACAACGGTGCCGGCAGCCTCGTGACCGAGAACCATCGGTTCCCTGAGGACAAACGGGCCGATGGCACCGTGGGTGTAATAGTGGACGTCGCTTCCGCAAACGCCGACCGTGTTGATCTTGATCTTCACGTCGTCAGGTCCGACGGCCAGCGGGAGATCGATATCCCTCAACGCCAGTACGCCCTTTTGCTCCAGAACGAGAGCTTCCATTTTCAAGATTCCTTTTGACTAAGACGACTTGCGCTTGAAGGCGCTGTTCAGCATCCCGCTCAGGACTCCGAGGAAGAGCAGCGGGGGAATGGATAGCAGGACGACCGACGCGTTGAGGATGCCCCAAGGGACGTCCCGGCCGAGCTGGGTGAGTTCAGAGGCCACGATCGGCAGCGTCTTGGCGTCGGAAGTGGTCAGCATCAGCGCGATCAGGAATTCGTTCCAGACAAGAACGAAACTGAAGGCCACCGCTCCGATCAGCATCTCGGCAAACTTCGGGCTGGTCATCACGCTCGTGCGGTTCAGCTCGCTGAACTGGCCTTCCGCAAGGCGACGCTGCTCATTCTCCTTCGACGTCGCCCAGCCGATGAACAGGCCGGCGCACTGCTTGGCCGCGTCATCCTTGTTCGCCTTGGTGCCGATTGCCAGACCGTGGCCATAGCCACCACCAGTCAGCGGCGTCGGAGGCGGCAGGTAACCGATCTTGTCGGCGACCTGCGACGACTTCTTGTCGAGCGCCATGCCGACGAGCGGCGTGGATTCGATCAGCATCGCCACCTGGCCCGAGGTAAAGGCCCCGACGGCTTCGTCCCAACCGCCGGTCTGGCTGCCCGGAGCCGAATATTTGAAGAGCTTGAGATAGGTTTCCGTCGCCTTCACTGCCGCATCGCTGTCGAATGCCGGCGTCTTGCCATCGAACCAGTTGCCGCCGAAGCCCTTGAAGAACGGCATCCAACGCCAGACGTTCGCGCCCGAACCGCGCTGACCGCGAAGCGCCGTGCCATAGATGCCCTTGTCGGGTTGATTGAGCTTTTCGACCGCGGCAACATATTCGTCGAGTGTCTTGGGCGGCTGGATACCGGCGGCTTCAAGCAGGTCCTTGCGATAGACCATCAAGTCGCCGCCACCGGTCAGCGGCGCGAACCATACCTTGCCGTCGAAAGTCGCAACCTTCTGGCGGCCCGGATCGAAGTCGGCGTAGTCATAGTCTTTGGGGTAATAGTCGAGCAGAGGCGCGACCCAGCCGGACGACGCAAACAGCGCGACGTTGGCTTCGTCAATATAATACACGTTGTACTTCCCGATCGTCGAGGCGTCGGCCTTGGTCTTGGCGCGGCGGTCGTTCTCGTTCAGGTAGTCGATCTGGAAGTCAGCGCCTCCGCTGAGCTTCGTGAACTCGTCCTTGTACTTCTCAAGAAGGGTCAATCCATCGCGGGGCTGAGCGAGCACGCGGATAGTGCCGGAGCACTCTGCTGCGGCTGCGAAGGATGTTGCAGCGCCGAAAAATGCGCATGCGATAGCAATGCTCGAAACGAGCGTCTTCATCGGTTTCATGTGTGAATCTCCCAAAACTACCGAGCAGACTATGGATTTCCCGATCCCGTCTGCGCCTCCCAGCGATGTCGATCGCTGTAGTCATAGTACGAAGTCTCTTGCGGCGAACTAGCGCGCACCATGCGACAAATCTATACTTTAATGCGTTATGCGGCCGTTTGGTCTGCGGGTCGCACAGGCCGCCGCTGGGTCGTCAGCCGGCGATATGCCGACGGAGTGACCTTGTGGTGGCGCAGAAACGTCCGATTGAAATTGGAGATGTTCAGATATCCAACCTCGAAACAGATATCGGTGATCGGCATATCCGTATCGGACAACAGCTTGCAGGCCTGCCAGATGCGCAGCTTGTTGACATGGTCGGTGAAGGTATTGCCCGTGTTTTTCTTGAAGAAACGCGAGAAGGCGCTCTCGCTCATGCCGGCAAGCTCGGCGACCTCCGCCATATGGATATCCGTGGCGAGATTCTGAAAGATGTAGATCAGCGACTTCTGAAGCGCGTCCAGTGACTCCGTTTCGAGCTTCGGAGCGAATTCCGGTGACGAGAGAAGCTCGTACTCGCTGGATGAAGCAAGCAGATCGAGGAGCTGGACAAAGAGAGACAATCGCGAAAACCCTGTCAGATCGCCCATCTGCTCGATCATTTCAGCGGCTTTTGCCCTCGTCGCTCCGACATAGACAAGTCCGCGCTCGGACCTGCGAAAGAACTCGTCGAGCTGTCCAAACTCCGGAGAGGCTGCCGAGATGCCTCGCACGCGGTCGGGGTCAAACTGGATGACGACATCCCGCCCCTTTATGATCTCGCCAGGCTCCGTTGCCGTGACCCAGTCGTGCGGCAGGTTCGGGCCGACGACGGTCAGGTAACCGGAATGGAACTCACCGATATGATCGCCCACGAAAGCCATCCCGCTGGAATTTCGCAGAAGATGGATTTCGATCTCGGGGTGATAGTTCCAGACGTTACGCTCCCAAGGATAATCGTCCACCCGCCAGAGAAATGTCTCATTGGCATTGGTGACGATGTGCTCATAGGTCGGCGGATTGCCGGACAATGACGCGGATTTCGCGCCCAAAGCCCGTTTCGCAGCCGTGGACCTGTGTTTCAGCATCGCCCTTCCTCGCGAACATCACGCGGCACAGAATTAAGCTGTTTTTCTCTGCTGTCGAGATGCATCTCAAGTGAGACGAACCCTGGGCCTAGGCCGCGCATTACTCGCCTTCGGTCAGGCCGTCATAGACTTCCATCAATGCGTTGGTGATCGCCTGCCCAAGCGCGGCACCCGCAGCGCGAACATCGTTCTCGTCACCGTCGCGCGCCGACCTGGCAAGCTCGAAGCCCTGTTCGCTGACGATCAGCTTGGCGACTTCGATCGCCCACTGGCCGAAATCACCGCGATTTCCGATCTGGATCTGTTCTTCCACGCCGCTCTCCTTCGCTCGTTGGCCTCCATCTAGCGGATGTGGCCGCGGGCGCAAGCGCGAATGGCAGGTCGCCTACCAGACGAGACCGCGGGCCGCGACTTCCTCGACGCGGGTGACGACGCCGTTGCGGTGAAACACCATCGTGTCGAAGAGGTTCGAGACGACGCAGGTGTGGTTGGGGATGATGAAGATCTTCTCGCCGATCTGCGGACGCGGTCCGGTGCAGGCCGAAAGGTCGATCACGCCATGCTCTTCGGAGAGGCTGGCGATCTTCGCCTCGGGATAGCCGACGACGAGGCCGAAATCGCTGAAGCCCTGCAGATCCGAGGTCAGCGCCTTCGAACCGGCATCGATGACGGCGCGGTCGCCGTTCGGCCGGGAGACGACGGTCGCGACGATATACATGGCGCAGTCGTCCTCCGTGCAGTGGCCCATGCGGATCATCTGTCGGTCGTTGTAGATATAGGTCCCGGCCCGGTGTTCGGTGGCCGACTTGACGAGATGGGCGTCGAAAAGGCTCGGCGTGCCGCCGTTGCTGACGATCGGGCAGGCGATGCCTTCGGCTTCCAGCTGCTGCAGCGTCGCCTGGATGAAGGCTTCCACGGCATCGGCCGCCTGCGGCTTCGGGTAGGTGAGAATGCCGCCGAAGGTCAGGCCGTCGGCAGCGGCGATGCGCTTGGCAAGCGAGGCCGCCTGTTCCGGCGTCTGGACGCCGCAGCGCGCGCCGCCGGTATCACACTCGACGAGCACGGTCAGCGGCTTGCGGCCGGAGAAATGCGCCGAGAGGCCATCGACCGTCACGTCGCTGTCGGCCACCACCTTGAGAGCGGAGATACGGTCGTTCAGGGCGCCGAGCCGGTCTAGCTTCTGCGGACCGAGAATATTGAAGGTGATCAGGATGTCTTCGAAGCCGGCGGCAGCGAAGACCTCGGCCTCGGTGACCTTCTGGCAATTGATGCCCTTGGCGCCGGCCGCCACCTGGGCAACGGCGAGCGCCGGGATCTTGTGCGTCTTGATATGCGGGCGAAAATTCAGGCCGTGCTCGTCCATATAGGACTGAACCCGGTGAATATTGGCGGCCAGCTTGTCTTCGTCGATAACGGGGCGGGGGGTCGAGAGATCCGCGATCCTGTCACCAGCCTTGGCGACGACGGCAAACTGGTTGTCATGCATCTCAGGCGGCTCCGCGTTCGCTTCCATGAGGATCGGCCACGATCGGCCAGATGTTCTTCGGCGCCCGGCGGTAAGGCGTCGTCGCCGGGTTATTGGGATAGGGCGTTCCCGCCGAGCAGTAAAGGATCTCGGCGGCAATCTTCGAGAAGGAGGCGAAGAAGTGGTTGGTCGACTTGATGACCAGGATCTTCTGTTTGGCCGGATCGATGCCCATCACCGAAAACAGGCTCGGATCGAAGCTTTGCGCGCGCGTCGAGTTGAGAATGATGTCGATACCGTCGAGCACGATATGCGCGGCATCGCCGAAGGGCGCCAGGCTCTCCCCGAACTGCATTTCGGCATCCTTCACCAGCTTGACGACCTTCACCATGCCATCGACGGGATTGCCGGTGCCGGGCGCGGATTTGGCGCCGAAGCGGAGCGGGATTTCAGCGCCCTCGCCCGCCGCAAAGCAAATCTGGACGGCAATCGGATCCCAGATCGTGCCGATCGCAGCGCTCGTCACACCGCGGGCCAGCAATTCCTCGAGGATGACCGTCGCATCGCCCGCCGTGCCGCCGCCCGGATTGTCCCAGACATCGGCGATGACCACCGGCCAGGCCTTGGCGGCGATCGCCCGCGACACCGCTTCCTTCTCGTCGATCTGTGGCACCATGAACGTGCCACGCTTGGAAAACAGCTCCATGCCGAGTTCGCGCGCCAGCGCCGCACCCTTTTCCGGCTTGTTGTCGGTGACGACCAGCAGCTTGGTGCCCATCTCCGGCACGTCGCCGACCATGAAGCCGTGAACGACCGAGATCGACAAGACGTCCGGGTCTTCCTTCTCGATGCGCATGATCTTGTCGACGAACGAGCGCATCGGGTCGCGCGAGGTTGGGAAAACGTCGATCATCCGGCAATCGAACACCGAATTCACAGGCTTTGCCCGGCCCTCGAGCGCATCGACGGCGATCCGCCACAGGTCCTCGGCGCGATCGACGAAATCGGTATGCGGGAACTCCTTGAAATAGACGGCAAAGTTCAGCGCTTCGATGCGCTTCTTCGTCAGATGGCTGTGCGGATCGAGTTCGGCGCAGATCAGCACGTCGGGTCCGACCATGTCGCGCATGCGGCTCAGGAGATCGCCTTCGGTATCTTCATATCCGGCAGCGACCATGGCGCCGTGCAGACCCATGACGATAGCATCGACAGGCATCGCCGCTTTCAGCTGGTCGAGGATTTCGTCGCGCAGCTCTTCATAGGTGTTGCGATTGACGAGGCCGGCGGGGTCCGCCCAGGTGGCCGTGCCCTCGATCAGCTCCCAGCCCTTTCCGGCAGTGACGCGGCGGCCGACGGTGATCGGCGCAGTGCAGAGCGTCGGCGTTTCCGGATGCTGGCCAGGCGGCGCATAGAGGGACGCCTCGAAGGCACGGCGATCCACACAGATCGGGGAAAAGGTATTGGTCTCGGTCGCCAGTGCTGCCGTGAAAATGCGCAAGTGAGTTGGCCTTATTTTGTCGGTTCCGCGTCAACCCATCGGGTTCGGCAGGTAGCCGGTGAATCCGCAGATCTTCCATCGTCCTTCGTGGAGCCTGCAATAATAAAGCGTCTGCCACTGCATGATGTCGCGGCTGCCGTCGCTCTTCGTCAGGCCCCCGTCGAACTTCTTGCGGACAAGCGCCATCTCGCCTTCGATCTCGATATCTTCGAGGGTCGTGGTGGTGAAGATCGCCGTGCGGGTATCCTCGGCAAAGCTCTGCGTCGCGAAGTCCTTGGCCTGCTTCAGCCACTCGTCGCGATAGGCTTTCAGCGTCGGGAAGGCGAGACTCCATTTGTCGGGGCTGACTTCCTTGCGGCCATCGATGCCGATGAAGCCTTCCTCGACGAAATCATGCTCGACGGCGGACCAGTCGGCGGCCAGAAACGCATCGATATCGCGCGTCACCAGCATCTCCCAAATGGTATGCCTGGCGGCATCGGAGGCGGGGAAAGGATTCTTGAAAGGATCACGCATGTTCGCCCCCGATTTAAATAGTTTTCATAAATGGCGTTTTTCGCTGGTCAAATTCCGCTTTCTATGGTCACTTGTCAACTTATCAAGAAAATAATTTGCAGGGATCCGCGTATGTCCATCAAGCGATATGGCACTGTTCAAACCGGCGCCGGTGGCAAGCCGCTGCCTTTCGCGCGCGCCGTGGAAGCCGATGGCTGGCTCTATGTTTCCGGCCAGGTCGCCATGGAAAACGGCGAGATCATCGAAGGCAATATCATCCCGCAGACGCACAAGACGATCGCCAATCTGATCGCCATCCTTCATGAAGCCGGATACGGCGTCGAGGATATCGTGCGCGTCGGCGTCTGGCTCGACGATCCCCGCGACTTCTGGACCTTCAACAAGATCTACCAGGAATATTTCGGCGAGCACCCGCCGGCGCGCGCCTGCGTCCAATCGTCCATGATGGTCGATTGCAAGGTCGAGATCGACTGCGTCGCCTATAAGAAGAAAGACTGACGGCGGCGATTACGGGGGGACCGGCTTGGATATCTTTTCTACATTGCAGGAAGACAAGAGCCGGCTCTCAGCCTCCGAGAGCCGCATCGCCGAAATCATCGTCAACGATTTCGAATTCGCGGTGAATGCCTCGATCATCGAGCTTGCCGAGCGGGCGCAGGTTTCGCCGCCGACGGTGACACGCTTCTGCCGCCGGCTCGGCTGCGAGAGCTTTTCCGATTTCAAGGTTCAGCTTGCCCGCACCGCCCATATCGGCGTGCGATACCTGAAGCCGGAATCGAAGAGCGGCGATCCGGCCGATGTCGCCCAGGACATCATCACCAAGGCGCAGAACGCCCTCTTCCTGCTGCACCGCTCGCTGGATCTCGCCGCGATCGAGGCGGCCGTCGGGCTGATCTCCAAGGCCGAGATGATCTACGCCTTCGGCTCCGGCGGCAACTCCTCGATGATCGCCGACGAGCTGCAGAACCGCCTCTTCCGCCTCGGCCTGCGCATCACCGCCAGTTCCGATCACAGCATGCAGCTCATGATGGCCGCCGCAGCGAAATCCGGCGACGTTATCATCGGCTCCTCCTTCTCCGGCCGCAATGCCGAGCTGGTGCGTGCTTTTGCACTGGCGCGTGAGGCGAAGGTGAAGACCATCGCGCTGACGCAGACCGGCAGTTCGGTCGCCAAGGCGGCCGAGGTCGTCGTGCCGATCGACCTGCCCGAGGGCACCAATATCTACCGTCCGACCTCGACGCGCATCGCCTATATCGCGACGGTCGACATTCTGGCGAGCCTCGTTGCCTACGCCATACAACCGAAGGCGACGACGACGCTGAGACGCATCAAGCAGCAGCTGGTCACCCACCGTGACGGCAGCGACGACAAGCAGCTGCTCGGAGACTGACAAACAAGAGGGAAGCGGCAATGACTCAATCGGTGGCGATCGTGACGGGAGCAGCAGGCGATATCGGCGCGGCGATCGCCGCACGGCTTGCCGACGATCATGACGTCATTCTGCTTGCCGATATCGATGCCGAGGCTGCCGCCGCGACCGCCGGAAAGCTGGGCGATGCCGGCCGCTTCACTGCCGTTCAATGCGACGTGACAAACGAGGCAAGCGTTGCGGCTCTTGCCGAGCGCGCCGCCGGAACCGGCAGCCTGCGCACCCTCGTCAACAATGCGGGTGCGGCGCGCGCCGTCAGCCTGCATGACACGACGCCCGAGATCTGGCGCGCCGACAACGCGCTCAATCTCGAAGCCGCATTCCTGACCTTCCGCGCCGTCGAGGACCAGCTGAAGGCCTCGAAGGGCTCGGTCGTCAATATCGCCTCCGTCAACGGCATGAATGTCTTCGGCCATCCCGCTTATAGCGCCGCCAAGGCTGGGCTCCTGCATTTCACACGGCTGGTCGCCGTGGAATACGGCAAGTTCGGTATCCGCTCGAATGCCGTTGCTCCCGGGACCGTAAAGACGCAGGCCTGGGAAGTCCGGGCCGCGGCCAATCCCAACGTCTTCGAGGATGCCCGCCGCTGGTATCCGCTGCAGCGCGTCGTCGACCCGAAGGATGTCGCGAATGCCGTGAGTTTCCTGGCCGGGCCGATGGCGGCTGCCATTACCGGCGTCTGCCTGCCGGTCGATTGCGGCCTGACGGCTGGCCAAGCGGAGCTTGCCCGCACCTTCTCCCAGTCCGAGCACTACTGAAAAACATAAGAGAAAATGAGAGGAACGAGATATGAAACCGGTTTACTACCGCCTTGAGAACAGCTGGAACCCCAATGGCGGGCCGAACGGCGAGTTTACCTTCACGCTTTTCAACCTGTCCGATGAGGCGCTTTCCGGTTTCAAGCTCGTCTATACCTCGCTGACCCGCGTCATCGATGCTGCCGCCTGCGGCAATGCTACCTTCCTGCGCCGCAATGCCAATTTCCACGAATTCGGCCCGCCGGCCGGCCTGAGCGTCGCGCCCGGCGAGAGCTGGACCTTCACGGTCGCCGGCCTCCATCGCAAGGCGCAGCATTGCACCGATGGCGCCAAGTCCGCCTATCTGACGCTGTCCTCCGGCAAGCATGTGCCGGTCGCCGTTTCCGATCTACTGCTCGAAGGCGCGGCCAGCGAGCCGCCGCCGGTTCTGCTGCCCGAAGGACGCCTTGACCTGCCTTTCGCGCTGCAGCCCTGGCCGGCCGAAATCGATGCCAAGCCCGGCGATGATTTCCCGGTCGTGCTCTATCCGCAGGGCGCCTCGAGCGAGGAGCTCTCAGCGATCTCGACCGTCATCTCGCTGACGCGCCGCCTTTTCGAAAGCGATCATTCCGTCTTCAATCTCGTGCCTTCGCCACAGGGCCGGGTGCTTGTCTTCAGTGCGGATGCGGCGCTCGATGCCGAAGCCTACAAGCTGACTTTCGCAGCCGATCGCGTAACGCTCGCCTATTCGGGTGCGGCCGGGCGCCAATACGGCCTGACGACGCTTGCCCAGCTTTTGAACGGTGCCCGCGTCACCAAGGGCAAGTTCCGCTTCCCGATCTCGGGCACGATCTCCGACAAGCCGCGCTATGGCTGGCGCGGTTGCCATCTCGACGTTTCCCGCCAGTTCTATCCGGTGGCCGACGTCAAGCGGCTGATCGATATCCTCGCCTGGTTCAAGCTCAACATCTTCCATTGGCACCTGACCGACGACGAGGCCTGGCGCCTGGAGATCAAGGCCTATCCGCAACTGACGACGACGGGCGTCCTGCGCGGTCCCGACGAGCCGCTGCTGCCGCAGCTCGGCAACGGCGCAGAACCGGTTGGCGGCTTCTATTCGCAGGACGATATCCGTGACATCGTTGCCCACGCCGGCGCTCTCAATGTTGAGGTCGTTCCCGAGATCGATATTCCCGGCCACAATGCCGCGACGCTGATCGCCCTGCCCGATCTGACCGATGGCCAGGAAGCGCCTGACAGCTACCACTCGGTCCAGGGCTATCCGAACAACGCGCTGAACCCCGCCGTCGCGCTCACCTACGAATTCCTCGAAAAGGTGTTCGACGAGATGGTCGAGCTCTTCCCCTCCGCCTACATCCATATCGGCGGCGACGAAGTGGCGAACGGCTCGTGGCTCGCCTCGCCGATGGCCAAGAAGCTGATGGAAGAGGAAGGCATCACCAACGGTACCTTCGGCCTGCAGTCCTATTTCCTCAAGAAGGTGAAGGCGATGCTGACGGCGCGCGGCCGCAAGCTCTCCGGCTGGAACGAAGTGTCTCATGGCGGCGGCGTCGCTTCCGAGGACACGCTGCTGATGGCCTGGGAAAATCCGCAGGTCGGCATCGAGCTCGCCAAGGAAGGCTACGATGTGGTGATGACGCCGGGCCAGGCCTATTATCTCGACATGGTGCAGGCAACGGCCTTCCAGGAACCGGGCGCAAGCTGGGCCGGCACCGTGCCTCCGGCTCATACCTATGCCTATGAAGCGGCCGGCGAATTCCCCGAGGAATTGCAGCACAAGCTGAAGGGCGTTCAGGCCTGCATCTGGTCCGAACACTTCCTGTCGCGCGGCTATTTCAACCGCCTCGTCTTCCCGCGCCTGCCGGCGATTGCCGAAGCGGCCTGGACGCCGAAGGCCTTGAAGGATTGGGATCGCTTCGCGGCCATCGTTCCGCTCAGCCCGAAACTCTGAGGAGGAAGCGATGCGGATCGCGATCGGCGGGCTCCATACCGAATGCAGCACCTATTCGCCGGTGCTGATGTCGGTCGAGGATTTCAAGGTGTTGCGCGGGGAGGAACTTCTCCGCGCACCGCAGTTCGATTTTCTCGATGGCAGCGGCGCCGACCTTTCGCCGCTGCTTCACGCCCGCGCCGTCCCCGGCGGCCCCGTCTCGCGCGTCGCCTATGAAAGCTTCAAGGCCGAGTTTATCGAACGGCTGAAGGCGGCGCTGCCGCTCGACGGGCTCTATCTTGCCATGCATGGTGCCGTGAATGTCGAAGGCATGGACGATGCAGAGGGCGACTGGATCTCGGCGGCGCGCGATATTGTCGGCGACGCCTGCATTGTCGCGGCGAGTTATGACCTGCACGGCAATGTCAGCCAGCGCATCATCGACCAGCTCGATATCTTCGCCGCCTATCGCACGGCCCCGCATATCGATGTGCGCGAGACGATGGTCCGCGCCTGGTCGATGCTTCTGGAAGCGCTCAGGACCGGAAAGCGGCCGGGCGTCGCCTGGGCGCCGGTGCCGGTTCTCTGGCCGGGCGAGCGGACTTCGACCGAGGACGAACCGGCAAGGAGCCTCTACGCCAAGCTTTCGGATTACGATGCGCAAGACGGCATTCTCGATGCCAATCTGATGATCGGCTATGTCTGGGCCGACGAGCCTCGGGCGACGGCTTGTGCCGTTGCGACCGGCACCGACAAGGACGCGGTGTTGACTGCAGTAAACCGCATTGCCCAATCCTATTGGGACGCGCGGTCCGATTTCCGCTTCGGTCCGGTGACCGGTCCACTGGACGAGATGCTCGATATTGCCGGAAAATCCGCGACAGCGCCCGTCATTCTCGCCGATTCCGCCGATAACCCGACCGGCGGCGGCGTTGGCGATCGCGCCGATGTGCTGAGCGCCGTCCTCGCTCGCGGCTTCGACGATGCCCTCTTTGCCGGCATTACCGATCGCCCGGCTGTCGAGGCCTGCTTTGCGGCGGGCAAGGGCGCGCAAATATCGCTTTCCGTCGGCGGCAATCTCGATCCGTCGAGTGCTCCGGTCCGCTTCGACGCCGAAGTCGTGACGCTCCACGATCCCGGCTCCGCTGCCGAGCGTGAAGCCGTGGTCAGAACCGGTGGTGTAACCGTCGTGCTCGCGGCGCGCCGCCGCCCCTATCACAACATCGCCGATTTCACCCAGCTTGGCCTTGATCCGAAAGCGGTGCGATTGCTCGTCGTCAAATCCGGGTATCTCTCCCCGGAACTGGCGCCGATCGCCAACCCGAACCTGATGGCCCTGACCGAGGGTGTGGTCGGCCAGGACATCGAAAATCTGGTAAGTCTGCGGCGCAGCCGTCCAGCCTTTCCCTTCGACAAGAATTTCAGCTACACGCCGCAGGCGCGCCTTTCCTCCCGCTGGCGCGACTGAAACCGATCTGCCGCGATCCGAATGCGGATGGGATCTCCCTCCCCGTCCGCCTCGGCGTGCCTCTAGCCTCGAACGACGACAATGAAACGCCTGATCCCCGACGTCTTCCGCAACCCGGCCATCCGGGTGAGCATGATTGCCATCTTCACCTTCGGCTTTGCCGGAGCCACGACCTCGCCCTACCAGTCCGTCGTCGGCATCCGTGAGCTCGGCCTGTCGAACGCGCTCTACTCGGCGCTGATCTTTGCCGCAGCCACGGTGAACGTCATCGTCAGCATCCTGCTCGGCAATCTGGCGGACCGGCTCGGCGAATACCGAACGATGATGCTGGTTGCGGCGGTCTTCGGCATTATCGGTTACGGCGCGATCTTCGTCTTTCCGACGCAGGAGATCTTCGTTCTCAGCGCCCTGCTGTTGCTTCCCGTTTATGGCTCTCTGAACTCGCTGCTCTTCGCCAATGTTCGTGCCGCGACGGGAAAGATGGAGCGTAGCGAAGTCGCGACCGTCAATTCCGGTGTCCGCGCGATGATCTCGCTCTCCTGGGTGCTGGTTCCCGGATTGACCGGCATCCTGCTCTCCGGTTCGCCGACCATGCTGCCCGCCTATCTCTTTGCCTGCATTTCCTGTCTGGTCTGTCTCGGGCTGATCGGCCTCTTCCTGCCGCGGCAAAGTGGAACCGATCGCGCTGCCACCCATCACCTCTCCTATCTCGCAGCCCTGGGCCAGGTGATCTCGCCGAAGATCTTTGGACGCGTCGTCGCCATTGCGTTGATCAGCAGCACGCTTCATGTCAACGGCGCCATCCTGCCGCTGGTGGTGACCGGTGCCGCGCATGGGACGGTTGCCGATGTCGGTATTCTCGTCGGCATCGTCGCCTTTCTCGAAGTCGTCTTCATCATCGTCTGGTCGCGCATGCTGCGGGTCATCAGCCAGCTCAAGGCACTGGCGGCCGGCGCCGTCATCTACGCCGTCTACCTGTTGCTTCTCGCCGCTGCCTACGAACCGTGGCATGTCTACGCCCTCACCCTCATCAGCGGCATCGGCGCCGCAGCCCTGATCAGCATTCCGATCACCTATCTCCAGGACCTGATCGCCGAACGCCCCGGCCTCGGCAGCGCACTGATCTCGGTCAACATCTTCCTCAGCGCCGGTTTGAGCGCCCTGCTCTTCGCTGCCGGCACCGCCGTGACCACCTATTCCGGCACCGCGCTGGTCGGCGCCTTGTCCGGCCTGATCGGCACCGGCTGGCTGCTCTATCTCGATGGAAACAGACGCAGCCTCTAGAAGCCTGAATTCATTGGACTTCTTTGGTTTTGAGCACTCTGGTTGCGTTTTCAGCCGAACGAAATGCAATTGTTTCTATTCGATTTTCTTTTCGTAACGGAACTGAAAGGTAGTTTTCTTTCCCTCAGTTCGGCGGAGGTGCATACGGTGGTGTTTGCGCGCCCCTTTCACCGGAAACCGAGTTTCGCCTCAGAGCCGCCAGCATTGGCCACGCATTGAACCGTCCCTGCTCCGCAAGCCGTGCCAGAGAACGCAGATATCCGCCGGGTGACGTCACGCTCTCGCCTTTCTGGAGAATGCAGGCAACGACGGCAGCGGCATTTTGCGGTCCCATTGCCGCTGATGCTTGCCGATAGGCGGATGGTCCGATCTGCAACATGGTGCTGACGAGCGTGGTGGCCTGAATGAGATCCTGCCAATTCCGCACTCTCGCATTCGGTCCGTAGAGGGCGATGTCGGGGCAATAATCGATGATGGTACTGAGAGACACAGAGCTGGGGATAACATTATCTGCTGTAACGGTAGCGTCATCTTCGGCATGCATGGTGTCAGCGTGGTTGACGGAGTTTACGGTGGTAAACTCAATCTCTGGGCTTTCCGGCCGCGCTTCAGAATCAAGATAAGATTCGGATTCTGTTATCTGTATGTGCCGCTCATTTTGGGAGTCATTGGCGCTCGAATTTTCCGTTTTAATCTGTATTTCCAGTCGCTTGAGGATTTCGGTCCGGAGATCTTCGAGTTCCGCCAGAACCGAGGCGATCAGATGCGCCGGAGCAACGCGCGGAAGCTTGTTCAGGATCAGGTGAAAAGCTTCCTGGACGCGCCACCAATCGCCTCCGGCTTCTTCGGTGATCGCAGCGCTAATCAGCTTGGAAATATCCCGGCGGCACAAGGTCAGCCGCTCCTTGATCAGCTGCACATGCAAACGCTCGGCAGCGACCTTTTCCGCCAGACGCTCGATCTCGGCAGCACGCGCAAGCAACGGCGCCAGCGAAAATCCGTAGGCCTCGCTGATATCGCCCTGCCGGGTCTTGCGGGCATAGCGCTTGCCGTTCGGACTATCCTTGCGGATGACGAGACCGGCAGAGACCAGTGCGGCCATATGACGGCGAACGGTCGGTTCGGCCATACCATGGCAGCGGATCGACAGTTGCGTATTGGAGGGAAAGACAACGAGATTGCGCTCGCTGCAGAGCTCGTTGTGGGGATAAAAAGATAAAAGCGCATTCAGCACAGCAAGCGCTCTGTCCGAGATATCGAGCAGAGGTTTGGCCTGGCAAAGGGCGCGATAGATTTTCCATTTGTCGACCGAGGGGCTTTCCTCGATCTTTTGTGCCTTGATCTGACTTGCGAGCAAGCCAAGCGTCATCGGCCGCCGCCCGAAAGGCGTCGTCACACGTCCGCTGTCCATTTTTCTTCGCCTTCTTCAAGGCAAAAGATATGGCTTCACCAAAAATAGGTGCCGAAGACTCTTGACTATGGGGAGTGGAAATGTGATTCTCTGGGTGTCTAGATCAGAGAGGGCTTCCACTACGGCAACGTTTTGGGGGCCTTTTCTTTTGCTATTGATCTCCGTTCTTTCCTGACAATTGATCCTTCTCGAACGCCTCGAAGAGACGATCCAGATTGTCTGCGATATAGGCGCCGAAGGCCGATGCCCTGGCTGCCTTCAGCGCGATCGTGAATTGCTTCCCGTCATTCTTGATCTTCGCCTTGACCGAGCCGTCGCGGCGCTGCCACTGCGTTACGGCAGCGGGTTCAGCATGCGTTACGGCAGTCGAAGACGGCTTGCGGCTGAGGAAGCCGGCAAGCAGATCGAAGCGGATGTCGGGTTCCGCAGCGATGAAATCATCGGTCTCGACAAAGAGCTTGGCGCGCTCCGGCGCATTCTCTTCCTCGAACTTGACCGAGAGCTCATGCCAGCGGTCACGGCCAATCGCACGAGCCGCACCGATGCCTGAGAGCACATCGACGGGAATACGGCGGGTGACCGACAGCATCTTCGAAATCGTCGTCTTGTCAGCGCTGAGCGCCGACATGATGGTCTCGCGGTCGAAACCGAGCTTGTCGAGCTTGTCGGCAAACATCGTGCGTTCGATGAAGGAGAGATCGGCGCGGGCGGAGTTTTCCTGGCCCTGGGCGATGACGTGATCGCGATCGTCGAGCTTCTTGACGACGGCGCGAACCGGTCGGCCGAGCTCTTTCGCAACGCGGGCGCGGCGATGGCCGAAGGCGATCTGATACTTGCCGTCCTTCTGCGGATGCGGACGCACGAGAATAGGGGAGTCCTGCCCACGCGTACGGATCGCTTCCAGAAGCTCCTGGAACTGCTCGTCGGTCTGCACCAGGCGGTCGGCGACGAAGGAATCCTCGATCAACGCCGTGTCGAGATCGATTACCGTTTCGCCATGCGCCAGCTTTTCTTCGATATCGCGTGCGGCATCGGCCCGGGCAGCGAGCGCATCGATGCTGCGCGTCACCGCGCCGAGCGCGCCAATACCCTTGAAGGTGATCTGCTTCTCGGCAGCCGAGTCAGGCTCGTTGTTTACGGCGGTAAACTTCTTGGAATCGTCCATCAGGCCCGAGAGGATGTTCTTACGTGCCATTTATCTCCCTCCGGCCCATCGATCTGTCTGCTGTGGTCAATTGCGCCCGGGTCATTTGCGACCCCAGGCTTTGTGGATCAGATCGGCAATCTCGCCATTGACGGCGTCCATGGCCTCCATCGCGCGGTCATAGGTGGCGCGGGTAAAGGCGCTGCGCTCGACTTCGTAAAGCGTCTGGTTGGTCATCGCCGCATCCGAGATTGCCACGCTGCGCAGCATCGGATTGGTGAGAACGTGGTTGCGGAACATCGAGCGCATGAAGGCGACCATCTGTGTCTGCGGCCCGTCCTGCGGATCGTAGCGGGTCACGAGATAGCGAAGCCAGTCGAGGTTCATGTTGCCGCCGGCGCCCTTCAGCGTGTTCAGCACTTCGCCGAGCATCTGCAGGAACTGGCACATCGACATGACGTCGAGCATCTGCGGGTGAACCGTGATGAGAACCGCGGTCGCGCCGCAGATGGCGCTCATCGTCAGGAAGCCAAGCTGCGGCGGGCAGTCGATAACCACGACATCATAGTCATCGGCAACGGAGGACAGCGCCTCGTCGAGACGGGCAAAGAAGATGCGGCCGTAATCGCTGGTCTTGCCCTGCGCTAGAACGCGCGGCGTATCATGCTCGAATTCCATGAGCTCGAGATTGCCGGGCACCAGATCAAGGTTCGGAAAATTGGTTTTGCGGATGATTTCCTTCAGCGGCCGCCGCTCGTCGTCATAACGGATCGCCGCATAGAGCGTCTCGTTCTCGTTGACGTCGAACTCCGGCTGGAAGCCGTGGATCGCCGAAAGCGAAGCCTGCGGGTCGAGATCGACGGCGAGCACGCGGTGGCCGGTGAGCGCCAGATGCTGCGCCAGATGCGCGGCACTGGTGGTCTTGCCGCTGCCGCCCTTGAAGTTGACGACGGCCACGACCTGCAGATGCTCGCTGCCCTTGCGGTGCGGCACGTAGCGCGTGCCGCCGCGGGCGTTCTGATCCAGGAACTGGCGCATTTCGTCCATCTGCTCGGCCGTATAGGAACGGCGGCCCGATGACGTGACCTGGGGGAGGGGGCCTTTGCCCTCCAGCGACAGATTTCTCAAATAGCCGCTGGTGACGCCCAGAAAGCGCGCGGCTTCGGCGAGCTGAAACTCGCGCAGATCCTTCATGGCTCGCGGCGGGAACATTTCCAGACGATGCTGCTTCAGCTTGTCTGACAGTTCCTGAGCCTGAGCGATGATCAGCTGATCGACGTCAGAAATTGCCTTATCAATTGTCGTTGCCATATTCATGGAAATCTCGAAAATGCGATTTAAACGCCTTACGGGCTTTGAAAGCGCATTTAGCTCCGATTCTCATTTTCTTGCAAGGCAATTAGGGTTAACAGGGGCTTAACCCGCTTTCTTCGAGGCCTTTTTCACCGTGAAAATCGTCGTCGGCTAAGAATCGGCAGCGATTCAGTGGTGAATCCAGAGGCAGTATGGGCAGCGGAAGAAATGTGGGTCTTCATTTCCGTTGGAGAATGAAGATTAACCATATCAGCGCATTAGCATCTGGCCGTTTTGGGTCCCGAAAGCTGCGAATCGAATCACATCCGCCAGCTGATGCCTCATTCTACACCGGATTTGTGCTGTTTGAGCAATGCGAAACACCCGCCAGCCACAGCTTTGCGAGGCCGCGGGTTCCGTTCGAACACGATCGGCCGCGCGCCGCGCACAAAGCCGTGGCACAAGAATGCAGCTCACCTTCCCGGAATCGCAACCTTCGCCTCGATCGCCCGGAAGATGCGACCGAAGACGGCGCCCATCAGCAGGTAGCAGGTGCCGGCGATCAGGAAGGTTTCGAAGGGGGCGTAGGTCTTGGCGACGAAGACGCGGGCGGCGCCGGTCATTTCCATGACGGTGACGGCGCTGGCGAGCGTCGATCCTTTCATCACCAGGATGAGTTCGTTGCCGAGTGCAGGAAGGATGGCGCGGTAGGCCTGCGGCAGGATCACCTTGATCAGCAGTATCCGGTGATGGAGGCCGAGCGCCTTGCCCGCTTCCCATTGGCCCGCCGGTAGCTGGCGGATCGCGCCGGCAATCAACTCGCCGGCGTAGGCGGCCGAGTTCAGGCCGATCGCCAGGATGGCGCAATAGACGGGATTGCGCAGCAGCGGCCAGAAGATGCTGTGGCGCACGGCATCGATTTGCCCGAGGCCGTAATAGATGATGAAGAGCTGGACAAGTAGCGGGCTGCCGCGCACCAGGAACGTATAGGTCGAGAGCGGCGCGCGGATCGCCTTCCGGTCCGAGGTCAGCGCCAGCGCGATCGGCAGGGCGAGCAGCTGGCCGAGCGCGAAGCTCGCGATGGTGATCAGGATCGTCAGAAGGATGCCGTTCTTGACGGCCATGAAGGCGGGCAGGAAGAGATCGAAGGACAGCATGGCTTACCTCATATGCGGCGTCAGCCGCGTCTCGTAGGCCTTGAGCAGCAAGGTCGAGATGCCGGTCACGATGACGTAGAAGCCGGCGGCTGCGAGATAGAAGGCGAGCGGCTGGTGGGTCGCTCCTGCTGCCACCACCGATTTGCGCATCAGCTCCTCGAGGCCGATTACCGAAACGAGGGCGCTTTCCTTGAGGATGACCAGCCACTGGTTGGTGAGCCCGGGCAACGCCTTCACCATCATCTGCGGCAGGACGACAAGCAGAAAGGCGCGTGGGCGGCGGAAGCCGAGCGAGAGCGCCGCCTCCCACTGTCCCTGCGCGACGCTGAGAAGCGCACCGCGCAGGATCTCGGTGAGATAGGCGGCGGAGACGACCGAGAGCGAGGCGATGCCGGCGGTCAGCGCGTCGACCTCGACATAGCGGCCGGCAAGCTTCGTCAGCAGCACGGTGCCGCCGTAGAAGATCAGGAAGATAACCAGCAGTTCCGGGAGGCCACGGATCAGTCCGACATAGCCCATGATGATCCGCCGGGTCAGGGAATTGCCATAGACGGCAGCGGGCGCCAGCACGGCAGCGATGACGAAACCGACGACGAAGCTGCCGAAGGCGACGATCAGCGTCGTCGTCAGCCCCTGCAGCAGTTGTCCCTGATATTGGTAGAGCGCCTCAAACATGCGGTTCTGCCTCCGGCGCCGATCCGAAGCGGCCGGCGAGTGCGGCAAAGAATTCCGCAGAGAAGCCGATCATGTTTTCGAAATGCGAGACGAGGATGTTTTCGTCGGGCGAATGCAGCATGGCGCCATGATGCGTCAGACCGGCGCCGAAGAGTGTGGCGCCGAATTTGTGGATGAAGGGATGGGCAAGGCCGGATGCGGCCGAACTTGGCTGGATGATCGCCGGGCGGCCGAACCATTTCCCCAGCAGCTCGGCGCCGAGATCGACAGCCGCATGCGACGGATCACTTCTGACCCCCAGCACTTCGGCATCGAGAACCTTCAGCGCGATATCGTCAAATCCCCGGGCGTCGAGATGGCGGCGCAGCAGCTCGGCGATCTCCACCGGGTTCTGGCCGGGCGCCAGGCGGAAGTCGAGTTTCGCCATGCCGGTGCAGGGCAGCACGGTCTTGGCGCCTTCGCCATCATAGCCGCCGTGGAAGCCGTTGACGTTGAGGCAGGGCTCGAAATTCAGATGTTCATAGAAGGTCGCGGCATCGACGCCTTCGAGCAGCCGGCGTCCGCCGGTCTCCTCCTGCAGGCTTTCGAGCGGGAAGGGGGGCTTTGCCGCAAGCTCGCGGCTGCGCGGATCGGGCGCGATGACGCTGTCGTAGAAGCCATCGATCAGGATACGCCCGGAGGCATCGCGCAGCGACGAGATTGCCGTGGCCAGACGCCAGAGCGGGTTGTCAAAGATAGCGCCGAGGCTGGAATGAAGATCGGCGCGGGCCGTGCGGCATTCGAGCTCGACGGCGAGGATGCCCTTGAAGCCCATCAGGATGATCGGGCGGCCGGATTTGTCGACCTCGCCATATTCCCACCAGCAGAGATCGGCCTTGGTGTCGGGGAAGCGCTTGTCGAGGAAGCGGTTGAGCGACGGGCTGCCGATCTCCTCTTCGCCCTCGGCGATCCAGATCAGCTTGAAAGGCAGGGGGCCGGGATGGGTCCTACGGAATTCGCGCCAGCCGGCGAGGCGGCTGACGAATTCGCCCTTGTCGTCTGCCGAACCGCGGCCATAGAGGCGGCCGTCGCGTTCGGAGAGCGTGAAGGGCGGCGCGGTCCAGAGATCGACCGGATCTTCCGGCTGCACGTCATAGTGATTGTAGATCACCAGCGTGAAGGGGCCGTCGCCGGTTTCGCCGACCACGAAGGGGCCGACATCGCCGGAATGTTGTTCGGTGGCAAAACCCGCTTCGGCCAGCAGCCGTTCGATGCTGTCGGCGCAGGCTTCCATGCCTTCGCCATGGGCGCTGACGGACGGGATCGCGACGAGATCGGACAGGTCTTTGACGGCGGCGGCAAGAATGTCGGCGGGAATGCGCATAGTGTCTCCTGAAAACGGGAGGCGGGAACACCGCCTCCCGCCTGCCATCACTTCTTGGAGATGTCGTAGCCGAACCACTTTTCGGCGATGGTCTTGACCGTGCCGTCCTTCAGCATCGCATCGACAGCGCCATCGACCTTGGTCTTCAGCTCGGTCTTGCCCTTGCCCATGGCAACGCCCTGGCCCTTGCCGAATTCCGGGAAGTCGGCGCTGGTCAGCAGCGGGCCGGCATAGGCGAGCTTGTCGGCGCCGCGGTCCTTGATGAGCGGCTCCCAGGCGGAGCGTTCCATCAGGCCGGCGTCGATGCGGCCGGCAACGAGGTCGTCGGCGATCTGGTCGGGACGGTCGTAGACGCGCACGTCGGCATCCGGGAAGTGCGCGCGGATGACCTGCTCGTGGGTCGAGCCGGACTGTACGCCGATCGCGGCCTTGCCGAGCGCCTTGGCGAGATCGGCAGCGGACTTGGCAGAAGCGGCATCGCTGCCCGGAGCGGTGACGATGGCGTTCGGCGCATCGGCATAGGCAACCGAGAAGTCAACCTTCTGCGAGCGCTCGTCATTGATCGAAACGCCGGAGATGACGAGGTCGAACTTGCCGACCTGCAGCCCCGGCAGCAGGCCGTCATAGGCCTGGTTCTGCCAGTTGCAGGTTGCCGCGATGCGCTTGCAGATCTCGTCGCCGACATCCTTGTCGAAGCCGATGATGTTGCCGCCGGCATCGACGGATTCCCACGGCGGGTAGTCGGCGCTGGTGCCGATCCGCAGTTCGTCGGCCGAGGCGGCGCCGGCGAGCATCGAGAGAGCGAGTACGGTCAAAAGTCGTTTCATGAAATTCCCCTTTTGTTTGGAAACGGACTCAATCCGCCGCCCGGGACGGGCGGCAGGAATTCTTGGGATGGGTGGAGATCAGGCGGCCGAAGCGGCGGCTTCCTTCAGGAATTGCGAGATACGCTTCAGGCCTTCCTTCAGCACGTCTTCGCCATTGGTGTAGCCGATGCGCAGGTAGCCCTCCATGTCCATGGCGCTGCCCGGCGTCAGCATCACGCCCTTCTGGTCGAGCAGGCGCAGGCAGAATTCTTCGGAGGTGATCGGCAGGTCGTATTTCAGAAGCGCGGTCGTGCCGGATTTCGGCTTGATCCAGGAAATCAGCGGTTCGGCATCGACCCAGTCGGAGAGGATTGCCAGCGCCGAGCGGGTGATCTCGTGGCTGCGCTTTAGGATCTTGTCCTTGTTCTCCAGCGCGATCGCCGCGAAATGGTCGTCGAGACGGCCGACGCTGATCGTATTGTAGTCGCGATGGACGGAGACCGCGTGGATCAGCTCTTCCGGCGCGACGATCCAGCCGAGGCGCAGGCCCGCCAGCGAATAGGTCTTCGACATGCTGCCGGTGCTGATGCCCTTTTCGTAGAGATCGGCGATCGAGGCAGTCATCCCGTCTTCGCCTTGCTGATCCGTGCCGCGATAGACTTCGTCGCAGAGGATCCAGGCGCCGCATGCACGGGCGATCTCGACGATTTTTTCGAGATAGGCGCGGTCCATTAGCGAACCGGTAGGATTGTTCGGGTTGTTGATGGCGATAAGCTTGGTGCCGGGCGTCGCCAGTTTCTTCAGCTCTTCGAGATCGGGCAGGAAGCCGGTCTTTTCGGTGAGCTTCAGGATCTGGATATCGGCACCGATGCTTTCGGGGATCGAGTAGTGCTGCTGATAGGTCGGCAGCACGGAGATGACGCGGTCACCACGCTCGACGAGCGTCAGGTGAACGAGCGCATTGGCGCCGATCGCGCCATGCGTGATGACGGTGTTTTCGAGCTTCTGGTTTTCATAGAGACCGGCCACCAGATTGCGCAGGCGAACGCTGCCTTCGATCTCGCCATAGGTCAGCTTGAGCGGCAGCAGTTCGGCGGCGATATCGGTCTTGCCCGCCATGTCGAGCAGTTCGGCGACGGTCAGGGATTCGACGCAGGTCTCGGCCAGATTGAGCTCGCACGTCGTCTCGTACTTGTTCATCCAGATTTCGACGCCGAAATTGCGGATCTTCATGTCATTCTCCTCGGTATTACGATTATTGGCCGCGTGCCGCGGCGAGCAGGGCGACGGCAGCGGCGACATCCTCGAGGCCAAGGCCGATCGAGCGGAAGAAGGCCGGGCGTTCGCGGCTCGGGGCCTTTGCCCGTCCGGCGAGCAGTTCCGGCAGGTCGCCGCAAAGCGCATCCGGGCTCCAGGAGCCGGAAGCGGCGGCAAGCTTCATTTCACCGGCCGAAGCAGGCGTCGTGGCGCGGTAGTCGCAATAGACGTCGAAGCCGGAAAGCGCTGCCGGATCGACTTCATGGGCGTTGGCCACATTGGTGCTGATCGAGGTGACGACGGCGGCCTTCGAGAGCGCGGCCGTATCGATGACCGGCTTGCCCGATGAGGTGCAGAGCAGAACGACATCGGCGCCGCGCACTGCCTGGTTGACGTCGGTAAACTTGGTGATGGTGCAGCCGCCAGCGCTCTTCTCGGGAATGCCGGTGCGGCCGGCGATATTCGGCGAGGCGATGCGGATCTCTTTCCACGGCCGGATCGCCTCGGCATAGCGCAGGTGCGCCAGCGCGACCGGGCCGGAGCCGACGATGGTCAGTACCGAGGCACCGGCATCGGCCAAGGCATCGGCGGCGATAACGGAGGTCGCGGCGGTGCGCTCGGTCGTCAGCTTCTTGGAGTCGCAGAGGAGAATCGGCACGCCGGTTTCCATCGACATCAGCAGCGTCCAGGCCGTGACCAGCGCCTTGCCGTCGCCGGGGATGTAGGGAGAAAGCTTGGCGCCGAAGACCTTTTCGCCAGCGAGAACGCCGAGATAGGTGATGAAGTCGCCGGCATCGCGCGGGAAGAGGCTGAGCGTCTGTGGCGGCTGTACGGCATCGCCGTCGGCCAGCGCCCGGAACATGCGCTCCAGCACCGAGCGGACATCGACTTTCGGAAGAAGCGCCGTGATATCGGCTTCGTGGAGAACGATCGGTTGCGTCATGCTTTCCTCGCCTTTACATGCGGAACAGCCGATGGAACGCAGCTATCCGTTCGCGCGGCCGGATAGGACGCACGGCGAGATCGCGATTGATCTGACTGCCCAATGTGATTAGAGGAAGCCTATGAGCAATATATTGCACAGTCAAGGCGGGGGCGATGTCTTGTCGCATGTTTCTGGGAATCTTCGCAGACTAAGGCAGGCCTCGGGTCTGAGCCAGGTAGCGCTGGCGGAAGCTTCGGGCATCAGCAGGCGGATGATCGTCGCTGTCGAGGCGGGCGATGCCAATATCAGCCTCTCCAGTCTCGACAAGCTGGCGGCAGCCATGGGGGTCGGCTTCGTCGATCTCGTTCGCGATCCGAACCGCACGTCCTCATCCGATATCAACGAAGTGACTTGGCGCGGGCGCGGCCCAGCAAGCTCCGGCGTGCTGCTTGGCACGGCACCCGCCGCGCATGAGACGCAGATGTGGCACTGGTCGCTCGAAGCCGGCGAACGCTATGATGCCGAGCCTGATCCGCAGGGCTGGCACGAAATGATCTTCATCATCGAGGGCGTGCTGACGCTGTCGCTCAGCGGCACCGAGACCGATTATCCGGCCGGGACATTTGCGATCTACAGCTCGGCGCAAATCTATTCCTATCTCAACAACGGCAGAGAGACCGTTCGCTTCATCAGGAATGTCGTCTCTTAAATGCAGCCGGACCATCTGCTGTAACGTTTAATCAGATAGAGCGAAGAAATCCGAGAGATCGTCTCACTCCGGCTTTCCGGAGTGAGAGAATGTCTCGTTCAGTGGCGCACTGCGAAAGCTGCCTCGATACGCTGACCTTCTTCGGCGATAGCGGGCGCCGCGCTGTTCTGCAGGTCCTGAAGCAGGGAATTGAGCGCCAGGTCGAGGCAATGCGCCGGGAATTCGGCACTCAGCTCCTTGGCATTTTCGCGTGCGAAAGCAATCAGTCTTGCCAGCGACGCCAGCTCCTTCAGCTGCTCTTCGCTCTTCGCATGGGTGACGTCGATGACCGCATCTTCCATTGTCAAACCTCGTCAGATCGCCGCCTTGGGACGTGGCGGCAATGTGACGTTAGGGGAAGTTCTCGCGCGGCGCGCGTGACACAAGCGTGACACACCTGCAGGCATCAGAAAACACTTGCAGATTCAACTTCAAATTCCGCAATCGGCGTGACATCGCCGCTACAGAACATGACAAAGGCGCGAACCTTTCGGCCGCGCCTTCGAAACGTTGATACTGACGGCTGCTTAGCCGTTCAGCGGCTGGCTGGTTTCCGAAGCGGAAGCGCCGACCGCGGTGTCGCGATGGCCTTCGGCCTGCGCCATGGCCTTGACCAGCGAGACGATCTTTTCGCGGATCTGCGGGTCGTTGATCTTCAGGAAGGCGCGGTTGAGCGCGAGGCCTTCCTTGGAGCGCAGGAATTCCGAGACCGGATCGGCCTTCTGGGGCATTTCCAGGCCTTCGAGCGTCAGCGGCTGAGAGTCTTCCTGCTGGAAGAAATAGCTCGGCGGCGCCGAAAGCACTTCGGCGATCTTCTGCAGGCGGCTGGCGCCGATGCGGTTCATGCCCTTCTCATACTTCTGGACCTGCTGGAACGTCACGCCGATCTGATCGGCCAACCTTTCCTGGCTGAGGCCGAGAAGGAGCCGGCGCATTCTTACTCGGGAGCCGACATAGACGTCGATTGCATTCGGGGCCTTGGCGTTCATTTGTTTTTTCCGTTTACCGCGAGGTTCGATGGGCGTCCTTGCGGGAGACCGATCACTTGGGGGGCCAATAGATAGTGTATGAGCTAAGTGAAAAATTCAATCACTACTTCTGGGGATGGACCATTCGCCGCTGCGCGCTTGTGTATATAGTACTTACGGGTGGTTTTGGACATTTTCCGGGCGCTGCGCCTCGGCTTCCAGCCAGGCCCGAAATGCGTTTGTTTCCAAGCTCTTCGTTTCCAAGAGGTCGGTCATGACGACGAGCGGGTTCGCAAGGTCAAGGCCGTGCACCCGCCTTCCATGCAGCCAGCTCGCGGCATCGGCCGATATCACGATTGCGAGATTCGCAGGCGCTGGCGCGGTTACGGCGCGCAGATGGGAGAGCAGATCGGCAAATTCGGCGGTCGGGGCGAGCCTGACCTGCAGCTCCGGCACGTCCTGCCGGCGGCCGAGGAAATAGGTGGCGGCATATCGGCCGGTCACGGCATAGGCGATCCGATGACTGCGGCAGAAGCCGTCGAGCCGCTGCGGCAGCGCTGCCAGATGGTCCGGCGTCAGGGCGAAATGCTGCCAGCGGTTCGGCCGTGACGACGCGGCATGGGGCAGGTTGTCGACGATCGCTTGGGGATGGTCGAGGCGGTAGAGATGAGCGCCGACATCGCGATTCCGGCTGACCCACCCGGCCTGTATTGCTTCAGCGATGGCGGTGCGGGCTGATGTTGCCGAGATGCCGGCGGATCGGCCGAGTTCCGCTGCCGTGAAAGGTCGATGGCGAAGATGCCAGAGGGCGCAGAGCAGCGAGAGTTTGGTTTTTGAAGCGGGGATCGGCTTTGCGTCCAGCATGAGCTCGCCGCGCGGGCGGAGATCGACACCGTCACGAAACACACCCCATCCGGCATCACCGAGCGCAATTGCCAGGGAGGAGGCGGGATCGCCGGTCACGAGAACCGGCGTCACGCCGATCTTTCCGAGTGTTTCAGCGGTGCGCCGGGCCCGCGCCTTCAGGGCCGGCCAGTTGGGGATAGGGGATACGGGTTCGCGAACCAGCAGCAGCCGCGTCCGCTGCCCGAAGAGTTCGAGTTCCGGCAGACCGGCCGCTGCAACGAGATCGGCGCGCCGGGACGACAGAAGCGTCTCGAACTCGCCGATCACCGCCGCGGCCGGCCGCAACTGCATCAGCCACCGGCCGGAAGCGGAGCGGCGGGATCAATCAGCCCCTGCGCCCGCAGATCCGACCAGAGCGCTGCCGGGATCGGCCAATGGAGATAGGAGAGGTTCTGCTCGAGTTCCTCCACCGAGCGGGCGCCGGGAATGACGCTGACGACGAGCTTGTGAGCCAGCGGGAACTGTAGTGCTGCCGCGGCGAGCGGAACATCGTAGCGGTCGCAGACTGCCGCGAGCTTCGCCACCTTATCGAGCACTTCGGCCGGTGCATTGCGGGTATTGAAAGTCGCGCCATTGACCGCGCCGGTCGCCAAAATCCCGGAATTATAGGGGCCGCCGATGACCAGCTTGGTGCCCTTGCGCTCGCAGGCGGGGAGAAGGGTCGCGAGCGGCTCCTGTTCGAGCAGCGTGTAGCGTCCGGCGAGCAGGAAATAGTCGAACTGACCCGCCTCGACGAAATCCGACAGCATCTGCCACTGGTTGATGCCGACGCCGATCGCCTTGATCACGCCTTGCGACCGCAGTTCGTCGAGCGCGGGGTAGGCGCCGTCCATCGCTTCCTTGAAACGGCTGCGGGCGTAGGGATCCTCACCCTTGGCAAAATGGATCGCCTCGTCGGGATCGTGGATTGCCAGCATGTCGATATAATCGGTGCCGAGCCGCTTCAGCGATCCCTCGATCGAGCGCAGCACGGCATCGCGCGAATAGTCGAAATCGGCGCGGAAGGGTGGGGCCTCGTCCCATAGCACGGGTCTGACCTCGCTCTGGGGGATCGGCACCAGATCGTAGCCGACCTTGGAGGAAATCACGATCTCACTGCGCGGCAGCGTGCGGATCGCCTCCCCGAGCCGCGTTTCGGCAAGGCCGAAGCCATAGACCGGGGCAGTATCGAAATAGCGCAGCCCGTTTTCAAAGGCGGCATGCACGGTCTCGTGCGCCACCTTCGGATCGGTCGCCCGGTACATATTGCCAAGGCCCGTTCCTCCCAAGCCCATGGTGGTGACCGCAAGGCCGCCTTTGGTTACGCTTCTCTTCTCCAGATCGGGCATTGCTCTTCCTTGACCATCCTGTTCATCCGGGCGGCGCCAGCGGAGTGGGCCGCGGCGCCATTGCGAATGGCATAGTGGCACAGAATTTGTCGTACAACAATGTAACCGGACGAATAGATTTTGACGGCAGAGATCGCAGCGCGTGGGCTTGCCTTCGGCCCGGGCGGCATATTTCTTTGCTAAATCGAAACTGCGCTGTCGGATTGCCGCAGTGACGCACGTCCTTGGGATGTCCACGCAATCAAAGGAGGAAACCGAACCATGCCGAGTACCATCCGTCTGCACCGCGTGCTGGCCACCAGCCCTCAGAAGATCTACCGCGCCTTCATCGAGGCCGATGCACTGGCGAAGTGGCTGCCGCCGAACGGCTTTGCCTGCACTGTCCACCACATGGAGCCGAAGGTCGGCGGCACGTTCAAGATGTCGTTCCGCAATTTCACCAACGGTGACAGCCATTCCTTCGGCGGCGAATTCAAGGAGCTGATCCCGGGCGAGCGCGTGCGCTACACCGACAAGTTCGACGATCCGAACCTGCCCGGCGAAATGGAAGTCACAGTGATCCTGAAGAAGGTGTCCGTCGGCACCGAGGTCGACATCACCCAGGCCGGCGTTCCGGATCTCATTCCGCCGGAAGCCTGCTATCTCGGCTGGCAGGAATCGCTACGCAACCTCGCGAAACTGGTCGAGCCGGAGATCACCAACTGATCTTCCTTCATCGCAAGGCGGCGCGCCGACAGGCGGGCCGTCCTGCCGCGCAGCAAACGCGTAATTGAAAATATCCAAGCTTTAGACATGCTTAATCGCTAATTAACGCTGTCCCCCTACTGTTCACCAAAAGGTCTTTGGCTGCTCTTTGCGTGCGGCGGAGAAGCCTGTGGTCACCGGGGGTTCTTACTGCATGTCTCGCTTTTCCATTCTCGGCCTGGATGCGTCGGCTGTTATCGATGCGCTGAGCCGCTCGCAGGCCATCATCGAGTTCGATCTGAAGGGCAATATCCTGACGGCGAACGAGAATTTCTGCAAAGCGGTCGGCTACCAGCGATCCGAGATCGTCGGCCGCCACCACAGCATGTTCGTGCTGCCCGACGAGGCGAAATCCGAAGAATACCGGGCCTTCTGGGCGAAGCTGGCGCGCGGCGAATACGACCAGTGCCAGTATCGCCGCCGCGCCAAGAGCGGCCAGGAAATCTGGATCGAGGCCTCCTACAATCCGGTCTTCCGCCGCGGCAAGCCCTACAAGGTCGTCAAGATCGCCACCGACATCACCGCGATCAAGCGCAAGAGCGCCGAGGATGCCGGCAAGCTCGCCGCGCTGTCGCGCGTTCAGGCAGTCATCGAGTTCACGCCCGACGGGCGCATTCTCGGCGCCAACGAGAATTTCCTTTCGGTGCTCGGATATTCGGCCGACGAGATCGTCGGCAAGCACCACTCGATGTTCTGCGAGCCGGGCTATGCCCAGTCTCAGGAATATCGCGACTTCTGGGCCGACCTGCGCACCGGCAAGTTCTCGAACGGCCAGTTCATGCGGCTCGGGAAGGATAACAAGCGCATCTTCATCCAGGCCTCCTACAACCCGATCCTCGATCACAATGGCGAAGTCTTCAAAGTCGTGAAATTCGCGATCGACGTGACCGATCGCATGCATGCCGTCGAAGAGCTCGGTTCGGCGCTGGAGCGTCTCTCGCAGTGCAATATCCGCATCACCCTCGACGAGCCCTTCGTCGGCGAATTCGAGCGCCTGCGCCGCGACTTCAACAAGTCGATCGGCGAATTCCAGAAGACACTCGTCAACGTTCTCGGCCAGACCGGCGACCTGAGCAAGAGCAGCCAGGAAGTACGCGAAGCCTCGGAGCATCTGGCCGAGCGCTCTCGCGAACAGGCAGCCGCCCTCGATGAGACGACGGCGGCGCTGAGCGAGATCACCGCGACGGTCCGTTCGTCCACTGAAAATACCAAGGAAACGCGCCAGCTCGTCCAGAGCGCCCGCGTCTCGACCGCCGCTTCCACCGAAGTCGTTCAGCAGACCGTCGATGCCATGCAGCGCATCGAGGCGGCGTCGCGCGAAATCAGCCAGATCATCGGCGTCATCGACGAGATCGCCTTCCAGACCAATCTGCTGGCGCTGAATGCCGGCGTCGAGGCCGCGCGTGCCGGTGAAGCTGGCAAGGGCTTTGCGGTCGTGGCGCAGGAAGTGCGCGAGCTCGCCCAGCGTTCGGCCAATGCCGCCAAGGAAATCAAGGTGCTGATCAACAATTCGGGCGCCGAGGTTCTCGAAGGCGTCCGTCTCGTCGGCGAGACCGGCGAGGCGCTGAAGGAAATCGACGTCCTCGTGAAGCGCATCGACGGCAATGTCGACAAGATTGCCAAGGCCGCGGACGAGCAGACGACGGGTCTTGGCGAAATCAGCAAGGCGGTTGGCCGTCTCGACCGGATGACGCAGGAAAATGCGGCGATGAGCGCCCGCACCACGGCGATCTCGAGCACGCTGGCGCTCGGTGCCGACGCGCTGTCGCAGCTCGTCAGCCTGTTCAAGCTGAACCGCCGCGCCGTGCAGCGCGACGAC
Organism: Rhizobium sp. 21-4511-3d; assembly: GCF_053522545.1. Lineage (NCBI taxonomy): Bacteria > Pseudomonadati > Pseudomonadota > Alphaproteobacteria > Hyphomicrobiales > Rhizobiaceae > Rhizobium > Rhizobium sp. 21-4511-3d. The sequence continues at coordinate 153,512 of NZ_JBNWCF010000003.1, read as the reverse complement.
GGTTCGTCGGTCAAGTCCAACTGGAAGCGCACGGCGGCTTGATGCCGCCGCCCCGCCGGGCGGGCTGATTAGCCCTTGGCGGCCATCTCGGCTTCCATCTCCGCAATATCCTGGAAACGGTCGGCGATGCGGGCATGCGGCCTGCCGCCATCGGCGGCGCCGATCGCCACGACGATTTCGTCCGGGCCGGGTGCATCGGCAATCAGGAAATTGGCGGTCAGGAAATGCGAGCGCTTGCCGCTCTCGCTCTTGTGCATCATCGGCAGCGACAGAAGCGCGCCCGGGCCGTTGCGGGTATTGGCGAATTCCAGGTAGTTGGTGCCGCCGATCGCTTCGCGGAACGGATTGCCGAAGCGCAGCGTGTGGATCATCGCCGACGCGTGCTCGATCTCGCCGTTGATGCCGACCGCTGCCGCCTTGCCGCAGGCCTCTATCTTGCCGGCATCCATCTGGCGCAGCAGCCGCGTCGTCATCTCATGGCTGAGGTCGCCGGCGATACGGATGATCTCCGGCCGCAGATCCTCGACGAAGCCGCGCCCGGCCCAGGGGTTCTGGATGACGGCCGCGACGACGACCATGGTCACCGGCCGAGCTGCCGCCTTGCCGCCTTCGACATGCGTTTCTTCGAGGAAGGTGGAAATCTTTCTGATGCCGAGTGTCATGCCTTGCGCCGATACGAAATGTTGAAACTCCCAAAAGCCTAGCGGCTAAACGGCGAACGTCTTCCTCCGATCAGCGGAAGAGCGTTGCGTCGGCTTCCATCGAAACGGAGTAGATTTCCGCCGAATGCGCGCGCATGATGCGGGCAGCTGGAGGGAGCGAGGCAGTTTGGATCAGAAGTCTCAGATATTGGCGCTCCGCGACGTCGCAAGCCAGATCAACAGCGGCGGCGATCTGCAGACCGTGCTGCAGCATCTGATCGCGGCGGCCTGCCGCCATGCCCATTGGTCGCTCGGCTCGATCATGGGCATCGATGCGGCGCATGGCTATGCCTGTGTCATCGTCCGCTACGATCCGACGCTGATCGAGCGGCAGTTGCCTGAGAAGTGGGAGCTCGCGACCAGTCCGTCGCTGATTGCCCTGCAGCGCAACGAACCGGTTTACCTCCGCGACGCCCGCGAGTCCGTCGAATTTCCCGGCTACCGCAAGGAAGCGTTCGAGCGGGATTACCGCACCGTCGTCGTCATGCCGATGAACTGCAAGGACGCCGAGGGCCGGCCGATGGTGCTGAGCGTCATCTCGCGCCAGATCACCGACGTCTCCGAGGACGACCTCGCCTTTCTCGGCGCCATCATCCACATGGGTGCCATCGCCGTCGAGCGCGAACACCGGCTGGAGGCCGAAAAGCGTGCGGCACAGCGGCTCGAGCGGGCGCTGCAGGCGCATACCTCGCTGCTGGAACATGTGCTCAGCGACGGTGCCGTCGCGCCGCTCTCGGCCATGGTCGGCATGATGCTGCCGAACCCGACCGTCGTCGTCGATTTCACCGCCAATCAGGTCATTGCAGGACGCCCGCCGAATGCGCTCTACGATGAGGCCTCCTGGCAGGAAGCGGCAGCGACGACGCTTGCCCGTCCCTTGATGAAGGCGGCGCGCGAGGCGATCGATCGCGGTGCGACCGATGCCGCCAGCTTGTTTCTCGATGATGGCGCGCAGCGCTTCAAGATCTCGGCGCGCATCGAGCCGCTGACGGTCGATAATCAGCTGGTCGGCGCATTGATCATCTTTCCGACCTCGCGCGAATTCAGCGATCTCGATCTCTTGATGCTCGACAGCGCCAAGTTCGCGCTCAGCGTCCAGATGATGCGCAGCTTCATCCGCTTCCGCTTCGAGACGAGAACGCAGACCGAACTATTCTTCGAGATCGTCGAGGCACGCTGGCGCAATGCCGGCGATGTCGCCCAGCGCGCCCAGCGCCTGGGGCTGAATTTCGCCACGCCGCAGCAGATGATCGTCATCGATTTCCCCGACAAGACGAAAGCCTTCGGCGGTGCCTCCGTCGATGTCGAGCATACGCTTGCCCGCATCATGCAGCAGGCCTCGTTGCAGGCAAACCTGATCGCCATTGATGGCGGCGTCGTCTGCCTCGTGCCCCACGACGCGAGCAAGCGGCAGGAGCGGACGGTCAAGCTGACGCGGCGTATCGCTGAGGAACTCGGTCGCTATTTCGACGAGCCGCCTGTTGTCGTTGCGGGAAATCGCTGCGCGGCGCTGTCCGATTATCCGGCGGCCTGGGAACGCTGCAGCCGGATGATCCGCATCGGCCGGTCCTTCGGGCTCACCGGTGCCGTCTCGGCGCAGGATTTCGGGCCGCTGCCGATGCTGGTGGCGGCATCCGAGGCGGGCGATGTGCGCAGCTTCGTGCAGGAGAGCGTTGGCGCCATCGCCGAGCATGACCGCGAGAACGGCACGCCCTATCTCGAGACGCTCTCTACGTATCTGCAGGAAGGCTGCCGCAGTCAGGCCTGCGCCGATACGATGGGCCTGCATGTGACGACGCTGCGCTACCGGTTGTCTCGCATCCAGGAGCTTTTCGGCGTCGATGTAGAGACGCCCGAGAAGCGCTTCGCCGTCGAGCTGGCGATCCGCCTGCACGGTGTCATCGACAATCGGGTCAGCGCCGAAAAGTAACCTCCGCCGACCGGTATCCGTGGTTTTACAGCGCTTGCTGCTGGCCGCTTTTCGTCTCCTACGGATCGCAGCAGAAGTTTTCCGCTCACTCCGTCGAAGCCAAGGAAGAACGGCTGCACCGGCAACGATAGCCTCTCCTCATCAAGCACGAGGAGGCGCTGAGAGATGGTGGAGATAGCGGCAAAGGCGGATGCGCCGATCGACCCGATCGCCCTGCGCCGAGCCTTCGGAACCTTCGTAACCGGCGTCACCGTTATCACCACCCGTGACGAGGACGGAACGCCGCGCGGCATGACGGCGAATTCCTTCACCTCCGTCTCGCTCGATCCGCCGCTGCTGCTGGTCTGCATCGCCAAGTCGGCATCCAGCTATCAGGCTTTCACCGGCGCCGGTTGCTTCGCGGTCAATATCCTCCATGAAGGACAGGTCGGCGTATCCGCGACCTTTGCCTCCAAGTCGCCGGACAAGTTCCAGTCCGTCACCCACGATCATATCCATACCGGCGCGCCTGTCTTGACCGACAGCCTCACCTGGTTCGACTGCACGACCTACAATACCGTCGATGCCGGTGATCATGCGGTGCTGATCGGCGAAGTCCGGGCTTTCGGCACCAGCCCGACGGCGCCGCTCGGCTTCTGCCGCGGCCGCTACGCCAGCGTCAAGGATCCGCTGCCATCGGGATGGCTCGCCTCGCATGGGATGATCATCGGCTATCTGATCGAAGCCGGCGATGGCCTGCTGTTGCGCTCGGATGGCAAGGGTGGCTGGGTGCTTCCCTCGGCGCGCCGCCGCAAGGCCGACAGCCAGCTGGTGGTCGAAGGCGGCGATGCGCTGAGCCTCGTTCCGGAAGAGACCTTTCTCTATTCCGTCTTCGATGTAGCCGACAGCGATCCCGGCTATCTCGTCTATCGTGCCCGGCTGGCGGGCGAGGGGGCGGGCGTCAACCTGCCAGCCGACCTCCGCTTCTTCGCCATCGACGATCTGCCCTACGAAGCGATCGCCACCCACGAACTGCGCTCCATGCTGCGCCGCTACGTCCGCGAGCGGCAGGCCGGCCGGTTCGGCATCTACATGGATTCGGACGACGGCGGCCGCGTCGCGATGATCGACGGCGAAGCCCGTGCCTGGATCCAAGCCTCCCAAGACCAAGGACAGTGACATGAAGACGACGGTAAGCTCCATCGAAGGGTCGCGACAGGGCCTGTTCATCAACGGCGAATTCGTGGCGCCGAAGAACGGCAACTACATCGCCAGCTACGACCCGACCACCGGCGAGCGCTGGTACGATCTGGCCGAAGCCGATGCCGACGACGTCGCATCTGCGGTCGCGGCCGCGAATGCCGCCTTCCGCAATCCGGCCTGGCGGCGCATGACGCAGACGGACCGCGGTGCGCTGGTCCGCAAGCTCGCGGAACTCGTCCGCGCCAATGCCGATACGCTTGCCGAGATCGAGACGCGCGACAACGGCAAGCTGCTGAAGGAAACCCGGGCGCAGATGCGCTCGATGCCTGATAGCTATCACTATTTCGCCGGGATGGCCGACAAGCTGCAGGGCGACACGATCCCGATCAACCGGGCCGATACGCTGAACATCAACCTGCGCGAACCGCTCGGCGTCGTCGGCATGATCACGCCCTGGAATTCGCCGCTGATGCTGCTGACCGGCACGCTGGCGCCATGCCTGGCGATCGGCAACACCGTCGTCATCAAGCCTTCGGAACATGCGACTGCCTCGACGCTGGCGCTGGCCGAACTCATTCATGAAGCCGGCTTCCCCGCCGGTGTCGTCAATGTCGTCACGGGCACCGGCAAGAGCGCCGGCGAAGCCCTGACCCGCCATCCGGGCGTCGCCAAGTACGTCTTCACCGGCAGCACCGCGACCGGCCGCCGTATCGCCGGCAATGCCGCGCAGAACCTCGTGCCCTGCTCAATGGAGCTCGGCGGAAAGTCGCCGCATGTGGTCTTCGGCGACGTCGAGATCGAGCATGCCGTCAATGGCGTCGTCTCCGGCGTCTTTGCCGCTGCCGGGCAGACCTGCGTTGCCGGTTCGCGCTGCTTCGTCGAGGCCAGCATCTACGACAAGTTCATCGATGCGCTGATCGCCCGCACCGCCCGCATCCGCGTCGGCCTGCCGACGGTCGATGATACCGATATCGGCCCTCTGGCGCTCGCCGACCAGCTTTCCAAGGTCGAGGGTTACGTTGCCTCGGGCGTCAAGGAAGGCGCCAAGGTTGCGGCGGGTGGCCGCCGTCCGCAGAAGGTAGGTCTCTCGAGCGGCGGCTGGTACTACGAGCCGACCGTCATGGTCGATGCGCAAAACGACATGGGCTTCATGCGTGACGAGATCTTCGGCCCGGTGGTCGGCGTCATGCCGTTCCGCGACGAGGCGGAGATGATCGCGCTTGCCAATGACAGCCATTACGGCCTCGCCTCCGGCATCTGGACCAAGGACATCGATCGGGCCTTGCGCTTCGCCAACCAGATCGAGGCCGGCACCGTCTGGGTCAATACCTATCGCTCGGCCTCCTTCATGTCCGCCAATGGCGGCTTCAAGGAGAGCGGCTATGGCCGCCGCGGCGGCTTCGAGGTGATGCATGAGTTCTCACGGCTGAAGAACGTCATCATCGATTATTCCGGCGCCATGCAGGACCCCTTCGTCATCCGTCTGAAGTGACGGCACGCACAAAACTGAACCCGAAAGGGAGGCTAGCAGATGAAATTCGCAGTATCGCTGACCATGGAACGCTTCTCGCCCGACATTCCGATGTCGACGGTCAAGAACAATCTCCTGCAATTGGCACGGATGGCCGACGAGGGCGGTTTCGAGGCGCTCTGGACTGCCGAGCACCACACGATCGAATGCACGATCTCTCCCAATCCGTTCCAGACGCTGGTCTGGCTGGCGCAGCACACCGAGCAGATCCGTCTGGGTACCTCGACGCTGGTTGCGCCCTACTGGACGCCGATCCGTCTCGCCGGCGAATCCGCGCTCTGCGATCATCTGACCAATGGCCGTCTGGAATTCGGCATCGCCCGCGGCTCCTACCAGTATGAGTTCGACCGGATGGCCGGCGGCATGCCGCAGCAGGAAGGCGTCGCCTACATGAAGGAGATCGTCCCGGCTGTGAAGAAGCTCTGGGCCGGCGACTACGCCCATGACGGGCACTACTGGAAATTCCCGACCGCCACGTCGGTGCCGAAGCCGCTGCAGCAGCCGCATCCGCCGATCTGGGTCGCGGCCCGCGATCCCGGCTCCTTCGACTGGGCGATCGCCAATGGCGCCAGCATCCTCTCGACGCCGCTCTCGCAGCCGGCGGCCGAGATCCAGGTTCTGGCCGACAAGTTCAACAAGGCGGTTGCCGATCATCCCGAGGTACCGCGCCCGCGCTTCATGATGCAGCGCCGCACCTGCGTTTACGACAAGGCCGACGGCTGGGAACTGGCAGTCAAGCACAGCATGGATTACGGCCGCGCCTTCGAAAACCTGATGCAGAATATCGGCAATGTCCGCGAAGGATTCCCGGAAGCGGTGCCCTATGAAGCGGTCAAGGGCAAGGACAACTACAATCCGGACAATATCCGCAAGAACCTGATGTTCGGCACGCCCGACGAGGCGATCGAGAAACTGCTGGTCTATGAAGCAGCAGGTGTCGATCAGTACTGCCTCGGCCTGACCTTCAACCTGCCCTTCGAGCTGCAGAAGCGGACGATCGAGCTGTTCGTCAAGGAAATCATGCCCTTCTTCGCAGCGCGCGAAAAGGACAAGCAGCGCAAGGCGGCGGCAGGCTGACATGGCAGAGGCACAGCGCCATACCGTCGGAGACGTGACGCTCAACTACCGGATCGACGGTAGCGGCGATCCGCTGGTCTGCATCCACGGCGTCGGCTCCTATCTGGAGGCGTGGTCGGGTGTGGTCGAGCGCCTGAAGGACAGTTTCACCATCCTGACCTTCGACCTGCGCGGCCACGGCCAATCGAGCCGGGTGAAGGGCCGCTACGAGATCGACGATTTCGTCAACGAGGCGCTGGCGCTCGCCGACAAGGCAGGCTTCTCGAGTTTCAATCTCGCCGGCTTCTCGCTCGGCGGGTTGATCGCCCAGCGCCTGGCGCTGACCCATCTCGACCGGCTGCGCAAGCTGGCGCTGCTATCGACAGTGGCCGGGCGCACGCCGGAGGAGCGGACGCGGGTTTTGGAGCGTCTCGCGGCGCTGCGGGCCGGTACGCCGGCCGATCATCACAATGCCTCGCTGTCGCGCTGGCTGACCGAAGAATTCCAGGCCGCGAACCCGAAGGTCATAGCAAGGCTTCGCCAGCGCGATGCCGAGAACGATCCGGAATGCTATGCGGCCGCCTACCGCGTGCTCGCCGAGACCGACTTCGGCGGCTTCCTCGACCAGATCCGCTGCCCGACGCTGATTGCGACGGGCGAGGACGATGCCGGATCCAATCCGCGCATGGCCCGCTACATGCACGAGCGTATCCCCGGCTCGACGCTGTCGATCCTGCCGGGCCTGCGCCATTCCATTCTCATCGAGGCGCCGGAAACGGTGGCGAACCTGATGCGCGGCTTCCTGGCCGCCAAGGAGACGAACCATGGATGAGGCACTCAGAAAGAGCGGCGAGGCCGTTCGCCGCAAGGTACTGGGTGACGACTATGTCGACCGCGCCATCAACGGCGCCGACAGCTTCTCGGCACCGTTCCAGGATGTGCTCAACGAATATTGCTGGGGCACGGCCTGGACCGACGAAGGGCTCGACCTCAAGCAGCGCAGCCTCCTCAACCTCGGCATGCTGGCGGCGCTGAACCGCATGCATGAATTCGGCATCCATTTTCGCGGCGCGATCCGCAATGGCCTGACTGATGACGAACTGAGGGCAGCACTCGTGCAGATCGCGGTTTATTGCGGCATTCCGGCCGGCGTCGAGGCCTTCCGGGTCGCCCGCTCCATTCGCGACGAGATGCGTCAGAAAGGAGAGCTCTGACTTCCATCGATTCAAGGAAGCGACCGGCCTGCGGCTGCTTCAAATCGCCGGAAGACGAAAAGGTCTCTTCGACATCAAGATTGCATGACGGTACGGGAATGAGCCCGGGCCAAAAACCAAGAATGACAATAAAGGGAACCATCGCATGAACAGACTGACCAAGATTTCCGCAGCGGCAGCATCGCTTGCCGTGGCCTTCGCCGCACTCCCGGCCAATGCCGGTGCCGTCCTCGACCGCGTCATGGCGGCCAAGGACCTGAAGGTTGCGACCGACGCCAACTGGGCGCCGCAATCCTTCATGAACGAGAAGAACGAACTCGACGGCTTCGACGTCGATGTCGCCAAGGATATCGGCAAGCGCCTCGGCGTGAAGGTCGAGTTCGTCACCCCGGGCTGGGACATCATCACTGCCGGCAACTGGGCGGGCCGCTGGGACATGCATGTCGGCTCGATGACGCCGACCAAGAAGCGCGCCGAGATCTTCGATTTCCCGGCCGTCTACTACTACACCCCGGCAGCCGTTGCCGTTCACAAGGATAGCAAGGCGACGAAGCTTTCCGATCTTGACGGTAAGGTCGTCGGCACCACGGCAACCTCGACCTTCGAAGCCTATGCCAAGGGCGACCTGACGCTCGATGCCGCCGGCGCGCCTCCCTTCAAATACGAGTTCAAGCCGAAGGAAGTGAAGTCCTACGCCAACTCGACCACCGCCTTCGACGATCTGCGTCTCGGTGACGGTACCCGTCTCGATGCCGTCGTCTCCTCGCTGCCGAGCATTCTCGACGCGGTAAAGGCCGGCTACCCGATCAAGCAGATCGGCGACCCCGTCTTCTACGAGCCGCTCGCCGTTGCGATCGAGCATGGCGACAAGGAATTCAACGACAAGATCGCTGAAGCCGTGAAGGGCATGCAGGCCGATGGCACTCTGAGCAAGCTCTCCGTGAAGTGGTATGGCGTAGACTATACGGTCGTAAAGTAACCACCGCCAGAAGCGGACGGTCCGGGCAACCGGACCGTCGATTTGCCGCAAGGGACAAGAGATGCTTTATCCCGATACCGTCGAGTCTGAAGTGCTCGTCCATAAGCCGTGGTTAATCGCGACGATGTTTGCGGTCGTGCTGGCCTTCTTCCTGATGTTCAACATGACCGGCACGGCGATGGGCGAATTGATGCGCCCCGTGATCGGCGATCCCTCTGCCAGCGGCCTGTATGGACGTTTCGCGATCGCCTTCGTCATCGCCGTCATGTTCGTGCTCAATGTCGTGCTGATCGGCTTTGCGCCGCTCAGGGTGCAGATTGCGGTCGTCTGGCTGGAACTGCTGCTTCTGTTCCTCGCCTTTTTCGCGACCTTTCATCTGAGCCTGCCGTTCATCGCCGAAAAACTGCCCTTCATGATTACCCAGGGCCTAGTGACGACGATCTATGTCTCGGCAATCTCGATCGTCATCGCCTCGGCGATCGCCATTCTCGGCGCCGTCGCCAAGCTCTCGACCAATGGCTTCGCCTATGCGATCGCCAGCTTCTACACGTCGTTCTTCCGCGGCCTGCCGCTCCTCATGCAGGTCTATCTGATCTATCTCGGCCTGCCGCAGCTCGGCTTCGTCATCGATGCGGTGCCGGCCGGTATTCTCGCCCTGTCGCTCTGCTACGGCGCCTACATGACGGAAATCTTCCGCTCGGGCATCCAGAGCATCGACCGTGGCCAGTGGGAAGCCTCGCGCTCGATCGGCTTCGGCTTCGGCATCACCATGCGCAAGATCATCCTGCCGCAGGCACTGCCGGTCATCATCCCGCCGACCGGCAACCAGTTCATCTCCATGCTGAAGGACAGCTCGCTGGTCTCGGTCATCGGCGTCTGGGAACTGATGTTCCTCGCCCGCACGCTCGGACAGAAGACCTTTCAGCACATGGAAATGCTGATCTCGGCCGCCATGCTCTACTGGATCATGTCGATCTGCCTGGAGCTCATCCAATCCCGCATCGAGCGTCATTACGCCAGGAGCAAAGTCCGATGAACGGCGACAAGATCATCGAAGCGAAGAACGTTTCCAAGTGGTACGGCGCCTTCCAGGTGCTGAAGGATATCAACCTGACGGTCAGCAAGGGCGAGCGCATCGTCGTCTGCGGTCCCTCGGGCTCCGGCAAGTCGACGCTGATCCGCTGCTTCAACCGGCTGGAAGCGCATCAGGAAGGCGAGATTTCCGTCAATGGCATCACGCTGCACAACAAGATGCGCAATGTCGGCGAGGTCCGCAAGAATGTCGGCATGGTGTTCCAGCACTTCAATCTCTTCCCGCATATGACGGTGCTGATGAACTGCATGGTCGGGCCGATGTGGATCAAGGGCGTGCCGGAGGCGGAAGCCAAGAAGACGGCGCTGAAATTTTTAGAGCGCGTGCGCATTCCCGAACAGGCCAACAAATATCCGATCCAGCTTTCGGGCGGCCAGCAGCAGCGCGTGGCGATTGCTCGCTCGCTCTGCATGCAGCCGGCCGTGATGCTCTTCGACGAGCCGACTTCGGCGCTCGACCCGGAAATGGTCTCGGAAGTGCTGGAGACGATGACCGGGCTTGCCAAGGACGGCATGACGATGGTCTGCGTGACCCACGAAATGGGCTTCGCCCGCGCCGTCGCCGACCGGGTGATCTTCATGAATTCGGGTCAGATCGTCGAGGAAGGCAAGCCGAACGACTTCTTCACCAACCCGCAGCACGAGCGGACCAAGCTGTTCCTCAGCCAGATTCTCAAGCACTGAGCGGCTTCTGCCGCTCAGGCCCTGGCAAAACGCAGGCACATCGGCGTGCCGATGCGGATGGTCTTGCCGCTGTCAACAAGTGCTCCGGTTTCCGGATCACGGGCGAAGATGCTGACGACATCGCCGTCCTGATTGGCGCAAAGCAGATGGCTGCCCTGCGGGGCGATCGCGAGATTGCGCGGCGTCCGGCCGCCGCAGGGGACCTGACCCATTGGCGAGAGCCTGCCGGTTTCAGCATCGACCGCGAAGACTGCGATGCTGTCATGGCCGCGATTGGCGCCGTAGAGAAACCGTCCGTCAGATGAGATCTGCAGGTCGGAGGCATGGTTTGCGGCGGCGGCCTGATCGGGAACGGTCGGACAGACGGCGATCTCTTCGAGTGACTTGCCGCCTGCGCCGATCCGGTAGCTTGCCACCGTCGAGTCAAGCTCGTTGATGACGAAGACGAAGCGCCCGGACGGATGCAGTGCGACATGGCGCGGTCCGGCGCCTGGCCGTGTGGCGGTCTCGCTGATCTTTTCGAGTTGCCCGTTTTCCAGGCTGTAGACCGTCAGCCGGTCGGTGCCGAGATCGGCGACAAGCAGCAGATTGGGCGCAATCTCGGTGACGCTGTGCGGATGGCTGCGTTCCTGGCGGGCGGCATTGGGGCCGGTGCCGGATTGCGCGGCGCTGATGCGGCCGGGCGCCAGCGAGCCGTCTGCCCGCCGTCCGAAGGCGACCAGTGCCTGATCCGGACCACCCGCACCCATCGCATAATTGACGACGAAGAGATGCCGTCCATCCCGGGAAATCGCATTATGCGCCGTCGTTGCGCCAAGCGAAGGCTGCATGTTGAGGTGGTCGAGGCGTGCAGCCTTGCTTTCGAAGGACAGGGCAGTAACCAGACCCTCGTACCAGCCCTCGATCTCGGAATTGGCATAGACGAGGCTGCCGTCCGGAGTCGGCGAGAGAAAGGTCGGATTGACGATCTGCGGGGCGGAAGCCAGCCGCTCGGCCGTCAGGGTCTCGTCATCGAAGAGGTGGACCGAGAGGCCATCGCCATTGGCGCCTTCGAAATAGGAGGTCGGCTGGTTGAGCGTGCCGATGAAGAGCAGATGTTTCATGGCTGGTCGCCTTAGAGGATCAGGATGGCTCTGAAATCGTTGACATTGGTCCCGGTCGGGCCGGTCTCGAAGAGGTCGCCGATCGCCTTGAAGCCGGTATAGCTGTCATTGGCATCGAGAACGCGGCGCGGATCGAGAGCCGCGGCGCGCAAGCGCTTGACGGTCGTGCCATCCGCAAAGGCGCCGGCATTGTTCTCCGATCCGTCGATGCCGTCGGTATCGGCAGCGAGCAGGTGGATGTCGTGGCCGTCGAGCGCGAGTGCGGCGGCAAGCGCGAATTCGCCGTTGCGGCCACCCTTGCCGCCCTTGGCGCGCAGCGTCACCGTCGTCTCGCCGCCGGAGAGCACGACGACCGGCTTCGTGAAGGGGCGGTCGCGGCCGCTGACTTCCCTGGCGATTGCCGCATGCACAAACGCCACGTCGCGGGATTCGCCTTCGATCGCATCCGACAGGATTGCCGCTTCGATGCCGCTCGCGCGGGCAAGCGCGGCGGCCGCTTCCAGCGAGACGCCGGCCGAGGCGATGATGTGATGGCTATTGCGGGCAAAGGCCGGATTATCGGGCAGCGGCGCGTCGGCCTTTTCGGAGTTCAGATGATCGAGCGCCGCCTGCGGCAGCTTCAGGCCGTACTGTGCGATAATCTCCAGCGCCTCGTGCCGGGTCGAGCGATCGGGGACGGTCGGTCCCGAGGCGACATGCGCCGGGTTGTCACCCGGAATGTCCGAAACGATGAGGCTGACGACACGGGCCTTGGTCGCGGCGGCGAGACGGCCGCCCTTGATCGTCGAGAGATGCTTGCGCACGACATTCATCGCCGAGATCGGCGCGCCGGATGCCAGCAGCATCTCGTTCAGCGCAATCTCGTCGTCGAGCGTCAGTCCCTCCGGCGGCGATGGCAGCAGTGCCGAACCGCCGCCGCAGACCAGCGCGATGACGAGGTCATCGGCCGTCAGGTCCCGGACCGTCTCAAGCAGCCGCTTCGATGCGGCAAGACCGGCGGCATCCGGCACCGGATGGGATGCCTCGATGATCTCGACATGTTCGGTCTCGCAGCCATAGCCGTAGCGAGTGACGACGACGCCTCCGAGCGGGCCGTCCCAGAGGCTTTCCAGTGCCCGCGCCATCTGCGCCGCGCCCTTGCCGGCGCCGATCACTACCGTTCTGCCCTTCGGCTTTTCCGGCAAATGCGCCCTGATCCCCGTCAGCGGGTCGGCGGCCTTGACGGCGGCGTGGAAAAGCGAAGCGAGGAATTCACGCGGCGAGGAGATGGAGTGGGTCATGGAATGATCTGCGCTTGATGTCACTACTATGCGTAATCGTGCTGCGGCTGCCGCTGCAAGACGCCTTTGAGAATATCGGCCGCTTTCTCGGCAATCATGATGGTCGCGGCATTGGTATTCGACGAGATCAGCCGCGGCATGACGGAACTGTCGCAGACCCGGAGCCGATCGATGCCGCGCACCTTGAGATCCGGATCGACGACGGCATCTTCGCCACCGCCCATGCGGCATGTGCCGACGGGGTGATAGGCCGAGCGGCCGTACTGCCGGGCGAACTGCCGGTATTCCTCTTGCGTGCGGATATTGCCGTCAGGCAGATGCAGCCGTCTGACGAAGGGCCGGAAGGCCGGCTGGGAGAGGATTTCCTGGCAGATCTTGATGCCGTCGACGGCGCGTTCCAGATCGTAGGGCTCGGCAAAGGCGTTCGGGTCGATCGCCGGGGGAACTGATGGATCCTTCGAGCGCAGCGTCACCGTCCCGCGAGAGCGCGGGCGCACGTGATAGGAATTCAGCGTGCAGCCGTTGCCGCCAGGCACGCCGCCGATGCCCTCCTCGACGCCTGCGCCCGGCAGGAAGTGGAACTGCAGGTCCGGGGTCTTCTCGGCCTTGTCGCCCCACCAGAAGCCGCCGCCCTCGACGATGTTCGAGGCCACCGGCCCCTTGCCGAACAGGGCGTATTCGATCCCGGCCGCGACCTGCCAATGGCGCTTCTTGTAGCGGTCGATGCCGTGCGAGCCGCTGAGTTCAGCGAGAACATCGACATCCATGTGATCCTGCAGGTTCTTGCCGACCTGCGGCAGATCTCTGACGACATCGATATCGAGCGCTCGTAGTTCGTCGGCGGGGCCGAGACCCGAGAGCATCAGCATCTTCGGCGAACCGATGGCGCCCGACGTGAGGATGACTTCGCGCTCGGCCCTCAACAGCACCGGCCGGCCGTTCTCGATGATCTCGATGCCGACGGCGCAGCCGTTCTCGATGACGATCCTGTTGACGGCGGTACCGGTGCGCACCGTCAGGTTCTTACGATGCGCGGCGGGCTTCAGATAGCCGACGGCGGTGCTGCTGCGGCGGCCGTTTTTGGTGGTCGTCTGATAGAAACCGGCGCCCGCCTGCGATCCCGCATTGAAGTCGGGATTGAAGGGAAGACCGGCTTCCTGTGCGGCGCGCACGAAGACGCGCGTCAGCGGATGCGGGTTCTGCGAGCTGACGCCGAGCGGTCCTTCGGTGCCGTGATGAGCGCCGCCGAATGTGTCATTGCCTTCGGACTTGCGGAAATAGGGGCGCACATCCTCGTAGCCCCAGCCAGCGCATCCCTCGAGGTCGCGCCAGCCGTCGTAATCCTCGGGGCAGCCGCGGGTGAAGACCTGCGCGTTGATCGAGCTGCCGCCGCCGAGCACGCGGGCCTGCGGATAGACCATCTTGCGCCCGGCAATCTCGCGCCCGGCCACCGTTTCATAGCCCCAGATCAGCGGGCCGGCCGTCATCTTGAAGAAGCCTACGGGGAGATGGATATACATATTGCTGTCGCGTGGACCGGCTTCCAGCAGGGTCACGGAAACACCAGGGTCCTCGCTCAGGCGCGCAGCAAGCACGCATCCCGCCGAGCCGCCCCCGACGATGATGTAATCGGGCATTCTCTCCTCCGTAAAATGCATGTGATGCCGGGCGCTCCTCGTTGCCGCGGCATCAATTCGCGATCACAATCTCAAGTCTCTTGCCCCTCGTCAAGAGAAAGGGTACGGTTATCGTCTTGAAGGGTTGTCGTACAAATGCTATGACGACGTTGCTTCAGATCGCGGTGCCGGGGAAAGAAGGACGGCATCGGGATCTTCGTCATTCAACGGGAGGTTTTCGAATGATCGATAAGATAAATTCGCATTTCGGCAGCATGAACCGCAGATCGTTTCTGGCAACCGTCGCGGCGGGCGCAACCGTCGCAGCGCTGCCGAAACAGCTCTTCGCCGCAGACAAGCCGACGCTTGTCACGTCGATCCGCTCGCTTTCCAACCCGTATCATGCGGTCTGGAAGACCGGTGCCGAGGCCTTCGCCTCCGCCATCGGCCTCGACCACGTCACGCTTGTCTCGGAAGGCAACAGCGAAAAGGGGATTGCCGACATCAAGGCCATGCTCGCCAAGACCGGCGGCAACATGGTTTTGAATTCCGACCCGAACGATACGCCGGATGCGCGCCCCATCGTCGAGGCCTGCGCCAAGGCCGGCGCCTATGTCGTGACCCAGTGGAACAAGCCTGCCGACCTGCATCCGAAGGACTTCAACCCGAACTACGTCTCGCATATCGAATTCGACGGCATCTCGAGCGGCAAGCAGATCGCCGAAATCCTCTTCAAGTCGATCGGCGGCTCCGGCGGCATCATCGCGCTCGGCGGCCAGATCTCCAACACCGCGGCGATCGAACGCAAGAAGGGCCTGGAAGACGCGCTGGCGGCCAACACCAACATCAAGCTCCTGGATTTCCAGGTGGCGAACTGGAAGTCTTCGGAAGCCTATGATCTGACGAGCAACCTGCTTACCCGCTTCGGCGACGACGTGAAGGGCATCTGGGCCGCCAATGACGACATGGGCACCGGCGCTCTCGAGGCGCTGCGCGCCGAAAACCTCGCGGGCAAGGTCCCGGTCGTCGGCGTCGATGGCATCAAGGCTGCGGTCGATGCGGTGCGCAAGGGCGAGTTTGCCTGCACCGTGACGTCCGATCCGTTCTGGCAGGGCGGCATGGGCCTGGCGATCGGTCTCGCCGCGCTTCAGAAGAAGTTCGACCCGGCCAAGGAGCCGGCCGATCACCGCGAGTTCTACGGCAAGGCGGTGCTGATCGCGAAGGAGAATGTCGAGGAATATTACAAGACCAACATCGACTCCCATCCGACGCTCGACTGGAACGATCTCTGGGGCCGCGTCACGGGTGCGATCCGCGCTTAAGCGGCAGTGTGTCCTCCCGCAGCTCGCGGCTCCTCCGCGGCTGCCTCCTCGCTGGCGGGCGCTTTCCGCGCCTGCCAGCAACTCCGGATGACGCAGCGAGGTGCAGTCTGTTGACCATCAATGCCGAAAACATCAAGACTATGACCAAAAGCGAACAGGCAGGTGACATGCCGACTGTTGGAAGCCGCCTGTTCGGCGGGCTCGATCGCAAGCGCTTGCGCGCCTATGCCCCGGCATTGGTGCTGATCGCACTCTGCATTCTGATCACCATCGCCAATCCCAATTTCATCGAGCCGCGCAATCTCGTGCGCATCGCCAATTCCGCCGCGGTGCCGCTGACGCTTGCCATGGGGCTCACCTTCATCATCCTGCTCGGCAGCATCGACCTTTCGGTCGAGGGATCGCTGTCGGTGGCCGCGATGGTCACCGTGCTGCTCGCCACCAACGACGCGAATGCCAATGCCTATGGTTGGCTCGCCGTGATCGCCGCCATCGCCGCCAGCACCGCCATGGGCTTCACCACCGGCATCATCCAGACCTTTCTCCGGATTCCATCCTTCATGGCGACGCTCGGCGTCTGGTTTATCGGGCTCGGGATCTCCGTCTATATGCTTGGTGGTTCGGCTGTGCGCCTGATGGATCCGTCGATCCGCGATCTGGCGCTGGCGCGCTTTCTCGGATTGCCGGTGGCAGTCTGGGTGGCGCTTGCCGCCTTCCTGATCGCCTGCACCGTTCAATATTACACCCGGCTTGGGCGCCACATCATGGCGATCGGCGGGGGTGAGGATGTGGCCGAGCTCTCGGGCATCAATCTGCGCCGTGTCCGCATCATGGCCTTCGGGCTCGCCGGCTTCTTCTTCGGCGTTGCCGGCGTGCTTGCCGCCGCCCAGCTTGGCCGTTCGGATGCGGTCATCGCCGACGGCCGCCTGTTTGCCGCCGTGACCGCCGTCGTCGTTGGCGGAACGGCGCTGACTGGCGGCGAAGGTGGGGTCATCAATACGCTGGTCGGCGTGCTGATCGTCACCGTGCTGAGCAACGGCATGATCCTGCTCGGCGTCTCGCCCTATGTGCAGCAGACCGTCCAGGGCCTGATGATCATTGCCGCCGTCGCGCTGTCGCTCGACCGCCTGCGCCTCCAGATCGTGAAGTGACCGCCATGTTGTCAGCCAACGAAATCAGCAAATCCTTCGCCGGCGTTCACGCATTGAAGAACGTCTCGCTCGAAATCCGCCCGAACGAGGTCGTTGGCCTCATCGGCGAAAATGGTGCCGGTAAATCGACGCTGATGCGCATCCTTGCCGGAACGCACCAGCCCGACAGCGGCACGCTTATGCTCGACGGGCAGCCGTTGAAGCTGCGCAATGCGCGTGATGGCGCGGCCAACGGCATCGGCATGGTGTTTCAGGAACAGTCCCTACTCCTCAACCTCTCGGTGGCCGAAAACATCTATCTCGGCCAGGAAGACCAGTTCGTCCGCTTCGGCATCATGGACTGGAAGGCGATGCGCGCCGCCGCCCGCCGCCAGCTCGAAAAGATCGGCGTCGATATCGATGTCACGGCGCGGACCTCGGAACTGACCTTCGCGGCCCGCCAGATGGTCGAGCTCGCCAAGGCGCTGACGCTGGAAGAGACTGTCTCGCGCCCGCTTGTCATCCTGCTCGACGAGCCAACATCGGTCTTGAGCGGTAGCGATATCGACGTGCTCTTCAAGCGGGTGCGCTCGCTGAAGTCGCGGGCAAGCTTCGTCTTCGTCTCGCATCGGCTGGACGAGGTGCTGCGCATCTCGGACCGCGTCTACACGATGAAGGACGGTCAGGTGGTGGCCGAGCATCGGGCCGCCGATGTTACCGGTCCCGAGCTTCACGAGATCATGGTCGGCCGCGGGCTGCAGGCGACCTATTACAAGGAAGACAAGCAGCTACCGCCGAAAAGCGAGATCGTCGTCGATGCCAGCAGGCTGTCGATCGACGGCGCTTTCCACGATGTCGACCTGCAGATCCGTGCTGGCGAGATCGTCGGTATTGCCGGCGTCGTCGGCTCCGGCCGCGAAGAGGTGACGCGGGCGATCGGCGGCTTCCTGACGCACACGGCCGGTACGCTGAAGATCAATGGCGAGCCGGTGCATTTCCGTTCGCCGGAGCAGGCGGTGCGCAAGAGCATCGGCTATATCCCCCGCGAACGGCGCGTCGAGGGACTGGTGATGTTCCTGTCGATCGCTGAGAATATCAGCCTTGCCGATCTCTCCTCCGTCATGCGCGGCGGCGCGATTGATTACCGGCGTGAACGCAAGCTCGCCGCCGACTGGATCAAGCGGCTGCGCATCAAGGCGCCGGGACCGGATATTGCCTGCCGTAAACTCTCGGGCGGTAACCAGCAGAAGGTAGTGCTGGCACGCTGGATGACGGCGGGCTCGCGGATCCTGATCCTCGATCATCCGACCCGCGGCCTCGATGTCGGTGCCAAGGAAGAGGTCTACGAGCTCGTCCGGCAGCTCTCCTCGGAAGGCGTCGCGATCCTTTTGATATCGGACACGCTGGAAGAAACGATCGGCCTGTCGCATCGCGTGCTGGTGATGCGCGATGGTGCGGTCACGGCCCATTTCGATGCGGCTCCGGGCGCCAAGCCGGATCAGGTCGATCTCGTTGCGGCAATGGTGTGAGGAGGCAATCATGTTCAAGGACATCAAATCCCTTCTCACGGCAGGCTGGATGCAGGGCGCCATTCCGCCAGCGCTGCTCGTCGTGCTGGTGCTGGTCATCGAGATTGCCGCACCCGGCTTCCTCACCGGCGATACGCTGATCCTTCTCTTGTCAAACACGGCAGTGCTTTTCATCCTCGCCGCGGGCGTGACCTTCGTCATCCTGATCGGTGGCATCGATCTGTCGATCCAGTCGGTGGCTTCGCTCTCGAGCGTCATCCTGGCGCAGCTCTTGCCGCAGATCGGTATGCTCGCTTTCCCGGTCGCGATCCTGTCGGGCCTCATCTTCGGCGTGCTCAGCGGCTACGTCCATGTTCGGCTGAAGGTGCCATCCTTCGTCGCCACCTTGGCGACCGGTGGTGTGGTTGCCGGTATCGCGCTCTGGGCCGCGGCCGGACGGGCGATCACCATCGAAGAGGGTGGCCGTGAAAACACGGCCTGGATCAACGGCAATTTTGCCGGTCTGCCGACTGTTATCTGGATTGCCGCGATCATCGGCGTGCTAGCCTTCGTCGGCCTGCGCTATACCCGCTTCGGCCGCCACAGCCTGGCGATCGGTGCCGGCGAGCCGGCGGCGATTGCGGCGGGTATCAATGTCGAGCGCACCAAGATCGTCGCCTTTGCGATCTCGGGCATGCTGGCGGCGATTGCCGGCTGCATCCTCGCCGCCCGTCTTTCCAGCGGCTCGCCGAATCTCGCCAATCAGCTGCTCCTGCCGGCGATCGCTGCCGTCATCGTCGGCGGCACGGCGATTACCGGCGGCCTCGGCGGCGTGGCGCGAACGGCGGTCGGCGCGCTGATCATCTCGATCGTGCGCATCGGCATGACCTTTATCGGCATCAATATCTTTGCCGAAAACGTCGTCTTCGGTTCGGTGCTGATCCTCGCCGTCGCCATCACCATCGACCGCAGCAAGATTGCGATCATCAAATGAGGATGGCTCCCAACAAAAAAAGCCGCGCCCAGGGGCGCGGCTCTCCGAAAGCGGACCGATCGTTACATCGTGTCGAGGCCGATCAGCTCGATCTTGTAGCCATCCGGATCCTCGATGAAGGCGATATGGGTCGTGCCGTGCATCATCGGGCCCGGCGGGCGCGGGATCTTGGCGCCCTGCTTTTCGAGCGCGGCGCAGACGGCGTAGATGTCGTTGACGCCGAGCGCCAGGTGGCCGAAGCCGGTGCCGAGTTCGTAAGGCTCTTCGCGGCCCCAGTTATAGGTCAGTTCGATGACGGTGTCGGTCTCCTCCGGACCGTAGCCGACGAAGGCGTTGGTGAACTTTCCGCCCGGATAATCATCCTTGCGCAGAAGCGTCATCCCGAGCAGTTCCGTGTAGAACTTGATCGACCTGTCGAGGTCGAACACGCGGATCATGGTGTGCATATTTCGAAATTGGCCGGACGCTGCGGTCATAATACGGATCCTCCTGCAAGTTATCGATTTTACACTGGTTTTTAGCGAATGGCGAGCAGCGGAAAGTAACCCTGCACTTGATGTTCGAAACCAGTGTTGTATGATAACCATGTAAGTGACCCAATTGTCCAGATGTTTTCCCGCTGAACCGGAGCAACCGCATGAATGCCCACTCGCCCCTGCAGGAAAGAGCGCTTGCCGCCCTCGCTGCCGCCATGCCGGCAGACCTGTTGCTGACGGACGGCGAGGCACTCGAGCGCTATAGCCGTGACTGGTCCGGCGAGCATTACGGCCGTCCGTTGGCGGTCGCGCGGCCCCGCTCGGCCGAAGAGCTCAGCCAGCTGATGGCCTTCTGTCACCAAGAGAAAATCCACGTTGTTCCCCAAGGCGGATTGACCGGTCTCGTCGGCGCGGCGGTTGCGAGCTACCCGGGCGGCGAAGTGGTCGTCTCGCTGGAGCGGATGAACAAGGTGCGCTCGGTCAATCCGATCGATTACGCCATGGTCGTCGAGGCCGGCTGCATTCTCGAAGACGCCAAGCGCCATGCCGAGGCGAAGGACTGTATCCTGCCGATCACTTTCGGCGCACAGGGGACCTGCCGCATCGGCGGCAACGTCTCGACCAATGCCGGCGGCTTCAATGTGCTGCGCTACGGCATGACGCGCGATCTGGTTCTCGGCCTCGAGGTCGTGCTCGCCGACGGCCGCATCTGGAATGGTCTCAGGACGCTGCGCAAGGACAATCGCGGTTATGACCTGAAGCAGCTTTTCATCGGCAGCGAGGGCACGCTCGGCATTGTCACCGCCGTGGCGCTCAAGGTCTTCCCGAAGCCCGAACAGGTCGAGACCGCGCTGGTCGGCCTCTCCTCCGTCGATGACGCGATGCAGCTCTATGCCCGGGCGCGCCGCCAGTGCAGCGATCTCCTGACGGCGTTCGAGCTGATCCTGCGCGGGGGCCTGGAGATCGCCATCAATTCCCGTGACGACCTGCCCGATCCGTTGAGCGAGCCCTATCCCGTCTATGTGCTGATCGAGGCGTCGGCCGCCGGGCGTGTCGATCTCCGCGCACTGCTCGAAGGTTTCCTCGCCGATGCATCCGATCTCGTCCTCGACGGCGTCATCGCAAGCAGCAAAGCACAGGGCGACCGCCTCTGGCTGCTGCGCGAGATGATGGTGGAGGCGCAAGGGCGCGGCGGACGATATCTCAGGACGGATGTGTCCGTTTCCATTTCGAGCCTCGCGGCCTTCGTGACCGACACGCTGGAAGCGCTTTCTGACAAGTATCCGGAAGCGATCGCCGTGACCTATGGCCATGTCGGCGATGGCAATATTCATCTGAACATCGTGCCGCCCGTCGGCATGCCTGCCGATCAATACGATGCTCTCTTTCATGCGACGGAAGAGGTGATCTTCGACGTGACGGACAAGCATGGCGGCTCGATCAGTGCCGAGCACGGCATCGGCCGCGTCAAGCAGAGCGCCTTCCTGAAACGCGCCGACCCCTTGACGCTGGAACTTTCGCGCCGGATCAAGGATGCCTTCGACCCGAAGCATCTGTTGAGCGAGGGGCGTATATTGGCAAGTGCAGCAGGCAGTGCAGAGGGGTAGGGAATGACGTTGAAACTCGACAAGGTCAATCGGGGGCCGCATCTATCGACGCTGGTCGCGAGCTCGATCTCGCGCGAGATCGCCCAAGGGCGTCTGCGGCCGGGCGATCAGCTTCCGACCGAACAGCAGCTTGCCCAGACATTCGGCGTCAGCCGCAACGTGGTGCGTGAGGCGATCGCGCGCTTGCGCTCCGAGGGGCGCATCTGGTCGCAGCAGGGCCGCGGCGCCTTCGTCGCCGACCAGCCGAACGCCACCGTGCTGACCATCGATTACGAGGCGCTGCAGCAGGCAAACGCCTTCCAGTCACTCTTCGAGCTTCGCGGTATCCTCGAAGTCGAAGCCGCAGCGCTTGCCGCCAAGCGGCGGACAGCCGACGATCTCGGCGCCATGAAAGAGGCGCTGGTAACGATGCGCGATGCGCCCTATGGCAGCGTCATGTGGCTGAAGACCGATCTCGAATTCCACAAGACCGTCGCTGCGGCGACAGGCAATGTCTACATGGTGCAGTTCCTGATGTTCGTTTCCGAGCGGGTGCGCGAATCCATTCTCGCATCGGGCAACCAGCAGCGCTCGGAGGACCTGGCGGCCGTCACGCTCGGCGAACACCAGCGTATCCTCGATGCGATCGAGGCAGGCGATGGCGACGAAGCCCGCGATGCGATGCGCGACCATCTCCATGGCGCCGCAAGCCGCGTCGGTCTTGCCGGAGAACAATCCGAGTAATCTGTTGAGGATCAGACATGACTGGAAGACTTGAGGGAAAGACGGCCGTCGTCACGGCGGCCGGGCAGGGGATGGGGCGTGCCACGGTGCTGGCCTTCCTGCGGGAGGGCGCCCGCGTCTGGGCGACGGATATCGACGCCGCCAAGCTTGAAACACTGAACGACCATGCCGGCGTGACGACCCGCAAGCTCGATGTGCTGAACCCCGCGGAGATCACCGCCTTTGCCGGTGAGATCGGTGCCCCGGATATCCTCTTCAACTGCGCCGGCTTCGTCCATCACGGCTCGATCCTCGATTGCGACGAGGATGCCTTCGACTTTTCCGTCAACCTGAACATCCGCGCCATGTACCGGATGATCCGGGCCTTCCTGCCGGGCATGATCGAGCGTGGCGGCGGCTCCATCGTCAACATGGCCTCGGTCGCCTCGACCGTCATCGCCGCGCCGAACCGCTTCATCTATGGCACCACGAAGGCTGCCGTCATCGGCCTGACGAAATCGGTGGCGCTCGATTATGTCGGCAAGGGCATTCGCGCCAACGCCATCTGCCCAGGCACGGTCGAAAGCCCGTCGCTGCAGGATCGTATGCGTGCGCTCGGCGATTACGATCAGGCGCGGGCCGGCTTCATCGCTCGCCAGCCGATGGGGCGCCTTGGAACACCGGAAGAGGTGGCCGACCTCGTCGTCTACTTAGCCAGCAATGAATCGGCCTTCATGACCGGCAATGCCCTCGTCATCGATGGCGGCTGGGCGAACGCCTGAAGACAAACCCCTTGAACGGATAATCGATATGAAGCTTCTGAGATACGGCCAGCGCGGCGCCGAAAAGCCCGGCATCCTCGACAAGAACGGCAAGGTGAGGGACCTGAGCGGCCAGATCGATGACGTCGCCGGCGCCAATCTGACGGCCGCGGGCCTCGCCAAGATCGCCGCCATCGACATCGAAAGCCTGCCCGTCGTCGCCGAGCCAGGCCGCCTTGGTCCCTGCGTTTCTCGCACCGGCAAATTTATCTGCGTTGGCCTGAACTATGCCGACCATGCTGCCGAAACGGGCGCTGCCATTCCCGCAGAGCCGATCCTGTTCATGAAGGCGACGAGCGCCATCACCGGCCCCAACGACAATGTCATCATTCCCCGCAAGTCGAAGAAGACCGACTGGGAAGTCGAGCTCGGCATCGTCATCGGCGATGAAGCACGCTACGTCTCGGAAGCCGATGCGATGAAGCATGTCGCCGGCTATTGCCTGATCAACGACGTCTCGGAGCGCGAGTTCCAGGCGGAACGCGGCGGCCAGTGGACCAAGGGCAAGTCGGCCGACAGCTTCGGCCCGATCGGCCCCTGGATGGTGACGCGCGACGAAGTCGCCGATCCGCAGGACCTGAAGATGTGGCTCTCCGTCGATGGCGTGATGCGCCAGAACGGCTCGACGAAGACGATGATCTTCGGCGTTTCCTTCCTCGTCCACTACATCTCGCAGTTCATGAGCCTGCAGCCGGGCGACATCATCTCGACCGGCACGCCCCCGGGCGTTGGCCTCGGCATGAAGCCGCCGGTCTTCCTGACGGCCGGGCAGACGATCAAGCTCGGGATCGAAGGCCTCGGCGAACAGACGCAGCTGACTGTTGACGCTGCCTGACGATAGTAGGGAGCCGCATTTGCGGCTCCCTACTTACCGAAGCTGCATGGTGTTGAGCAGCCGAAGGGCGGCGCAGGCTGCGCCATAGCCATTGTCGATATTGGTGACGAGAAGGCCGGGCGCGCAGCTCGCGAGCATCGCATTCAGCGCCGTACGGCCCTCTTCGGCGGCGCCATAGCCGACGGAGGTCGGGACGCAGATGAGGGCGCCGCCATAGAGACCGCCAAGGACGCTTGCGAGCGCCGCATCCATTCCAGCAACGGCGATGACGATTGGAAAGCGCCTGATGTCCTCGACCCTGTCCATCAGCCGCCAGAGACCGGCGACCCCGACATCGATCATGAAATTGCACTCGACGCCGGCGTGGCGAAGGGTGCGCTCGGCCTCGCGCGCTGCCGGGGCATCCGATGTGCCGGCCGAGACGATCGCGACCTTTCCGGTGAGCGACAGTGGCGGCAGCTCTCCGAAATAGGCGGTTTTCGACGTCTCGCACCAGTCGGTTTGCGCCTTGAGATGCGCAGGTAGTGCATCGTATTTCGCCGCATCGAGACGGGTCAGAAGCAGGCTCGCATCACGCTCCCTTGCGCTTTCGAGAATGCCCGCGATCTGTTGCGGCGATTTCCCGGCGCAGAAGACGGCTTCGCTGAGACCGATGCGCTCGGCCCGGGCGAAATCGAAGACGGTGTCGGTGCTGCTCATGGCCGTGCACCGATGAAGGCGCTGCCGTTGCGGTAAGGCTCGAAGGTGAGTTTCTTGCCCTTGTGGGCTTCAGGCAGCATCTCCCTCAGAACGGCGCCCATGTCACCTGTGCGCTGAAGGCTGCCGGGATCCAGTTCGACGACGACGCCGCTGCGGCGGATGCGGCAGCGGACCGTCTTCGGGCTAATCGCCTGTGTGAGGAAAGTCTCGATGCGATGCACCGCCGCCAGCGTTGCGGCGTCGATGGCGATCGATGTCTCGACGCGGCTGGAGAGGCAGGGCGAGGCGGGCAGTTCCGACAGGTCTCCGAGACCAGCCTCGCGCGCCAGACGCCGCACATCGGCCTTGCCGATCCCGGCCTCCACGAAGGGATGCCTGACAGAGAAATTGCGGGCGGCATCGAGCCCCGGCCGGTATTCGCCGAGATCGTCCAGATTGGTGCCCGACAGCACCTGCCGGGTGGTCCTGGCAGTGATGGCGCCGTAAAGATTGCCCTTGCAGAAGAAGCAGCGATTGAGGGGATTGGCGATGTAATCGGGGTCGGAGAATTCGCCGGCATCGATCAGCTGCAGGTCCCAGCCTTCCCTATCCGCGAGCATCCGCACCCGCTCCGTCGCCTCGGGCGGCACGGCCGGCGAAACGGCGTGCATGATACCGGCGCGCCCGGCGCCCAGGCGCTGGACGGCGATCGTCGCCAGTGTCAGCGAGTCGATGCCGCCGCTGACGGCGATCGAGACGTCGCCCAGCGTGTCGAGTACCGTGCTGAGCGCCTCTCTCACAGCAGATCTCCTCTCTTCTGCTTCAGCAATCCTTCCAGCAATCGACGCAACCCGTTGCGGGCGGCTGCACCCGACGTCGAGGCCAGCGTATCGGCCTCGAGCTTGGCGCTTCGCCCGGACGGGCGGTCAACCACCTTGAAGGCATAGACCTGGCCGCCATGCTCGACGGCTTCTTTTTCGCGGCGCAGCGTCATGCGCGCCGCCGTCGAAACGCGCAGGCCGATCGTCGTCGTCTCGTCGAGGATGGCATTGACGACCTCTTCCTTTGCGGCCGGGTCGGCGAGCACCCGCAGATGCGTCATCATCCGGCTCTTTTTGCCGAACACTGGCGCCTGGATGACATCGCGCACGCCGTCCTGGCTGCGCAACCTGTCGATCGCCTGGGCGATATCCTCGCCGGTCTGGTCGTCGATCTCGCATTCGAGGACTGCGATTGTCTCCTCGCTGATAGCTGCGTTTTCCCGCCGCTCGAAGGCGAGCAGCCGCAGGCAGTTGCTGACGCCCGGCAGTCGCTTGCTGCCGAAACCGTGGCTCGAAGCCTTCAAAGTCCTCCGCCCGGGAGCCGTAGGCTTCTCGCAGAGATAGGCGAGGATTGCCGCACCGGTCGGCGTCACGCGCTCACTGGCAATGCCATCGTCGATGACATCGAAGCCCCGGAGCAGGTGAACGGTCGCCGGTGCCGGGACAGGGAGGAGCCCATGCGCGGTCCTCACCCGGCCGCTGCCGAGCGGAATGGGGCCGACGGTCCAGCCGGTCGCGCCGATCTGGCCGATCAGCCATCCGGCGGCGACGATATCGGCAATCGAATCCCAGGCGCCGACCTCGTGGAACGTCACGTCGTCAGGTGCTTTCCCATGCACCCGCCCCTCGGCGTCGGCGAGCTTGCCGAAAATGCCGATGGCATGGCGTATGGTTTCGGCATTGAGGGACGATTGTGCCAGGGCACCGCGGATCGTTCGCCAGGCCACGTGGTCGTGTGTGAGGTCATCTACGCCGTGATCGTGGGCTTCATGTTCATGGTGATGATGGCCATGATGGTGGCGGTGATGATGTCCGTGGCCATGATCATGAACGTGGTCAGGCCCATGATCGCGATGGCGGACGGTGAAGCGGCTGCCAGTGAGGATGCCGTCGTTGTGGGCAACAAGCGCGCAGTCGACGCGCTCGATCAGCGGACAAAGCTTTAGTGCCGCCTGCAAGCCTTCCTGCAGGTCTGGCCGGAAATCGAGCAGGGCGGCGACGAACATGTCGCCTGCAATGCCGCCCACCGGATCGAGATGAACTTCGAGCACGTTTCCGTCCCTATTTTCCGGTCCTGTGAGCGGTGAGCGACACGCCGTTGGCCGCCGCGATGACATCAGACAGCGCCGGTACGAAGGATTGGCCCTGGCCGGCGGCGACTGCGGTTGCAAAGCTGTTGCGCACGGCCGCTCCGACCGGGTTGACCGCCTGCAGTGCCTGGGCGAGCGAGGCGAGGTAGGACATGTCCTTCAACGCATTGGCCATCGCGAAACGCTGGGCGTTTTCGTTGCGGTTCAAAACGAATTCGAAGAAGGCCTGATAGAAGCCGCAATCCATGCGGCTGCCGCGCAGGACGCTGTCGAAGACTTCGGGTGTCAGCCCCGCCTTGGCGGCGATCATCAGCGCTTCGGAATAGATCGCCGAATAGCCCATCGACACGAAGTTGTTCAGAAGCTTCATCGTATGACCCGTTCCGGCAGGACCGGTTTCGATGATGCGGGCGGCGAAGGCTTCGAGGATCGGCCGGGCGCGGGCAATGCCATCGGCAGAGCCGCCCGCCATCACATCCAGCTTGCCTTCGGCCGCTTCCTTCGGCGTGCGGGCGAGCGGCGCATCGACGAGCGTGATGCCCTGCTGGGACAGTTCGGCCGCAAGCCTGATCGTCACGGCCGGGTTGGATGTCGAGCAGTCGATCAGCAGCATCCGCTTGCCGGAGGCAAGCAGGCCATCCGCACCCGATAGCAGCTGCTGGACCTCTTCCGATCCGGTGACGCACAGGATCACCACATCGGATGCCAGCGCCAATTCTCTCGGCGTCGCCGCTTCGTCGGCACCCTGGGCCTTCAGCGCCTCCACAGCTTCGCGCCTGCGATGCGCCATCACGGTCAGCGGCCAGCCCTTGCTCAGAAGGTTGGCCGCCATGCCGGAGCCCATGGCGCCGAGACCGATGAACCCGATTTTCTCTTTCATGCTTTCCTCCCGGTTGGTTTCGGTATCCCGGTATGCGGGCTTTTGCTTTTTCTAGTGGTATGGTTTAGCAACGGCAGTATTGGCAGCCCGGCGCCGGACGGCGAGATTGGACTTCGGAACGGAATGAAGGACAGGGACAGCGCGGTTTTCAACACCATCCCGCAGACGCCCAATCTGCGCAGCGGACTGGCCGACAGCCTGATCGCGCAGATCGAATCCGGCGATCTGAAGCCCGGCCAGCGCCTGCCGACCGAGCAGGCGATCATGGAAGCGACGGGTGTGAGCCGCACCATCGTGCGCGAGGCGCTGGCGACGCTGAGGGCCAAGGGGCTGATCACCACGCGCCAGGGTCTCGGCGCCTTCGTTTCCAACGATCCGACGCCGCGCTCCTTCTCCATCATCCCGAACGACCTGGAATCGATCGACGAAGTGCTGCGCGTTCTCGAACTGCGCATCGGCATCGAGTATGAGGCCGCCGGCCTTGCGGCCCTGCGGCGCACGCCGGAGGATATCGCCCGCATGCAGGCGCGGCTGGATGCGCTCGATCAGGCGATCGAACAGGGTGGCTACGGGGCCGAGGAGGACTTCGCCTTCCACCGCTCGATCCTGGTCGCAACGCAGAATTCCTATTACGGACGGCTGTTCGACACGTTCGGAACGGCCATGGTGCCGCGCCAGTGGGCGCGGCTCGACAACATGACGGCGCTGGAGCGCGAGGGCCATGCGGCCCGCATGCGCAAGGAACATCACGCGATCTTCCAGGCGATCCGCGACGGCAATGAAGCGGCGGCGCGCAAGGCGCTGCGCGCCCACCTGTCGAAGAGCACGGCGCGCTTCGAAGAGCTCCGCGACGCCCGTCTTCATCGATAGCCGGTCAGCCCGCATAGCGAGGCACGACATAAGGCCCCTCCGGAATGATCGCGACATCGGGATCGCTGCTTCGTGAAATGCTGCGGGCGATCGCGGCCGTCAGGTCGTCGATCACGCCGACGCCGGTGAGCTCCCGGTCGCCGCCGGAAAGCCCGGTCGTATAGAGTTCGACGCGCCCGAGCCGCATCGGCTTCAGCTGCATCTCCGTCTGCCATTCATCGATCTCGGCAAGGTTCTTGGCTGTCAGCGTCGCCAGGAACCGATCCGGGCCGAGCTCGACGAGGCGCGCCTGCGCCTCGCGGAATTCGGGCGAGCCGAAGCCTTCGGAACATTCCGACGCGATGATCAGCGTGCCGCCGGGCTTCAGGATATCGAGCGGCGTCACCATGCCCTTGATCGTCTGGTAATAGGTCTTGTCGAGCGGATAGCCGGCGGACGAAGTGACGACGGTCGAAAACTTGCGGTCCATCGCCACCTGCGTCGCGCCGCTGACGAAATCGACGGCCGCCTGATGGCTGGCGATGATCTCGCCGAAGGTGACGCAGACGAGATCGCGCTCCTCGTCCAGCACCGTATTCAGCGCAAAGACCTCGCCGAGCATGCGGACGATCTCCAGCTGCTCCTCGTGCAGGGGATTGCCGATAAGATTGCACTGCACCGCGAGCGGGTCTTCCATGAAGCGGGCCGAATGGAAGGTGCGGATCGTCTCGTGATGGGCAACACCCGGCGCGATGACCTTGCGCCCGCCGGACCATCCGGCCATGAAATGCGGCTCGACGAGCCCGGTGGCAATCTTGAGATCGGCCTCGGCAAACAGCCGGTCGAGCTTGACTGGCGTGCTCCGTGTTTTCGTGAAGCCGAAATCGATATGGGCATCTTCGTCGCGCGCGTAGTGGTTCTCGACGCGGACATTTTCGAGAACCCAGGGATCGCCGACGAGCTCGGCCAGTTCATCGCCGAGATTGGGACGGTGGAGGCCGGTTGCGACCAGCACCGAGATTTTTTCGCGCGCAATGCCGGAGGCGATCATCGTCTCGATCATCGGGCGCAGGAACAGCCGATTCGGCACCGGCCGGGTGATGTCGCAGATCAGGATGCAGGCGCTGCTGCGTCCCCTCGCGAGTTCGGCAAGCGGCGCCGATGCGATCGGATTGTCGAGAGCGCTGCGAATGGCCGCCTTGGGGTCGGCGAGCTTCGGAAGTGCCTGCTTTCGGATCACCGCCGGGCGGGCGCCCGGTGGAAGAGTGATGTCGAGATGGCCGCGGCCATAGGAGAGGGCGATTTCGTTCATATCAGGCCTGCTCCGCCACGCCGCCGAGATAGAGCTCGCGCATCAGCGACATATCCTTGAGTTCGGCAATCGGCCCCGACGTGGCGATGCGGCCGTTCTGCATAAGATAGCCGCGGCTGGCGACCGAGAGCGCCAGCCCGGCATTCTGCTCTACCAGCAGAACGGAGGCGCCGAAGGTCTTGCCGATATTCAGGATGATCTGCTGGATTTCTTTCACCAGCAGCGGCGAGAGGCCCAGCGAGGGCTCGTCGAGCAGGAGCACGCGCGGGCGCGCCATCAGCCCGCGGGCAATCGCCAGCATCTGCTGCTGGCCGCCGCTCAGCGAGCCGCCTTTCTGCTGGCGTTTGGTCGCAAGGATCGGAAAGAAGCTTTCCATCGTCTTGACGTCGGTCTCGACGGCATCGGTATCGCGACGCGCATAGGCGCCAAGCCGGAGATTTTCCTCGACCGACATGTCGGCAAAGATCCGCCGTCCTTCGGGAACGAGGACGACGCCGCGCTTGGCCATGATGTCAGGCGTGCGGCCGGTGACGTTCTCGCCGGCGAAGCTGACGCTTCCCGCGCGCGGCTTGACGAGGCCGACGATGGTGCGCAGCAGGGTCGACTTGCCTGCGCCGTTCGGACCGAGAATGGTGATGATCTCGCCGTCTTCCAGGGTGAGCGAAACATCGCGATTGACGACGGTCGCGCCGTAGCCCGTCGTCACGTTTGAAACACTGAGCAGCGTCACAGCGCACCTCCGAGATAGACTTCCAGCACTTTCGGATCGGACAGCACGGCCTGTGTCGGCCCGTCGGCGATCTTCGATCCGAAGTCGAGAACGACCAGGCGCTTGCAGAGCATCTGCATCAGCTTCATGTCGTGATCGATGACACAGACGCTGATGCCGTGCCCTGGGAATTGCTTGACCAGGCCGACAAGCGTTGCCGTCTCGCGGTCGTTGAGACCTGCGGCCGGTTCGTCGAGCAGGATTAGCGAGGGGCGGGTTGCGAGCGCCAGCGCGATGCCGAGCAGACGAAGATTGCCGAAGGGCAGGACCCCGGCGCGCTCATTGGCGAGCGCCGTCAGGCCGACGAAATCGAGTAGCGCCGCCGGTGTCGTCCAGGGATAGGGACGGCTGGTCTTGCGGGCGTGTTCGCAGGCGATCTGGACGTTTTCGATGACGGAGAGCCCGGGAAAGGCCATGGCCTGCTGGAACGTATAGCCGATGCCGGCGCCGGAGACTTCGTGGGCCGCAAGGCTGGTGATATCGCGGCCGCGCCAGGTCACGTGTCCCTCGGTCGGCTTGTAGACGCCGGTGATGACATTGAAGAGCGTCGTCTTGCCGGACCCGTTCGGCCCGACAATGCCGAGGATTTCGCCCTCTTCGATCGAGAGATCGACGCCGGAGAGCGCGGTGACGCCGCCGAACTGCTTCTTCAAGCCCGATATTTCAAGAATGGCGTTCATCGTCCGGCCTCCGAAGCGTGGTTGCGTCCGGCGGCAGGGGACGGCGCCTGTTTGCGGCTGGCGCCGAACAGCCGCTGCCATCCATCGGCGAGGCCGGCAATCAGGCCGTTCGGCAGAAGCAGGATGACCGCGATCAGGCAGACGCCGTAGAGAATGCGCGACTGGACCGGGTCGAGGTTCAGAACCTCCGGCAGGAAGGACACGAGGATGCCGCCTGCAATCGGCCCGAGAAGCAACCGGGCGCCGCCGATCATCACCATCAGTGCCAGATAGATGCTGGGGAAGGAGGCGAACTGGCTTGGTGAGATGTGGCGCAGGAAATAGGCGAGCAAGACGCCTGAGACGCCGGCAAAGACGCCGCTGACGACGAAGGCGCCGATCTTGTGGCGTCCGACATTGATGCCGAGCGACGCCGCCAGTTTTTCGTTCTCGCGGATGGCGCGCAGCGTGCGTCCATAGGGCGAGTTGATGATCGCCCAGCTGGCGATGGCGCTCAGCGTCACGAAGGCCAGGACGACGAAGTAGTAAGGCACGAGATCGTCGGCACGCATGCCGAAGAAGCCGACCGGCAGCTGCAGGTCGAGCCCTGTCGCCGCCCCGGTAAAGTCACCGCCATTGGTCAGCACGATGGTCAGCAGCTGCCCGAAGGCGAAGGTCATGATGACGAAGTGGTGGCCGCTGACGCGCAGCGACGGCACGCCGATGACCGCCGCGAAGGCGGCCGCGGCGATGCCGCCGACCGGCAGCGCCACCCAGAAGCCGATGCCGGTGTCGCGGGCAAGCAGCGCCGCCGCATAGGCGCCGACACCGACGAGTGCCGCATGTCCCATCGAGAGAATGCCGGTCTGGCCGAAAAGTACCGAGAGACCGTAGAGGGCGACGATGTTGATGCCGGCGGAGATCGCGAGCGACAGCATGCGGTTGCTGGCGCCGATTGCCGGAACGAAGGCGAGGATCGCCAGCACGACGAGTGCCGGGGCGAGCGAGCGGAGCGACGAAAGAGGGGTGTTCATAGCATGTGCCTTTCGTGCGTCACGCCATCTTCGGGCCGCTGGTGCCGCCGAACAGGCCGTTCGGGCGGAAGAGCAGCACGAGGATCATCAGGGCGAAGGAATAGGCGTCGGTCCAGGCGGAGAAGCCGTAGCCGGCGCTGAAGCCCTCGACGATGCCGAGGATCAGGCCGGCGACGACGGCGCCGGTCAGGTTTCCGAGGCCGCCGATCAATGCGACAGCAAATCCCTTCATGACCATGGTGCCGCCGGTGAACGGCGTGATCGGGAAGAGGGCGATCAGCAGGGCGCCGCCGAGACCGGCAAGCGCACTGCCGAGCACGAAGACGCCGGTGATGTAGCGGCGCACGGGGATGCCCATCAGCGCCGCGGTATCGCGATCATCGACGGCGGCGCGAAGCGCGCGGCCATAGCGGCTGCGGGTGACCATGACGAAGGTGAGCGCCACGACGGCGATGGTGACGAGGATGACCATGACGCGAACCGAGGCGATGCGCACGCCCGCGACATCCCAGATGCCGGTCAGCGGCCGCGGGATGCTCTTCTGGTTCGGGTCATAGAAGAAGATGACGATGTGTTGGAGCACGACGATCAGGCCGAGCGAAACGATGAAGCCGTTGGTCGGGCGCGTGAGCGTGAAGCGGAAGAGCCCGCGCTCGAGAACGAAGCCCATGACCCCGACGGCAAGAATGGCGAGCACGAGGGCCAG
The DNA here is from genome assembly GCF_053522545.1 of Rhizobium sp. 21-4511-3d. Classification (NCBI taxonomy): domain Bacteria; kingdom Pseudomonadati; phylum Pseudomonadota; class Alphaproteobacteria; order Hyphomicrobiales; family Rhizobiaceae; genus Rhizobium; species Rhizobium sp. 21-4511-3d. The sequence continues at coordinate 120,731 of NZ_JBNWCF010000003.1, read as the reverse complement.
ATAGAAGCTGAGGCCTGCCTGCACGGCGAGCCAGGTCACGATGCTGCCGATCATCAGGAATTCGCCATGGGCGAAATTGATGATGCCGGTCAGTCCGAAGATCAAGGTGACCCCGACGGCGATCAGCGTGATGACGCTTGCGATCGACAGACCGTTGAGGATTTGCTGAATGAGAATGTCCACAGCCCTGTTCCGCTGTTGCGCGGACCGCACGGGCGGCCCGTCGGTTTTCTGAATGAAAGTCCCGCCGGCGCAGGGGGCCGGCGGGAGGCGCATCGGCAGTTTATTCCGCAGGGGCTTCGGCGGGTGGCTGCTGCATCGCGCAGGAGATGTCGCCGCCCGGAGCTGCGGCGCAGACCTCGGTCGCGTGCGTCACCTGATGGCTCTTGTTGAAGGAGAGATCGTCGGAGACGACGCCCTTGTGATGGAGCGATTCAAGCGCTGCGACCGTCTTGTCCGGATCGAGCGAGCCGGCCTTGGTCCAGGCTTCGGCGAGCATGTGGACATAATCGTAGTAGAGCAGCGAGACCGAGGAGGTCACGCCCTTCGGGGCGCCGGCGGCGAAGTAGGCCTTGAAATAGGTCTTCGCGTTGGCGTTGGAGGATTCACCCCAGCAGATCGGCACGCAGCTCATGGCGACCGGAACGTCGGCGGAAAGACCGCGCTCCTTCCAGATGCCCGGATCGACGCCGAACAGGAAGTAGCTCGGTGCGACGCCGAGTTCGAGCGCCTGCGGCAGGGCCGTCAGCGTCGAGTCGCCATTGTACCAGAAGTGCACGACGTCAGGATTGAGGCTCTTGGCGCGTGTCAGGAACGGCGAGAAGTCGGTGGTATCGGGCGGATAGGAGATGACTTCGGGCACGTCCTGGCCCTCTGCCTTCAGTGCCTTGACGTAATAGGAGGTCAGGAACTGGCCGGTCGCGTCGTTGCCGACGATGACGACGGATTTTTTCAGCGGATGGCCGACGAGCGGCGTCAGCAGGCTGAGAACGCCGCGGGCGGTCGAGCCGGAGCGCTGGAATTCCTGCGGCTCGGACTGGAAGAGATAGTGATCCTCAGCGCCGGGGGCGACGGACTGCGGGTTCAGGATCTTGGCCAGCGTGCTGTTGCCGGCAAACTGGATGACCTTGGCGGGCTGGGTGATCTTGGTCATCGCCAGCGTAAAGTCATGGGTTTCGGAACCGAAGATCGCCGAGACCTTTTCGTCGCGGACCAGCTCCTGCGTTGCCGCGATTGCGGTGGAGATATCGGTGCGGTCGTCGCGCTTCACCATCTCGACCTTGTAGGTCTTGTCACCAACCTTGACGCCTCCCGCGTCGTTGATTTCCTTGACTGCCAGGCCGACGCCTGCCGGCAGGGTGTGACCGGCCGAGACGAAAGCGCCCGATTCCGCCGCGACGACGCCGATCTTGATCGTGTCTTCGGCGGCTGCCATTTGCATAGATGCGCCGAGGCCCAGCGCTAGAGAAATGCCTCCCAAAACAAGTGATCGCACGGTCTCATCCTCCCGATGCAGATTTTGCGTACTTACCGGGTTGTCGTACAACCCTGTTTTCTGATAATTGGGTTGACGGAGAATGTCAAGCAAGTCCAACCAAGCGGCGCCGGTGTGCCGGCCACCGCAAAACGAGGGAGTGAGTTATGCGAACCAAGGAATTCGGCCGCACCGGCCGGAAGGTCAGCGAGATCGGCTTTGGCGCCTGGGCGATCGGCGCAGCATGGGGGGAAGTGAATGACGAGGAGGCGCTTGCCGCCCTTCACGCCGCTCTCGATACCGGCGTCACCTTCATCGATACGGCCGATGTCTATGGCGACGGCCATTCGGAGCGGCTGATTGCCAAGGTGATGAAAGAGCGGGGCGGCGCGCGTCCGTTCATCGCCACCAAGGCCGGACGCCGTCTGCCCGAGCAGTCGGTCGAGGGCTACAGCGCCGAGAACCTCGACGGCTGGATCGACCGCAGTCTCAAAAATCTTGAGACCGATTGCCTCGATCTCGTGCAGCTGCATTGCCCGCCGACGGATCTCTACTATCACCCGGAGGTCTTCGGCCGCCTCGACCGCCTCGTCGAACAGGGCAAGATCCGCAATTACGGCGTCAGCGTCGAGCGCGTCGAGGAAGCGCTGAAGGCGATCGAATATCCTGGCGTCGTCAGCGTCCAGATCATCTTCAATGCCTTCCGCCAGCGTCCGATCGAGCATTTCTTCAAGCAGGCTCTGGAAAAGAAAGTGGCGATCATTGCCCGCGTGCCGCTGGCAAGCGGCCTTCTGTCCGGCAAGTTCAAGAAGGACACCAAGTTCGAAGCCAACGATCATCGCCTGTTCAACCGTAACGGTGAAGCTTTCGATGTCGGCGAGACCTTCTCCGGCGTGCCCTATGAAGTCGGTCTCGAAGCCGTCGAAAAGGTCCGTCCGCTGGTCTCAGGCGATACGACCATGGCGAAATTTGCGCTGCGCTGGATCCTCATGTTCGACGCCGTGACGGTGGCGATCCCCGGTGCCCGCAATCCGGCGCAGGCGAGCTCGAATGCCGAGGCCGCCGGTCTTCCGGCCATTTCCGACAGCGCGATGCGGGAGATCAAGTCGATCTACGATACCTACATCAAGCAGTATGTGCATCAGCGCTGGTAGGAGATTTCAGCCATGACGAGCCCTATCATCGATTCCCATCATCACTTCTGGGATCCCGCCAGCGGCGGCGACTACGGCTGGCTGAGCGGCCCGTTCGAGCCGATCAACCGCGTCTTCGAGCCTGATGATCTTCGCCCGGCGCTGCAGAAAAGCGGCGTCACCGGCACCGTCCTCGTCCAGACCTGGAACGATCTCGGCGAGACCTGGGACTTCATCCGCACGGCCGAAGCCACGGATTTCGTCGCCGGTGTCGTTGGCTGGGTGGACCTGACAGACCCGAAGCTCGGCCAGACGCTTGCCGAGCTCAAGTCTTCGCCCGAAGGCAAATGGCTGGTCGGCGTGCGCCACCTGATCCAGACGGAGAGCGATCCGAACTGGCTGCTGCGCGCCGATGTGAAGGCCGGGCTGCTGGCCGTTCAGGCTTCCGGTCTGGTCTATGACCTAGTGCCGAACCTGCCGCAGCTGCCCTCCTGCATCGCGACCACGCAGGCCTTCCCGGAGATGCGCTTCGTTCTCGACCATATCTCGAAGCCTGAAATCCGCAATCGCGGCTTCGACGAATGGGCGGTGCTGATCCGGCAGTTCAGGGGGCAGCGCGATCATGTCTGGTGCAAGCTATCAGGCATGGTCACCGAAGCGGACTGGCAGAGCTGGACGCCTGAAGACCTGAAGCCTTATGTCCACGAGGTGCTCGACGTCTTCGGTACGGATCGCTGCATGTTCGGCACCGACTGGCCGGTCTGCCTCGTCGCGGCCAGCTACGACCGCGTCGTCGAGGCGCTGCAGGAATGCCTCAAGGATCTTTCCAGCGCCGAGCGGGAACGGATCTTCGGGCTGAACGCCATCGAGGTCTATCGTCTCCCCGGCTTTCAGGAGCGCAGGGCATGAGAGACGCTAAGACCTCAAGCAAGATCGGCTTTGCCTCGCGTCTCGGCTTTGGCGCGAGTGGTATCGGCACGCTCTATCGCGATGTCACCGAGGCGCAGGCGGCCGAAGTGCTGACTGCCGCTTATGGTGGCGGGATGCGCTATTTCGATACCGCGCCGCTCTATGGTCATGGGCTGAGCGAATTGCGCCTCGGCACCTTACTGCGGACCATCGATCGCAAGACCGTCACCGTTTCGACCAAGGCCGGCCGCTATATGGCGCCGCCTTATGGCGAAGCGGTCGATTATGGCCTCTGGGCCTCGCCGCTGCGCCTCAAGCCGGTCTTCGACTACAGCTATGCCGGAACGATGCGCTCGCTGGAGCAATCGGCAAACCGTCTCGGCATCGCCGATTTCGATCTGGTCTATATCCATGATGTCGATCGCTTCACCCATGGCGATGCCTACGAGCGGCGTTTCAACGAGGCCGTCGAGGGCTGCTACCGGGCGCTCGACGATCTCAGAAAGGCCGGTCACATCAAGGCGATCGGTGTCGGCGTCAATGAGAGCGACGTCGCAACGCGGTTCATCAAGGCCTGCGCGCTCGACGCCGTCATGATGGCCGGGCGCTATACCCTGCTCGACCGGGCGGCCGAAGCCGACCTATTGCCGGAAGCTCAGCGTCAGGGCGTCGAGATCGTCGTTGCCGGGGTGTTCAATTCGGGCATTCTCGCAACCGGCGCCGCCAGCTCCGGAGCGACCTTCGATTATGGTGCGCCGCCTGAGCATGTGGTGGCAAGGGCAAAGAGGATCGAGGAGATCTGCGAGCGTCACGGCGTTCCGCTGCAGGCGGCGGCGATCCAGTTCGCCTTCCGAAATCCGCAGGTCTCCGCCGCCGTTCTCGGCATGAGCCGGCCGGAGCGTATCGCGCAGAATCTTGACTGGGCGAAACTGCCGATCCCCGAGGCTCTCTGGCAGGAAACGGACGCGCTCTTCGAGCACGAAGGCTAAGATCGGGCGCCCGCGTGGAGAACGCGCGGGCGTCCTTCAGCGCCTGATGCTGCCGACCCGCGAGAGCAGGATGACCGGCAGCAGGCTGACGAGCACGATCGCGAGAGCTGCGATCGAGGCCTCCTCATAGGTGCCCCGGGCCGCCTCGCCATACAGATGCGTGGCGAAGGTCTCGACATTCAGCGGGCGCAAAAGCAGCGTCGCCGGCAATTCCTTGACGCAATCGACGAAGACCAGCAGCGCCGCCGCCGCGATTGCCGTCTTCGACAGCGGCAGATGCACGAGGCGGAATGTGCCCGATGGTGTCTGTCCCAGCGTGCGCGATGCGTGGTCGAGCGAGACGGGAATGCGCGCCAATCCGGCGTCGATGCCGCCAGCCGAAATCGCCAGGAAGCGGCACGTCAGCGCATAGACGAGCGCCGCGCCAGACCCCATGAAGAACAGTCCGGTGGCGATGCCGAACCATTGCGCGCCGGCATGAAAGATCAGCCGGTCGGCACCGCCGAGAACGATCAGCACGCCGATCGCGACGACCGTGCCCGGCGCGGCATAGCCGGTTGCGGCAAGCCGTAGCAGCGACGACGAGCCGGTACCGGGCCACAGGCGAGCCGCATAGGCGAGCATCAGGCCAAGAAGGATGGCGGCGGCAGTGGCGATCGAGGCGAAGAGCACGGTGTTGACCGCCTCGCTGAGAAAATTGGCAGAAACCCCGGCGAAGCGGAAGCGCTTCCAGGCTTCGGAAGCCAGATAGATAGCCGGCGCGCCGAAGCCGAGGACAACAGGCAGGAAGCCGAGAACCGCGAGCAGGATGCCTTTGGAGCGAGACACCTTTTGCGGCTGCAGACCGCGGCTGCGGCGGCTGTCGGTGGCGTAGCGCTGATTGCGCCTCGCCCAGCGCTCGATGGCGATGAGCGCCACGACGATGAAAAGCAATGCCAGCGCGATCTGCGAGGCGCCGGGCAGGTCGGTGCGGGTGATCCAGGTCGTGTAGATCGAGACGGTCAGCGTTCGTACGCCGAGGAATTCGGCGGCGCCCACATCGTTCAGCGTCTCCATCAGCGCCAGGCTGACACCGACGGCAACGGCCGGGCGGGCAAGCGGCAGGGCGATGTGCCAGAAGACGCCGCGCCTGCTGATGCCGAGCATCCGCCCGGCTTCGATGAGATTGGCCGACTGCGTCAGGAACATCGCCCTGACGGGGATATAGACATAGGGATAAAGCACAATGCCGAGCAGCAGGATGCATCCGGTCATCGAGCGGATATCCGGCAGGCGGAATTGCCGTGGGCTCTCGTAGCCGAGCATCCAGCGGATTGCACCCTGCACCGCGCCGATCGGGTGCAGGATATCGAGATAGGCATAGGCGATGATGTAGGTCGGCACCGCGAGCGGCAGCAGCAGCGCCCATTCGAGAATGCGGCGGCCGGGAAAATCGTAAGCCGTCACCAGCCATGCCGTCAGCGTGCCGATTGCTGCCGTCATCAGCCCGACGCCGGCAAGCAGGATCACGGTATCGGCGAGCGCCACCGGCAGGATGGTCGAAAACAGATGGCTCCAGAGCGATGGCGAGCCCTTGAAGGCCTCGAAGGCAAGGCCGCCGAAGGGCAGCAGGACGAGAAACGCAACAAGCCCGGCTCCGGAAAGCCAGGCGCTGACGGGCCGCCTCGCCGGGCGGTTTGCCGCTGATATCAGGGACATGCGATCATCCGGGAAGGGAAGGGGCGCCGGCTAACCAGCGCCCCGATCGCCTTAGTTGTCGAAACCGACCTTGTCGACGAGCGCGCTCGCCTCCTTGCGGTAGCCGACGATCTCGGCAAGCGGCTTGCTGTCGATCTTCAATTCGCCGAAGGAGGCGATGATCGGATCGACCGAGGCGCCAGCCTTGACCGGATATTCGTAGTTGGCTTCGGCATAGATCTTCTGCGCCTCGTCGGAGACGAGATATTCGAGAAGCTTCACGGCTTCGGCCTTGTTCGGCGCGTGCTTTGCAACAGCCGCACCGCTGATGTTGACCTGCGTGCCGCCGTTCTTGAAGGTCGGCAGGACAACCTTGATCGCCTCGCCCCACTTCACCTGATCCTCGCCGCCCTTACCGGAGCGCATGAGGCCGACATAGTAGGAGTTGGCGATTGCGATGTCGCAGACGCCGCCGAGGATGTCCTTCGCGCCGTCGCGGTCACCACCGGCCGCCTTGCGGGCGAGGTTGTCCTTGACGCCGGAAAGCCACTTCTCGGTTTCGGCTTCGCCGTAATGGGCGATGTAGTCGGCAAACAGCGCCGTGTTGTACGGATGCTGGCCGGACCGGATGCAGATCTTGCCCTTCCACTTGGGATCGGCGAGATCTTCATAGTTGAAGGCGGTCAGGTCGACATCCTTGGCCGCGTAGAGCACGCGGGCGCGCATCGACAGGCCGAACCAGTAGCCCTTCGCATCGCGAAGCTGTTCCGGAATGGCGGCGTTGAGCGTTGCGGATTCGATCGGCTGGGTGACGCCCTTTTCGGCGAGATCGACCAGATTGCCGGCGTCGACGGCCATCAGGATATCTGCCGGAGAGGCTTCGCCTTCGCTTGCCAAGCGTTCGGCAAGACCGTCCTTCAGGAACACGGTGTTGACCTTGGTGCCGGTCTTTGCCGTGTAGGCTTCCAGAAGCGGCGCGATCAGCGCCGGCTCTCTTGTCGTGTAGAGATTGAGCTCGGCGGCCGAAACAGTAACCGGAAGAGCGCACAGAGAAACAGCGGCGAATGCCGCAGACATTTTAACTTGCATCATATCTACCCCCGTAAATGAATGCGCCCCGTAGCTGAAGTTCTTGAGGGTGATAGTCAAGTTTTAAGCCGAAGCATCACGAAGACGTGATGTGCGGATTGCTCTCAATTGGAAGCGAAGACGCGGGCGTTTTCGACCGAGATCGTCACCGCACGCGCGGTTTCAGGCAGTCGCCGCAGGGTCCGCGCCTTCAGTGGTGCGGCAAGGCCATCGACCGCAAGCGTCAGTTCCTCGACCTCGCCGTGGAAGGCGCGTGCTTCGATCCTGGCGGCGATACCGCCGTCGCCGAGCGAGACCGCAATGTCCTGAAGCCGGATAAAGACCGTGGCGGCGTCATGCTCCTTGAGGTCGAGCATGTGGGCGAAGCTTCCGATCGCCGTTTCCATCCGCCCGTTCCTGTTGATCCCGGGGACCTTGTTGGAGGGCGAGAAGAAATCGGCGGCATAGGCGCAGTTCGGCCGGTCGTGCAGATCGTAGCCGGAGCCCTGCTGGACGATCTCACCGGCACGCATCAGCACGACACGGTCACCGGCAGACAATGCTTCCTGCGGATCGTGGGTGACGATGATCGCGGTGGTGCCGAGTGAGCGGATCAGCGCAATCGTCTCGCCGCGCACCTGGTCGCGAAGGCCCTGGTCGAGATTGGAGAAAGGCTCGTCCATCAGCAGGATCCGCGGCCGTGGGGCAAGCGCCCGGGCCAGCGCGACACGCTGCTGCTCGCCGCCCGAAAGCATATGCGGATAACGATCGGTCAGATGGGCGATGCCGGCAATGCGCACGACATCTTCGGCCATCGCTGCTGCCTCGGCCTTCGGACGTTTGCGCAGGCCGAAGAGGATGTTCTCCATCGCGGTCAGATGTGGAAAGAGCGCGTAATCCTGAAACACGAAGCCGATATTGCGCGTCTCCGGTTCCACAAAACGCTGCGGCCCGGACACTTCCTCGCCGTCGAGCCGCACGGAGCCGGCATCCGGCCGTTCGATCCCGGCGATGACGCGCAGCAGGGTCGACTTGCCGCAGCCGGAATGGCCGACCAGCGTGACGATCTCCCCGCGATTGACAGTCAGCGACAGTCCGGCAAGGGCTGCCTGCGCGCCGAAGCTGCGGCTGATGGTGCTGACTTCGAGAGCGGGTGAAGACGTCGTCGCCTGCATGCGGTTCCCTGAATTTGCGTTTCGATACCCCTTACTTCAGGAAGGCCGTGACATGCAAACTGGGCCGCGGGGAAACAGCCGAAGCAAAAATGGCGCAGCCGCGCAAAATTTAGGCATCGGCGTACCGCTCCTGCCCAAAGCGGGCTGTGCCGCAAAGAGAAGTTGCGATACATGCTCTGTCAGCGAACGCCATCGAGCCCATCAGCCCCCGATCCCGAACGCTTCCATTTCTTCAGCACATGACCGCAGCACAAATCTTTGCTGCAGGAGGAATACCTATGGCCGTAGTGAGCGAAACCGCGCCGCGTTTCCAGAAGACGACAATGTCGATCCTGATGGCAGTCAGCTTCTGCCACATGCTGAACGACATCATGCAGTCGCTTCTTGCGTCGCTCTATCCGCTCTTCAAGGCCAATTATAACCTCGACTTCGTGCAGATCGGCCTGCTGACGATGACCTTCCAGGTCACGGCGTCGCTGCTGCAGCCCTTCGTCGGCATCTTCACCGATCGCTGGCCGATGCCCTATTCGCTGCCGGTCGGCATGGCGAGCACCTTCTGCGGCCTGATCCTGCTCGGCAATGCCGGCAGCTTCGAGCTGCTGCTCGTCGCCGCCAGCCTGATCGGCTTCGGTTCGGCCGTCTTCCATCCGGAATCCTCGCGCGTTGCGCGTCTGGCCTCCGGCGGTCGCCACGGCTTCGCGCAGTCCTTCTTCCAGGTCGGCGGCAATGCCGGCCAGGCGATCGGCCCGCTGATTGCCGCCTTCATCGTCTTCCCGCTCGGCCAGCACAGCGTGTCCTGGCTGTCGGGCATCGCCCTCATCGGCATGATCGTGCTCGGCTGGGTCGGAAACTGGTACATGAGCCACCGCCGCCAGAATGCCGGAAAGCCCGCCGTCAGCCGCACACTGCCGCTGCCGCAGAACAAGGTCGTCGTCGCCCTGCTCATCCTCGTGCTGCTGACCGCGACCAAGAACGTCTACATGGCAAGCGTCTCCAGCTATTTCACCTTCTATGTGATCGACCGCTTCCAGCTCGGCGTTCAGCAGGCGCAGCTGATGCTCTTCCTGTTCCTCGGTTCCGTTGCCGTCGGCACCTTCCTCGGCGGCCCGATCGGCGATCGTCTCGGCGCCCGCTTCGTCATCTGGTTCTCGATCCTCGGCGTCATTCCCTTCGCGCTGATGCTGCCCTATGCGAACCTGTTCTGGACCGGCGTGCTCAGCGTCGTCATCGGCCTGATCTTCGCCTCCGCCTTTTCGGCAATCGTCGTTTTTGCGCAGGAGCTGGTGCCGGGCCGTGTCGGCTTGATCGCCGGGGTGTTCTTCGGCTTCGCCTTCGGTGCCGGTGGTCTCGGTGCGGCCTTCCTCGGCGACTTCGCCGATAGCCACGGCATCGAATTCGTCTATCGCATCTGCTCCTACCTGCCGCTGCTCGGCCTGCTGACGATCTTCCTGCCGAAGATCCCGAAGCACGCCCACGCATGACCCGGCGCGCGCTCGCGCGTGACGTAAAGCCCGGCGTAAATTATCCTAAGGCCCTATCGCGCCGCATGCGTTCCAGGTGATAGCGTGCGGCGCAATGACATGCCGGAGGATGACATGACGAAGAAGACGGTTGGCGATTGGCAGGCTTTGGCCGAGAAGGAACTGAAAGCCTCGCCGGAGACGCTCGTCTGGAAGACGCCTGAGGGCATCGACGTCAAGCCGCTCTATACCGCAGGCGATCTTGCCTCCGCCGATCACTTGGACAGCATGCCGGGCCTCGCGCCCTTCACCCGCGGACCGCGCGCCACGATGTATGCCGGGCGGCCCTGGACCATCCGTCAGTATGCCGGCTTCTCGACCGCCGAGGCCTCCAACGCCTTCTACCGCAAGGCGCTCGCCGCCGGTCAGCAGGGTGTGTCGGTCGCCTTCGATCTCGCCACCCATCGCGGCTATGACAGCGACCATCCGCGTGTCGAAGGCGATGTCGGCAAGGCCGGCGTCGCGATCGACAGCGTCGAGGACATGAGAATCCTGTTCGACGGCATTCCGCTCGAAAAGATCTCGGTGTCGATGACGATGAACGGCGCCGTCATCCCGATCCTCGCCTCCTTCATCGTTGCCGGCGAAGAGCAGGGCGTGTCGCGCGCCGAACTCTCGGGGACCATCCAGAACGACATCCTCAAGGAGTTCATGGTCCGCAACACCTATATCTATCCGCCCGAACCCTCGATGCGGATCGTGGCCGATATCATCGAATATACGGCCAGGGAGATGCCGAAGTTCAACTCGATCTCGATCTCCGGCTATCACATGCAGGAAGCCGGGGCGACGCTGGTGCAGGAACTCGCCTTCACGCTGGCCGACGGGCGCGAATATGTGCGCGCGGCGATCGCCAAGGGCCTGAACGTCGACGACTTCGCCGGGCGTCTCTCCTTCTTCTTCGCGATAGGCATGAACTTCTTCATGGAGGCCGCCAAGCTGCGTGCCGCCCGTCTGCTCTGGACGAAGATCATGGAGGAGTTCGAGCCGAAGAAGGCGTCTTCGCTGATGCTGCGCACCCACTGCCAGACGTCAGGCGTCTCGCTGCAGGAGCAGGATCCCTACAACAATATCGTCAGAACCGCCTTCGAGGCGATGTCGGCCGTGCTCGGCGGCACGCAGTCACTGCACACCAATTCCTTCGACGAGGCGATCGCGCTGCCGACGGAATTCTCCGCCCGCATTGCCCGCAACACGCAGCTGATCCTGCAGCACGAGACCGGCGTCACCAAGGTCGTCGACCCCCTCGCAGGCTCCTATTATGTCGAGAGCCTGACCAAGGAACTCGCCGACAAGGCCTGGGCGCTGATCGAGGAGGTCGAGGCGCTCGGCGGCATGACAAAGGCCGTCAACGAGGGCCTGCCGAAGCGGCTGATCGAGGAGGCCGCGACGCGCCGCCAAGCGGCTGTCGACAAGGGCGACGAGGTGATCGTCGGCGTCAACAAATACCGGCTGGAAACCGAGGAAGAGCTGGAAATCCTGGCGATCGACAATGCCGCGGTGCGCGCCGCGCAGGTCAGACGGATCGAGGATACCCGCCGCCGCCGCGACAGCGGCAAGGTGCGTGAGACGCTGGAAACGCTCTCCGAAGTCGCCCGCAGCGGAGAGGGCAATCTGCTTGCCGCTGCCGTCGAGGCGGCGCGGGCACGCGCCACCGTCGGCGAGATATCGGATGCGATGCGCCAGGCCTTCGGCGATCATGCCGCCGTTCCCGAAGTGATCAAGGATGTCTATGGCGAGGCCTATCGCGACCAGCCGGAACTCGAGATCCTGAAGGCCCGCATGGTCGATATCAGCGCCAGTCTCGGGCGCAAGCCGAAGATCATGGTCGCCAAGCTCGGCCAGGATGGACACGACCGCGGTGCCAAGGTGATCGCCTCGGCTTTCGGCGACGTCGGCTTCGATGTGCTCGCCGGACCGCTGTTCCAGACACCCGATGAGGCGGCCGGCATGGCGCTGAGCGAGAAGGTCAATGTCATCGGCGTGTCGTCACTGGCGGCCGGTCACAAGACGCTGCTGCCGCAGCTGGTCGATGCGCTGAAGGCCAGGGGCGGCGGCGATGTCATCGTCGTCTGCGGCGGCGTCATCCCGCGGCAGGACTACCAGTTTCTCACCGACCACGGCGTCGCTGCCGTCTTCGGCCCCGGCACCAATGTGCTCGACGCCGCAAATTCGGTGCTCGATCTCTTGCAGGGTATCAGGCGCAATACCTGATCCGTCTCAGAAGCTGTCCTCGTCGCGCGACAGGCTCTTCTTGAAATGGGCGATGAAGCTCTTGATGATCGGCGAGGGCTCGACTTTCCGGTAGGCGATCGCCAGGTCCGAGGTGACCGAGCAGCCCTTCAGCCTGGTATAGGCAATTCCCGGCAGCTGCACGCATTGGAACGAGCGTGGCACCAGCGCCACGCCGGTGCCGAGCACGACCATGCTGGCGATGGTGATGAAGTCGCGGCCGGAGCTGTTGATATCCGGCTCGAAACCCGCTTCCCGGCAGGCGGCGATCGTATTGCGGTGAAAGCCGACATCGGGCGGCTGGCGCGGCGTGATGAAGACTTCGCCGGCCAGGGATTTCAGAGCGACGGACGGCGATGCCGCGTGGGCATGGGCGGCCGGCAGCGCCACCACGAATTCCTCGCGCATGGCGATCTCGGCCGCCAGCCCCTGCGGCAGCGCGATCGGCGGGCGGATGAAGCCGAGGTCGAGCGTCTTGTCGGCGATCTTTTCCAGCTGCTGGCGCATCTCGATCTCGATCAACTGAAACTCGACGCCGGGTCGCGACGCCTTGAATTTCGACAGCGCATCGCCGAGCACGCCGGAATAGGCCGCCGAGGCGACATAGCCGACGGCAACGCGCTCCAGATCGCCCTTCGCCGCCCGGTGGACGGCCTCGACGGCGCTTTCCGCAAGCCCGAGAACACGCCGGCCCTGCTCGGCAAGCTCCAGTCCCGGCCGGGTCAGGCGCAGCGAGCGGCGGCTGCGATCCAGAAGCGATACGCCTAACAGCGCCTCGAGCTTGATGATCTGCTGGCTGAGACCCGGCTGCGCAATCCCGAGCCGCGCTGCGGCACGCTCGAAATTCTGCTCCTCGGCGCGGGCTACGAAATATCTCAGATGCCTGAGCTCGAGAGCTGCGCTACTGACCAAATGCCACCTCTGTTCATAATCGGCGCTTATGAAAAACGCTGACTACCTTATTGGATCATCAAAATGAAACCGTCTAGTAACGTGACTGAAATTGTCAAGTTTTGAGACGGATCGCCCCCGTCCGGGTCTCCATGAGGTTGCCGTGCGCCTGAAGAATGTTTCGCTCGTCCTGCTGTCCACCGTTTGCGCAGCAGCGCTTCTTCCGGCCGCGGCCTTTGCACAGGAGGCCACCGAGCTTGCGCCGATCACCGTGCAGGGGCAGACCAAGGAAGATCCGAAGGCGCCGGTGAAGGGCTTCGTCGCCAAGACCAGCTCGACGGCGACGAAGACGGGAACGCCGATCCTCGAAACGCAGCAGTCGATCTCGGTGATCACGGCCGACCAGCTGAAGGCGCAGAACGCCCAGACTGTCGGCCAGGCGCTCGACTATACCCCCGGCGTCGTCAGCCAGCCAGGCGGCTCGGATCCGCGCTTCGACGCGCCGCGCATCCGTGGCTTCGATGGCCGCCAATCGCAATATTTGAATGGTCTGAGACTGATGCGCACGGCCGGCGCGCCGGCGATCGATCCCTACCAGCTGGAGCGCATCGAAGTGCTGCGCGGCCCTGCCTCCGTGATGTTCGGCCAGGGCAATCCGGGCGGCATCATCAACCTGATCAGCAAGCGCCCGACCTTCGACAGCTTCGGCGAGGTCGGCCTGCAGTTCGGCAGCTACGATACCTACGGCACCTATTTCGACGTCGGTGGCCCGGTCACCGACGGCTCGGACTTCGCCTATCGCGTCACGGGTCTCGCCCGCACCGCAAGCGCGCAGGTCGACGAGCTCGACAACGACCGCTATTTCATCGCCCCCGCTTTCACCTGGCAGCCCGACGAAGACACCAAGCTGACGATCCTGACGAGCGTGCAGCACGACAATCCAAGCACGCCGTCCGGCGTCCCGGCGCTCTTCGCCGATACGCTCGGCCGCGACTTCTATGTCGGCGACAAGAGCTTCGATCACTCCAACCGGACGCTGACCAATCTCGGTTATGAATTCGAACACCGCCTGAACGACACCTGGACCTTCCGCCAGAACCTTCGCTACTCGAATTTCGACTGGAACTATCAGGCGCTGGGCATGTCTTCGACAAATGGCGGCGTCGGCGCGGACGGACATTCCATCCGGCGCAACGCGACATTCCAGGATGAGTTGCTGAACACGTTCAACGTCGACAACAACCTGCTCGGCGAGTTCGAGACGGGCGATGTCGAGCACAAGCTGCTTGTCGGTCTCGATTACCGCTATTTCAGCAACAATGTGCATACCCGGTTCTTCCAGGCAACGCCGCTCGATATCCTAAATCCCGTCTATGGCGGGCCGATCAGCCTGCTCTCTCCGACCACCAACACGCTAGTCAACAGCGACCTGTCCCAGATCGGTATCTACATTCAGGACGAACTTGCCTACAACAACTGGCGGGCAACCTTCGGGCTGCGTCAGGATTGGGCGAGCACCGATGGAACGTCCTTCAATGGCCTGCCGGGCGTGGTTCCCACGCCGACATCGCCGAACCCTCGATCGCTTGATCAGGACGATCATAAGCTAACCGGCCGGGTCGGTTTGGGATATGTGTTCGACAACGGCATTGCGCCTTACATCAGCTACAGCACGTCGTTCGAACCGGTCGCGCCGTCCACCAGCTTGGCGAACCCGGTTCCGACTGAAGGCAAGCAGGTGGAGATCGGCGTCAAGTATCAGCCGGAAGGCTGGGACGGCTTCTTCTCTGCGGCAGTCTACGATCTCCGCCAAAAGAACGTCTCGACGACGGTCTTAACGCCGGCGGGAAGCAAGACGCAGCAGATTGGCGAAGTTCATGTCCAGGGTCTCGAACTCGAGGGTGTTGCGAGCTTGATGGACGGACTGAACCTGCGGGCGGCATATAGTTATACGGACAGCGAAATCGTTGGCGGTTCGACGGCTGGCAACCGTCTTGATAACGTGCCGCTGAACGCTGCGAGCCTGTGGCTAGATTACAGCTTCAAAGAGGGCAGCGCCCTGGAAGGCTTCGGTGTTGGCGGCGGCGTTCGCTATGTCGGTCAGCGCTATGGCGACGCCGCGAACGTCTACGACCTCGACGCCGTCACCCTCCTCGATGCGGCGCTGACCTACAAGAAGGAAGGCGTCACCGCCTCGCTCAATTTCCGCAACCTTGCCGACAAGGACTATATCGCCAGCTGCAGTTCGTTCGGCTGCACCTACGGCGACGGTCGCACGGTGATGGGCAAGCTGACGTTCAATTGGTAACCAGCAGCCGGCTGCGATCTGCAGCCGGCTTCAGCCTCGTCCCGCAGCTCAGCGGAAGGCGGTGAGGTTTTCCTTCAGCCATTGCGGCAGGCTCTTCGGCGGCGTGCCGGTCAGCGCCTCGACGGTCGAGGTCGTCTCGCCGAGGACGGATTCGCGAAAGACCTGGTCGAGACCGAGCAGCAGTTCGGCGACGAAGGGCGGCAGACCGCCTGCCAACAGTGCGGCATGCTGTTCTTCCGGCGAGCGATGTCCGTAAGTGACTGGCCGTCCGAGCTGGGCGGAAAGCTCGGCGGCGACTTCCGCCATCGTCCAGGCGCGCGAACCGGTCAGGTGATAGGCGCGCTGCGACCACGGCCAGACTTCTTCCAGCAGGGCGGCGCGTGCCGCTCTTGCAATGTCGGCGGTGTCGATGAAATTCACCCGGCCGTTTCCGCCCGCGCTCGCCCATTGTCCGGTAGCGATCTCGGCCGCCGACCGTTTCAGGATATCGGGAAAGGCGGATGGCCGCAGCACGGTGGAGGCGACCGGCTGGCGCGCGAGATGCGCCTCGATCTCCATGTGCCAGGCGAAGGGGTTGAGCCGGGTTGCCGGGCCGAGTGCCGAGAGCTTGACGATATGGCGCACCCCGGCGCCAACGGCGGCATCGATCAATGCGATCTCGTTGGTCACCTGCCGCGCAGAGGTGCCATGCGAGAGAAACAGACGGTCCGCACCCGAAAGCGCTGACGCCAAAGTCTCCGGCCGGTCGAAATCGACGACGGCGATCTCCGCGCCTTCGGCTATGCCGGTGGCGTCGGGCCGGCGGGTCAGCGCCACCGGGGTGATGGGATCAGCGGTCAGAAGCCGGGTAAGTTCGGCGCCGACGCGGCCGGTGGAACCGGCGATTGCGATGCGGCTGGTCGAAGCGGATTGCAAAGATTCGTTTGGCATGGGGGCACAACCTATGTATCTTGGAACGACTGTTCCATTATTGTTGAACCGATCGTTCCAAGATGTCAAGCGAGGATGCATGAGCGGAAAACCGCAATTCGACGAGGCTGCCGTTATCGATGCCGCCCTGATCGTCTTCTGGCGCCAGGGCTATGCGGCGGCCTCGATCAGCGACCTGACGGAGGCGACCGGCCTTTCGCGCTCAAGCATCTATCAACGCTTCGGCGACAAGGACGGACTGTTTCGCGAGGCGCTGGCGGCCTATACGCGGCGCGTGCTTGCGCGCATGAACGGCGCTGAGGCGCCCTCCGCACGCGGCGCCGTCGAGGCGATCCTGCGCGGCTTCGTGCCGGAACAGCCGATGAGCCGTCCGGCCGGCTGCCTGATTGCCCGAAGCTGCGTGGAAAAGGGTGAGTTGAGCGCAGAAGGGCAGGCGGCGGCCCTGCAGGCGGCAGCCGATCAGCGGCAGATCTTCGCTGCGCTACTGCGCCAGGCGATTGCCGCGGGCGAGCTCAGTCGGGATGCGGATGTGGAGGCGCTCGCCTGGTATTATCTCGGCGTGCTGCAGGCAGTGCTGAATTTCCCGAATGCCGGCGCAGACAGCAGCGCGCTCCATCATATGATCGATGTCGCGATGATGGCCTGGCCGCGCCGGTGAATCTCAAACGCCCGGCTGGGCGCCGAAATAGTTGAAATAGGCCCAGGCGATGGCGAAGAGGACCACGATGGTCAGCACCACGATCAGCTTGCGCAGCGCCGGGTTGATCTGGCGCGGGGGCTTGGGCTTGTTCGGCTTTTTGAATTTGATGACGTTGTCGTTCATGGCACGGTTCTAACCCGATTTTCCGGCGCAGGGCAATCGGCGGTCAGAGGAGACCGCGCTTTGCGAGATTGCCCATCAGCGCCGAGATGCCGAAGGTCCAGGGCGGGCAATCGGTGGAGAGGCGCACGGTATTGGCAAGCGTCCCAAGCCCCGCCGAGGAAATCTCGACGATATCGCCGACCTTGTGGGTAAAGCCCTGGTTCTTGGCATCGCGATCCTGCGTCGGCGCAAACAGCGTGCCGAGGAACAGCATGAAGCCGTCAGGATACTGGTGATGGGCGCCGCAGGTCTGCTTGACGAGATCGGCCGGGTCGCGGCTGATCTTCGACATCGAGCTTTTGCCGTGCAGCACGAAGCCGTCTTCGCCGGTTACCTTGAGGTCGAGTTCGGCCTTGCGCACGTCATCCAGCGTGAAGCTCTGGTCGAACAGGCGGATGAACGGGCCGATCGAGCAGGAGGCGTTGTTGTCCTTCGCCTTGCCGAGCAGCAGCGCCGAGCGGCCCTCGACATCGCGCAGATTGACGTCGTTGCCGAGCGTCGCGCCCTTGATCTCGCCGCGGCTGTTGACCGCGAGCACGATCTCGGGCTCCGGGTTGTTCCAGGTGGAGATCGGGTGCAGGCCGACATCGGCGCCCCAGCCGACTGAGGACAGCACCGGCGACTTGGTGAAGACCTCGGCATCCGGGCCGATGCCGACTTCCAGATATTGCGACCACATGCCCTCTTCGATCAGCGCCTGCTTGACCTTGGCGGCTTCCGGCGAGCCGGCCTTGATATTGGCAAGGCTGCCGCCGATCAGCGCGCCGACGCGGTCACGGATCGAGGCGGCGCGGTCAGGATTGCCGGCCGCCTTTTCCTCGATGACGCGCTCGATCATCGACTGCGCGAAGGTGACGCCGCAGGCTTTGATCGCCTGCAGGTCTGCGGGCGCCAGAAGATAGGGTTTGGCTGCATCCGGCTTGCCGTTGCTGTTCTTCGAAACATCGTCGAGCGTACCTATGGCTTCGCCTTTCGCGGCGCGCACGAAGGCGGCCGGATCGTCCCGCTCTAGAAGCGAGCTCAGCGTCGGCGCATCCCTGGAGGTGATGTCGATCAGCTGTCCGTCGCGGATAGTGACGATCGACGGGCCTGAAACCTTGGGGTTCCAGACGCGGCCGACGAAGAGACCGGCCGAGGCGGCGGCGTCGAGAAGCTGAGACATGATGAGCCCTCCAATGCTGATGAGCGATCGCTCATTTTATCATCTGATTGCCGCCCTCCAGCAGCGCCGGAAATCGATCACATTCGCTCCGCGGCGGCAAGGCCGGTTGCCGGAAAAACAGACTGCACGTTTGGTTGAAAGGCTAGATTTCGGACTTGCGGCAGAGCTCTCAGCGGCTAGGGTCGGCATCGGCTTTCAAACATGTACCCGGGGAGAGGAGGCCCCGTTCGCAATGCTGAAATCCTTCGAACATGTCGGCATGACCGTCAGCAATATGGACCAGGCCGTTGCATTCTATTGCGATCTTCTCGGCCTGACGCTGCATCTCAGGAAAAAGACCGATGACGGCTCAGATCTCGCCTTTCTCGATGCCGGCGGCGGCATGCTGGAGATCATCGCGCCCGTGAATGGCGCCAAGCGGGCGGTCGATGTGCCCGACGACACCGCCGGGCTGCGCCATCTGACTTTCCTTTACGCAAGCGTCGATGAAACCTTTGCCAAACTCGAGGCGGCCGGCGTCGATCTCAAGGAGCGGCCGCGCTTCACCTACAATCCCGAAGTGTTGCACAAGGTGGCCTTCGTGCGCGATCCCGACGGCATCATCATCGAGCTTGCCGAGCGTAAAAACTAAGGCCCCGCGACAAACAATTCTTGCTCGGATTTTACATGCGCAAGTAACGACTCCGTAAGTCTGCTCTGGCAGTCTCCTCTGTAGATTAAATTACATATTTCAGTTGGATACCATGAGCCGTAGCAAAGACGATTGGATCAATCAGCGCGCCTATTCCATCTGGGAAGAAGAGGGCCGCCCGCATGATCGCGGCGGCGCTCACTGGCAGCAGGCCGCTGCCGAATACGAGCAGCTGGAAAGAACACGCGCCTCGGCGGATGGAAATGAGCTGATCGAGATGCTGCGCCGAACCGGCCGGCTGATGCGCGCTGCCGAAAACGATGCTCTGCGCGTGGTCCGGCCGGAACAGAAGCCGGCACGCAAGGCCATCAAACGCGCATAAAAATTCTCATATTGCGGGAACTTTAGTTCTCCTTCCGCGTTTGACCGGATCGGTTTGCGCGGCTGGGAGGGCCTGATCCGCAATGCGAGCCATTCGCGTTCTCTCTACGATCATCACGCTTTTCATCATTCTCGGCCTCGCTTTCTTCTTCCTTGCCTGGAATTCGGAGATCGCGCCGCAGAAAGTCGCCGACCGGCAGCCGTTCGATCCCGCCTTGGTCGCCCATGGCGCCAGCCTTGCAGCGGTCGGAAACTGTATTGCCTGTCATACGGTCCCCGGGAAGGAGGCGTTTTCCGGGGGCCTGAAGCTGCAGACGCCTTTCGGGACGATCTATTCGACGAATATCACCCCGGATGAAGAGACCGGCATCGGTCTCTGGAGCGAGGCGGCTTTCCAGCGCGCCATGCGTCATGGTGTCGATCGGCAGGGGGAACACCTCTATCCGGCTTTCCCCTATGATCATTTCACCCGGGTCACCGACGAGGATAACAAGGCGCTCTATGCCTATCTGATGACGCGCACGCCGGTGAAGGCGACGGCGCCGAAGAACGAGCTGCCTTTCCCGCTCGATGTCCGCCCGATACTTGCAGGCTGGAAGCTGCTGTTCTTCGATGACGGCGCCTTCACCCCCGATCCGCAACAGAGCGATGAGTGGAACCGCGGCGCCTATCTCGCCGAAGGTCTCGGCCATTGCGGCGCCTGCCACACTCCGCGCAATTCGCTCGGCGCCGAAGACAAGGCGAAGCATTTCGCCGGCGGCGAGGCCGAGGGTTGGCAGGCCTATGCGATCAATGCCGATAGCCGCGCGCCGATCCCCTGGGACAAGGATGCGATCGCCTTCTATCTGCGCCACGGCTATCACGAATTGCACGGCGTCTCGCGCGGCCCGATGGCGGAGGTCACCGGCAATCTCGCAGCGCTTCCGGATGCCGATGTCGAGGCGATCGCCACTTATGTTGCGTCCGGCATGGGCGAGCCGTCCGCCGATCGCGCCGCCAAGGGGGAGGAGCTGAAGAAGCAGTTCGGTTCGGAGGCCGATGGCATCGTCACCGCGGCCGTCGACGCCAAACCATCCCGCGATCTCGCGTCACATCCCGGCGCGCAGATCTACACGGCCACCTGCGCCAGCTGTCACGAGGGGGGCAAGAAGCCGCCCTTCGGCGGCATGAACTTCCACCTCAGCACCGCGGTCAACGCGCCGAATCCGCAGAACATCATCAACGTCACCCTGTTCGGCCTGCCGCCGGCCGATGGCCAGGCAAGCGCGGTCATGCCCGCCTTCGGCGGCGCATTGAACGACCAGCAGGTTGCCGATCTGCTCGGCTATCTCCGCCAGCGCTTCGCCGATGGCAAACCGGCCTGGGCCGATCTGCCGCAACAGGTGAGCCGCACCCGATCAGGCGATTATTTCGTCGCCGTCCGTCCTTCCGAAGGCATTGAAAGGGCGCCGTCCAATGTCGGCGCAAAGGCAGCGCAATGACGACACTCAATGTGAATGGACAGAGCCACCAGATCGACAGTGAGCCGGATACGCCGCTGCTCTATGTTCTCAGAAACGATCTCGAGCTCAATGCCGCAAAGTTCGGCTGCGGTCTCGGCCAATGCGGCGCCTGCACCGTCATGGTCGATGGACAGGCGGTGCTTTCCTGTGTCACGCCGCTGATCGCGGTCGAGGGCAAGGAGATCGTCACCGTCGAGGGTCTCGGGACGATCGATAAGCCCGGACCGCTGCAGGCCGCCTTCATCGAAAAGCAGTCGGCGCAATGCGGCTACTGTATCGCCGGGATGATGATGAGTGCTGCGGCACTGCTGAAGCAGAACGCCAAGCCGAGCGATGACGAGATCCGCAACGCGCTGCGCACCAATCTCTGTCGATGCGGCACACATATGCGCATTCTCGCCGCCATCCGGCGTGCGAGCGAGCTCATGGAGGCCGCCGAATTGCCGGCCGCAAACAGGAGTGCCGGCTGATGGATATTCTCACCAGGGACGAAATCACCCGCCGCGGCCTGCTTGCCGGAACCGGCGCCCTCGTCGTCAGCTTCTCCGTTGTCCGGGCCTTTGCGCAGGACGCGCCCGCTGCGGCACCTGACAAGCCGAAGCTGCCGGGCAGCCTTGATGACGACCGTTATCTCGATAGCTGGATCAGGATCGATGCCGACGGCAAGATCACCGTGTTCACCGGCAAGGCCGAGCTCGGACAGGGCATTCGCACGCCGCTGATCCAGGTGGCTGCTGAAGAGCTCGATGTCGAGCCTGGCGACATCACGCTGGTGACCGCCGATACGGGCCGCACGCCCGATGAAGGCTTCACGGCCGGCAGCCAGTCGATGCAGAACAGCGGCACGGCGATCCGCAATGCGGCGGCGCAGGTGCGCGAGATGCTGATCGCCGAAGCCGCGCGCCGCTTCTCGCTGCCGCCTGAGCAGCTGAAGGCGGAGAAGAAAGCGATCACCGGTCCCGATGGAAAATCTGCGACCTACGGCGAACTCGTTGCCGGTCAGTTTCTGCATGTCGAAGCGCAGCCGAAATCGAAGCTGAAGGCGCCGGATATGCTGCGTGTCATCGGCCGGGATGTGCAGCGCGTCGATATTCCCGGAAAGGTCACCGGCGGCGTTGCCTATGTTCAGGATCTGAAGCTGGAAGGCATGGTGCATGCCCGCGTCATCCGCCCGCCGAGCTATGGCGCGACGCTGAAGGAACTCGATGCGACGCCGATCGAAGCACTGCCCGGCGTCGTCTCGGTGATCCGCGACGGCAATTTCCTCGCCGTCGTTGCCGATCGCGAATGGCATGCCGTCAAGGCGATGCGCGCGCTGGAGAAAGTAGCCCACTGGGATGAACCGGCGACGCTGCCGGATCAGGCCGATCTCTACACCGTTCTTGTCGGCATGGAGAAAGAGGTCGGTACCGTGGCGGAATCGGGGGCACCCGCCTTCCCCAATGGCGCAACCTATGAGGCGACCTTCACGCGGCCCTATCATATGCATGGTTCGATCGGCCCCTCCTGCGGCGTTGCGCATCTCAAGCAGGATGGCACGATCGATGTCTGGTCGCACACGCAGGGTGTCTTTCCGGATCGCACCGCGATCGCTCAGATGATCGGCCTGCCGGAGGACAAAGTGCGGGTCATCCATATGGAGGGCTCCGGCTGCTACGGCCATAACGGCGCCGATGACGCGGCCGCGGATGCGGCGCTGATCGCCATGAAAATCCCCGGCCGTCCGGTCCGCGTCCAGTGGATGCGTGAGCAGGAGCATGGCTGGGAGCCTTATGGGCCGGGTATGGTGACCAAGGTCAGGGCATCGCTCGACGCTTCCGGCAAGATCGACAACTGGACCTACGATCTCTGGAGCAACTCGCATGGCACCCGTCCCGGCGATGCCGGATCGCTGCTTGCGGGGCGCACCAAGGCCGATGCGGTGCCGCTCAAACTGCCGAAGCTTTCGATCAATCCGAACGGTAATGGCGACCGCAATGCCGATCCTCTCTATGCGATCCCGAACCGGAAGATTCTGTGGCACTTCCTGCCGGATATGCCGATCCGTGTCTCGGCGCTCCGGGGGCTCGGCGCCTATGCCAATGTCTTTTCGATCGAAAGCACGATGGATGAACTGGCAATCGCCGCCAAGGCCGATCCGGTCGAGTTCCGCCTGCGCCACCTTCAGGACAGCCGCGCCAGCGATGTCGTGAAAATGGCGGCCGAAAAGTTCGGCTGGGGGCAGGGGGAGGTGCCGCAAGGCCATGGCCGCGGCTTTGCCTTTGCGCGCTACAAGAACCACGCCGCCTATCTGGCGCTGGCGCTCGAAGCGCGCATCGAGCCGGAAACCGGCCGCGTCCAGGTGATCCGTGCCGTTGCCGCCATCGACAGCGGCCAGGCGGTTAACCCCGACGGCATCCGCAACCAGACGGAAGGCGGGATCCTGCAGTCGATCAGCTGGACGCTCTATGAGCAGGTCACCTTCGACCGTACGCGGATCACCAGCACAGACTGGTCGAGCTATCCGATCCTGCGCTTCGCGAGCGTCCCTGAAAGTGTCGAGGTGCATGTGATCGATCGGCCCGGCCAGCCCTTCCTCGGCACCGGCGAGGCGGCGCAGGGGCCAACCTCGGCAGCCGTCGCCAACGCCATCCGCAACGCGACGGGCAAGCGTTTGACCGATCTGCCGCTGTCGCGCAGCCGCGTGCGTCAGGCGGCGGGTTTGGGATAAAAGGAGGTCAGCGGCCCGTGCTGCGATAGCGGTCGCGGGCCGAAGGCTTGGCCGTCGGTGATTTCAGGCGAAAGCGAACCAGAACCTCGGCGCCATCGAGCGAGACGCGCGTGCGCTCCAGTTCGTCGCGCTCGCGGACGGCCTGTATCCAATGTTCCGCATCATGTCCGCTCAGGTGGCCGGAAAGTTCCCAAAGCGCATAGGCGCGCTTGGCGATCCACTCGTCTCTGGCATCGGCCATCACGTTCTCCAGCAATGATTTAATGAATGGATGTCGCTTCCGAAAATTCGGTCTCGCCGAGCATTTCCAGCAGATGGCAGCGGGCGCGATTGACCCGGCTCTTGATCGTGCCGATTTCACAATTGCAGAGGACCGCCGCCTCTTCATAACTAGCGCCCGAAACGACGAGGAGAAGGGCGACGCGATGCGTGTTGCGAAGTTTGGCGATCGCCGCCTGGACATCGAGCGCCCGCATCGCCCAATCCTGCGTCGATTTCACCGGCAGCTGGTAATCGCTGAGATCGTCGACGGAGCCGACCGGCTCGCGCCGGCGACGCCGGTAGGCGCTGCAATAGGTGTTGCGCATGATGGTGAAAAGCCAGGATTTCAGGCTGGTACCGTCGTGAAACTGGTCCATATGCCCGAGCGCTCGCGACAGCGTCTCCTGCACAAGATCGTCGGCATCGTTCTCTCCGCGCTCGAAGCGCCGGGCGAAGGATTTGAGGGCAGGAAGAAGAGAGACGATTTCGGCCTGGTGGCCGGACAAGGCAACTGCAGTCTGGGTCATGGCGGTTTCCTTCTGGTGGAAGGGTAATGCCGCTTGATGGGCCGCGTTCCGGGGGATGTGCCGTTGGGTACGAAAGCGTACTACGATTTATCGGCCGGCGGCCGGAAATGACGGCTGCAGGCCGGAAAACAAGAAAGGCGCGGCTTGTGGCCGCGCCTTTCCGTTGTCCCTAGGGGACGTTCTTATGCTTCGCCGTAGGCGGCGATTGCCGCTGCGACTGCGCCGATCTGCGTGTCGTTCATCGCCTGGATCTGGTCCGAGGTGAAGGCCTTCAGCGGATCCTCGTCGAGGCCAGCGATATCTTCGGCAGCGATGCCGGAGATTGCCTTGACGTTGATGGCTGCGATGTCTTCCTCGGAGAACTCCTTGAGGTCTTCAGGCGACATGGCGGCGATCTGCGTGGCGGTCAGCTTTGCAGTCTGGTCGGAGGTCAAGCCGCCGATCTGCTCTGCCGACATCCCGGTGATCTGGGAGGCCTTCAGACCGGTGACGGCCGTTACGCTGAGCTTGCCGATCTGGGCAGCAGAGAGACCAGCGATCTGCTCGTCCGTCAGCGCGCCAACCTGGACCGCCGAGAGGGCACCGAGCTGGGCATCGCTGAACTTGCCGAGCTGGCCGGCCGTAAAGCCGGTGATCTGCTTGGCGGAGACCGCACCGATCTGGTCGACCGACAGCTTGCCGATCTGGTCGTCGCTCAGTGCACCGATGGCGGTGTTGCTCAGACCTGCGACTGCAGCCTTGGTGATCGCAGCCACACCATCCTCGGAGAGGCCGGTGATGTTGTCGGCGGTGAGGCCGGCAGTCTGAACTGCGGTCAGGAGACCAGCCTGGGTCGCCGTCAGGCCACCAACCTGCTCGTCGGTCATCGCAGTGATCTGCGTTGCCTTGAGGCCGGTGGTGCCTGCGTTGCTCAGCTGGCCGATCTGGTCAGCGGAGAAACCAGCGATCTGGTCAGTGGTCAGAGCGCCGACCTGTACTGCAGAGAGGGCACCCATCTGTGCGCTGCTGAACTTGCCGAGCTGGGCAGCCGAGAAGCCAGCCATCTGGGTCGAGAGCAGGCCGGAGATCTGATCCGTGCTCAGCTTGCCGATCTGTTCTTCGGTCAGAACACCGATGGCGTCGTTCTTAAGGCCGTTGATCGCCTTGGCGCTGATGGCGCCAATTTCATCGGCAGAGAACTTCTTGACGTCATCAGCCGACAGGGCGCCGACCTGGGCAGCCGAGAGAGCGCCTGCCTGAGCGACGCTGAGCCCTTCGAGCTGCACGTCGGACATGCCGGAGATCTGGGTTGCCTTCAGTCCGCCGACAGCGGCGTTGCTGAGCTTGCCGATCTGGGCGGCCGAGAAGCCGGCGATCTGCGTATCGCTCAGAGCACCGACCTGAGCGGCCGTCAGGGCACCGATCTGCTCATCGCTGAACTTGCCGAGCTGACCTGCGGTGAAGCCGGCGACCTGCGTGGTCGTGATTGCACCGATCTGTTCGGCAGAGAGAGCGCCAAGCTGGTCATCGCTGAGGACTGCGATTGCCTCGTTCTTCAGGCCAGGGATGGCCTTCGTACCGATCTTGGCAACTGCGTCTTCAGACAGGCCGGTGATGTTGGTAGCGCCGAAGCCGCCAACCTGGGCTGCAGTCAGCAGCGCCGCCTGGGTGTCGGTGATGCCGCCAACCTGTTCGTCGGTCAGGACAGCGATCTGCGTTGCCTTGAGACCCGAGACAGCCTTGTCGCTCAGCTTGCCGATCTGGTCGTCCGTGAGGCCACCGATCTGCGTGGTCGTCAGAGCGCCAGCCTGAGCCGCCGTCAGGGCGCCGACCTGTTCATCGCTGAACTTGCCGAGCTGACCTGCGGTGAAGGCAGTGACCTGCGTGGTCGTAACCGCGCCGATCTGTGCAGCCGAGAGCTTCGCAACCTGACCGTCCGTCAGAACGGCGATGGCTTCATTCTTCATGCCGCTGATCGACTTTGTGCTGATCTTCGCAACAGCATCCTCAGACAGCTTGGTGACGTTGGCAGCAGTGAAGCCGCCGACCTGAGCCGCGGTCATGAGACCGGCCTGGGTGTCGGTGATGCCTGCCACCTGGGTATCCGTCATCGCAGCGATCTGCGTTGCCTTCAGACCCACGACCGCCTTGTCGCTGAGCTTGCCGATCTGGTCGGCAGAGAGACCTGCGATCTGATCGTTGGTCAGCGAGCCGACCTGAGCTGCCGTCAGGGCGCCCATCTGTTCATCGCTGAAGTTGCCGAGCTGATCAGCCGTGAAGGCGGTGATCTGCTTGGTGCTGAGTACGCCGACCTGTGCAGCGGACAGTGCGCCGAGCTGATCATCGCTGAGAACAGCAATCGCTGCGTTTGCGAGGCTGGTGATCGACTTCGTGCTGAGCTTGGCAACACCGGTCTCGGAGAGGCCGGTGATGTTGTCAGCGGTGAAGCCGGCAACCTGAGCTGCGGACAGCAGGCCAGCCTGGGTGTCGGTGATACCGCCAACCTGTTCGTCGGTCATGGCAGTGATCTGCGTTGCCTTCAGGCCAGCGACGGCCTTGTCGCTGAGCTTGCCGATCTGATCTGCCGTCAGGCCACCGATCTGATCGTTGGTCAGCGAGCCGACCTGGACTGCCGTCAGAGCGCCCATCTGTTCATCGTTGAACTTGCCGAGCTGCGCTGCGGAGAAGCCGGTGATCTGCTTGGCAGTCATCGCGCCGATCTGGCCAGCGGAGAGCTTGCCAACCTGTGCTTCGGTCAGGACGCCGATCGCATCGTTGCTCAGGCCGCCGATGGCCTTGGTGCTGATCGCACCGATTTCGTCGGCAGAGAACTTCTTGATGTCGTCAGCGGAGAGAGCACCAACCTGGGCAGTCGAGAGAGCACCGGCCTGAGCAACACTCAGTCCTTCGAGCTGCACGTCTGTCATAGCGCTGATCTGCGTCGCCTTGAGGCCTGCGACGGCCTTGTCGCTGATCTTGCCGATCTGGGCGGCAGAGAGACCTGCGATCTGATCGTTGGTCAGCGAGCCGACCTGAGCTGCAGTGAGAGCGCCGATCTGTTCATCGCTGAACTTGCCGAGCTGAGCGGCCGTGAAGCCGGTGATCTGCTTGGTGCTGAGCACGCCGACCTGAGCAGCCGAGAGAGCGCCAACCTGATCGTCGCTGAGGACGCCGATTGCTTCGTTCTTCAGGCTGATGATTGCCTTGGTGCTGAGCTTGGCGACACCAGTCTCGGAGAGGCCGGTGATGTTGGTTGCGCTGAAGCCGCCAACCTGAGCTGCCGTCAGAAGGCCAGCCTGGGTGTCGGTCATGCCGCCAACCTGCTCGTCGGTCATGGCAGCGATCTGCGTAGCCTTCAGGCCAGCAAATGCCTTGTCGCTGAGCTTGCCGATCTGATCAGCCGTCAGGCCGCCGATCTGGTCGGTGGTCAGCGAGCCGACCTGAGCTGCCGTGAGAGCGCCGATCTGTTCGTCGTTGAACTTGCCGAGCTGCGCTGCGGAGAAGCCAGTGATCTGCTTGGTGGTGATCGCGCCGATCTGGCCAGCGGAGAGCTTGCCAACCTGTGCTTCGGTCAGAACGCCGATCGCATCGTTGCTCAGGCTGCCGATCGCCTTGGTGCTGATCGCACCGATTTCGTCGGCAGAGAACTTCTTGATGTCGTCAGCCGTGAGAGCGCCGACCTGGGCAGCCGACAGAGCGCCGGCCTGAGCAACGCTCAGTCCTTCGAGCTGCACGTCCGTCATCGCGGAGATCTGCGTAGCCTTGAGGCCTGCGACAGCCTTGTCGCTGATCTTGCCGATCTGGTCGGCAGAGAGACCGGTGATCTGGTCATTGGTCAGCGAGCCGACCTGAGCTGCCGTCAGGGCACCAATCTGTTCATCGCTGAACTTGCCGAGCTGAGCGGCGGTGAAGCCGGTGATCTGCTTGGCGCTGAGCGCTCCAACCTGAGCAGCGGAGAGAGCGCCGACCTGGTCGTCGCTGAGGACAGCGATTGCTTCGTTCTTCAGGCCAGCGATGGCCTTGGTGCTGAGCTTGGCGACACCGGTTTCGGAGAGGCCGGTGATGTTGGTTGCGCTGAAGCCGCCAACCTGGGCTGCCGTCAGCAGGCCAGCCTGGGTGTCGGTCATGCCGCCAACCTGTTCGTCGGTCATGGCAGCGATCTGCGTAGCTTTCAGGCCGACGACAGCCTTGTCGCTCAGCTTGCCGATCTGGTCGGCAGAGAGGCCGCTGATCTGGTCATTGGTCAGCGAGCTGACCTGAACCGCCGTCAGGGCGCCCATCTGCTCATCGGTGAACTTGCCGACCTGTGCCGACGTGAAGCCGGTGATCTGCTTGGCGGTCATCGCGCCGATCTGGCCGGCGGAGAGTGCGCCGACCTGGTCTTCGGTGAGGACGGCGATTGCTTCATTCTTCAGGCTGACGATTGCCTTGGTGCCGAGCTTTGCAACAGCATCTTCGGAGAGGCCCGTGATGTTGGTGGCGGTGAAGCCGGCGACCTGCGCAGCACTCAGAACGCCTGCCTGGTCGGCGGTAAAGCCTTCAACCTGAGACGACGTCATGGCGGTGATCTGGGTTGCCTTGAGACCGGCAACAGCCTTGAGGCTGAGCTGGCCGACCTGGTCACCGCTGAAGCCACCAACCTGGGTGGTGCTGAGAGCGCCGACCTGTACGGCCGACAGGGCGCCCATCTGTGCTTCGCTGAACTTGCCGAGCTGGGCCGAGGTCAGCGCAGTCATCTGCTTCGTGGTCAGCGCCGCGATCTGGTCGGTGCTGAGCTTGGCGATCTGGTCGTCGGTCAGGCCGGCGACGGCGTCGTTGCTCAGGCCTGCGATTGCCTTGGCGCTGATGGCGCCAACTTCATCAGCCGAGAACTTGGCGATGTCGTCTGCGCCGAGCGAACCGATCTGCGCGGCGCTCAGGCCCTTGATCTGGTCGGAGGTCAGGTTTTCGACCTGATCGGCGGAAAGCGCGGCCATCTGGGTGGTGCTGAAGGCAGCGATCTGGGCGTTGCTCAGGTCCTTGAACTTGGTGGCATCGATTGCACCGAGCTGGGCGGCGCTGAGGCCGCCGATCGCGGCTGTGGAGATCGCGCCGAGCTGGTCGGAACCGAGAGCGCCCACATCTTCGGCTTCGAAGGCAGCAACCTGCGTCTTGTTGAGAAGCTTCAGCTGGTCGACGGAGAATGCTGCAACGTCGTCCTTGGTAAAGGCTTTGATGGTTGTAGCGGAAAGAGCTTTGATTTGATTTGCGGAAAGAGAAGTAACGATCGAGGTCATGAAAGGTGCCCTTGCACTGGCGTTAGCGGTGACAGTGTCATTCGTCCGCGCGTCGTTCCCAAGAAGTTGGCAGATCCCCAACTGCAGACACGGGGGCTCGTGCCGTGCACAACTGCAAGGCCGATCGGCTTAGACGAAATGTTTCGGAAGACATCGCTCGAGAGAGCAGTCGCTTAGGACAAGCATCATGCGTACGGCGCCTCGCATTTGAGACGCCGGTTCCTAAACCGAAGACGCCCGGCAGGAAGCCGCACATCTCTAGCCTTGGTTTCTGAGACCCCCACGGCCAAAAATAGAAATATGTTGGAAGCACTAATTATGGGTTAATTTTCGCGCAATGCTGGCAGGTGTTGGGGCGCCAAAAGTCTAACTTCTTGGATTACCCCAAAAAAGGGCAGTATAAGTTCTTGTGTTATTTTTATAACACTACGAAGGATATGGATATCAATATCTATTGAATTATGAGCTACTGATTCAGCCGCGACAATGCCACTCCGAGCAACCTGCGGTACTCCTCTTCCGCCGCACCATAGGAGCCGTTTGCCTCTTCCATCAGGCCCCGGCGGCTGAGGATGGTGATCTGGCCGCGATTGGCGCGAACAAGGCCTTTTCCCTCGAGAATATGGAGTGCGACGGTGATGCCGGGGCGGCGGACACCCAGCATGACGGCCAGGAATTCGTGGGTCAGCGAGATGGTATTGCCGTCCATGCGGTCATGGACCATCAACAGCCACCGCGCGAGTCGCTCTTCGAGTTTCGCATGGCCGTTTGCCAGCACGGTCGACGACATTTGCGCCAGAAAGGCCTGAACATAAGCAAGCAGCTTGGCGCGCAATGTGGCGCTCGTGTCGATTGCCGCTTGCAGCGCTGCAGAGGTGATTCGGTAGCCGGTGCCGGAGACCTGCATGAAGGTCATGTTCGGGGATTGCTCGCCGCCGAGGACGATCGCGGCCCCGGTCATTCCCTCGCGTCCGGCAATGCCGACCTCGATGTCCCGTCCACCGGACAGGCGGGCGACGATCGAGGCGAGACCTGATTCCAGGAAGATGACGAAATCGACCGGCACATGCGCCTTTTCGATCTGGTAGGGGATATCGAGCGTCACGAATTCGAGATGCGGGGAAAGAAGTGCCAGATCGCTGGCATCGAGGCTTTTCAGCAGTTCATTGCGGTAGTGGCGCTCTTCAGTCGGCATTCTCGTCCCCACGGCCGGCGGGGTAAAGCCGACTCGATTGAAAAGGAACCTACCGCCTTGAAATTGCAGTACAACCGACTGTCTCTTACCGTACAAAGATGAGCGATCGCCGGAATGGAACAACATCACCGGTTTTGAAGTTCGGCACCCAAAGAACGGAGTGTCCGGCGTGGCGGCGAGAACGTTCCATCGATATGCGCGATCACAGGATGTGCCCAACACAGCCGTGCGCCTGATCCTGCGGGTCATCGAGGGCAGTGTCGTCGCCGATGTCGAATGGCCGGCAAATGCCGAGACGGATGGGGGAAACTATCTCTACCCGACCTATGTGCCGCTGGCGATCGAGCGGGCCGAGGATGTCCGTGTGCACTACGGATTCATCGAGGTCGCCGTCGTGACCGGCAATCCGGATCTCTGGAACGAAGCCTGGGGCAGGCTGGTCTGATCAACGGATCTTCCAGCCGAGCACGCGCTCGTATTCCGCTTCCGTGCGGCCATAGCTGCCATTGGCCTGCTGCTTCAGGCCCTCGCGGTCGATGATGGTGATCTCGGAGCGGTGCGAGCGGATCAGCCCCTTGCCCTCCAGCATATGCAGCGCCACCGTGACGCCCGGGCGGCGCACGCCGAGCATGATCGACAGGAACTCATGGGTCAGCGCCAGTTTCTGCCCCTCGATGCGATCGTGAACCATGAGCAGCCAGCGGGCCAGCCGGTTTTCCAACACGGTATGGCCGTTTGTCCATGCGGTCGAGGCGACCTGCAGGTTCAGCGCCCGGGTGAAACGGCCGAAATGGCGGCGCATCTGCGGCCGGGCGTCCATCAGTTCCATGAGTTCTCCGGACCGTACCCGATAGGCCTCGCCAGGAATCTGGATATAGGTTTTGAACGGCCCCTGGTCGTCCCAGAGCACAAGCGACGAGCCGACAAAGCCTTCCCAGCCGATGACACCGACTTCGATATCGCGGCCGCGCGACATCGAGGCGATGGTCGAGGCGAGGCCGCTTTCCATGAAATAGGCAAATTCCAGCGGCTGGTTGGGCTTCTCCACCTCTTCGCCGAGCGGCAGTAAGACGCGCTCCAGCAGCGGCTCCAGCTTGGCGAAATCGGCGGCTGGCAGCGTCGAAATCATGAAATTCCGGAAGATCGCTTGCCGGGTATTCACAGTTCAAAGCTCCAGAAGTGCGTAGGCCTTGCCCGTCGGTTTCTCGATATGGGCAGCAACGTTGAAAACAGGGGCACCGCCCGGTGTGCGGCCCTCATAGGTGCCGCGATGGGCATGGCCGTGGACGACGGCATCGACCTTGAAGCGGTCGATGGTCTCGGCAAGGCGCGAGGAGCCGAGGAACGGATAGATTTCCAGCGGCTCTCCGGCCACGGTCTCGGCGATCGGCGCATAATGCAGGATCACCATGGATTTTTCGGCGCGCACCTGGCGCATGGCGTTTTCCAGCCGCATCGATTCCTCGACGCTTTCGGCCACCATCGCCTTGATGGCGCTTTCGCCGAAAGAGCCCAGCATGTGGCGGCCGAAGCCGCCGGCGAAACCCTTGACGCCGACGAAGCCGACGCCCGAAATCTCGGCGGCCTGGCCGTTGAGAAGCTTGACGCCGGCATCCGTCAGGATCTGAGTCACGTCATCGACCGAGCCGCTTTCATGGTCGTGATTGCCAAGCACAGCGACAACGGGAACGGTGCAGCTGCGCAGGTCGGCAGCGAGCAGTTCGGCTTCCTTCGGCTTGCCGAGATCGGTCAGGTCGCCGGCCATGACGAGAACGTCGGCGACGCTCGATATCTCGCCGAACAGCTCCTTGTAGGATTTGCCGCCGTCTTCCTTCACGTGCAGGTCGGCGACGGCGGCGACGCGCACCTTTCTATTCTTCTCAGCCATCTCGATCTTCCCATTCGCCACGGGGCTGGCCCTCGCCGCCGACATCGGCAAAGCCCCATTCCTTGACGTCTATTTCGAAATCGACGCGCGAATACATGCGGCCGCGGCAGATGCGCATCTGCGGCAGGGGCAGTTCGCGCTGGGCAGCCAGACGCTCCAGGAGTTCGTCGAGCAGCCATTGCGGAACCTTGTCGCGCTCGGTCGGGTAGATCCAGCGGAAGTTCAAAATGGCGATCAACAGCACTTCCCAGTGCACTTCCATGTATCCGAGCAGCTTTCGCCAATCGATCTTGTCATGGGCGCGCAGGATGACATGGGCGATGTCGGCGCCGTCATAGCGGTGGCGCAGCTGCACGAAGAATTTCGACCATAGAAGCTCGGTGGGACTGATGATCCAGACAGGAGAACCGCACATCTCCACCTGCCGGGCATCCTGAAACCAGTCGTCGCCGACCGGCATGGTGCCGTTGGTCGAGGCGAAGATCACGTCGAAGAAATGCTTGCCTTTGAAGACCTTGCCGAGCCAGCGTTCGTCTTCGACCTCGACGACATAGCCCCTCTCCTTGAAGTGCCCGAGGATACGGCCGTAGTCGCCTGCCTTGCAGAAGATGTCGAAATCCTTCGTCTGCCGGGTAATGCCGGTATAGGCGCAGACCGCATAGGTGCCGGCCACCAGGAACGGGATCTTGCAATCGACGAGTTCGCGCACGGCATCGGCGACGAAGGGCTCGGCGTCCGGATCGATCAGCTGCGGAACGGCCCGGGCCTTCATCAGCGCCGGGTTCGCCTTGCCTTTCTTTGTCGCTGTCGCCGTGGTGTTCATCACCCGTCCTTTGCGTCACAAACCGGCATGTCCGGCCGAACTGAAGGCCCGTCTCAGAATAGGACCTGTTCAAGCCGGATCGGAGGACGGCGCTTGGCAGCCATCAGCAGATCGAGTTCGATCGACGACGGTCCGAAGCGCGAGAAGAGGTCTTCTGCCTGGTCATCTTCCAGGCCATATTTTTCCGCAAATTCGCTCAGACTGTAGGGACGGCCACGCAGGGTGCGGCCGCGGCGTTCGGTTTCACGGATCTGTGTCATGAGATAATTCTCCCCAGGCTCGTTGAGGAGAAGGAACCGGCGAGGCGGACAAAAGTTCCCTGTGGATGACGCGTCGAGTTGTGCCGGGGTGAGGCTGCACGTGCAGGAAGCGTTAACGCGCAGCCCCGATAATCGCGCAGGTTTAGGCGCTTGGAGACAAGACGTGAAGCGCAGTGATATCAGGCAGTTCTACATGCGGCATCGGGTTTCGATACACGATCTTCTCATTCTCATAGCGGCGATGTTCGTCGTCGCCTATGTCGCCTTCGAGGTCGATATCTTCGTCACCGAAGGCGCGGTCAGCGCGGCCGAGGAGACGATCGAGCTCGATGAGGCGCTGATGCTGGGCGGGCTGCTCGCCGTCGGCATGCTGGTCTTTGCCGTGCGCCGCTACATCGACCAGAAGCGTGAGACGGCGCGCCGCATCGTGGCCGAGCGCAAGGCACGCGAACTGGCCTTTCAGGATCCGTTGACGGGTCTCGCCAACCGGCGCCAGTTCGACGACGCGCTGCGCGTCGCGGCTTCCTCGCCGCCGGCGGCCGGCCAGCAGCACGGCATTTTCCTGCTCGATCTCAACGGTTTCAAGAAGATCAATGACAGCTATGGCCACGG
This sequence comes from Rhizobium sp. 21-4511-3d, assembly GCF_053522545.1. Lineage (NCBI taxonomy): Bacteria > Pseudomonadati > Pseudomonadota > Alphaproteobacteria > Hyphomicrobiales > Rhizobiaceae > Rhizobium > Rhizobium sp. 21-4511-3d. The sequence goes on along the minus strand of NZ_JBNWCF010000003.1, from coordinate 86,356 downwards.
CGCCGGTGACGAGGTGCTGCTGATCGTCGCCCAGCGGCTTCTTTCCGCAGTGCGGCCCGGCGATCTCGTCGCCCGTCTCGGCGGCGATGAATTCGTCATCCTGGCGCCGCATCTCTTGGGCGCCGAAGCGGCGACGACGCTCGCGATGCGCATCGTCCAGGCCTTTGCCGATCCGATCGCTACTGGCCCGATCGTCCACCAGATCGGCACCGGGATAGGCATCTCGCTCTATCCGCGGGATGGCGAACAGCCGAGCGAACTGGTGCGAAAGGCGGATGTCGCGCTCTACCGCGCCAAGGGCGAGCAGCGCTCTGCTATCCGCTTCTTCGAAGAGGAAATGGATCTGCTCCTGAAGGAGCGGGGCCGGATGGAAGTGGCGCTGCGCAAGGCGATGGCAGACGGCGCCATCGAACCGCGCTTCCGGCCCTCCTTCGATCTGAATACCGGCGAAGTGACCGCTTTCGAGGCCGTGCCCTATTGGGAAATGGACGAGACGGAAGTGCCTGTCGAGCGCTTCCTGGCAATCGCCGAAGAGACCGGCATGATCCATGCGCTGTTCGAAAGCGTGCTCAAACGCGCCTGCGCCGGAGCACGCAACTGGCCGCCCGAAACCAGGCTGTCGATCGATATCTTCCCCGGTCAGCTGCGGGATGCCAATCTCGGCCAGACCATCCTGTCGATCCTGAAGACCTGCAATTTCGATCCGCACCGGCTGGAAGTGGAAATCGCCGAGGCAACGCTGGTGCGAGATTTCGAGACCGCCAAGCAAGCGCTGGCGCCACTGCGCGAAACCGGCGTGACGATGACGCTCGACCATTTCGGCACCGGCTATTCCAATCTCTACCACATCCAGGAATTCAAGCTCGACAAGGTGAAGATCGACCGGCGCTTCACGGAAAATCTGAACGACGACCGCTCGGCGCGGATGATGCGGGCGCTTGCCGGTCTCGGCCATGGATTGGGGCTAACGGTGACCGCCGATGGCATCGAGGGTGACGCCTCGCCGTTGATCTCCTCGGGCATCGAACATGGCCAGGCGGTGACCGCTCTGGTGACCGTCGACGAGGCGGCGATGCTCTTCCGCAAGGCCAGCGTGTAGCGGTTCGAAGGCGTCCCGGTACACGCCTTCCTCCCGGAAATGTCAGAAGAGAACTGAAAAATATCCGCAATTCCGCGGATCGTTTGCTTTCATTGTCAGCGCTTTGCCCTTATCTTGGGGCCATCCTTGTCGATGTTATAGGCTTCTTTTGTTAGTCGAAATCATTATCGTGGTATTGCTCACCGTTCTGAACGGTGTGCTCGCCATGTCCGAACTTGCTGTCGTTTCTTCCCGTCCCGCCCGTCTTAAAGTTCTCGCCGATCACGGAAGCCGGGGCGCTACCCAAGCCATCAGACTTGCTGAAAATCCCGGACGCTTTCTGTCCACCGTGCAGATCGGCATCACGCTGGTCGGCGTTCTCTCGGGTGCCTTTTCGGGCGCCACCCTCGGTGGCCGCCTGACACAGTGGCTCTCCGAGCAGGGCGTTGGCCCCGCACTCTCCGATGCGCTCGGCGTCGGTACCGTCGTCGTCGCCATCACCTATCTGTCGCTGATCGTCGGCGAACTGGTGCCGAAGCAGATCGCGCTGCGGGAGCCGGAAGCGGTTGCCGCCAAGGTGGCGCCGGCCATGGTCGTGCTGTCGAAATTCGCGCTGCCGCTCGTCTGGCTGCTCGATGCATCCGGCAAGCTGGTGCTGAGGCTGCTTGGCCAGTCGGGCAAGGTCAGCGATGGCGTGACCGACGAAGAGATCAAGACCGTTCTTGCCGAGGCGCAGAGCGCCGGCGTTATCGAGAGCGAAGAATCGGCAATGATTTCAGGCGTCATGCGCCTGGCCGACCGCACGGCGCGCGCCCTGATGACGCCGCGCCGCGATGTCGAGGTCGTCGATATCGACGACACCCCGGAGGAAATCCGCAAGCAGCTGCAAGAGACGCGCCGTTCGCGCGTTCCGGTGCGCCGTGGCAGTTCCGACGAAGTCTTCGGCGTGCTCTTCGTCAAGGATTACTATGACGCAATGAACAGCAACGGCCATGCCGATATCCAGGCGTTGGCCCACGAAGTCCCGGTCATCTCGGACCTGTCGACCGCCACCCACGCGATCCAGGCGATCCGCAAGTCGCCGGTGCATATGGTGCTCGTCTATGACGAATATGGCCATTTCGAAGGCATCATCTCGTCCGGCGACATCATGGAAGCGATCATGGGCGCGTTGCTCGAAGGTCCGTCCGAAGAGCAGGCGATCGTTCGCCGCACCGATGGCTCCTACCTCGTTTCCGGCTGGACGCCGATCGACGAGTTCGCCGAGTTCATGAGCTTCAAGCTTGATGACGACATCGAGTTCCAGACGGTTGCGGGCCTGATCCTCGAGGAATTGAAGCATCTCCCGGAACTCGGCGAGAGCTTCGTCAAGAACGGTTGGCGCTTCGAGGTCATCGATCTCGACGGCCGCCGCGTCGACAAGATCCTGGTTTCGGCGGAGGCCGAGGAAAGCGAAGCACGGTCGGCCTGACACCGGCCGCCTGTGGAAATCTTACCCGGCTTACCGCGCTGCTTCACGTCCGCCTAAAACGCGGCTAGGTTTCTGCAACCCTGAATGCAGGAACCTCGATGCAAGACTTGCGACGTTTCTTAGCCAAGCCTGCAGCGGTGGCGATCGTGCTCTTTGCGCGCGCCATCACTGCGGTGCGTGCCATCTGGGCGACGGAGGGGCTGCCGCCCCGCCGCTGCGTCTATTTTGCCAATCATTCCAGCCATGGCGATTTCATCCTCGTCTGGGCGGTGCTGCCGCCCCGGATGCGGCGGCGCGCCCGGCCGGTCGCCGGCGCCGAATACTGGCTGAAGTCATCGCTCAGCACCTTCATCGGCCGCGATGTCTTCAACTCGGTGTTGATCCAGCGCGACCGGGAGCACCGGACCGAGGACCCGATCGAGCAGATGGCGGCGGCGATCGACAGCGGTTCGTCGCTGATCGTCTTTCCCGAAGGCACGAGAAACCAGACCGAGGAGCCGCTCCTGCCCTTCAAGAGCGGCATTTTCCATCTCGCCGAGGCGCGACCGGAGCTCGATTTCGTGCCCGTCTGGATCAACAATCTCAACCGCGTCATGCCGAAGGGAGAGATCGTGCCGATCCCGCTGATCTGCACCGTCACCTTCGGTAGTCCGATGCGGCTTGAGGCGGGCGAGGCCAAGGAGGCATTCATCGAGCGGACGCGCGCGGCATTGCTGGCGCTGTCTCCCAAACATGCAGGGGCTGCGGAATGAACGAGGCGCAATCCGATCTCATCACCCTGGTTCTCGGCATCTTCGGTATCCTGATCGTCGCTTCGGCGGTCGGCTATGTTTTGCAGAAGAAATTCTCGCCCGACGGCGCAAACAGCGCCATCGAAAACTTGAACGCCCGCATCAAGGCCTGGTGGATCATGGTGATCTTCATCGGGATCGCCTTCCTGGCGGGCCGGGCAGGCGTCATCATCCTTTTCGCCTTCTGCTCGTTTGCGGCGCTGCGCGAATTCATCACGCTGACCAATACCAAGCGGGCCGATCACTGGGCGCTGGCCTCGGCCTTCTTCGTCGTCTTGCCGATCCAGTATTATCTCCTCTGGGCGGAAGAATACGGCATCTATTCCATCTTCGTGCCTGTCTACGCCTTCCTGCTGATGCCGATCGTCTCGGTGCTGCGCGGCGATACCGAGCGCTTCCTGATCCGCATTGCCGAAGTGCAATGGGCACTGATGATATGCGTCTTCTGCGCCTCGCATGTGCCGGCACTGCTGACCTTGACCATCCCGGGTTACGAGGGCCGCAATGTGCTCCTCATCGCCTTCCTGGTCATCGTCGTGCAGCTCTCCGACGTGCTGCAATATGTCTGGGGCAAGCTCTTCGGGCGCACCAAGATCGCCCCGAAACTCTCGCCGTCGAAGACGGTCGAAGGCTTCGTCGGCGGCGTGGCGAGCGCCACGCTGATCGGGGCGGCGCTCTGGTGGATTACGCCGTTCACGCCGTTCCAGGCCGGCCTTCTGGCGCTGATCATCACGCTGATGGGCTTCTTCGGCGGCCTTGTCATGTCGGCGATCAAGCGTGACCGCGGCGTTAAGGATTGGGGCCATATCATCGAGGGCCATGGCGGGCTGATCGACCGGCTGGATTCGGTGGTCTTCTCGGCGCCGATCTTCTTCCACCTCGTCCGCTACTGGTGGTCGCTGACATGAGCGGCCTCGTCGCGCGGCTTGGCCGAAGCAGCGCTGTTCATGTCGCCTTTGCCTTCGTGGCGATGGGGAGCTGGGCGCTGTTTGCAAACCGCGCCTATCCGCTGCCGCGCATGCTCTTGGCAGGCCTGGTGCAGGGCGCGCTGTCGGGTTGCCTGACGCTGTTTCTAAAGCGGGTGGTCGAGAGACTGTCGGCGATATTCTCCGGCCCGCTTCGCCTCGTCGCGCCGCCGGTGATCGCCTTGTTGGGTTCGGCGACGCTGCTCGTCACCTTCCACATGGTGAGCGGCACGCCTGAAATTCTGAAGACGATTGCCGTGCCGCTTCTCGTTTCGACGAGCTATGCCGCGCTCTATAATTATTCGATATCGAAAGGGAGGAGCTGACGTGACCGAGACCGGAGATCGCCGTCCGCTGACGAGCCGCAACAGCTGGTGGGCGCAGTCGATCGCGCGCTGGCTCGCCGGAAAATCGGTCACGCCGAACCAGATCTCGCAGGCGAGCATCCTTGCCGCCGCGCTCGCCGGTCTGTTCTTCTACCTCGCGGGACAGGGGCTGGGCTCCGCCCGGATCGTCTTCCTGCTGCTCGCAGCGCTCTCTTGCCAGCTCCGCCTGCTCTGCAACCTGTTCGACGGCATGGTCGCCGTCGAGGGCGGCAAGGCGGCGGCCGACGGGCCATTCTGGAACGAGTTTCCGGACCGCGCGGCCGATATCCTGATCTTTGCCGGCATCGGTCTCGGGATCGGCTATCCCGGCCTCGGCTGGGCAGCGGCTGCCTTCGCGGTGCTGACCGCCTATGTCCGCGAACTCGGCCGCGCTTCGGGGCAGGGCGCCGATTTCTCCGGCCCGATGGCCAAGCAGCATCGCATGGCAACGGTCACCGCCGCCGCGGTGCTATCGATCTTCGAACCGCTCGCCGGGCTTCACAACGACATCTTGTGGGCAGCGCTCTGGATCGTCTCCATCGGCGCCGCATTCACGGCGCTGAGACGCAGCCGCAATCTGATCCGGGCGATGAAGGGCCGGGTCTGAGGGCCATACCGGCAGCCTCTCCGAAAAAGATTGATCCCGTCGACGCCCGCCCTTACTCGATAGGTCAGAGACAAGGATTCTGCCGATGACCGATACCGACCCGGCCTCCGTTCCCGAGCGCAAACGCGGCTCCGGGGTGAAAATGGTCTATAAAGTTCTGCGCGACGAGATCCTCGATCTGGTGCTGCCGCCCGGCAGCCCGATCGACGAGGTACAGCTCGCCGAGCGCTTCGGCATGTCGCGCACGCCGATCCGCGAGGCGCTGGTGCGGCTCTCGGGCGAGGGGCTGATCGATACGCTGCCGAACCGCTCGACGATGGTGGCGAATATCGATTTTCTCAACATGCACACCTTTTTCGATGCTCTGGTGCTGATGTACCGGGTGACGACGCGGCTTGCGGCGCAGTATCACCGCCCCGAGGATCTGAAGGCGATCCGGGCCGAACAGGCGCGTTTCACCGCTGCCGCCGAGGCGCAGGATGCGCTGGCGATGATCGCCACCAACGCTGCGCTGCACGCGGCGATCGCCGAGGCCGGACGCAATCCCTATTATATAAGCCTGTTCAACCGGCTGCTCGACGAGGGCCGCCGGATCCTCAGGCTCTACTACCAGTCCTATGGCGACCGGCTGCCGCAGCAATTCGTCGACGAGCACGAGGACATGATCGCCGCAATCGAGGCCCGCGACATCGACGCCGCCGACCGGCTCGCGAAGGCGCATGCCGAGCAGATCGTCGCCCAGATCCAGACGCTGTTTTCGCGAAACCAGCGGCACGATATCGATTTGTGAGACGTCGCCAATTTCTTGTCGACAAATAAAATACAAAGTGCTAGATGATATATCAGAGCTTGAAGCGCCGCTGATTTTGCGCCTTTGTAGCCACGATCATTCGCTATCCGCTGAAGGAGTTTGACATGAAGGCCAAGATCTTTTCCGGCGTCATCCCGGCGCTCATGACCCCCTGCAAGAAGGACCGCACGCCTGATTTCGATCAGCTGGTGCGCAAGGGCAAGCAGCTGATCGCCGATGGCATGTCGGCCGTCGTCTATTGCGGCTCCATGGGCGACTGGCCGCTGCTCAGCGACGAGCAGCGCATGGAAGGCGTCGAGCGCCTGGTCAAGGCCGGCGTTCCGGTCATCGTCGGCACCGGTGCGGTCAACACCGCGTCGGCCGCTGCCCATGCGGCGCATGCGCAGAAGGTCGGCGCTCAGGGCCTGATGGTCATCCCGCGCGTGCTGTCCCGCGGCTCGGTCATCGCAGCCCAGAAGGCGCATTTCAAGGCGATCCTCTCGGCAGCTCCCGATCTTCCGGCTGTCATCTACAACAGCCCCTATTACGGCTTCGCCACCCGCGCCGACCTGTTCTTCGCGCTGCGCGCTGAACACTCCAACCTCGTCGGCTTCAAGGAATTCGGTGGCCCGGCCGATATGCGCTATGCGGCTGAAAACATCACCAGCCGCGACGACGGCGTCTCGCTGATGATCGGCGTCGACACGGCCGTCTTCCACGGCTTCGTCAATTGCGGCGCAACCGGCGCCATCACCGGCATCGGCAACGTCCTGCCGAAGGAAGTCATCACGCTGTGCAGCCTCTCCCAGGCGGCAGCCAAGGGTGACGTCGACGCCCGGCAGCGCGCCCAGGAACTGGAACAGGCACTCGCCGTTCTCTCCTCCTTCGATGAAGGCCCGGATCTGGTGCTGTTCTTCAAGCACATGATGGTGCTGAAGGGCGACGAGGAATACACGCTGCACTTCAACGAAAGCGACGTGCTGAGCGACAGCCAGCGCGGCTATGTCGAGAGCCAGTTCAAGCTGTTCAACAGCTGGTACGCGGAGTGGAGCAAGCTCCCGGGCGCGGTTGCGAAGTACAAGGCCTGATGGCTTCTTGAGGTGTGAGTTTCTGAGGCGGCTGGAGGCAACTCCGGCCGCTTTTCTTATGGTCTCCGTCTGTGACATCCCGTGGGCGAAGCCCTAAGGGCAGAGGGATGAGGGAACTCAGCGCGGGCGGCCCCCTCATCCGGCCCTATCGGGCACCTCCTCCCCGTTGGGGAAAAGGGAAAACTGAGGATGCCCCTCACCCTGCCCTCTCCCCTCGGGGAAAGGGCAGGGTGAGGGGGCTCCGGGCGCGACGGCCCCCTTGATACTCAGCCAACAGAAGCCAAACCAAGCGCCAGCTGACGATCAAGCTGCTCGATCTCGGCCTTGGTCAGCACAATCCCCTCCGCAAGCGACTTTGCTCGTGCCGTATAGCGCCGCTGTGACGGCAGGCGGGCGCCCTGGCCGGCGATGGCTTCGAAGAGCAGTTCGGCGCGGGCGAAGGGATCGCCCGTGCGGCCGGCGGCGAAGGCCTTCGGCGAGAAGGCAAGCACCAGTTCGCCGTGGCGCGGCGCCAGCGTCGTGGTGCCGAGATAGTCGAGGACTTCAGGGCTGGTCAGGTCGCCGATCATGATGCCGGCGAGCAGTTCGACCATGGTGCTGATCGCCGAGCCCTTGTGGCCGCCGAAGGGCAGCATGGCGCCGGCGAGTGCGGCTTCCGGCTCGATCGTCGGTTCGCCATCGGCGTCGATCGCCCAGCCCTCGGGCAGCTTCTTTCCGGCGCGGCGGTGCAGCTCGATTTCGCCGCGGGCGGCGACCGAGGTGGCGAAGTCGTAGACGTAAGGCGTCTTGTCGGGACGCGGCCAGCCGAAGGCGAGCGGGTTGGTGCCGAGCAGCGGTTTGTTGCCGCCTGCCGGCGCAACCGTCGCATAGCTCGGGCACATGACGATGGCCGCGAGACCTTCGGCGGCGACCGCCTCGACCTCCGGCCAGAGTGCGGAGAAATGCGTGCAGTCGTTGATGACGAGTGCCGCAAGGCCTGACGTGCGGGCGCGCTCGGCAAGCAGCGGCAGGCCGAGTTCGAAAGCCGGATTGGCAAAGCCGCCCCTGGCATTGACCTTGACGATCGCCGACTGCTCCGGCTGCGGCTCGACTTCAGGCACTGCATCCGGGGTGACCTTGCCCGCCTTGATGGTGCGCAGCACGCCTTCGATACGGTAGATGCCGTGCGATTTGCAGGCATCGCGCTCGCCCGCGGTGATCACCCGGGTGACGGCCGCTGCCTGGATGGCATTCATCCCGGCCTTGCGGAAAATCGCCACGACGCGGGCTTCGAGCTCGGCGAGCGTCAATGTGGAAGTGTCGGTCATTTCTTTGTCCTGTCTCTCGTCCGGCGGGATTATTTCGCTGCGGGCGCCAGCTGCTGCGCGACCAGCGCCAGCCAGTAGCTGACGCCGTGAATGATCGCGCCATCGTTGAAATCATAGGCCGGGTTGTGCAGGTCGGCGCTGTCGCCATTGCCGAGCCAGATGAAGGCGCCGGGCCGCTTCTCCAGCATGTAGGAGAAATCTTCCGAACCCATGGTCGGCGGATAGTTGTCGTCGACGCGGCCGTCGCCGGCAACGCGGCGGGCGGCCGATACGGCAACCCTGGTCTTCTCGGCATCGTTGACGGTCACAGGGTAGCCCGGGCGCCAATCGATCTCCGCCTCGGCGGCAAAGGCCTTGGCGGTCATGGTGACCACGTCGCGGAAGCGGGCCTCGACAGCCTTGCGGGTCTTCGGCTGCATGGTGCGGATCGTGCCGCCGATCTTGACGGCAGGCGGGATGACGTTCAGCGCCCGGTCGCTGCCGCCGTTGACATAGGTGATCGACACGACAACCGGATCGAAGGGATCGGTGAAGCGCGAGGCGATCGACTGCAGCGCGGAAATCATATGCGCCATGACGACGACGGGGTCGTGGCTGAGATGCGGAGAGGCGGCATGGCCACCCTTGCCGTTGATGGTGATGACGAAGCGGTCGCCGCCGGCCATCAGCGGGCCGCTGCGGATCGCGAAGGAGCCGACCGCGAGACCCGGCTCATTATGCATGCCATAGACTTCCTCGATGCCGAAGCGCTCGAGCACGCCTTCCTCGATCATCACCCGGCCGCCGCCGCCGCCTTCTTCAGCCGGCTGGAAGATCAGGACGGCCTTGCCGGCGAAGTCGCGATTGGCGGCGAGATGCTTGGCGGTCGCAAGCAGCATGGCCGTGTGCCCGTCATGGCCGCAGGCATGCATCATGTTCTCGACCTTGGAGGCATAGGGAAGGTTCGTCTGCTCGGACATCGGCAGGGCGTCCATATCGCAGCGGAGCGCAATCGTCTTTCCCGCGCCGCGCGAACCGTTGATGACGGCCACGACGCCGGATGTGGCGAGCCCGGTCACCACTTCATCGCAGCCGAATTCCCTCAGCTTCTCGGTCACCAGCGCCGATGTCTTCGGCAGATCGAAAAGCAGCTCCGGGTGCTGGTGGATGGTGCGGCGCCATCCCTTGGCTTCTTCAGCAAGGGCGGCGAGGGTGGAATCGGGCGTCATGGGAGCCTCCGGAAACGCATTGGCCTTCAACTGGGTAACGGCATAGCCCGCCACCGGGCCGTTTTCCACAGTGCAGTCGTTCCAGCCCCGACTTTTTCACCGTTTCACCCAATTGGGGGCGGTAGAATCGCGACGAATATCCGATTATACTGCAATCAGTAGACGGGGAATTTGATGTATCGCGAAGAAACAATTCCTGCACTTGTCATAAAGCTTGTGTCGGTTGCCAATAAAGTCACTGATCTTTCCGATGTCGGGAAGCGAGACCTGGTGCAGGATACGGTCCTCAAGGTCGAGAACATCTGTGAATTGCTTGGCGGCAGCCATGACAATCTCCGCGTGATCGCGGATGAGTTGTGGGATGCCGTCTTCGAACTTGGTGCCGGCAAGAGCACCGATGCACAGCTGAGAGCCGCGCTTCTGGGGCTCGCCGCTGCCGCTGCCGATCTCCACAGCAGCGCCAAACCCGTTCCCGCGACGTCCCCCACGCCGCAGCGAACCATCCACTGACCCATCCCCAAACTCTCTTCGCGCGAATTAGCATCATCGAACGCTTGACATCGCTGCGGTTAAGGACGAAGCCGCATTCGGCGCCGATTGCGCCGGCATAGCGGGGCAATGCAGGAAAAATGAAACCGAGTTCAGCGACGGCGGCAGCCGGAAACGTCATCATGACAGGCATCGTCTTCATGCTGATCGGCGATATGCTTTTCGCGCTGAACGACGCGATGGGCAAATGGCTGGTGGCGAGCTTCGCGGTCGGCCAGGTGCTTGTCATTCGCTCCGTCGGCGCCTTCATCGTGCTCGGGCCGATGATTGCCCGCCAGGGGCCGGGCGCGCTGTTCCGGGTCGAGCGGAAACCGCTCCATCTGATGCGGGTGCTGATGACCACCTGCGATGTCGGCCTCTTCTATGCGGCGGTCGCCTATCTGCCGCTTGCCGATGTCATGACCTTCTATATGGCCGGGCCGATCTACGTTGCGGCGCTGTCGCATTTCTTCCTGGGCGAAAAGATCGGCTGGCGGCGCTGGCTCGCGGTGTTCGTCGGCTTTGTCGGCGTCATCATTGCGCTGCGTCCCTCCTCGGCGATGCTGTCGCTGCCGTCGCTCTTCGGCCTGGCCGGCAGTCTCTCCTTCGCGCTGACGCTCGTCATGAACCGCTATCTGCGCTCCACCAGCGACACGACGCTGGTGACCTGGCAGACACTTGCGGCGCTGGCGACCGGTATCGCCGTGGTGCTCCTGACCGGCGACTGGCGGCAGGCGAGCATGATCGACTGGGGCGGCATGCTGCTTCTCGGTGTCGTTGCCACCTGCGCGCATCTGCTGATTACCCGGGCGCTGAAACTCGCGCCCGCTTCGCTTCTCGCACCGCTGCAATATACGCTGCTGCTCTGGGCGATCGTGCTTGGCTATGTCTTCTTCAGCGACGTGCCGGATGCGCAGATCATCGTCGGCGCTGTCATCATCGTGTTTGCGGGTCTCTTCATCTTCCACCGCAAGAACCTGAAAGAGACGGTCCCCGAGGAAGCCGTGCCGGTCGACGGCCACTGAGCTTTTAGTGGCCGCCGGGCGCAGCGCCGTGTTTCAGGTCGATGCGCCGCAGGATCAGCGCCAGCGGCACCATCAAAGCCGAGATCACCATCAGCACATGGAAGACGTCGATATAGGCGAGATAGCTCGCCTGCGTCTGCACCTGCGTGCCGATCCAGCCCGTCGCCTGCGCCTGCGCGTCGAGCAGGCTTGAGCCGCGGTCCGTGAAGAACTGGGTCGCCTGGTTGAAGGCATTGGTATAGCCGGGATCCGACGGGATCACATGCTCCACGAGCCGGCTCTGATGCCATTGTTCGCGATGCGCCAGCACGTTCGAGGCGATCGACACGCCGATCGAGCCGCCGGTATTGCGGGCCGCATTGATCAGCGCCGAGGCCTGGTCGGTCTGGTCGGGGCGCAGGCCATCATAGGAGGCCGCGGTGATCGGGATGAAGATCAGCGGCAGGCCAAGGCCGAGATAGAGGCGCGACCAGACGAAGAAGCCGAAGTTCAGGTCGGCGTTCAGCCGCGTCATGTCCCACATGGCAAGCGCGATGATGCCCATGCCGATGGCGATCAGGTATTTCGGCTGGAACATGCCGGTCAGGCGGCCGGCCGCAAACATCATTGCCATCGTCACCAGCCCGCCCGGAGACAGCGCCAGGCCGGCCCAGGTCGCGGTGTAGCCGTAGTTGGTCTGCAGCACCTGCGGCACGAACTGCGTTGTGGCGATCAGGATCGCGCCCGTCGCCAGCATGACGATGACGCAGGCGCCGAACTGGCGGCTTGCCAGCAGACGGACGTCGATCACCGGGTTCGATTTCGTCAGCAGCCAGGGAATGGCAAGCAGAAGCGCTAGCGCCGAAATCGCCGATGTGACGATGATGAAATTGGAGCCGAACCAGTCCTCCGTTTGCCCACGGTCGAGAACCAGTTCCAGCGCGCCGAGGAAGGTGGCGACGAGCAGGAAGCCGGTGATGTCGAAACGCGTCCCCTTCCTGCGCATCTCGGCGCGTTCCTTCCTCAGCGTCTCAGGCTCCTTCACCAGCATGTAGACGAGGATGAAGGCGAAGACGCCGACCGGGCCGTTGATCAGGAAACACCAGTGCCAGGAGAAGTTGTCGGAGAGATAGCCGCCAAGCGTCGGGCCAATGACAGGCGCGACGACGACGGCGACACCGAACATCGCGAAGGCCTGGCCGCGTTTGGCGGGTGGGAAGGAGTCGGCAAGGATCGATTGCGAGATCGGCACCATACCGCCGCCGGCAAAGCCCTGGATCATCCGGAAGACCAGAAGGGATTGGAGGTTCCAGGCAAGGCCGCAGCAGATCGAGGCGACCGTGAATGTCGCGAGGCAGAGCAGATAGAAGCGCCGCCGGCCGTAGCGCTTGGCGATGAAACTCGAGGCGACCAGAATGATCGCGTTCGAGACGAGATAGGTGGTGACGACCCAGGAGGCCTCGTCGGCGCTGACGGCCAGTCCGCCGGAGATGTAGCGCAGCGCCACGTTGGCGATCGTCGTGTCGAGCACTTCCATGAAGGTCGCGAGCGACACGACCATGGCGATCAGCCATGGGTTCGAGGTGCCGGACGCAGCTTTTGGTGCGCCTCCGGCCGTTGTTGCGGCGCCGCTCATCTCAGTTCCTCGGCCGCACCGTCACCGTCGGGATCACCGACATGCCGGGGCCGATGGCGATATCCTTCGGCCAGTTATCGACCACGATCTTGACCGGTACGCGCTGGGTAACCTTCACATAGTTGCCCGTCGCGTTCTCGGCCGGAAGCAGCGAGAAGGCAGTGCCGGAGCCCGGCTGCACGGAATCGATCTTTCCCTTCAGCACATGATCCGGATAGGCATCGATCGTCAGATCGACAGGTTGGCCGGGGCGCATGTCGGTCAGCTGGGTTTCCTTGAAATTGGCGGTCACCCAGGTTTCGTCCGGCACGAACATCGAGATCGCCTGACTGGCCTGAACATATTGACCCTTTGAGCCGCTGAGCTTGACGACGCGGCCCGGCTGGGCGGCAGTGATCGTCGTATAGTCGAGGTTCTGCTGGGCGGCTTCGGCCTGCGCCTCGGCCTGATGCAGGCTGGCGATGGCGCTTGCCTTCTGCGCCTCGGCGGCTGCCTGGTTCTTGACGGCCGAGGTCACGCTTGCCTGCGACTGGGCATAGCTCGCCTGGCCCTGGCGGAGCGTCGATGCGGCCTGCTGTGCCGCCTGTTCGGAGCCCGCGCCGCTCTTCACCAGCTGCTGCTGGCGGTCGTTCTCGTCCTTGGCATATTGGAGGGCCGCGGCCGCCGATGTCTGCTGCGCCTTCGCCTCGTCGATCGCCGCACCCGCAGCCGCAATCTGCGCATCGGCGCTCGCGACTGCCGCCTTGGCAACGCCGATCTGCCCGTTGGCCTGATCCAGCGCGATCTGGTAGTCGCGCGGATCGATCTTGGCGATCACCGCACCAGCATCGACATGCTGGTTATCGGAAACCGGAACATCCGCCACATAGCCGGAAATCTTGGCCGCAACCGAAAAACTGCGCGCATCGATAAAGGCGTCGTCGGTGCTTTCATAGGGATGGAAATAGATGAGCCAGACGAAATAACCGATCACGGCAACGGCAATGATCGCGACGACGATCAGCAGCGTTGCCAGCGGATGGCGGCGGATGATCGACGGCTTCTTCTCTTCCGTCTCGTCCGGCTGCTCTGCTTCGGGACTTGCCGTCTGCGGACTTGCGCCCTTTGCCGTCTCCACCCGTTCGTCTTCATCCAGTTGCGGTGTCTTGCGCTTGGTCTGGGTCACGGCGGCTCTCGTTCATGAGGGAGGAACAGCCGGGAAAACGCGTCAGATCTGCTTTCTGTTCCTCGCCAAAACGCCGCGGGCTTTGAGCTGGCTATTGCGTGTCGATGCGCAATCCCTGCTCGTCGAAAAGGTGCCAATGGTCGGCCCGTGGTGCGATCTTCAGCGTATCGCCGCGCTCGACCCGGCTCTGCCCCTGCTGGTGCACGAGGATCGGTTCGCCATTCTGCAAGGTACAATGCAGATAGCTGTTGGCGCCATGCTGTTCTGCGACGGTCAGGTCCGCCGGCCAGCCGGTGTCGCCGACGATGATGTCCTCCGGCCGGATGCCGAGTGTTGCCTTGGTACCGACGGGAAGGTCGATCCCGAGCGGCAGCGTTAGCGGAGGAAGGCCATTGCCCTCGAAAGTGACGGAGCCGCTGCCTGAAGCGGTGATCTTGCCCTCGATCAAGTTCATGCGCGGCGAGCCGATAAAGCCGGCGACGAAGGTGTTGCGCGGCTTGTTGTAGAGCTCAAGCGGCGCGCCGACCTGTTCGACCACGCCCTTGCGCAGAACGACGATCTTGTCGGCCATGGTCATGGCTTCGATCTGGTCGTGCGTCACATAGATCATCGTGTTGCCGAGGCGCTCGTGCAGCTTGGTGATCTCGACGCGCATCAGCACGCGCAGCTCGGCATCGAGGTTGGAAAGCGGCTCGTCGAAGAGGAAAATCTTCGGATCGCGGGTAATCGCCCGGCCGATCGCGACGCGCTGGCGCTGGCCGCCGGAAAGCTGGCGCGGCCGGCGCTCCAGCAGCGTATCGATCTGCAGCAGCCTGCCTGCAGCCTCGACACGCTTGTTGATCTCTTCCTTCGGCATGTGGATGTTTTCGAGCCCGAAGCTCAGGTTCTGGCGCACCGTCATGTGCGGATAGAGGGCATAAGACTGAAACACCATCGCGACACCGCGGTCAGCCGCCGGTGTGTCGATGACGCTGCCGCCGTCGATGCGGATATCGCCCCCCGTCGTCTCTTCAAGGCCGGCGATCATCCGCAGCAGGGTCGACTTGCCGCAGCCCGACGGTCCGACGAAGACGACGAATTCGCCGTCCTTGATGTCGAGGTTGATGCTCGGGATCACCTCCAGCGCACCGAAGGATTTCCTGACATTTTCGAGAACGAGATTGGCCATGGATGAAACTCACTTGATGCCTGTGGAAGCGATGCCCGTGGTGATGTAGCGCTGCAGGAAGATGAAGGCGCAGGCGAGCGGCAGCGCCGTCAGCGTCGTCATGGCGAGCAGCATGTCGTAGCGCACCTCGAATTCGCTCTGGAAGGAATTGAGAGCGAGCTGCAGCGTGTAGACCTCGCGCTTGTTGAGGACGACGAGCGGCAGCAGGAAGTCGTTCCAGCGCGACAGGATCGAGAAAATCGCGACAACGGCAAGCGCCGGCGAAGACAGCGGCAGGACGATGCGCCAGAAAATCCGCCATTCGCTGGCGTGGTCCATGCGGGCGGCCTCGATCAGTTCGTCCGGGATCGTCAGCATATACTGGCGCAGCAGGAAAACCCCGGTCGGTGTCGCCACGGTCGGCAGGATCACGCCCCAGAGATTGCCGACGAGACCGAGCTCGGAGACGATCAGATAGGTCGGAACGAGCACGACAGTCGCCGGGATCATCAGCGTCGAGAGGATCGAGACGAGCGCAACGTTGCTGCCGGCGAAACGGTATTTCGACAGCGCGAAAGCCGCCATCGAGTTCATGATCAGTGTGATGATCGTCGCCACCACGGTGATGAACAGGCTGTTGTAGACGTAGAGGCCGATCGCCTGGCCGGAGCTTGCGACGAGGTTTGTATAGTTCTCGGTTGCGAGGCGCACCTTTCGGACAGGCACAGCATCCGTCACCGCGATCGTGACCCGGCCGGCGGCCGGATTGTCAGGGTCGATCATCTGGGCGTTCTTGCCGACACGGCGGATCTGCGCCAGACGATCCTTGCTGCCGTCCTTCATCGTCACGTCGAAGAGCGGCAGTGGCTGGTCGAAGCCTTCGACCGTGACCGTCTCGCTCGCATAGGGCAGGATGCTCGGCGGAAATTCCTGCAGGCTCGATTGCGTCTTGAATGACGACAGCACCATCCAGGCAACCGGCGTGAACATGACCAGCAGGCCAAGTACGAGGAAGCCGTAGGTAAGCCAGTCGCTGAAATCGAGCCGCTTGCGGCCGCGGCGTGCGAAAAGCAGGCTGCGGGCCGATGTTTCGGACTTGGACAGGGCAGCATCAGCCATTCTGCGAACCTTTCGACAAGCGGAGCTGGATGCCCGTGAAGATCAGGAGCACAACACCGAGCAGCAGCGATGCCGCGGCGGCCAGTCCGAAATTGCGCGGCTGCACCGCAAAGCCGACCTCGTAGATATATTGAACGATCAGCATGGTCGCCGATCCCGGGCCGCCGCCGGTCAGCACGTAGAGCTCGTCGAAGGTCTGCACCGAGCGGATGACGCAGAGCACGAAGACGACGAGGAGAACGGGTTTCAGAAGCGGCAGGGTGATGCGGGTAAAGACGCGCCAATTGGTGGCAGAGTCCATCTTGGCGGCTTCGTAGACGTCACGCGGGATCGACTGCAGCCCGGCAAGCAGGATGATCGTATAGAAGCCCATATGCGCCCAGACGGTGACGAAGACCGACCAGAAGAAGGCTGTGTTCGGAAAGACCAGCCAGTTGACCGGGGACAGCCCGGCCCAGATCAGGATGCCGTTCAGCGCGCCATTGCGCTGCAGGATCCATTGCCAGGTCAGCGCCACGACGACTGGTGACAGCATGACGGGAAAGAAGAAGACGGCACGGAAGAACCCGCGTCCGCGGATTTCCCGATTGAGGCAGACGGCGGCGAGCAGCGCCACCCCGATCATGCAGATCACCTGGATCGGCACGAAGACCAGGCTGTTGCCAACCGCTCGCCAGAAGAGATCGGTCGTGCAGCTCGACGCATCGAGATAATTGCCGCAATCGAACAGCGTTTCGTAGTTGAAGCCGCCGATATAGGGGCGTTCGCTTGGGTAGAGCCGGTCGCTGCCGGTGACGGAATAATAGACGTTGATGGCGACGGGCAGCAGCGAGAAGAGGGTCACCGCCAGGAGGTTCGGGATGAGGAAGACCCATGGCATCCGCTTGATACCGAGGAGCTTCTGCAGCCCGGTCATCACGGGCTCCACAATCCGTGCCGGCAGCATTGCGATGCCGCCGGCGGTGTTTGCGAATTGGGCCTTTATGCCCATGCTCGTCTCCTTCGGGTCTGGGCTTATTGACCAGCGGCCTTGATGGCTGTCTCGACATCCTGCTTGACGCGGGCAAGAGCCGTGTCGACGTCAAGTTCGCCGTTCAGCACCTGGCTGATGCGTGTCGTCATCGCGTTCATCATGGCGCGCTGATAGCGCCAGCCCTGGAAGCGGTAGGCGGCAGGCGCCATCTTCGGGATCTGGCCGATATAGGTCGCAAGCGATTCCTGCGTGCGCTTCGACGCACCCGGATATTGCACGCCGCCCTCGATCAGCGACTTCGCTGCGGGGATCTCGACCGCTGCCGAGACGATCTCGGCATTGTTCTTCGATTGCGCCAGATAGTCGATGAACTTGCCGACGGCTTCGGGGTTCTTGGTATGCTTGAAGCCGACAAGCGCGCCGCCGCCGGGCATCACGGTGCAGGACGACGGGCCGCAGGGGGCCGGTGCCACTTCCCAATCGAAGAGGTCGCCCACTTCGCGGTCCATCTGGCTGAGCGTCCAGGAGCCGCCGAAGTAGAGCACGGTCTTGGCGTTCAGGAAGTCGGAGAACAACTCGCGGTGCGTTGCGCCGCCCACGGCACCCCAGAGGTCCATCGGCATCGTGCCGTCCTTGTGCCAGGCAACGAATTGCTCGACGGCATCCTTCAGGCCCTTGTCGATGACCGGTTGTCCCTTGTCGTCGACGAGTTCGGCGCCGTAGCTGATTGCCAGGCTGGCGAAGCGATGGCCGGAGCGGTCCATTTCCATCGCGAATTCGGTATTGGTGGCCTTTGCGACCTTGCGGGTGGCATCCGCCCACTCGGCCCAGGTCGCTCCCTCCTTCGGCACCGGCACGCCGGCCTGTTCGAAGAGCGTCAGGTTCACATAGGCGCCGTTCACCGTCAGCGTCGTCGGCATGCCGTTGATCGCCTTGCCGTTCGGATCGAGACCGCGCAGCCATTGCAGCGTCTGGTGATATTCCTTGTCGAAATTCGCAGCATCGACATAGGGCGTGAGGTCGAGATAGTAACGGCTGAGGCCGCCGAGATCGGTGATGATTGCCGCATCCGGTCCCTGGCCGGATTCCAGCTGCACCGGCAGGCTCTCGACCAGCGACTGGTAGGGCACGACCTCCAGCTTCACCTTGATGCCTGAATTTTCCTGCTCGAAGCGTTTGACGACCGGTTCCATCGTCGGGCAGCCGAAGCCGAGGTCGTCGCAGAAGACTGTGATTTCCTGCGCCCGGGCAGTACCCGTCAGCGCCGTGGCTGCAAGCAGCGCAGACGCTGCCCACAGGCCAATGCGGGTGAGTTTCATATTCAAGCTCCTCCAGCGATCGCGGCTAAGGGCCTCCCGCCCAGTCAGGCGATCTGTCTAAAACATGTCTGGTCTTACCAGATTGTCAACCGCCTTTCGGAAAGAAATTTCTAAAAGCCTGATACACGCCGGTATGCGCCGCATTTGTCGCATATGGCGCGAAAAAACATTCTTGACAGCTGTGGGGTTTGAGTATCTGGTTTGACCAGATTGAGGAGAAGAGAGGCCGCGCTCCCACGGTCTTTGCAGGAGGAATATACCAAAATGTTGAGATTTGCCGTCGTCGGGATCGACCATGGGCATACGTTCGATCACGTGAAGGGATTGCTTGCGGCGGGTGGGGAGTTTGTCGGCTATTGCCCGAAGACTTCGGTCCCGGCGCTGCTCGAGAATTTCAAGAAGACCTATCCGGATACGCCGCAGATCGATCGCGAGGCGCTGTTTGCCGATCCGTCGATCAATGTCATCTGCATCGCCGCGATCCCGCGCGATCGCGCCGGTCTGGCGATCCGCGCCATGAAGGCCGGCAAGGACGTGATGACCGACAAGCCCGGCGTCACCACTTTCGCGCAGCTGGAAGAGGTTAAGAAGACCGTTGCCGAGACCGGCCGCATCTTCTCGATCTGCTTCTCCGAGCGCCATTGCGTGCGCTCCGCCGTCAAGGCGGGCAAGCTCGTCAAGGAAGGCGCGATCGGCACGGTCATTCAGACGATCGGCATGGGGCCGCACAAGCTGCAGCTGCCGACCCGGCCGGACTGGTTCTTCGATCCCGAAGCTTTCGGTGGCATCATCGTCGACATCGCATCGCATCAGGTCGACCAGTTCCTCTTCTATACCGGCTCGACCACGGGCCAAGTTGTCGCCAGCTCGATCGGCAATTTCGGCATGCCGGAAAAGCCGAAATTCGAGGATTTCGGCGAGGTGTTGCTGCGCTCGGATCGCGGTTCCGGTTATGTCCGCGTCGACTGGTTCACCCCCGAAGGTCTCGGCACCTGGGGTGACGGGCGCCTGACCATTCTCGGCACCGAAGGCTATATCGAGCTGCGCAAGTACATCGATATTTCCGGTCGCCCCGGCAAGGACCATCTGTTCCTGGTCAACGGCACCGAAAACAGGCACATCGATTGCAGCGACGAGAAGCTCGATTACTTCGACGCCTTCACCGCCGACGTTCGCGACCGCTCCGAAACGGCGATGACCCAGGCACATGTCTATGAGGTCTGCCGCCTTTCGCTGGAAGCGCAGACCAAGGCCGTCCGGCTCGGCGGACGCTAGGAGGAGTATCATGACCAAGAAATTGCGCGTTGGCGTCATCGGCGCCGGTATCGCCGCCCGCCACATGATCGGCTACGACTGGAACAAGGATCTCTTCGAGGTTCCCGTTCTTTGCTCTCTCGATGAAGATCGCGGACGCGAACTGTGCGCCAAGCACGGCATCCCCGAATATACGCAGAATGCCGACGAGCTCTTCGCCCGCGACGATCTCGACATCATCGACGTCTCGACCCCGCCGGATTCGCATTTCGAGCTCTGCAAGAAGGGTATCGAGTCAGGCAAGCATGTCATCTGCGAGAAGCCGCTTTTCGGCTCGATTGCCGATGTCGATGAGATGAGCCGCATCGTCGCCCGCTCCAATGGCAGGAAGCTGATGCCGATCTTCCAATATCGCTATGGATCCGGCCTGCAGAAGCTGAAGCGGCTGATCGAACTCGGCCTGACCGGCCGCCCGTTCATGACGACGATCGAGACCCATTGGTGGCGCGGTCCTGCCTATTACGAGGTTCCGTGGCGCGGCAAGTGGAAGAGCGAGCTCGGCGGCGGCCTTCTCGGCCATGCGATCCATGCCCATGACATGTTGAACTACGTACACGGCGCCTGCGCTGAAGTCTTCGCCTATGGCGCGACGCTGGTGAACAAGATCGAGGTCGAGGATACCATGGCGCTTGCCGTCAAGATGCAGAACGGCTCGCTGGCAACGCTGTCGATGACGCTCGGTTCCCGCAAGGAGATCTCCCGCCTGCGCTTCTGCTTCCACGATCTCGTTGCCGAAAGCATACTTGAGCCCTACACGATGGGCCGCGATCCCTGGACCTTCATCGCCGGGACAGAAGAGCACCAGAAGCGGATCGATGACGCGCTTGCCGGCTACGAGCCGACGGAAGACGGCTACACGCGCCAGTTCGAGCTGTTCCATCAGGCGATCATGGACGGTAAGGAGCCGCCGGTGACGCTGCAGGATGCGCGCAATTCGCTGGAACTTGTTACCGCTGCCTATTATTCGCAGCGCACCGGCAAGCCGACGCCGATGCCGATCACGGCGGAGCATCCGCTCTACCGGTCGTGGCTGCCGGAAGAAGAGCGCCGCATGGCCGCCAGCGCCTGAGGCTGGCTATCGAAACGGCGCCACCCGGCTTTAGAGGGTGGCGCGCAAGGAGAAGAAGATGGAAGCAGCCGCACCACCGCTGAGGGTCCAGGGGGAACAGCGGCTCTACCAGATCGTCGCGCGGCGCATCGCCCGGATGATCGAGGCGAATGTCAAGAATCCCGACTGGCGCATGCCCTCCGAGCGCGAGCTTGCCGAAGAGCTCGAGGTCAGCCGCCCCGTCGTGCGCGAGGCGGTGATCGCGCTCGAAATGCGCGGGCTCGTCGAAGTGAAGGGCCGCGCCGGTATCGTCGTGCTGCCGGTGCGCGGTAACCAGGTGAATTTCGACAAGATCAATGCCGATGCCGGGCCGGGACCGTTCGAGTTACTGGAAGCCCGGCTTGCGATCGAATCCAGCGCTGCGGCGATGGCTGCCGAGCGGGCGACGAACTATGACATCGCGGTGCTGGAAGAATGCATCGCGCAGATGGAGCATGAGACCGATGTCACGTTGCTTAACGAAAAGGGCGACCGCGATTTCCACATGACCATCGCCCGGATGACCGGCAACGCGATCATCGTCTCGATTGTCGAGGCGCTCTGGGTGCAGCGCGACGAGTCGCTGATGTGGAAGAAGCTGCATGAGCACATTCACGCACCCAGCGTACGGCCGCTGTGGATCGGCGATCACCATGCGGTTCTGACGGCGCTCAAACTGCGCAATCCCGACGCCGCCTATAAGGCGATGGCCCGCCATATCCGCAATGTCAGCAACGAACTGATGGAAGCCGACGAACGCGGCCGCTTCGCGCCGGATGTAATGCAGGCCGATGAGGGCAAGACGCGGTAATCAAAGCGAAGACGTAAGCCCAAAAAAAAGCTCCCGAGGCAAGGCCCGGGAGCTTTCTCAATTGAGCGATCCGGCTTTAGCCGCCGGCGCGCAGCGGCCCGAGATTGAGCGATGCGCTGTTGTAGGCCGGGCGCGGCGTTGGCAGGACGACGCGGGTGGGCGGGGTCAGCACATCGGCGGCGGGCTGCAGCTGTGGTGCCTGCAGGGTCTGGGGTGCCGGCTGCGCCTGGAATTGCATCTGCATCTGTGAGGCCTGCGGCAGCGAGCCTGTGGAGGCGGGCTGGAGGGCCAGGGCGGGTGCGGCTTCGCCGGGCATCGCAGCCGGGACCGGGCCGGTTTCCGGCAGCAGGATTTCGAACGGCGCCGGTGAATCCGGATCAGCGGCGGCGACCTGCGTATAGGCGACCTGTGTCGAAGGCGGCGGCGGAGCGCCGACGGCAGGCGTTGCCGGGGCCGGCTGCGGAGCGGCGCTATACTGCTCGACGCCGGCGAACTGGACGGCGCCCGAGCGCTGGTCGTTGGAAACGTAGTTCATCGCCACTTCATAGGAAGGCATCGGCGCCGGCGTCTGCAATTCGCCGTCCTTGCCGCGCTTCTCGTAAAAGACATTGCCGCCGGCGGCGGTGACGTAGTGCATGTTGCCATAGGGGAATCTCAGCCCCTCGGTATGGAAGAACATCGCTTCCTTGACGCCCGGATGGCGGGCGCCGCGCAGAATGTCGTCGGCGGCGGCATCGAGCTGCGGCTCGGCAACCGGCTCGACGGTGCGGGTCAGGACGCCAGGCGCAAACTGCTTCTTCTGGCCGACAACGCCGCAGATGGAATCGGAATAGGCCTGCGAGGTCAGGCGGTTCATCACCACGGTACCGACGGCCATATAGCCATCACGATCCGAATGCTCGGATTCGAAATACATCGCGCGCTTCAGGCACTCGCGGTCCTTGGCGGTGTAATTATAGGTGACTTTGCCCGGAGCGGCGGCGACGGTCTTCTTCGCTGCGGGTGTTGCTTTGGCATCGAGTGCGTCTGGCTCGTTGGCCGTGCTGCAACCCGTGACGGCCAGTCCTGCGAACAAAATCGCGGAGATGGTTTTGCCCCTCAACGGCAGTGCCTCCCAAGTTTTATCGGTCCAGCCCCAAATCACTCGGCGAGACGTTGTACCTCACGTTCCCGATTATGCCAAACACATTTCGTGATCGGCTTTTTTAAGGCAGCTTGGCAAACAAGTCGTTAAGCAGCGGCTTTTTTCGCAATCGTCGTCGTGCATCCAGAGGCTTCGAGGGCGGCCGCTGCTACCTCGATGAACAGTCTGCGGAACCAGACGGCCCGGCCATCGGCCTGGTCGACACGGCGATACAGCATGGAGACAGGATCGGCTGGAATATCGAAAGGCAGCCTGGCGATCGCCAGCCCGTGCAGTTGTGCCATGCAGCGGGCGATCGCCTCCGGAACCGTGGCGATCGCCGGCATCGCCTTCAGCGCCGTCGGCAGCGCCGAGAAGCGCGGTACGCTGGCGGCAACCGTCCGCTTCTGGCCGATGCGCGCAAGCGCAATGTCGAGCGTGGTCGCCGCCGCATCGCTGTCATAGGCGATGGTGATATGCGGGCTGGCGACGAAATCGGCGAGCCCGAGCGGCGCCTTCAGATGGAGCTGGGTTGGGTCGTAGATCGACATCGAGCATTGCTCGAACAGCGGCTCGCGCACATGCCATGAGGCCGGTTCGTCATGCACGGCGACACTGAAGTCATAAGCGCCGTCATCAAGAAGCTTTGCCGCCTCTCGCTTTTCCGAGGCGACGCCGATCAGCTTCGCGCCGGGCGCCAGCTGCCGCAGGCGCGCCGCCAGCGGGCCGAAGAAAGCGGTCTCGAGATTGTCGCACATGCTGATGCGGAACTCGCCTTCATAGCTCGCGGGATCGAAGGCGGCGGGCGGGCGGATGGCTTTCTCGATGCAGGTGAGCGCCTCTTCGATGACCGGGGCGATCGACAGCGCCCGCGGCGTCGGCTGCAGGCCGCGCCCAACGCGCACGAAAAGTTCGTCGTTCAGCGCCTCTCGTAATCGCTTCAAGGCCGCTGAAAGCCCGGGTTGCCCGAGCAGCAGCCGTTCGGCCGCGCGGCTGACATTGCGCTCCTGCATCAGCACCGAGAAGGCGAGAAGCAGGTTCAGGTCGATCTTTCGAAGGGTCGCATCGTTTATCATTATCAGTAATACCTGCCATGGATACTATCAATTTGCAATAGGATTAGGAGATGGTCATTTTCTCGTTCCCTGCCGCTTCCTCCCAACCGCGGCAGCCGAAAGGAACGATTTCGATGACACTCTCCCAATCGCCAAGGGGCGCGGGGCTGGCTTTGCTGCTGCTCTGCGCCGCCAATTTCCTTGATGCCATGGACGTCTCCACCATCGGCGTCGCACTGCCCGCCATCCAGGCTGAACTTGGGATGCCCGCCACCTCGCTGCAATGGGCCGTTAGCGCCTATGTGCTGGGCTATGGCGGCTTCCTACTGCTCGGCGGCCGCGTCGCCGATGTCTTCGGCCATCGCCGCGTCTTCCTCTGGTCGCTCGCTGTCTTCGCCGCCGCCAGCATCGCAGGCGGCTTCGTGGACAGCGGCCCGACGCTGATCGCCGCCCGCCTGATCAAGGGCATTGCCGCGGCCTTTACCGCGCCTGCCGCGCTCGCCCTGCTGCTCTCCGTCTTTGGCGAAGGCAATGCCCGCGCCAAGGCGCTCGGCGTCTTCGCCTCGACGGGTGCCACCGGCTTCGTGCTCGGTATGGTTCTCGGCGGTGCCGCCACCATCATCAGCTGGCGGGCGACGCTCGTCATGGGCGCCCCGGTGGCCATCCTCGCGCTGATCGCCGCTCCCTATGTGCTGCCGCGTGACGTTGCGCTCGGCGGCAAGCGCCCGTCCTTCGACTGGGCCGGCGCGCTGACCATCACCCCCGGCCTGCTGCTCTTCGTCTTCGGCATCACCAATGCCGCCGCCGAGGGCTGGAATGCGGTCCCGACCTGGGGCTCGCTCGTCGTCGCCGTGGTGCTGATCGGCCTGTTCCTCGTCGTCGAATCCAAGCACAAGGATCCGATGGTGCCGCTTGGCATCTTCCGCAAGGCGAAGCTCAGCCATGCGAATCTGCTCGCAGCCCTTTTCCAGGGCGTCTATGTCGGTTTCCAGTTCATCGCCACGCTCTATTATCAGGATGAACTCGGCTGGTCGGCCTTTGCGACCGGCTTCTGTTTCGCCTTCGGCGGCATCTGCGTCATGGTGCTCGCACCGCGCTTCGCCACGATCGCCCAGAACCGCGGCACGACAGCGCTGATGACTGCAGGCGTGGCCCTGCAGGCCTCGAGCTATGTCTTCTGGGTGCTCGCCGCCGGCCACGTCAATCCGGTGCTGCTCGTCGCGCTCTCGCAGATCCCGCTCGGCGTCGGTTATGCGATGACCTATCCGTCGGTTCAGGTCGCGGCACTCTCGGATGTCGAGGAAGACAAGTCGGGCCTCGCCTCCGGTCTTCTGTTCGCCGCCTTCCAGATCGGCGGCGGCATCGTGCTCGCAGCCGCCTCCGCCGTCTTCAGCGCCGCCCCGTCCATGGGCTATGACGCCTACAACGCAGGCGTCACCTTCGTCGCCATCCTCTCGGTGCTGGTGGTGCTCTTCGCCGCCTTCGGTCCGCGCGGCTCCCGTGCGGCAGTCCCGGCCGCCTATCAGGCCGCCGAATAACAAAACCGACCCGCGCCATCGGCGCGGGTCTTTTTACTCCGTGCCGTTCAAATTCGACCGCAGGCCTTCCAGCAGCTTGCGGATCTCCGTCATTTCCTCGAGCGTGCAGCCGATCGCCTCGCCGATCGAGCCCATGATTGTATCGACCTCGCCGCGCATCGCGTCGCCCTTAGGCGTCAGCGATACGAGCACCTGGCGCTCGTCGCGCAGATCGCGCGTGCGCTTGATCAGGCCGTTCTGCTCGAGGCGTTTCAAGAGCGGCGAGAGCGTGCCGGAATCAAGGTCGAGCTTTTCGCCGATCGTCTTCACCGGCAGTTCCGATTTTTCCCAGAGCACCAGCATGGCCAGATATTGCGGGTAGGTGAGGCCGACCTTGTCGAGGATCGGCTTATAGGCGCGGGTGAAGGCGTGCGCCGTCGAATAGACCGCGAAACAGAGCTGGCGCTCCAGCTTCTTTTCCTCTGCCGGTATTTCCATCGTCCTTGCCGTCTGCGCTTTCATATCCGTGTGTCCTGTCTCTGCAATTGTCGTCTTTTCAGATTCCGAATGCAATTTGCAAAATTCACTTGCGTACAATTTAATTGCGCATTATACAAATCGCAACCCCAACGCAAAGGAGACTGACATGCCTATCCTCTACACCACCCAAGCATCCGCCACCGGTGGCCGCGCCGGCCGCGCCGTAACCGATAACGGCGTTCTCGACGTCACGCTGACGGTTCCGAAGGAACTCGGCGGCGACGGCGCCACCGGCACCAACCCGGAACAGCTCTTTGCCGCCGGCTACTCCGCCTGCTTCCTGGGCGCTCTGAAATTTGTCGCCGGCCAGCAGAAGGTCAAGATTCCGGAAGACGCGACCGTCTCCGCCAAGGTCGGCATCGGCCCGCGCGAAGATGGCACGGGCTTCGGCATCGAAGTGGCGCTGACGGTCCACATCCCGGGCCTCGATCGCGAAACGGCTGAAAAGCTTGCCGCTGCCGCCCACATCGTCTGCCCGTACAGCCACGCGATGCGCACCTCGACCGAAGTTCCGGTCACGGTTGCCTGATTGAACTTCCCCTTCTCCTAGGGAGAAGGGGCGGAGAGCCTCGATGGTGGATGGCTCCGCACCCGGAGCCCCCTCATCCGCTTGCTAGCTCCCTTCTCCCCCCGGGGGAGAAGGGAGCTAGTCGCACCCGCCGAGTTTCCCCTTGTAACTTCCCTTTATCCGCTATCGAGGCTGTAATGCCTATCGCGGTGGCGGATGGAAGACCGATGCCCTTTGGGACACCAAGCCCGTGGGAGAGCCTGGGTCTCCGTCCGCCGTTCCATTGAACCCGAACAGTCGCCAGGGCCGCTTGCGCAGGCAAAGCCCGCTTAGGCAAGGATGGGATCAGATGGAGACGATAGTAGGCATCGATGTTTCGAAAGACCGGCTCGACGTGGCGGTGCTTCCGCAGGGCGAGGCTTTTGCGGTGGACAACGACGATGCCGGCATTGGCGAGCTGACCGGCCGACTGAAGGCGATCGGGGCCGATGCGATCGCGCTTGAGGCGACTGGCGGCTTCGAGACGCAAGCTGTGGCCGGACTGTCATCGGCAGGCCTGACGGTGCTCGTCGTCAATCCGGCGCAGGTGCGTGCCTATGCCAATGCCATTGGCCGCAAGGCCAAGACCGACCCGATCGACGCGGCCGTCATTGCCGCCTTCGTGCTGGCGACCAAGCCCGAGATCCGGCCTCTGCGCGATGCCGAGACGCAGGCTCTTTCGGAACTCGTCGCCCGCAGGCGCCAGATCGTGCAGATGATCGTTGCCGAGGAGAACCGGCTGCGTATGGTGTTGGCAAGACAGGCGCAGAAAAGCATCAAGCGCTTGCTTGCGGCCTTGCGGCGCGAACTCGAAAGCCTTGATGCCGATCTCGACGACCATATCCGCAAGTCGCCGATATGGCGGGTGCGCGAGAGCCTGCTGGTCTCCGTGCCAGGCGTCGGGCCGACAACGGCCCGCACGCTGCTGGCCGAACTGCCGGAGCTCGGCAGCCTCGACCGGCGCCAGATCGCCTCACTGGCAGGACTGGCGCCCTGGACGCGGCAGTCGGGCAAATGGAAGGGCAAGAGCTTCATCGGCGGCGGCAGAGGCAAGGTGCGCGCCGTTCTGTTCATGGCCGCCCTCGTCGCAAGCCGTCACAACCCAGGCCTCAAGGCCTTCCGCGACCGGCTCGTCGCCGCGGGCAAGCCGAAGATCGTCGCCATCGTCGCAACCATGCGAAAGCTCCTCACCATCCTCAACGCCATCATCCGGGACGCAAAGCCATGGCAAAACGCTTGACGCCAAAGACAGTCGCTCTCCCCGGGGGGAGAGGGCAGGGTGAGGGGGCTCCGGGCCGCAGCCCCCACCATCTCCGAAACTGCATACCTTTTCTTCTGAAATAAAATTGCTATATTCTTTCCAAGGAAAGGATAGCCGCATGCCCGCACCAAGCCCCGATCAAACCCGCGCGATCGCCGAAGCTGCCGTCATCACCAAGGCTGCCGTCAACGCTGCCGATCGCCTTGGCATCAGCGCGCGCACATTGTCCGCCGTGCTCGGTGTTTCCGAAGCCACCGTTTCGCGTATGAAGCGGCAGGATCATCTGCTGGAGCGCAACAGCAAGCCGTTCGAGCTTGCCATCCTGCTGGTGCGCCTGTTCCGCTCGCTCGATGCCATCGTCGGCGGGGACGAGGCGGTGGCGCGGCAGTGGCTGCGCAATGCCAATACGGCGCTCGGCGCCACGCCCCTCGACAAGATCGTCAGCATATCAGGCCTCACCGATGTCCTTGCCTATCTGGACGCCCGCCGCGCTGTCGTCTGAGCTGCGCGCCATTTCCGGCCGCTTCTGGCGGCTGGTGGAGGCGCAGCATCAGATCTCGACGCTGAAGCTCGTCGATACGCTGGAGGAGCAGTCGCTGCTCGAAAACCTGCTGGAAGAGAGCAAGCCCGCATTGCCGCCTGAATGTCAGGGGCTGGATTATCTGCTGGCGACACCTTTCCGCTATGGCGCGGTCTATCCGCACGGTTCGCGCTTTCGCCGGGCAGGGCGCACGCTCGGGGTCTTCTACGCGTCGGAAAAGGTCGAGACGGCGCTGTCGGAAATGGCCTTCTACCGCCTGCTGTTCTTCGCGGATTCGCCTGATACACCGCTGCCCGCCAATGCCGCCGAATATACCGCCTTTTCGGCACCGGTTTCGACCAAGGCAGCACTCGACCTGACTATCCCGCCGCTTGATCGCGACCGCGCGGCATGGACGGACCTGCAGAATTACGAGCCATGCCAGGCGCTGGCCGAAGCCGCCCGCGCGGCCGGTGGCGAAGCGATCCTCTATGAATCCGTGCGCGATCCCCGCAATGGCCGCAATATCGCACTGCTGACCGCCAGCGCCTTCAGCGCCCGCGAACCTGCCGAGCGGCAGACCTGGCGCATCCGGCTGTCGGCTACGGGCGTCCAGGCGATCTGCGAATTTCCGAAGGTCAGGATCGGTTTCTCGCGCGCCGATTTCGGTGCCGATCCGCGCATCGCGCCCTGATCAGCAGAGCGACAGCAGCATTGCGCGCAACCCGTCGCCATTGGCGCCCGGCAGCTTGTCCTCCAGCATCGCATGCGTGCTCTGCCAGATCGGCACGGCTGCCGCCAGCACCGATTTGCCCTCGGCCGTCAGGCTAAGAAGCCGCGAGCGCTTGTCTTTCGGGCTCGGCGTTACATTTACCCATCCACGGCGTTGCAGCGGCTTCAGGGCGGCGGTCAGCGTCGTCTGGTCCATGGCCAGCAGATTGGCGACCGGCCCCATGGGCGGCGGCTCCGGCCGGTTGAGCGACATCATCAGCGAGAATTGCCCGTTGGTGAGGCCGACAGGACGCAGTGCATCGTCGAACAGCCGGGCGAGCGCCCGTGCCGCCCGCTGAACATGCAGGCAGAGGCAGGTGTCGCGCACCAGAAGCGTCGTGGAATAGGGAATCTCGGCCGAATTTGACATGATCTATTTCTATTGATATCAATCTATTTAGTCAAGCGAAGCAGAACGAAATGCCGGTCCTTGCCGGCCGCGCCGGAGGAGGGCGTGCGATCATGCAGAATGCTGTCGTTTCCCGCGAAGAATGGCTCGAAGCCCGCCGCGCCCTGTTGCTCAAGGAAAAGGAAGAGACCCGCCAGCGCGACAAGCTGCGCGCCGAGCGCATGGCGCTGCCCTGGGTGAAGGTCGACAAGGACTATCGCTTCGATACGCCGTCGGGCCAGAAGTCGCTCTCCGATCTCTTCGATGGCCGCAGCCAGCTCATGGTATATCATTTCATGATGGGGCCGGAATGGAAGGAAGGCTGCACCGGCTGCTCGTTCCTGTCCGATCATGTCGACGGCATGCTGCCGCATCTCAACAATCACGATGTCACCTGGGTTGCCGTTGCCCGCGCCCCGGTCGAGCGGATCGAAGCCTACAAGAAGCGCATGGGCTGGAAATTCCCCTGGGTCTCGTCGCTGAACAGCGATTTCAACTTCGACTACCACGTCTCCTTCACGCCCGAGGACCTGGCCAAGGGCAAGGTTTTCTACAATTTCACCGAGATCAAGTCCGAGGATGCGCATGACGAGCTTCCCGGCATGAGCGTCTTCTACAAGAACGACAAGGGCGAGATCTTCCACACCTATTCCAACTATGCCCGCGGCGGCGAGGAAGCGCTCGGCACGCTGATGGTGCTCGACTGCGCGCCGAAGGGCCGCAACGAGACCTCGACCATGGATTTCGTCAAGCGCCATGACGAATACGAGAGCGCCAGGAACGGTCCATCCTGCTGCCACTGACATCTGCCAGCATCATTCAAGCCAACATCATTCAAGGGAGGATGAAGGATGATGGAACCTGCAAAGGTGCGCGAGGAGCACCAGTTTCTCGAAAAGCTCGTCGGCACCTGGAGCGTCACGTCCAAGGACATGAGCCCAAACGAGCAATGGACCGAGGTGGTCCGCTCGCTGCACGGCATCTGGTTCGTGGCCGAAGGCAATGGCGACGTGCCGGGTTGCGGCACCGGAACCACGGTGCTGACCCTCGGCTACTCCGCCTCCAGGGGCAAATATATCGGCACCTGGATCGGCTCGATGATGGACCATATGTGGATCTATGAAGGGGAGATGTCGCCCGATGGCAAGGTGCTCACCCTCTATACTCGCGGTCCTGATTTCGAGTTTTCCGGCGCCGAGCAGGATTACCGCGAACAGATCGCCTTCATAGACGACGACAACCGCACCTTTACCTCATCGGCCAAGCAGGCCGACGGCAGCTGGAAGCAATTCATGCAAGCGCGCTACGCACGCAAGCCGTAATCGCCGGCGCGCATGCCTGGTGGAAATGACATCCGATAGTCTGAAAGGGAAAGATCATGGCATCCGATACGCATGGCAAGTTCATCTGGTGCGAGCTGATGACGCCCGATCCGGCGGCAGCTGCAAAATTCTACGGCTCGGTGGTCGGTTGGGCGACCAAGGAAATGCCCATGGGCGAGATGGGTGTTTATACCATCTTCGAGGCCAATGGCCGCGGCGTCGCCGGCATGATGCAGTTTCCGGCCGAGCTCGAAGGGCAGGGCATCCCGCCGAACTGGACGGGCTATGTCGCGGTCGACGATGTCGATCAGTCGGCCCGGGGTTTCGCCGCCAATGGCGGCAGCGTCCGCCGCCCGCCCGAGGACATCCCGACGATCGGGCGCTTTGCCGTGGTTGCCGATCCGAGCGGCGCCGTCCTCTGCATCATGACGCCGTTCCCGATGGAAAACGACGACGGCTGGCGGCCGGACATGGCAACGCCCGGCCATGTCGGCTGGCACGAACTGATGTCCGGCGACTGGCAGCAGGCCTTCGATTTCTATGGGAAGGTCTTCGGCTGGACCAAGGATCACGACTTCGACATGGGCGAGATGGGCACCTATCGCATCTTCGCCGAACACGGAAAACAGACCGGCGGCATGATGACCAAGCCGGCCGACATACCGGCGACTTACTGGGCCTATTACTTCAACGTGCCCGAAATCGACAGTGCGATCGAGCGCGTTACATCGGGAGGCGGCAAGATCGTCTTCGGCCCGATGGAGGTTCCGGGCGGCAGCTGGGTGATCAACGGCATCGATCCGCAGGGGGCCTATTTCTGCCTCGTGGCACCCAGGCGCTGACCTCTCGGAAAGGGGTGCCCGGCGACCTCCGAAAACCCCGAATCGACACCTCTCAAGGTTAACGGTGGCCCCTGAAAACAGGGGTCGCCGTTAACCGTTTTGGGGTCCCAAACCCCTTGCTACTTCCTTAATTTTATTCAAATTTTAGCGTTCTGACCCCAAAAGGCCTTTCCAAGGTTAACTGTCCCTGAACATTTTTGGGTGGAAGCATAATCGGCTATATCTTGGTGGTTAAGGAAGTATTGCAATTCGACGGCCCGCGTAATTGATTGCACCTCAATTGTTCATTGGGGTACTGTCATGTCTATCGAAGATCTGCGCAATTCGAACGTTGATGGCGATCACGCCTCCCACGAGATGATCTCGGACGTTCACGAAACTGCAGGACGCGAAGATGCCAAGCTTCCTGAGGTCGAGCGTGTAGAGCTCGCCCAGGCGCAGAGCACGCCCCAGGGCAGCGATCAGCCGCAGGGTGGCGAGCAGTCGCCGAAGACCGACCGCGTCGAGGTCGCCCCGCCGGCTCCGCAGGCCGCCGCCAACCTGAACGAGATTGTTCCGGATCAGAACAACGTGGCGCATCTGGCCGCCAACGTTTCGCTCGACGATATCCGCATCGAGGGTGCCAATCTGGTACTCGTCCAGCCCGACGGCACCGAGATCGTCATCGTCAACGGCGCAGCCCACGTCCCGACCTTCCTGCTCGGCGACGTCGAACTGCCCCGCGACACCGTCATCGCCGCGCTGAACGACAGCCACATCAACGTAGCCGCCGGCCCCGACGGCGGCGACAGCGCATCCGCCGCAGCCCCGAGCTCCGGCGCCGAGTTCCAGGACACCACCCCGGGCGGCGACGATGCGCCGACGGAGCTGGCGGCGCTGCTGGCCGATACGCAGCAGCTGGATGGTGGGCCTGGTGGCAATGAAGAGCTTTTCAACGGCAAGCCGTTCATCATCCCGTCGGGTCCGTTCGGTCTTGCTGAAACGACGACCGAAGGTGACGTCTTCAAGGAGCTGGTGCTTGAAGGTACGCTCGGCTTCAACGGCGGCAAGGACGTCGGCACGATCACCTCGATCGCGTTCAAGGGCGCTGTCGATGTTGATGGCCAAGACGATGGTGCTGATGTGCCGACCGGGCTGAAGTCTGGTGGTCACGATGTCACGATCACTGTCAACGGGCTGACGATCACCGGTACGATCCAGGTTACGACGATCGTTGATGGCCAGGAGACGACGAAAACCGAGACTGTTTTCCAGCTGACGGTTACCAATGCAGCCACCGGCGCGTTCACCTACACGCAGTCGCTGCCGCTTGATCATCCGGATCATGGCCAGACTGGCGCCGACGATCGCCTGAGCCTCGACTTCAGCTACACGGTCACCGACAAGGACGGCGATAGCGCGACTGGCAGCGTTTCGGTTGTTGTCGCCGATGATGCTCCGACCGCGCATGATGTCACCGCGGGAATGACCGAAAACCAGGGTGCCGGAAACGACGAAGGCGCTGGTTTCACGGTAAGCCTTTCTGACGGCAAGGATTTCACCTTCGGTGCCGACGGCGGCTCGATCGCCTTTCATGCGCCGACGGTTACCGATGCGCCTGAAGGCGTCAAGCTCGGTCTGCCGGAGATCCAGGTAGGCAAGGACGGTCAGTCCATCACCATCATCCCGGGCACGGCGTTCGATGCTCTGGCCAAGGGCGAGACGGCACTCCTGCACATTTCCTACACCGTTACGGACGGCGACGGCGACACCGTCACCAAGGAGATCGCAGTTACGGTCACTGGCACAAACGATGACGCTGTCTTCTCGGTCGTTCCCGAAGTGAACACCGATGTCGGTGCAGTCGTCGAAGACGCGACGCAGCCTGCGGAAGAATCGGCAGCCGTCGAAAAGACTTCGGGCACGCTTTCCTTTAGCGACGTCGATGTTCATGACACCCACACGGTCACCGTTGCTGCTCCGGAAGGGGCTGTCGGCACGCTGACCGCTGTCGTTACCAACGACACCACCAACGGCGGCGCTGGCAAGGTCACTTGGAGCTACCAGGTCGACGACAGCAAGATTCAATATCTCGGTGCTGGCGAGACCAAGGAAGAAACCTTCACGATCCAGCTCAACGATGGCACCAGCATCGTTGAGAAGACGGTGACCATCACCATCACCGGCACGAACGATGATGCGATCATCTCCGTGGCGCCGGACATTGATTCCGTCACAGGCTCCGTTGTTGAAGATGCTACCCAGCCGACTGAAGAATCGGCGGCAGTTGAAAAGACCTCTGGCACGCTCTCCTTCAGCGACGTCGATGTTCATGACACGCATACGGTCACTGTTGCTGCTCCGCAAGGAGCGCTCGGCACTCTGACGGCAAGTGTCGCAACGGACAGCACCAACGGCGGCGCTGGCAAGATCACCTGGAATTATGAGGTCGACGACAGCAAGATCCAGTACCTTGCTCAGGGGCAGACCAAGGTCGAGACCTTCACGGTTGAGCTCTTCGATGGCCACAGCACGGTCACGCAGACGGTCACGATCACCATCACTGGCACCAATGATGCGCCGGTTCTGGTTGCGGATACGAATTCAGTCGAGGCGTGGGGCTACGACCGCGGCAACCATTTCGATCTGGGCGACCCTCTTGCGTCGGGCAATGTCCTGTCGAACGATTCCGACGTGGATCAGGGTGACAAGCTGACGGTAACTGGCGTCTCTGCCGGTACCAACAACGGCGACGTCAGCGGTCATGTGGCCGACATCATCACGGGCAAGTACGGCTTCCTGGTGATGGGGGCGAACGGCAAGTACGTCTACACCTTGAACAACCTCGACGCCGATACCAACGCGCTTGCCAAGGGCGAGCACGACTCCGACGTGTTCACCTACACCGTCACCGACAAGTACGGCGCGTCCACGACGACAACGCTGACCATCGATGTGACCGGTCAGAACAACCGACCGGACGCCAACAATGACGTCAACACCGGCTCCGCCGTCGTCGAGTCTGGCGTCGGCCCGGGCAATACGCCGGTTGACGGCGTATCGTCTGCAAGCGGCAACGTTCTGACGAACGACACCGATGTCGACCACAATGACACGAAGGTGGTGACCGGTGTTTCGGCCGGCCCAAGCTGGCTCGGCTCGGACGTTTCGGGCAAGGTCGGAACGGTTGTCACCGGCACCTACGGCACGGTGACCATCAACGCCGACGGCACTTGGACCTACAAGCTCAACAACGCCGATACAGATACCCAGAAGCTGGGGCAGGGCGACCACGGCAAGGACGTCTTCACCTACACGATGCAGGACGCCAACGGCGCGACCTCTACCGCGACGCTGACCATCGACGTCACCGGCACCAATGACCGCCCTGTCGCAGTTGCCGACAGCAACGCTTCGATCATCGAATCCGGTGTGAGCCCGGCCGACGTCGCTTATGCCGGCGTTTCATCGGCGACCGGCAACGTGCTCACCAACGATACCGATATCGACAAGGGTGACACGAAGACTGTGACCGGCGTTGCTGCTGGCGGCAACACTGCGGCAGACGTCCTCGGCCAGGTTGGCTCGGTTGTTGCAGGCAAGTACGGTACGGTGACAATTGGCGCCGATGGCAAGTGGACCTACACGCTCGACAACGCCGACAAGGATACCCAGGCGCTGACGGTTGGCGAAAAGGTCGACGACGTCTTCACCTATACGATGCAGGACAAGTATGGCGCGTCTTCGACGACGACGCTGACCATCACGATCACCGGTACGAATGATGCGCCGGTGGTTGTTGCCGATACGAATTCGGTTGAGGCTGCGGGCGTCAGCCCGGGCAACTGGCCGGATCTCGGCGATGCGTTCGCTGGTGGCAATGTTCTTTCGAATGATTTCGATGTCGACAAGGGCGACAAGCTGACCGTGACCGGTATTTCAGCCGGCAGCAACGGCGGCAACGATGTCAGTGGCCATGTCGCCGACATCATTGCCGGCAAATATGGCTCCCTGGTTATGGGATCGGATGGTAAGTACCTTTATACGTTGAATAATTTCGATGCCGACACGATCGCGCTTGCCAAGGGCGAACACGGCACTGATGTTTTCACCTATACGGTCACCGATAAGTACGGCGCCACCTCGACGACCACGCTGACAATCGATGTTACCGGTGCCAACAACCGGCCCGTCGCCAACGACGATGTCAACACCGGTGCAGCGATCGTCGAATCCGGCGTCGGTCCAGGCAATACGCCGATTGACGGCAACGCCTCGGCGACCGGCAACGTGTTGGCGAACGACACCGATGTCGACCACAATGACACGAAGACCGTTATCGGCGTATCGGCCGGCCCAAGCTGGCTCGGCTCGGACGTTTCGGGCAAGGTTGGAACGGTTGTCACCGGCACCTACGGCACGGTGACTATCAACGCCGACGGCACTTGGACCTACAAGCTCAACAACGCCGATACAGATACCCAGAAGCTGGGGCAGGGCGACCACGGCAAGGACGTGTTCACCTACACGATGCAGGACGCTAACGGCGCGACCTCGACGGCGACGCTGACGATCGACGTCACCGGCACCAACGATCGTCCCGTTGCCGTTGCCGACAGTGTTTCGACAATCATCGAGTCGGGCGTCGGCCCTGGCAATAATCCGATTGCGGGCGTCTCCACCGCGAACGGAAACGTTCTGACGAACGATACCGACGTCGATACGGGCGACAAGGCCAATCTCAAGGTTACGGGCGTTGCTGCCGGCAACAACACGGCGTCTGACGTTTCTGGCCATGTGAATGTGCAGGTAGCGGGCACGTACGGCACCGTGACGATCGGCGCCGATGGCAAGTGGACCTATACGCTCGACAACGCTGACAAGGATACGCAGGGTCTCGGCGCTGGCCAGAAGGCTACCGACGTCTTCGTCTACACGATCCAGGACACGAATGGCGCTTCGTCGACGACGACCCTGACCATCAACATCACCGGCACCAACGACAAGCCGGTCATTGCGAATTCCGATGCCACCGGCTCTGTCATCGAAGACGGCTTCAACGCCGCTGGCGCACATGTTGGTCAGAGCACGATCTCCGACACGCTGGTCAAGTCCGATGTCGATGCTGACGACAACACCACCAACGACCACTGGGGTGTTCTGGTCAAGCAGGGCCAGAACACGGTCGAGCTTTCGAACGTCAACGGTAAATACGGCACGTTCTCGGTCGATCAGAACGGCAAGTGGACCTACACGCTCGACGACGATCGCCAGGCGACGCAGGAACTGAACCTCAACCAGACTGCGACCGAAACCTTCACTGTGCAGGTCACGGACAGCCATGGCGCGACGGCGACCCAGCAGGTTGTTGTCACAATCACAGGCTCCAACGACAAGCCGGTCATTTCGGGTGGCGACACGAGTGGAACCGTCACCGAGGCCGGCGTCGATCGCTTGAACAACTACTATGCCGGCGATGCAAGCGACAGCGGCACGCTGAAGAAGTATGATGTTGACGCCGAAGACGACGACACCAACGACAAGTGGTCGGTTCTCGCCCACGACCAGCAGACGCAGAGCAGCGTCACCTCGGTCTCCGGTACCTATGGTTCACTGACGATCAATCAGGACGGCAAGTGGACCTACAATCTCAACAACAGCCTTGCAGCAACACAGGGGCTGGGCCGTGGCGACACCGAGGTCGAACGCTTCTACGTTCAGGTGACCGATACCCACGGCGCCACCACGACCGAGGTCGTCAAGATCACTGTCGTCGGCACCAATGATCGCCCGGTCGGAAACGACGACAGCTTCACCGTTACTGAATCGCAAATCGAGGCAGCGTCCGCCGGCAATAGGCTGACTGTCGGCAACGTCCTGACCGGCGCAGGCAAGGATACCGACGTCGACGGCGATACGCTGAAGGTGAGCGATGTCTACAACGTCAAGTTCACCATCGGTGGCCAGACCCTTAATGCTTCGGCGGTTCAGGGCCAGAATGATGTCTACAAGATCCACACCGGGAATGGTGATGCCTATCTGACGGTTTCGGAAAACGGCACAGTCAGGGTCTGGTCGGCCTCGAACGAGGATCCGTTCAAGGAACTGGGCGTCAACGACACCGGCAAGATTACCTTCACCTACGAAGTGTCCGACGGCAACGGCGGCAAGGACACCGCGACGGCAACCATCAATGTCACGGGTACCAACGACACCCCGATCGGTAATGCTGACAGTTATAAGGTCGACGAGGACAACACGCTCACCGTCCAGGCAAATGCTGGCGTTCTCGCAAACGACAAGGATCCCGATCACGATGCGCTGACGGCGGTTCTGGTAACCGGCCCGGCCCACGGCACGGTGACCCTCAATGCCGATGGTTCGTTCTCCTACGTGCCCACGACCAACTATAACGGTGAAGACAGCTTCAGCTACAAGCCGAACGACGGCATCACCAATGGTGCCCCCGTCGTCGTCAAGATCACCGTCGGTTCGGTCCTTGACCAAGTCTTCACCAACAATGGCGAAACGGTCAACCTGCACAACTTCGCAGCCGACCAGACAATGACCAGCCCGAACAATCCTTACTTCGAGGACGGCAACTATCTCAACGCCAAGGATGGCGACGACACGGTCTATCTGCCTGACGCAAAAGACGGTCTCGGCAAGACCTACGCCGACCTCTACGCTGCGGGCGGCACGTTCAACGCCGGCGACGGCAACGACAAGATCATCGGTGGCGATCTCAACGATCGCATCGACGGCGGTGCCGGCGATGACGACATTTCGGGCGGCCTCGGAGCGGACAATCTCTCCGGCGGCACCGGCGACGACACCTTCCGCCTCGGCGCCGATCTGGTTGCCTCCGGCACGCGCTACATCGAGCTCGGCGACGGCACGAAGCAGGCGATCGACATCACCGGCTATGCCGGCACCATGGATGTCGTCCAGGGCGGCGACGGCACGGACAAGATCGTGCTCGACAGCGGCGACCTGACGAAGGGCTTCGTCTACGACGCCTATAGCGCACCGAGCTACATCAACAGCGTCGAGGAAATCGACGGCACCGCGAAGGATGACATCATCCTCGTTGGCGCAGACTACCGCAGCGGTGCTGCAAACGGCGGCATCACGATCGAAGGCGGCGCCGGCAACGACATCATCGGCGGCGGCGCAGGCGACGATACGCTGCGCGGCGGAACCGGCGACGACCTGATCTCCGGCCTCGGCGGCAATGACACGATCGAAGGTGGCGACGGCAAGGATACGCTTTACGGCGGTGCTGGCGACGACACGATCGACGGCGGCGATGGCGACGACACGATCATCGGCGGCGCGGGTAACGACACGCTCAACGGCGGAGCTGGAAACGATCGCTTCATCTACCAGCCAGGGAATGGCAGCAGCGTCGTTGGCGATGGTTCCGACAAGATTGATGGCGGTGACGGTGTCGATACGGTCGAGATTGATCGCGTCGCCAGCGAGCAGAATCGCTATTACGTGAAGAACGGTGCTGATGGCATTGACGTCACCATCAACCATTACAACATCGGCGCGAGCGATGTTCTGAACCTCCATAACGTCGAAACCCTCGAGATCAACGTCAAGGGTTATGATCAAGTCGTCCTTCAAGGGGATCTCACCGGTCTTACGGTTGGCGTGCACGGCAATGACGAAGGAAGCAGCATCTTCCTGAACGAGCTGGGTGCTGTCGCGGCGGTGAATGCAGACCTCGGTGCAGGGAACGACGAAGTTTACGGTGGCAATCAGGCGACGAGCGTCAACATCGATGGCGGTGACGGTACCGACTCGTTGAACTACAGCCTCGTCAACGGCGACGTGAAGATCGATCTGGATGCAGGGACCGCAGTGCGCGTCGCTGGCACCGACACTGTCACCAATTTCGAGAACGTGACCACTGGTGCGGGCAACGACACGATCCGTGGTACCTCTGGCGCCAACGTTCTCAATGGCGGCGACGGCGACGATATCATCGAGGGCCGCGGTGGTGCCGACACGCTTAACGGCGGCGAAGGCAACGACCGCATTACAGCCGGCAGCGAACTGATCGTCAACGGCGGCTTCAAGGGGCCGGCCGAAGTGATGGTCAGCGGCGGTTCGGACGCGATCAATCTCGGCGGCGGCTGGAATGTCACCGACGGCAGCGTCGATCTGCTTTTCGTTCCCGGTGCCCTCAACGCCAAGTTCCCGGCGGGTGTGA
The DNA here is from genome assembly GCF_053522545.1 of Rhizobium sp. 21-4511-3d. Classification (NCBI taxonomy): domain Bacteria; kingdom Pseudomonadati; phylum Pseudomonadota; class Alphaproteobacteria; order Hyphomicrobiales; family Rhizobiaceae; genus Rhizobium; species Rhizobium sp. 21-4511-3d. Next base: position 46,497 of record NZ_JBNWCF010000003.1, on the reverse strand, counting down.
ACGCCGTCGACATGCAGGGCGTGTCGCAGGGCACGATCTCGCAGAAATTCGACACCGTCGCAGGTCAGACCTATACGGTCACCTTCCTGCAGGCGACCAATCCGGATGCTGTCACGCACGGCCTGACGGAATCGTCTGTCACCGTCAATGTCGGCGGCCAAACCGCGATCTTCACCGATACTGCTGATGCTGGCATCACCTGGTCGACAGTCGGCGGCACCTTCGTCGAGCGCACCATTACCTTTACGGCTTCGGGCGACTCGACGACGCTCGAATTCGTTGCAGGCGGCAGCACGCCCTATGGCTCGCTGATCGCCGAAGTCTCGGTCACCAGCGATGCTCCAAGTGCAGGTGCAACGCTCAACGGCGGCGGTGGCAATGACATCATCACCGGCGGTACCGGCAACGACATCATCGATGGCGGCACCGGCGACGACCTGATCCGTGGCGGTGCCGGCAACGACACCATCCACGGCGGCGACGGCGACGACTTCATCTCCGGCGGCAAGGGTGACGACACGATCTTCGGCGATGCCGGCAACGATACCTTCTCCTACAGCACGGGCGACGGCGCCGATAAGATCGACGGTGGCGACGGCAACGACACCCTGCATATCGCAGGCAGCGACACCGGCTCGACCTTCAACATCAACGACGTGTTGATCGACGGCGTGAAAAACCTCGCCGTCAACATCGAAGAAGGCTCCACGGCCAACGCGGCAACGGCCGGCAACTACGAAGTTGCCACGACCAATGTCGAAGAATGGGTCGTCGAGGGCGGCAAGGGCGACGACACCTTCGTCGTCAGCGGCGACCTCTCGGGCACCGGCCTGGCAACCTCGACGATCACCATCAATGGTGGTGCGGGTAACGACACGCTTGACGTGCGCAACTTTGCGTCCAGCCAGCATATCGTCTTCAATGGCGGTGAAGGCGGCCAGGACACGATCATCTTCAACGCCGACTGGAAGGACGCAACGGTCACGCAGACCGCCACCGGCTTCGAAATCAAGATCGGCGACAATGTCTACGACGTTAACGGCACCGAGCAGTTCAAGTTCAACAACGGTACCGCAACGGTTCAGACCCTCATGGAAGCCGCGCCTACCGGCGTCGAGGGAACGCTGACCGTCGCCGAAAACTCCGCAGCAGGAGCGAGCGTCGGAACGCTTACCGGCACAGATGTCAACGGCGGTCTGGACAAGCTGACCTACGCCTTCGTCGATGCCAATGGCCATGCGTCACAGACCTCGGCCGACGGCAAGTTCGTCATCGATGCAAGCACCGGCGCCGTGACTGTCGCCGCCAATGCGTCGATCGACTACGAAACGACGCCTTCGCTGACGGAAACCGTGCGCGTCACGGATGTTCACAACAACTTCACCGACACGTCCGTCTCGATCGCAGTCACGGACGTCAACGAGGCTCCGCATATCACCGGCGAACTTTCATCGACCGTAGCCGAGGGCGGGCAGCATATGCTCACCCTGGCCGAGCTCGGCGCGAGCGATCCGGATGCTTCGGACACCGGGGCTGCGCTCACCTTTACGGCAAGCTCGATCACCAACGGCACGATCCTGGTCAACAACCAGGCCTCGTCCACCTTCACTGCGGCTGATGTGGCAGGCGGCAAGGTCGTCTTCGTTCACGACGGAAGCGAAACCAGCTCCGCAGGCTTCAACGTTTCGCTGGCCGATGGCGGCGAGAACGGCGTTGGTCCCGATACCGGACATTTCAGCTTCAACGTAACGCCCGTCGACGATGGAAAGGCGACGCTGTCGATCAACGACAGCACGCAGCAGTCGGGCGCGCCGGTGGTCGGCGACGTCATCCAGGCTGGCATCGCGACGCATGATCCTGACAAGGGAGAAGGCACGGTTACCTACCACTGGCTGCGCGGCACGACCGAAATCAGCGGTGCGACCGGCTCGAGCTATACGCTGACATCGGCAGATGTCGGCTCGAAGATCTCTGTCTATGCGACCTATACGGATGGCCAGGGCTTTGCGACGACGACGGATGCGGTGGGTCTGTCCACCGCGGTTGTATCGCCGAACCATGCGCCGTCCGCTGCAGATGACATCGTCATCACGAATGCATCGAATATCTCGATCCCGGATTGGGCCCTGTTGCTGAATGACCGTGATCAGGATGGCGACAGCCTGCAGATTACCAAAGCAACCGGCCTCTACGGCGACACGGCAAGTCACTCTGCTGGAGCTGTTTCATTTGCGGATACTGTCACCGCATACTGGCCGCTGCCGATCGCAGACGGTGGTTCGCTCAAGTACACGGTGTCAGACGGTGCGGTGCCGACTGCCGGGACGACTACTGCGGAAGCTGACATCGAGCGCCAGTTCGGCGACCTTTCCGGCACTGACAAAACCGAAATCTTCGTCGGCAGCGATTTCGGTGAAACCATCGATGCCAAGGGCGGCGACGACGTCCTCCTCGGAAACGGCGGCGATGACGTGCTGAAGGGTGGCGCTGGCGCCGACTGGCTCTTCGGTGGTTCGGGCAACGACAGCCTCTACGGCGACCAGAGCGACGTTGTTCTGGATGGCGGTACCGGCACCGATACCCTCTATGTCGCAGGCGGCTTCAACAGCACCAGCGACGCGCAGATCGCTTCGGTCGAAAAGGTCGTGATGACCTCGGCAGGCACGCTCGATCTGTCGAAGCAGACCGAAGGCTTCATCATCAGCGGCTCCTCCGGCAATGATACCATCAAGGCTGGTAGCGGCGACGACACGATCAACTACGACATCGGCGACGGCGCCGACAACGTGGATGGTGGCGCCGGTAACGACACTCTCGCAATCCTCGGCGGCAGCGCCAACGAGACGTTGGGTGTGACCGTTAGCGGCGGCAAGATCACGACGGTGGCAGGCGGTAATATCGCCAATGTCGAGCATATCACGCTAAACATGGACGGCGGTGGCGATGACGTGCTGACCTACGCCGGTACGGTGCAGGATGTCGCCGTAAACCTGTCGAACGGCACCGCAACTGGCTTCGACTCGATCGCTGGGGTGGATGATGTTACCGGCGGCTCTGGCAACGACAGCCTCACCGGCAACAGCAGCGCCAATACCCTGATTGGCGGCGCTGGCGACGATACGCTGACTGGTGGTGGCGGCAACGACACGCTGACAGGCGGCACGGGCAACGACACGTTCAATGTCGATAGCGGCACCGACGCTGTGACGGATCTGTCGGGCGGCGACATCCTGAAGGTTTCGCAGGGCGCCACGGCAAATGTGATCGCCACTGGCGACTGGACGGCGGCAAGCTCGAGCGTCAACAATGGCAGCGCAACGATCGCAGCGAATGGCAACGACATCAACCTCGCAGCTGCTACCGGCAGCAACGGTTGGACGCTGACCAATAGCGGCAGCTCGACGGGCGTCACGTTGACGGGTTCGGCCAAGTCTGACTCGATCACCGGCGGTAGCGGCAATGACATCATCAACTATGTCGTTGGATCTGGCGCCGACACCGTAAATGGTGGCAGCGGTACCGACAAACTCGTCGTTACCGGCACTGCAAACAACGACACGCTTTCGGTCATTGTCTCGAGCGACAAGATCACCCAGCTTGCCGGCGGTTCGATCAGCAGCATCGAGCAGGTCACGGCCGATCTTGGCGGCGGCACGAGCGATACTCTGAGCTATGCCGGAACCAGCCAGGCTGTTACGATCGATCTGTCGGCAGGCACTGCGACCGGCTTCACGTCGATTGCCGGTATCGAGAACTTCGTCGGCGGCAACAGCAGCAACGACGTTCTGAAGGTGGGCGCTGGTTTCACCAGCACCGGCGACGGTCAGCTCTCGAGCATCGAAAATGTCGCGCTGACCTCTGCTGGCAAGATCGACCTGTCGAACCAGACGGAAAGCATCAACATCACCGGCACATCCAGCAGTGATACGATTATTGCCAGCACTGGCGGCGGCACCATCAATGCCGGCTTTGGTGGCGACACCGTCGTGATCAATGCGGGAACGCTTTCTGACAAGACCTGGATTGTCAATCTAGGCTCTGGCGACTCGGCCTCGGATACGCTGGTATTCAAGCATGATACAATCGCAAGCGGCCGGGACACTTTTGTCACCGTCAACGATTTTGGAACGAGTACGCCTGACAAGATCGCGCTTGTCGTCGGCGGTACGAGCGTAAGCGGCACGCTTCAAATTATTGATAGCCAAAATGAGGATGTTACATCCAGCAAGGTGCTGGAATTCTACAAGGCGAGCGGAAGCGTCGGGGCCTATATTACCAACAATCTGAATGACGATACCAATAATGGGGACGTCAAGACGATGATCGCCAATGGCATTCGTAGTATAGCCGCTGGTGTTTATGAGGTGGTTATCTATTCGGATGCTGGCAATAAGGCCGACGCTGGTATCTACTTGATGAATGTCACATCTTCGACAGGCGATCTGAGGACCAGCGGATTTACGCTCGATCACGTCATGACTATCGCCAATGTCGGTTATGGCAACCTGAGCGCCGCTAACTTTACGACCGCTCCATCCGCAATCGACCCCATCATCCTCGACCTCGATCACAACGGCGTCGCGCTGACCTCGCTCGACCAGGGCGTGCAGTTCGATATCAATGCCGACGGTCACAAGGATCAGATTGCCTGGACGGCCGGTAGCGATGGCATTCTGGCGCTGGATGTCGATGGCAATGGCAAGATCGACAATGGCAGCGAGATCTTCTCGCCGCACTTTGCCGGCGGCAATTATGCCACGGGTCTCGCGGCTCTGGCGACGCTCGACAGCAACCATGACGGCAAGATCGATGCGGCTGACGAGGCCTTCTCGAAGCTCACCGTCTGGCAGGATCTGAACCATAACGGCGTGACCGATGCCGGCGAGCTTTCGAGCCTTGCCGACCAGCACATCACCAGCATCAGCCTGGACGCTGCGGCATCGAACACCTCGATCAACGGCCAGACGATCCTCTCGGAAGGCAGCTACCAGACGGCTGATGGCGGTCATGGCAGCTTCGTCGAAGTCGCCTTCGACACCACGCTCGGCGGCAGCGAAGACGGCGCTCATGGCTACTCGCTGATCGGCAGCAACGGTGACGACGTGCTCTCGGGCGCCGGCGGCATGTACACCATCACCGGCGGGGCAGGGGCCGATACGTTCGTCCTCGATACCGACGCGCTGAAGGATGTGAAGCTTGCCGACGTGATCACCGACTACAAGGCCAGCGAAGGCGACACGCTCGATGTGTCGAAGCTTCTCGATACCTTGCTCGGTCACCAGGCGACGGAAGCCGAAGCGCTTGCCAGCGTCAAGACGACGGTCAGCGGTTCGGATACCGTGGTCAGCGTCAACGCAAACGGCGGCTGGCACGATGTGGCGGTTCTCCAGAACACCACCGAGGCGGTCAAGATCCTGTTCGACGACAAGCACGACACGACGACCGCGCCGCACGTCGGCTAAGCTGTCCTCATCTCAGACCATTGGAAAAGGCGCGAAAGCGCCTTTTCTGCTTTCAAGCGGCCGGCAACCGCCCGATCGAGATCGGCTCGTCTTCGCCTCCGGCATCCATCGCCAGCTCTCCGGCCATCTGCCTGATCCGGTTGAATTCGGCCGGGCCGTCGAAGATCGCGCCGCCGAGCTTCAGGTCGATGGAGAGCGGGTTTTCGTCGGCGGCGAAGGCGGCGGCGGAGACGCGTTCGCGGATGCGATTGGCGATATCGACAGCGCTTTCGGGGGCGGCGCCCGGCAGGAAGATGCCGAGCTCGTTGGTGGCGAGCCGCGCCACCAGATCGCCGCTGCGCACCGAGGACTGGATGATGGCGGCGAGCGACTGCATCACGGTATCGGCCCATTGCGGCCCGTAGCGGCGGCTGATCGCGTCCAGCGGATCGACGACGGCGGCGATCATGATGCCGCCTGAGTCGGTGGCGATCCGCTTGCGCCGGTCGATGTAATGCTCGACGGATGCGGCAAAGGCGGTGCCGTTGAGAGCGCCCGTCGCCGCGTCGTGGCGGGCCGAGTAATTAATCCGTTCGTGTAGCTTCCGGATTTCAGCGTTTTTGCTTCCGATTGCTGCAAGCAGCGGAAATGCAACAAACAGAGAAATTGAGCATGTACTGATTAAACCTACCAAAAATGGTCGGTCCGGCATAAGAAGGTTTAAGATAAGTAAAACCCCAGCGGACCCAACGAGGCATCCTGATGCTCCGAATGCGGCCGTCCGCAGGGCTTTTACTGAGGGCAGGGAGTAATTCTTTCGGAAATTCATGGCGCGCAATATCCGTTTCCAGTACGGATAGAGCTAATCAGCTGCGGGAAAATTGGGGATTAAAAAATCCTGTAAAATTGTTCCTTTAGTGTGTGATCTCTGTGAATTAACTGTCTTCGAAGGAATGTCCCGCTCTACAGTTGGAGTGTGGAAATGTTGGTGATACTTGTTTGCCGAAGAACAGCTTCGGTATATGGGTTTCGCCCGGTGAATCTGAGATGTTGAGGGGCATCAGTCTTGTTTAAAGGCAAAAGAATTTTTGCGGCTCTGTCCGCTACCGTTGCTTTCAGCTTCGCGTTTTCGATTAACGCCGATGCAATGACCTTGCAGCAGGCGATCGAAAAGACGATGAAGACGAACCCGCAGATCTTGCAGGCTGCCAAGGATCGTGAAGCTGTCGAATTTGAACTGCGCCAGGCACGCGGCCTTTACTTGCCGTCCGTGGATCTTGAAGCTGGTGTCGGCCGCCGCAGGCTGTCCAATTCCAGCACAGGTACACTGACGTCGGACCATGATTACCTGAAGCCGGGCGAAGTTGGTCTTACCGTTACGCAGACGTTGTTTGACGGCGGCAGCCGCCGCTCGCAGGTCGAGCAGCAGGCCGCCCGCGTCGATGGCGCCTCGTTCCGCGTTCTCGAACGCTCGGAAGCGCTCGCCCTCGAAGTCACGCAGGATTATCTGGAATACATCCTCCAGAACCAGATCGTGAAGGCGGCGCAGGATAACGTCGGCTTCCACAACCAGATCCTCGGCAATATCGAGCAGAGCATCAAGGGCGGCACGCTCACCGATGCCGACCGTCTACAGGGCGTCGAGCGCCAGCAGGCTGCTCAGGCCCGCCTCCAGGAAGCCAAGGAAGAGCTGGAAGCGACCCGTATCCGCTTCCTCCAGGCCGTCGGCGAGCCGATCACCAATGCGTCCACCCCGCCGTCGGTCAGCAAGTTCCTGCCGAAGACGCTGAATGACGCGGTCTTCGTCGCTGCCAAGAACAGCCCGCGCATCTACTCGGCCAATGCCGATGTCGATGCCGCCGATGCCGGCGTTCGCGGTTCGCGCGCCAACTACCTGCCGAAGGTCGATCTCGAAGGCACCGCCCGCGTCGGCGATGACATCGATGGCGACGAAGGCAACACCAACGACTACCAGGTTCGTGTCGTTGCCCGCTGGAACCTCTATCGCGGCGGTATCGATACGGCCCGCGAGCAGGAGCAGATCCGCCGCGCCGGCGAGCAGCGTTATGCACTGGCCCAGGTGCAGCGCGAAGTCGAGCAGTCGGTCCGTTCCGCCTGGAACGAGCGCACCAGCCGCGGTACCCTTGCCGGTATCCTCGGCAAGCAGGCGCAGACCAACGCCCAGCTCGTTTCGTCCTACCGTCAGCAGTTCGGTGTCGGCCAGCGTTCGCTGCTCGACGTGCTGGACGCGCAGAACACCAATTTCAACACCAGAGTTCTGGCAGACACGGCGCGCGTTGCCTCGCTGTTTGCCGAATACAAGATCCTGGCCGCCTCCGGTAACCTGCTTCAGACCATGAAGCTGCGTCCGGTCGAGCAGGCCAAGGCTTATGCGCGGGAAGAGTTTGTTGTCCCCGCGGGCGTCGCTGATCCGGGTTATGTCGAGCTGCAGTCCACGCAGAAGGCTGGCATGCCCCTGGACCTCCTAGCGCCAATTCGACAGCAGTAGTCGACACGGCCATGGAACAATGCTGAACGTAGCGCTCGAAACTTCCAGCGGCACGCCGCTGCAAACATTCAAAGCCGCTTTCAAGTCTGTGGCTGCGTTCTATGGCCGTCCATCCTCGGACACGGTGCTCTTTTCCGGCCTGCCGGATGAGATCACCGAGTCACTCGAGGTCGACGATGTCGAGCGCATGGCTGAGCGTATCGGCCTGCAGGTCATCAAGCACGAAGAGCGCGATTGCCGCACCGGCAATTTCGACTGTCCGGCGATCGTCGCGTTCGCCGATGGCGGCGTGCTGCCCCTGCTCGAGATCGCCGAAGACGGCTCCTACGTCACCGATATCGTGGCGATCCCCGGCGCGCCGATCCGCATCACGCGGCAGGAGCTCGCGGCGCTGAAGCCGCATACGGCTTTCGCCTTCACGCTCTATTATCAGAACGCTTCGGAAGAGGCGCTTGTCGGCAATGCCGTCGAGATCGAGAAGCGCCACTGGCTGGCGACGACGCTGGCGCCGTACTGGCGCACCTATGTCCGCGTCATGGTCGCAGCGCTGTTCATCAATCTCATTGCGCTCGGCTCACCGCTGTTCACGATGAACGTCTATGACCGCGTGCTGCCGAACAAGGCGATCCCGACGCTCTGGGTTCTCTCGGCCGGCATTTCGCTCGCCTATCTCTTCGATTTCCTGCTGAAGACCGCGCGCTCCTCGCTGATCGACTATGCCGGCCGCAAGGCGGATCTGCGCCTGTCGCAGATGATCTTCGACAAGGTGCTGAACTCGACGCTCGCCTCGCGGCCGATGTCGACGGGCGAATATGCCAACCGCGTCACGCAATATGAGTTCGTCCGCGAATTCTTCACCTCGAACACGATCGGCGTCCTCATCGACAGCCTCTTCGTCTTCATCTTCCTGTTCGTGATCTATCTGATCTCCGGCTGGCTCGTCGTCATTCCGGCCGTCGCTCTGGTTGCCTCCGTCGCCATCGGCCTCTGGGCGCAGGCGGCGATCGGCAAGCGCATGGCAACGGCGGCGAACGAGGCCTCGCGCCGCCAGTCGCTGCTGGTCGAGACGATCTCGACCATCGAGACGCTGAAGAGCCTGCGCGCCGAAGCCACCATGCTGCGCCGCTGGCAGGAACTGACGAAATATTCGAGCCGCACCAGCGAAGACATCAAGCATATCTCGACCAATGCGATCAACACGACGATGCTGATCCAGCAGATGGTGAGCGTCTTCATCGTCATCGCCGGCACCTATGAATTCTCCGAGGGCCGCATCGCCATGGGCGCGATCGTCGCCACCGTGATGCTGGCAAGCCGCGCCGGTGCGCCGCTCGGCCAGATCGCCATGACGCTGGCGCGTTTCCGCCAGGCCACTATGTCGCTGCGCATCCTTGACAAGATCATGGAACAGCCTGATGACCGCCCGTCCACGGTCGGCTTCGTCAACCGCCAGATCGCCCATGGCGGCTTCAGCTTCCAGAAGGTGTCGTTCCAGTATCCGGGCTCGGATCACCCTGTCATCAACGGCCTGTCTTTCAATGTCCGCCCGGGCGAAAAGATCGGCATTATCGGCCGCATCGGCTCCGGCAAGACGACACTCGGACGCCTGCTCGATGGCCTCTTTGCGCCGGCTGCCGGCCGCGTGCTGATCGATGGCGTCGATATCCGCCAGTATCATATGGCCGAAGTGCGTTCCGCCGTTGCTGTTGCCGGCCAGTCCTCGGATCTGTTCTCCGGCACCGTCAAGGAAAACCTGCTGATCGGCCGCGCCGATGCCACCGATGAAGAGCTGCTGCAGGTTGCCCGCATCACCGGCGTCGACGAATTTGTCGGCAATCATCCGCGCGGCTTCGACATGCCGGTCGGCGAGCGCGGCACCAATCTGTCGAGCGGCCAGAAGCAGGCGCTGACCATTGCCCGCCTGCTGCTCACCAAGCCGAAGATCGTCTTCCTCGACGAGCCCTCGGGCGCCATGGACCTTGCGACCGAACGCCACCTGATCTCGAAGCTCTCCAACGCCTTTGGCCCGGAAACCACGCTGCTGATCGCCACGCATCGCCACAGCATGCTGGAGCTGGTCGATCGCCTGATCGTCATCGACAAGGGCAAGATCATCGCTGATGGCCCGAAGCAGGCCGTCATCCAAGCCATGCAGCAACCGCGTCCGGCTGCCGCTGCCCCGGCAGCTCCGGCTGCCGCAGGAGTTGCCCGATGAGCCGCGCCCAGATCGACAATCCGCCGCTCTTTGCCCGTGCCATCCTGGCGCTCTGCGCCCTGCTGATCGCAAGCTTCCTCGCCTGGGCGGCCTTCGCCAGCATCGATGAGATCGCCCGCGGCGAGGGCAAGGTCATTCCGGTCTCGAAGACGCAGATCATCCAGTCGTCGGAACCCGGGGTCGTTCAGCAGATCGCCGTCACCCTCGGCCAGGTGGTCCGCAAGGGCCAGCTGCTGGTGCAGCTCGACAATACGACGACCGCCTCGACGCTCGGTGAATCGGTTGCCAAGGCGCGCGCGCTCGGCGCCAAGGTTGCCCGCCTGAAGCTCGAGGAAGCCGGTCTCTACGACACGAAATTCGTCTGCCCGGCGGAGATTCTCTCCGTTGCCAAGCCGGTTTGTGACAACGAGGAAAACCTCTTCGCCGCCGACCGTGCGAGCTATGAGAACAAGCTCGGCGTGCTGCAGGAGCGCGTCAAGCAGCGCGAGAACGAGCTCAACGAAGCCCATGCCAACATCGCCCGCCTGACCGACAATATCGACGGCGCCAAGCGCCAATACGATCTGATCAAGCCGCTGAGCGACAAGAAGCTGGTTGCCCAGACCGAAATGCTGAAGGTCGAGCGCGATCTCACCGACCAGCAGGGCCAGCTCAAGGTCTATCAGGAAAGCATCGATCGCCTCGAGGCGGCCGTCCAGGAAGCCAAGCTGCAGGTCGGCGATCTGGCGCTCGAGCTGCGCCAGCAGGCGCTCACCGAAAAGGCCACGACGCTTGCCGAGCTCTCCGTTGTCGACGAGACGATCCGCGGCGCGTCGGACCGCGTCAAGCGCACCGATATCCGCTCGCCGGTCGATGGCATCGTCAACACGCTCGAAGTCAACACGATCGGTGCCTATGTCGATCCGGGCCGCGTCATCGCCGGCATCGTGCCGACCGCCGACACGCTGCTGATCGAGGCGAAGATCTCGCCGCGCGACGTCGCTTTCGTGCGCCGCGGCCAGCCGGCCGTCGTCAAGATCACCGCCTACGACTTCTCTATCTTCGGCGGCCTCGAAGGCGTCGTCGAGAATATCTCGGCGGACAGCCTCGTCGAGAAGGAAAAGGGCGAAACCTATTATCTCGTGCAGGTAAAGACCGACAAGTCGGAGCTCTCGCGCAACGGCAAGGCCTATCCGATCATCCCGGGCATGGTCGCCTCGGTCGAGATCATGACCGGCAACAAGACTGTGCTGAGCTATCTCCTGAAGCCGATCAACAAGGCGCGCTCTGAAGCGCTGACGGAGCGGTAGATGCTGATCAGCAAGGCGGCCGCAACAGATCTTTCCAATGCAGAGCCCCTTGAGGAGCAGCTGCCGGCGATCGACGCCGAAGAGATCGAGCCGCGCTTCCGCGCCGTTGCCGGCCGGGGCGGGGAGCGCCGCGGCATTCGTCTTGAGCGGATCTATTGGGACGGCCTCGGCCGCATGTCCTCTGCCGGCAAGATGACGACTGCCGATCTCGTGCATCACACCGCGGCACAGATGCCGGAAACCGGCAATCTCGCCTCGCTGCTGCGCGTGCTCAGCTTCAAATGGGCGCTGAAGCGTCTCGATACGGTTGAGGACGTGTCCTCGATGGCCAATCTCAGCGCGCTGATCCAGGCCTCGCCGTCGCCGACCATTCTGCTGACGCTGGACAAGAAGATCCAGCTGTTCAACGATCCCTTCCTGGCGATGCTGCGCCACCGCCTGCCGATGGGCGATGCCGCGCAGCTCACCAAGAGCCTGCGCTTCTCGATCGATACGCAGATCGAGGATGCGATGGCGACGCTCGCGATGAACAAGGGCAAGACCCTGAACACCGGCTTCACCATTGCCGCCGGTTCGCAGGCGATGAAGGGCCAGATCAACCTGGCCCTGGCGCCGACCCACGAAAAGCCGATGCTGGTCGGTTATATCTCCCGCTACTGATGTCTAGGCGCCCGGTTTCGGGGTCGTCGTCAGCTCCGAACCATAGGCATCGCGCAGTTCCGCCGCCTCGCCGGGCGCCCGGTCGTCGGCCTTGTGCAGCAGGATCGACCGGTATCCCTCCGCATGCGTGCCCTCGATCAGCGTCACGTCGGCATTGCCCGGATTGTCCGAGCGCTCGAACCAATCGACGCTGTGGCGCAGGAAATTCATCTCGAAGGCACGGTTGGTGACGCCGTGGCCGACGATGATGGCGGTATCGCTGCCATTGCCGATGTCGTGCATCACAGTCAGCAGGAAAAGCCGCACCCGCTGCGCCACATCCGCCCGGCTTTCGCCATCAGGCGGTCGCGCATAGAACTTGCCGCTATTGTTGCGCAGCCGCGCCCATTTCTCGAATTCCTCCGGAAATTTCCGCCGCTGCTCGGCGCGGTCGTAGATCTCGGTGAACAGGCCGAAATCCTGTTCGCGCAGCAGGTAGTCCTCAAGCACCGCGCCGACGGCGGCCGCAGGCAGGGCTTCCAGGATCGCATCCTTGGTCTGGCGGGTGCGCAGATAGGGCGAATGCCAGACGGTGGCCTTTGGCGCGGCGTCGGTGAGACCGCCGAGGTAGGCCGCGATGCTCTCTCCTGCCGCCAGCGCCTGCCGGTAACCCCACTCCGTCAGCGGGACGTTGTGGTCGCCGAACTGGCGATAGGCGCTGTCGCTGAGATTGCCGAGAGATTCGCCGTGTCGAACGAGAAAGATGCGCATGTGATGCCGTCGGTGTTTCGGATGGTTCCATCATACGGGGGGAGGAGCGGCGTGCAATCGGGAAACGCCGTGCGTGCGGCCCCCTCATCCCCGGTGCAACAAGTTGCACCTGAAACCTTCGGGCACCTTCTCCCCGCGGGGGAGAAGGGAAGCCGCGTTTGCCGCTTGCGCTGACTTCCCCTCTCCCCTGGGGGCGAGGGCTAGGGCGAGGGGGGCTCCGGGTGTTACCGTCTGCTATTAGCGGGCTCCGGGTGCCGCCGCCCACCATAAGCACCAAAACAAAAAGCCGGCCTCAAAGGCCGGCTCTTGCACTCCGCTCGATATCGCCTGAGGCTCAGTAGGGGACACCTTCGCCAGGGGCGACTTTCTCGAGCGGCATGGCGGAAGCCACCTGTTTGTTGCCGGCGCGCAGGCCGTGGAGATAGCCCTTGCCCGATGTGATCGAGTAGAGCGGCTGGTAGTCGGGCAGGCGATTGTCGGTCAGAACCTGGTCGCGCATGTTGTCGAGGATGAAGTAGTTGCCGTTGACGGCGACCGAGAGCACGGCGTGGTAGAAGTGGCGCTTCTGGTCGAAGAGAACCACGATCGACATGTCCTTCATGTCGACGCCCTCTGCCTTCAGCGCCGCCATTTTCAAGATCGCGAAATCTTCGCAGTCGCCTTGCTGGCGGGCGAGCGTTTCCGATGGCGTCGCCCAGTAATCGGCGACCTTGTAGGTCTCGATATCCTTACGGTAGCGGATCGCGTGGTTGACGGCGGCGTTGACGGTGTTCAGCTTATCGCGGATCGAGGCCTGCGATGCCTGGCCGAGGGCGGCCTTGATCACCTGCGCGGCGTTGGTGCAGCCCTTGGCGTTGCAGCTGATTGCCGCACCGCTTTCCATTTCGGCGAGCGACGGCGCGAAGCGCTTCACGGCTGCAAGCCGCTTGAAGGGAATGGTTACCGAGCCGAACACCGCATCCTTCGAGGCCGCGGGCTTGGCCGGCATGTCGGGCTTGATCGAGGCGGTCGTCTGCGGCTCGTCCACCTGTTGCGGCCGTGCAATGGCGGCAAGATCAATGCGCTGGAAGCTTGCCGCGATGCCGCTGTAAGCGGTCTCAACCATGCCGTAGAGGCCGGATATACTTGCGGCACTTGCAAGTGCAGCCAGCGTATTTTCCGAAGCAACGCTGGCATATGTCGTTGCAGAAATCTGCGGGGAAACCAACAGTTCGGCATTCGCAGGTGCCGAACCAAGAATAGATGCGAAAGATGCAAAAGTAAAAGCTGCAAGTATTTTTGATTTTGTGCTGCGCTTCATCGGATTTTTCTCTCACTGTTTGAGAGTAATGTACCGATGAGCTATAAATATGCGGTGTGTAAGCTTGGGAAATGCAAGTATAAATATTCCGATCAAAGACGCATAAAAGTTTAGCGTTTGCGTCAACCAAGTTTGGGGGAATGGTTTGATTTTCGCGCCCGCCCGGTGCAGAAATAAGCCCATTCTAAAAAGGCCGCCAAAGGCCGCGACATCGCATCCTCGGGGGAAACAGTGACGCCGCATCTGAATGTGAACACCGGGCGCCCGCATGGTTTACGCCAGGCGGCTCTCAAGACGTCTGGTGCGATGCGCCGCATGGTTCCGGTTCTGGCGCTCTTGGCCGGCGGCTTTCTTGCCGGTTGCCAGGCGGATGGCGATGCTCTCTCCAACACAGTCAAGAACACCGATATCAAGGCGCCGTCCAGCGATGTCGAGGAAAGCTTCGGCGAGACCGGCGCCGAGATCACCCTGCTGATCCCGAAGGGCGCAAGTGGCATCTATGAAGGCGAAGCCCGCGATATCCGCGATGGCGCAGCGCTCGGCACCGGCGAAGTCGGCAACGGCCAGGTCTTCGTCAAGGTGATCGATGTCGGCAGCGGCCCGGCTGCGGTGGCGTCCGCAGTTTCCGCCGCGAAGGCGCGCAATTCGGCGCTGCTCGTCAGCTTTGCGCCGCAGGCAACGGCCGCCGCTGTCGCAGCCATTCCCTCGGCTGAGCGTCCGCCGCTGATCAATCTCGGCGCCCCGGTCCCGACGGCGACGGGCAATGTCTATAATTTCGTCTCCGACGAGACCGACAGCGCCGCCGAAGGCGCGCGCACGGCTGTTGCCGGCGGCCACAAGAAGGTTTTCGTCTTTGCGACGACCGAGCTGACGGCGATGGGCGAGGCGGAGATTTCGAATGCCGTTCGCGCCGGCGGCGGCACCTATCTCGGCTCGGCGCGCTATGCGCTCTCGGATGCTTCGGCCGCCGATGCTGTCGCCAAGAGCAAGGCGCAAATGCAGGGCGCCGATACCGTCGTCGTGCTCGGCAAGTCGGTTATCGTCACCACGGTTGCGGGCGCGATCAAGGCCGCGGGCTTCAACAATATCACGCTGGTCGGCACCAGCGGCTGGCCGCAGCAGTCTTATACGAGCCCGTCGGTGCAGGGCGCGCTGATCGCCATGGTCGATCCCGAGGGCGCCTCGATGATCTCGGAGCGCTACCAGCGCCACTACCGCCGCCCGCTGACGGCCAACGCCGCCTATGGTTACGACGCGGTGGCGATCGCCTCCGGCATCATCCGCACCAAGGATGCCAAGGCGCTGACCGCGGAGAACCTGACCAGCAAGACCGGCTTCCGCGGCATTACCGGCCTCTTCCGCCTGAACGCTTCGGGCGGCGTCGAGCGCAAGCTCAGCCTGTTCACGCTGACGGGCGGCAAGCCCAACCTGTTCGTCGCGGCCCCCAAGGCATTCTGAAGCCATCGCGCGGTTTGCCCGGCGGCGGTTTTGGAGCCTGCCCCTGTCTGCAAACCAAGGAGATGGCCATGAAACGCCTGGCATCCTGTTCCTGCGGCAAGCTCTCGGCCACTGCCGAAGGCGATCCGCTGACGATATCCGTTTGTCACTGCGCAGCCTGCCGTCAGCGAACCGGCAGCGCCTTCGGCGTCGCCGTCTTCTTCGACAAGGGGTGGGTGGACTGCGCTGGTATCTCGCAGACCTACAGCCGCCTGGGCCGAAGCGGCAAATCGATCACTTTCCACTTCTGCCCGTCCTGCGGCTCGACGGTCTATTGGCTGCCGGAATTTCGCGACCAGCTGATTGCGATTGCGCTCGGCTGTTTCGAAAAGCCGGAAATGCTGACACCAGGGCAAAGCGTCTTCAATGAAAACGCCTTGCCCTGGGTCGCGCTCGATATTCGTACCTGAGCTCACTGTCCGTGCGGCAGCGGTGCCTCGGGGTTGATGACGCCGGCCTTGCGCAGGTCGCGCCAGAACTCGGCGGGAACCGTCTCGTTCAGCGCCGCGCTGTCTTCGGCGATACGGTCCGGCTTGCTGGCGCCCGGGATGACGGCGGCGACGGCCGGGTGGGCGAGCGAGAATTGCAGGCCGGCGGCCTTCATGCTGACGCCGTGACGGTCGGCGATCGCCTTGATGCGCGCCACCTTGTCGAGGATGGCAGGCGTGGCCGGGGCATATTCGAAGTTCGGCCCGCCGACCAGCGCGCCGGAGCTGTAGGGACCGCCGGCGACGATGCCGAGCCCGCGTTCGGCAACGAGCGGCATCACCCGCTGCAGCGCGCGGTCATGGTCGAGCAGCGTGTAGCGCCCGGCAAGCAGGAAGCCGTCGGGGCGTGGCCCCTGTAAGCCGAGCAGCAGCTCGATCGGCTCGACACGGTTCACCCCGAGCCCCCAGGCCTTGATCACCCCCTCGTCGCGCAGCCGGTCGAGCGCCTTGAAGGCACCTTTGCGCGCGGTCTCGAAGACATCGAGCCATTCGTCGCCGTAGAAATCCTGGGCGACGTCATGCACGAAGGCGATATCGATCCGGTCGGTCTTCAGCCGCTTCAGGCTGTCCTCGATCGAGCGCAGGGTGGCGTCCGCCGAGTAGTCGTTGACGATCTTGTTCGGGCGGCCGTACTTGAAGACCTCGCCCTTCTCGCCAAGATCGCGGGCGCTGACATCCTCGATCTCGTCGAGGATGACGCGCCCGACCTTGGTGCTGATCACGTAATCGTCGCGCTTCTTGCCGGCCAGTGCGTCGCCCATGCGGATTTCCGCAAGACCAGCGCCATAGAAGGGCGCGTTGTCGAAGTAGCGGATGCCGTCATTCCAGGCGGCATCAACGGTTGCCTGTGCTTCCGCTTCCGGAATGTCGCGGAACATGTTGCCGAGCGGGGCGGCGCCGAAACCGAGCTTGCTCGGCAGAATATCCTTGAGTGCCATTGGTCTGTCCTCTCCTTGTTGTCAGGGTCAGCCGATATCGGCGGGATCGAGCACGAGCGCGGTGCGTTCGGCGAGATCGTTGATCTTTGCGAGATAGGCCTTGAAATGCGGGGTCTGGCGGTGGGCGGCCACCGCGTCATTATCCTGGTAGAGTTCATCAAGCGCGAAGCGCGTGGCATCGGCTTGATCGCGCCAGATATCCCAGCGCAGATTGCCCGGCTCCGCCCGGCAGGCTGGTGCCATGCCGGAAAGGAGCGCTTCCAGTTCCTCGGCCTTGCCAGGCCGGGCGGGGAGGATCGCCATGATCTTCACGGGATGTGGCATGGCTGTCTTCCCCCAGTCTCAGGCTGCCGTCGCGCGGTCGAGAGCCTCGACCAGCCTGGCGGCGAGCGGATGGTCGGAACGCGGGTTCTGGCCGGTGATCAGTTCGCGATCGACGATGACGTGCGGCTCGAAAT
This sequence comes from Rhizobium sp. 21-4511-3d, assembly GCF_053522545.1. NCBI lineage: Bacteria > Pseudomonadati > Pseudomonadota > Alphaproteobacteria > Hyphomicrobiales > Rhizobiaceae > Rhizobium > Rhizobium sp. 21-4511-3d. The sequence continues at coordinate 28,952 of NZ_JBNWCF010000003.1, read as the reverse complement.
CGACCGCCGTCGTCACCACCTTGCCCCCGGCCGTCTGCAGCGCATCGACGACGTTGAAATAGAGCTTGGCGTGAAGAATGTAGTCCTCGACGATCTTTTCTTCGCTGTTGGAGAAGACGGTCATCTGATAGCCGGCATATTGCCAGTCCTTGGCCCATTCGGCAGCCTTCACCGGGTCGCCGGCGACAAGGGCGGCACGGAATTCACGGGCATGCGGCATGGCCGAGGCAACGGCGATCGGGCCGTGGCAGAGCAGCGCGGTCGGCTTGGCCTTCTCATGGAAGTGGCGCAGGATTTCGCCGAGATCGGGATCCTGCATCAGGTCGACGACCGGTGCCTGGCCGCCGGGCACGAAAACGCCGGCATAGTCATCCAGGTCTTCGGCAATCACGGCGGCCAGTGTGCGCACATTGTTCATCGAGGGATCCTCGGCGTAGAAAGCCTTGGCCTTGCGATATGCCGCCTCGTCGCCGCCGAAGTGATCGGCCTTGTCGGAGACCTCGTCGATATGCGGCTTGGTGCCGTTGGGGGTGGCGAGCACCACCTCGTAACCGGCTGCGATCACCGCCATCGCCGGAACCACGGTTTCGTTGAGATACTGGCCGGTTGCGCCGGTGCGGCCGCCCTTGGTTTCGATGCGCGTTGCATTCGAACCGACTACGAGAACTTTACCCTTGCTCATTGTCATCTCCTTGGCTCTCTGGCCTCGTTTCGATGACTGGATGATGCCGTTTCTCAATGTATTTCGGAAATTTATTTGTTCTATTCCAGATATTCGCATGGCATTATAACTGGATGCGATACGACCTGAACCTGATGCCCATTTTCCTCGCCCTCATGGAGGAGCGCAACGTCACCCGCGCCGCCGAGCGTCTGGGGATTACCCAGCCGGCACTGTCGAATGCGCTGAACCGGCTGCGCGACACGCTGCGCGATCCGCTGTTCATCCGCGAGCGCTACGGCATGCGCCCGACGCAGCTCGCCGAAGAGATGGCCCCGGTGATCCGCACGGCGCTGGCGCAGTTCGACGAGCTGATCCTCGGCCAGCAGGAATTCGATCCGGAAAAGGCATCGCGTCTCTTCACAGTCGCGCCGAACAGCTATGTCGAATTCGTGCTGATGCCTGAAGTGGTCGCGCGGCTTCGGGAGCGCGCCGATGGCATCAAGCTCCGCCTCATCCCCTTCGGCAGCGATCTCTCCGAAACCGGCGCCGTCTCGGGCACGACGGAGATGGTGCTCGGCCGCATCACCGATCCGCCGGACAATATGGTCGTGCAGCACCTGATGGATGACGGGCTCGCCTGCGTTGTCCGCGCCGATCATCCCGAGATCGGCGACAGCATCTCGAAGGAAGATTACGAGCGGTTGAAACACGTCAACGTGCTGCCGCCCGGGCGTCTGCGCGCCGGCCTGTTCCAGGCGCTGGAGCAGCGCGGCCTGCGCCGCGAGGTCGCCGTATCCGTCACCCATTTCCTTGCGGTGCCGGAAATGATCGCCGCCACCGACTATTGCACCACGTTGCCGCGCCAGATCTGCCGGCGGCTCGCCCGCGACACCCGCCTGAAGATTTTACCCGCCCCCGCCGATCTCGGCACCTTCCCGGTCGAGATCGCCTGGCACGTCCGCTACCGCCACGATCCCGCGCACCGCTGGCTGCGTTCGCTGATATCGGAGGTGGCGAGGGAGATTGGTGGGGAAATATCGTAGTCTGCGATATCAGTTTGGATTTCAGGCAAATGCAACCCAAGATAATGTAGATCGCATGGTTGCAGTTATTTGAACTGGTGAAGGGATTCGCGGGTGGCGACGGTAAAATACTTCTACGTCGATGATGACACTGCCATACTTTTTGGCGCCAATGGTACTGCTTTAACTGCAGCGCTCGCTGCGGCAGGAGGGATGATCTCCGATGTCAAGTTCGCCATACCTACCTTCCCGATGTGGATTTACCTTCTCGGACTGATCTTTGCCTTCGTCTCGAAGATGGTGATCACGGCGTACAATGGCGATACGCGTGAACGGGAGAAAAGCCAGTCGGTGCGCGATTTTCTTCTTGAGGTACGTCAAGATCCAGATTTTGAAGCGACCGGTATCGATTGGGACGCTCAGTGGCGTGAGATGGAAGAGCGGCGCAAACATCTTCTGGGTCTTCACGCGGCGAACAGGCTCAACGGCCTACGGGCGTATTCGTTTTTCGCGTCTGCGCTCTGCTTCCTCATTGCTACATCGAGCGTGATCTGGTTCGTGGGCTAGCAATCGGTTATAGCGCCTAATCCGACCAGGGATCGTCCTGGAGTTCCACCCCATCCTGCAAACCATGCAGAATGTCGATCAGCCGTGGCGCCAGGTCGCGGATTTCGGTGAGGTGAATGGCAGTCAGCCGCTTGAGCACGGTTTCGGCCTTGGCGGTCAGCGCCAGCGTCTGGCGGCGCTTGTCGTTCGGGTCGGCGGTGCGCGATACGTATCCGGCGGTCACCAGGCGGCCGACGAGCTCGGTTGCCGAATGCGGCGCGATCAGCAGCCGCTCGGCGAGCAGGCCGATGGTCATCGCCTCTTCGCTGCGGTGGCCCCTGATTGCCAGCAGCGCCTGATGCTGCTGCGCCGGCAGGCCTTCCTCCTGGGCTGCGGAAGCGCTGAAATCCATGAAGCGGCGCAGCGTGTAGCGCAGATTGGAAAGCGCCTCGTAATCGGCGTCCGTCAGATCGTCCTTCGGCTTCCTGGCCATCAATCCCCCGCCGTCACTGCATCCATGCCGCCATCTCCATCCGCCGGTGATCCTGCAGCGCGCGTAGTGCCTGCATCAGTTCCGGCGCCATCTCGCGGATTTCGTGGAGGTGAGCAGGTGTCAGCCGACGCAATAGCTCTTCTGCCTGATCTGTCAATCGCACATGCGAGCGGCGTTTGGGCTTGATGTGCACAGTCACATGGCCACGCGCCTGCAGCGTCGCCGCCAGTTCTGCCGCGGCTGCCGGTGTGAGGAAGAGCTTTTTCGCGAGGCTGGAAACGCTCATCGCGCCACCAATGCCGAGCCCCTTGATCGCGAGCAGCGCCTGATGCTCCTGCGGCGACAGCCCGAGGCGATCTGCGGCTTCGGCGCTGAACTGACGGAACTTGCGGATCCGGTATCTCAGATTGGCAAGCGCCTCATATTCCATCTCTGACAGGCTTTCTCCGGGCATCTCACTCGTCCTCAAACCATGGCTTGATTTATATCGTAATACGATATATCTGGCCCGGCATTGCCAGCCTGTCAACAGGAACCCCGATGTCCCCACACAGCAAACACCGGCCGCATGATTTCATGGGCGGCCTTTCCCGGCGCGAGGCCGGAGATTTCACCACGGACAAGCGCGTCATCGCCCTCATCGGCATGGCGGTGATCGTCGGCACCGGCGGCGCCTTTGCCGCCTGGGTGCTGGTCAGTCTCATTTCGCTGGTCACCAACCTCGTCTGGTTCGGCCGCTTCAGCATCCATGCGATATCGCTGGCTGAGGCGCCGCGTTCGCTCTGGATGGTCGCCATCCCGGTTCTCGGCGGCCTCGTCATCGGCCTGATGGCCCGCTTCGGCTCCGAGAAGATCAGAGGGCACGGCATTCCCGAAGCGATCGAGGCGATCCTGATCGGCGGCAGCCGGATGTCGCCCAAGGTCGCGATCCTGAAGCCGGTCTCCTCGGCAATCTCGATCGGAACCGGCGGCCCCTTCGGCGCGGAAGGCCCGATCATCATGACCGGCGGCGCCATCGGCTCGCTGTTTGCCCAGTGCTTCCATCTGAGTTCCGCCGAGCGCAAGACGCTCCTCGTCGCCGGCGCCGCAGCCGGCATGACGGCGATCTTCGGCTCGCCGATCGCCGCCATTATGCTCGCCGTCGAGCTTCTGCTGTTCGAATGGAAGCCGCGCAGCTTCATCCCCGTTGCTGTCGCCGCCTGCGTCTCGATCTGCTGGCGCCCGTTCCTTTTCGAGGCCGGTGCTCTCTTCCCCAAGCAGTTCCACATGGACCTGCCCTGGTGGGGCATCCTGCTCTGTGCCGGCATGGGCATCGTCTCCGGCCTGCAGTCGGGCATCCTGACGACGCTGCTCTACAAGATCGAGGATCTCTTCGAGGCATTGCCGATTCACTGGATGTGGTGCCCGGCGCTCGGCGGGCTGATCATCGGCCTCGGCGGCCTGATCGAGCCGCGCGTCCTCGGCGTCGGTTACGATATCATCGACGGTCTCCTGAACAGCAAGATGCTGCCGCAGGCGGTGCTGACGGTCCTTCTCGTCAAGGCGGCGATCTGGCTCGTGGCGCTGTCGTCAGGCACGTCAGGCGGCGTGCTGGCGCCGCTGCTGATCTTCGGCGGCGCGCTCGGCTGGCTGGTCGGCTTGGTGTTGCCCGGCGATCCCGGCTTCTGGGCGCTGCTCGGAATGGCCGCGATGATGGGCGGCACGATGCGCGCGCCGCTGACCGGCACCTTCTTTGCGGTCGAGCTGACCGGCGACGTTTCGGCGCTGCTGCCGCTGCTGGTTGCGACGGTTTCAGCCTATGCCGTCACCGTGCTGCTGCTGCGCCGCTCGATCCTCACCGAAAAGATCGCCCGCCGCGGCCAGCACATCACCCGCGAGTACGGCATCGATCCCTTCGAATTCTCCCGCGCCCGCGACATCATGATCTCTGACGTCGACAGCTTCCGGGCCGACATGACGGTCGCCGAAGCGATCGGCCATTTCACGACGAAGGAGAAGACCCATCGCGTCTATCCCGTTGTCGATGAGCTCGGCATTCTCAAGGGGTTGGTGTCGCGCGGCGATGTCTTGCGCTGGCAGCAGGAGAGGGCGGAGCTCGATCAACCGCTCGCCGATCTCGTCTCCGATGCCTCCCTGCCGCTTGCTCATCCTGATGACACGGTCGGCTACGTTGCCGACCTGATGCTGGCGACCGACGCCGGCCGTATTCCGATCGTCGATCCCGAGAGCGGCCAGCTTGCCGGTCTCGTCGCCCGCAAGGACCTGCTGCGGCTTCGCCACTCCCTGCAGGCCAACGAAACCGAACGCCAGCCCTATTTCGGGCGAAGCGCCAAGGCGCTGTCCTGAAGCCATCAGCCAGTCGCGGCCACCGAGGCCGCGACTGTCTTCCAGGCCTAGCCCGCGCCTGCAGCCGCCGCCGCGGCAAAGAACCCTTCCGGGCTCTCCACCTCCACCAGCCGCTTGCGCTCGATCTGCCAGAAGCGGTTGCCGGTGGCGCGCACGAAGCTGCGGTCGTGGGAAACGAGCAGGCAGCTTGCCTGATGCGCCATCAGCTCGCCCTCCAGCGCTTCCTGCCCGTCGATGTCGAGATGGTTGGTTGGCTCGTCCAGCAGGTAGAAGTTCGGCTCCGTCAGCCGCAGAACCAGCATGCCGAGCCGCGCTTTCTGCCCGCCGGAGAGACGTGCGACCGGCTTCGACTGCATGTCGATCGTCATCCCCGCGCCGGCGAGCAGGGCGCGTGCCCGCTGGTCGCCGACATCGAAGCGGCGGATGACCGTCTCCATCGGCGTGTCGGCATCCCTGAGATCGGCCAGCGCCTGATCGGCATAGCCGAGCACCAGCGACGGCGTCGCCTTGATGCCATCCTGCGCGGCCTCGGGGTTGCCGATGGCCTTGCGCAGCATGGCAATGAAGCGCGACTTGCCCGCACCATTCTCCCCAAGCAGTACGATCCGGTCGCCCTGGCAGATGAACTGCTTGCCCGTCTTGAACAGCATGGTTCCATCCGGTGTGCGCACCTCGGCATCATCGAGGGTAACGAGCACCTTGGCATGGGTGCCGCGATTGCCGAGCTTGATGGCGCCTGCCGAGCGTTCCAGATGCGCCGGCTTTGCCGCGTCCTCCAGCTTCTCCGCCCGCTGCTTCAGCTGCTTGGTCTTGACCACCAGCAGGTCGCTGCCGGAATTGACGCCGATATTGTGAAGCTTGGCCGCCTGCCTGCGCAGCTGATCGGCCGCCTTCATGTCGCGCTCGTAGCGCTTGGCATCGGCTGCGTCCGTCTCATCGAGCGCTGCGCGCGCCTGCGAATAGGGCAGCGCAAAGAGCTGCGAATTCTCGGGCCGCAGGAACAGCGTCCGGTTGCTGACGGCATCGAGGAAGGCGCGGTCATGGCTGGCGATGACGACAGCCGTGTCGCGCGGCAGGGCATTGAGCCAGGTCTCGAGCATGGCGATCTTGCCGAGATCGAGATGGTTGGTCGGTTCGTCCAGCATCAGCACATCGGGCTCGGTCACCGCGACACGCGCCAGCATCGCCAGCCGCTGCCAGCCGCCGCTGAGTGCCGAAAGCGCGCGAATGCGGAATTCCTCTGGCACCTCCAGCCCTTCGAGCGCGACATCGACGCGCCAGCTTTCACTCTCCGCCTGCTCCGGCGGCAGGGCATCGAGCACCGCCTCGTAGAAGGAGAGGGGAAGGAGCGGGGCGGGCACATTCTGCTCGACATAGCCGACGGTCGCCCCGCGGGCGCGGGTGATCTCGCCCTCGGTTGCCTCCAGTGCGCCGGCCATGCAGCGGAACAGGGTGGATTTCCCCCGCCCGTTGGCGGCCACGAGACCGATCCGGTCGCCGGCATTGACGGCGAGGTTGAGCCTGGAAAACAGCGGCGACGACAGGGTGATGCCGAGATTGCGGATATTGATGAGGGTCATGTCAGAAACTCTCTGGTCGGTCCGCGCGCCGAATTCATCGAGGGCATCAGGCCATCATCGATGAATGCGTCAGCGGCGGTGTATAGATGATTGCAGCCGCAAACCACACGGGTTCGGGCGCTGCATGCCACGAGGGGCAGACCAGGAAGAGGTGTCTCGAGAAACGGTCTCTGGTCAGCCCTGCAAACGCATCCGCAGGGCGTTGACGGGGCCACGCTGCCGGTAATACCGGAAATAGAAATTCTGCACGTGACCCTCCTTTCTCTTTGAGCGCACGCCAATGAAATAGCATCGCTCCGCCCGCTTCGCAACTGTACGCTGCGGGCACAGCGGTCTTGCCGCCGCCGTCCCGCTCCTGTAAGCGCCGGTCTCATACTGACATTCATTTCAAGGAGAGCGGCCGATGGCAGCCGGTGACGACGATTACGTTTACGACGAAGCAACAGGCGAATGGCGCCCGGCACCCGAACTGGCCGCCGCCGCCGCTGCCGCCGCAGAAGTCCGCGACGCTTCTGGCAACGTGCTTCAGGACGGCGATTCCGTGACGCTGATCAAGGACCTCAAGGTCAAGGGCGCCGGCCAGACGCTGAAGCAGGGCACGGTGATCCGCTCGATCCGGCTGACGGATAATCCTGAGGAAATCGACTGCCGCCATGATGCGATCAAGGGGCTGGTGCTTCGGACGGAGTTTGTTCGGAAGCGGTGAGGTTTGCTGGGCGGGGGCACCCCCCTCTGCCCTGCCGGGCATCTCCCCCACAAGGGGGGAGATTGGCTGGAGGCACCGCCTCAACCACCCTCATTCCTGTGCTTGTCACGGGAACCAGCCACCGCGCGTCGGCGCGGTGAATGACTCATATGCTTAAAGAAGTCTGCCGTGCCACGAAGTGCGGGAGAGCCGTACTACCCAACGGTAAAGTGTCGCGAGCGGCCGCTCCAGCCAATCTCCCCCCTTGTGGGGGAGATGCCCGGCAGGGCAGAGGGGGGTAAACCCCTCGAAGCAGCAACCCTACCGCTTCAAACTCCCCAAAATCCCCCGCACCAGGGCCCGGCCGACCTGCGTCGCAACCGTCCGCGCGACACTCTTCATCGCCGCTTCCACCACCGTCTCGCGCTGGTAGCCCGAGGAACGCCCGCGGCCCTGGCTGCTCTGCTTGTCGTCGTCACCGCCGCCGAAGCCCGGCAGGCTCCAGCCGGAGGTCGTCCCGGCTTCCGTCGGCTGGGCCTCCTGCGCCTGCTTGGCGGCCTCGGAATCGGCCGCCTTCTTGGCGCGGGCGGCGAGGATTTCGAAGGCGGATTCGCGATCGACGTCTTCGTCATAGACGCCGAGAACCGGGCTGTGGTCCATCACCTGCTGGCGCTCGGCATCGGTGAGCGGGCCGACGCGGCCGGACGGCGGGCGGATCAGCGTGCGCTCGACGATCGACGGCGCGCCCTTGGCCTCCAGCGTCGAAACCAGCGCCTCGCCGGTGCCAAGCGTGGTGATGACGGTGGCGCAATCGAAGGCCGGGTTGGGGCGGAACGTATCGGCGGCGGTCTTCACCGCCTTCTGCTCGCGCGGCGAATAGGCGCGCAGCGCATGCTGCACGCGGTTGCCGAGCTGGGCGAGCACGGTTTCCGGCACGTCGAGCGGGTTCTGCGTCACGAAATAGACGCCGACGCCCTTGGAGCGGATCAGGCGCACGACCTGTTCGACACGCTCGGTCAGAACCTTCGGCGCGTCGTTGAACAGCAGATGCGCCTCGTCGAAGAAGAACACGAGCTTCGGCTTGTCGGGGTCGCCGACTTCAGGCAGCTCCTCGAAGAGTTCGGAGAGCAGCCACAGCAGGAAGGTGGCGTAGAGCCGCGGGTTCATCATCAGCTTGTCGGCGGCCAGCACCGAGATCTGGCCGTAGCCGCGATTATCGGTGCGCATGATGTCGGAAATCTTCAGCGCCGGTTCGCCGAAGAAATGCTCGGCACCCTGCTGTTCGAGCACCAGCATGGCGCGCTGGATCGAGCCGACCGAGGCCTTGGAGATCAGGCCGAACTGGTTGGAAAGCTCGGTGGCGTTCTCGGCCATGTAGTTCAGCAGCGAGGAGAAATCCTTGAGGTCGAGCAGCGGCAGGCCGGCTTTGTCGGCGATCTTGAAGGCGATGTTGATGACACCTTCCTGCGGCTCGGAGGCATCCATCAGCCGCGCCAGAAGCAGCGGTCCCATCTCGGCGATGGTGGTGCGCACGCGATGGCCCTTCTCGCCGAAGAGATCCCAGAAGATGACCGGAAACTGGTCGAACTCGTAATCGGTAAAGCCGATCTGTTCGGCGCGCTTGGTCAGGAAATCCTTCGCTTCGCCTTTGGCGGCGATACCCGAAAGGTCGCCCTTGATGTCGCCGCAGAACACGGGCACGCCGGCCTTCGAAAAACCCTCGGCCAGCACCTGCAGCGTCACCGTCTTGCCGGTGCCGGTCGCACCGGTGACGAGGCCGTGGCGATTGCCGAATTTCAGGTCCAGATATTCCGGTTTGTTGATGCTATCATCAGGATTGCGGCTGGCGCCGATGAAAATCTTGCCGTCTTCAAGCATTGCGAAATCTCCCGTGGGCCAAGGCCGCCGCTACAGCTGGAATGCGAAGATCAGCCGCATTCATTTTCCTATCTTGTACCTGTTATAAGCAGGGAGTGTGATGGCAGCAACTGTTTGCATTAAAAGCAATTCTGGACGATACGCGGTCCTGTCGAAGGCCGCTTGAGTTGCGGAAGAAGTTCGATTAACGTTGACGTTAACGTCAAATAACAGGAGGCTGACGATGAATGAAGTTGTGACCCAGATTGCCGACCGCGTAGGCATTGCGCCCGACCTCGCCGAAAAGGCGCTCGGCATGATGCTCGGTTTCCTGCAGCGCGAAGCCGATGACGGTCCGGTGGCCAAGATGATCGAAGCGATTCCCGGCGGCGCCGATCTCGTCGCCCAGTTCAACGGCGAGGGCGCCGGCGGCGGCGGCCTGCTCGGCGGCCTGATGAGTGCGCTCGGCGGCGGCGGCATCATGGGCCTCGGACAGCAGCTGATGAGCGAAGGCCTCGGCATGGGCGAGATCACCGCGCTCGCCAAGGAAACCATCGCCGTAGCCAAGCAGTATGCCGGTGACGAGATCGTCGACCAGGTGGTGGCCTCGGTACCGGGCCTCAGCCAGTTCGTCTGAGCTGAATTGATTTCTTAAGATGAAAGCCTCGCGCATCGCGCGGGGCTTTTTTGTATCTAACGGAATGCCAGCGGCCCCCTCATCCCAAGGGGAGAAGGCGAAATCAGTGGGCGCGGCAGCGTCCCTTCTCCCCGCGGGGAGAAGGTGCCCGAATGGCGGATGAGGGGGCTCCAGCCTCAGCGCCCACCGTCCCAGAACCCACCACCGCAAACCACCGCTTAACCCCCCGTTTCCAATCGCCCAAATTTGATCGAACCGGCCCTCCGCCGCCGCGGAACAAAACGCCCGTTTCCACTGTTTCCGTCGCGATGATCACACCGGAAGGATAACGATCATGCGTAAGCTCATTTCAGTGACATCCATAGTGCTTCTCATTGCAGCTCCGGCCTTCGCTCAGTCGAGCATGGGCGTCGATACCAACGGCCGTTTCGACGGCAGCCCGCCTCCCGGCACGTCGCCGGAATATGACGCCCAGCAGAGCGGCCTGGAAATCCCGCTCGACCCGATCGAAACCGGCACGATCACCATCGTCCGGCCGTCGCATTGGCAGGCGCCGTGCGAGCGCGAGAACACCCACGCGACGCGTGGTGACGGCACCGTCAACGCCGCCTGCCCGGATCGCACCAACTAGGCGCTGGCCTACCCAAATCCCAACCGGCCGCCCGCAGTGTTGCGGGCGGGGATAGGTATTTTGCGCTACGCCAAGATCGCCCGCGGCTCCAGAAACGCCTCCAGCCCGAAAACCCCGAACTCGCGCCCGATCCCCGACTGCTTGAAGCCGCCGAAGGGTGCCAGGGGTTCATGCGGCGCGCCGTTGATGACGACGCGGCCGGATTCCATTTGTTCGGCAACGCGTTTGGCGCGGCCCGGATCGCTGGAATGGACATAGGCCTGCAGGCCGTAGCTCGTGTCGTTGGCGATCCGGATGGCGTCTTCCTCGTCCCTGTAGGGAATGACCGAGAGAACCGGCCCGAAAATCTCTTCGCGGGCGATGCGCATGCCGTTATGGACATTGGCAAAGATCGTCGGGCGCACGAACCAGCCGCGCTCCAGCCCCTCCGGCCTGCCGGGACCGCCGGCCAGCAGCTCGGCCCCTTCCTCTTCGCCGAGGCGGATATAGGATTGAACCCGGTCATACTGCTTCTGGCTCACCATCGGCCCGACCTTGACCTCAGGGTCACTGGGATCACCTATCTTGATCGCTTCGGCCCCGGCTTTCAGCCGCGGCAGGATCTCGGCCATCCGGCTTTCGGGTGCGAGGATGCGCGTTCCGGCGATGCAGGCCTGGCCGCTATTGGCGAGCCCCATCATCAGCACGGTCGGGATCGCGCTGTCGAGATCGGCATCGTCGAGAATGATGTTCGGCCCCTTGCCGCCGAGCTCCAGCGTCACCCGCTTAAGTGTCTCGGCGCCGGATCGCAGGATCTGCTTGCCGACGGCGGTGGAACCGGTGAAGCTCACCTTGGCGATATCGGGGTGCGTGCTGAACTCGGCGCCGACGACATCGCCGCGGCCGTTGACGATGTTGAACACGCCCTTCGGCAGCCCCGCCTCGTGCAGGCACTCGGTAATCAGCTGCGTCTGAATGGCGCTCATCTCGCTCGGCTTGATGACCACGGTGCAGCCGGCAGCGAGCGCCGTGGCGAGCTTGGCGCAGATGAAGCCGTAATTGCTGTTCCACGGGGTGATCGCCGCGACGACGCCGAGCGGCTGCATGGTCACCTCAGCGCGGCCGATCACGCGGGTGAAATCATAGGTCTCCAGCACTTCGGCCATCTTCAGGAAGGCGGAAGCGGCGTAGGGGACGGAGAAGCCGGTGAAATATTGCGGCGCTCCATATTCTTCGGCCATCGCCGCCGTCATCTCCTCGGCGCGGGCCGAAACGGCTGCCGCCAGCCGCTGCAGCATGTCGATCCGCTCCACCTTGCTGGTGCGCGAAAAGGCCGGGAAGGCCCGCTTGGCGGCGGCAATCGCCGCTTGCGCGTCTTCGCGGTCGCCAAGCCGGACGGTGCCGATCTTCTCCTCGGTCGAGGGGTTGAAGAGCTCGGCGATCTCCTCGCCATGCGGCGTCACGAAGGCGCCGTCGATATAGATCTCGGTGATGTTGCGCATCGCTTTTCTCCTGTCTGCGATACGCCCTATCTGGCATCGGCCGATTGCTCTGATAAGCTGTCGAATAAAGGACGAGCTGATAAGGAAATCCGGACAATGATGCGCGGCACGCTGGCGGAGCTGGAAGCGGTGGTGACGGTGGCGGCAAAGGGCGGCTTCCGCGCCGCCGCCCGCGAGCTCGGGATATCCTCCTCGGCGCTCAGCCAGCAGATCGCCGCGCTCGAGGCCCGGCTCGGCGTACGCCTCTTCAACCGCACGACCCGCAGCGTCACGCTCTCATCGGCGGGCGAACAGTTCGTCGCTGAGATCGCCCCGGCGCTGACGGCCATCCGCAACGCCATCGATCTTACCGACGAGCACCGCTCGGAACCATCAGGCCCGCTGCGCATCAACACCTCGGTTGGCGCCGCCCGCATGGTGCTGGCGCCGCTGGCGCTGGAATATCTGCGGCGCTATCCCCGCATGCAGCTGGAGATCGTCACCGAGGGGGCGCTGGTCGATATCAACGCCCAGGGCTTCGACGCCGGCATCCGCATTCTCGAAGCCGTGCCCCCTGATATGATCTCGGTGCCGATCAACCGCCTTATCCGCCCCGCCATCGTCGGCTCGCCCGCCTATTTCAGCACCCGCCCGCAACCGAAAACACCGGCCGACCTCGAAAGTCATCGCTGCATCCGCGCCCGCATGGCCAGCGGCACCATCTACCGCTGGGAATTCGAAAGGCGCGGCGATGCCTTCACCATGGATGTGCCTGGCAATCTCATCCTCGACGAAAGCGACCTCATCCTGCGCGCCGCCCGCGAAGGCGCGGGGCTCGCGTATCTCAGCGAATGGCAGCTTGTCGAAGATTTGGCCGCCGGCCGCCTGATCCGCGTGCTCGAGGACTGGACGGCCCCTATCCCGGCCTGTGCCTCTACTATCCCGGCAGGCGGCATATTCCGGCGAAGCTGAGGGCGTTTGTGGAGGTGGTGAGGGAGATGCGGTGGGATTGAGGGGCAACGGCGGGGCGAGCGCCGTGGCCTCAGCCACCTAGTCCAGCGCCGCGCCCGGCGGCGATAGCTTGGTGGGCACTCTCACCAATGCGGCCAATCTTGAGATCACAACGGGAAGACATCTCATTGCCAGCTTCTGCGCCTCGCCGATCACGCCACAGCCGATCGCGGTGATCAGCATCACGGGGATGAAAGAGCTGATATTCAGCATGCCCAACTTCGCGATGTAATAGGCAACGATAATGATGATCGTCTGGTGGACCACATAATAGGTCATCATCGACCTGTTCAGGAAGCTGATCACCGGGTTCGGGCGGTTGGCGATCCTGGCCGCAAATCCCAGCAGCGCGAGCATGGCGCACCATTGTAAGATCGATCTGACGATCCGCATCGGGATGACGAGGCTATCCGGCCGATAGTCCTGCGGAACGGCAAGAACGACTGTTGCGATGATGAGAAAGGAGAGGATGGCAAGGCCGCCGCTCACCCATCGTTGCCGGTCCACTTCACGCCAGAAGGACGGCTCGTTCATTAGCAGCGAGCCCGCCAGGAACATCGGGAAATAGACGAGATGCGCGTAGACGTCGGTGCTGATCACCAGAGTCTCGCCGAAGATCGGGTAGAGCCAGACCCTGAGGACGGAAAGGAAGATGATCGGGATCAGCAGCAGCTTCGCGCCCCGGAGCTGATTTGCGAAGGCGGACGGTAGGTTCGGCAAAAATCGCTGGACGCATGGCCAGAGCAGCGACCACAGGAACATGTAGATCCAGAGATAGGCCAGGAACCACAGGTGTTCGAACCTCAGCCCGGACACGACGTACGCCTTCCAGAATTCCCAGTAAGACAGGCCGGGAAAGGGATTGTGCTGCGATAGATAGAGTTGCGGGGGGACGATCAGCAAGACGCCCAGCACGAACGGCAGGAGCAATTGCCGCGTTCGCGCCGTGCGAATCTCGCGGATCGACCTGTTGCGCAGCAGCGACTGCGTGACGAGACCCGAGATGAAGAAAAGCAGGCTCATCCGCCACGGATGGGAACCCGCCGCAATAAGATCGACAAGACGGCTACCGTCACTTGCGTTGAGAAGCCATGTTCGCGTGCCGTATGCGAGGCTCGTATGATAGATAATAAGTGTACCGAAGCATAAAACGCGCAGCGCATCGAGATCGTGGCGCCGCCCGCTCAATTTGATGTCCGTCATGATGTTTTGCCCCAACCAAGGCAATACAATCATAAGATTGTTTAACGGACGTTAATTTTTCTTCTCTGGTTGCATTAGCTGTTCGCGAACGGCAATCTTTATTGCCGCCGGAAAACCCGCATGGAGCCGGTGTTCAGCCCGGTCCGGACGTCCCATCCCCTCTGCCGAGATCGGCAGATGGAGGCGTGGCGATTGCCTTATCCTTGAAATACCGGGAAACGACCGATCGCAGCATCCTGGCATCTTCAGGTGAAATTTCACGCGGCTTGAAGGTGACATCCGCCACCTCGCGTTTCGAGAAATAGCCGTAGAACATCAGCGCCGAGAGATAGCTGCCATAGATCGACGGATGGTTGCAGTCGTCATAGAGGGTGAAGGATTGCGGACGGCTCTGCAGGTCTTCCCAGACAAGGCCGACGTTGACGAGGTCGACCCCGGTCAATGCGGCCAGGCGCGCATGCTGTTCCTGGATGTTGCGGTGCATGTTGGCATAGCCCGAAGGCGATACGCCGGCTGCCGATTTCGGCATGCCTTGATTGTCCTTGCACTGATCGGTGTAGCGCCAGGTCACGAACATCGCGGGCGTGGACCCTTTCGCCTGCGCTTCGCGGATCAGATCGGCGGCGACCTCCCATGTCCGGCCGGCGCGCTCGGCGCTGTACTGGTCGCTGCTCAGGACCTGCAGGACCACATGGTCCCAGCGCTGCGCCAGCAAAGCCTGCGTATTCGGGTCGTCCATATGCGTTTCGAGACTCACGCCGGGTTCGGCGTCCATGACGACATGCAGCTTGTTGGGATAGCCGGCAGAGTCGGCGATCGAGCGCACCATGCCGGGCATGTTGTGATAGAACGTCCGGCTGTTGCCGATAAACAGCGCGGTCTCGCGCGGCCTCTTGTCGAAGAAGTCCACGGTATCGCGCACGTAGCCGTTAAACGGCGGCAAATACAGGAGCGATCCGATCAAAATCGCTGACAGAACACCTGCCCGGGCGAATTTAAACAACTGCGGCCTCACACAATCGTGGCAATCCCGCATGAGGTAACCATCGATATGTAAAGGATAAGTTGAATAAACGAGGCGGTTTTTTAGTGCTGGGGGTTTTGGGCGCCCGGAACGCTTCATTGGTGGACGGCGCTCAAACTTTGCCTGCCAGCTCATTCTCGACGGAAGCGACTCATCCTGCGCGCCGCGCGCGAAGGCTCAAGGCTCTCCTATCTAAACGAATATTGGCCCAAAAATCTTGCCGCCAGCCGACCGATCCGCGCACTCGTCGAAATGGTTAGGGGACATCTAAACGCATCGCCAGAGCGAGCGGGAAGCGTGTTGCATCTCGCACTGTTAATCAACTATAAATTTAGATGCCAAGACTACCTTTAGGTGTCTTTTGAGGGGGCGAAATGCAGCAGGAAGTCAGTCTTTATCTTGATCTGAAAGATGGAATGAAAGTCGATCTAGCAACAGCGGCACGCGCTGCTTTGGCTTTCGACGCAGCTTTGAAAGATATCGCGTTTTCGATTGATCCGTTCGCCATAGTTCGAGTCGAACTTGAGAGCGGCACGGAGGGCAGTTTATCACTCAACTCAATCATCAAGGCGGCAAAGCTAGATGAAGCGCGGTTAAGATCAATCGCGTGGGGAATCGCAGCGTTTTTCGTAGCGGATACAGCCTCGTACACCTATCAGAAGGTGCTCGATCATTTTCTTGAAGAACCTGAGATTCACCAGAGTATGTCAAAGGAAGAGGTTCACCAGCTTGCGGAAGCAGTGATGCGAATCGTTGAATCAAAGGTTGCCGAAAAGCAGGTGGGCAAAATCTATCAAGAGCTGCAGCGAGACGAAGCGGTTAAGGGCGTTGGTGTGTCGCAGAAGCACGATCGCCGTCCGGCACAAATAGTTCCTCGATCTGAGTTCCAGCGCCGCGGTCGAGTCGTTGAGGAATCGGAAAAGATGGGGGAGCGAAGCGAGACGACGGTACAAGTATTGACCTTGGTTAGCCCGGTGCTTGTGCAAGGCAGTTCTAGAAAGTGGAAGTTTCGCTCAGGAAAGCTTGAATTCGGCGCGCCAATCAAGGATCAACCGTTCCTCGATCGGGTACCTTCTGGTCGCGAACGGGTGCCGATGGCCGACGGCATTAGAATGAAAGTCGTCCTGACTGTGAAGGAGGAGCGCAAGGAGGGCGTGTGGCAGATTAAGGAACGTATCGTCGATGAGGTAATGGAAATCACGCCGGCCAGCGCGCAAGGTTCTCTAGACTTAAGAGCGGCGCCAGAACACGACACCGATTAAAGCAAGCACAACAATGCCAAGGCCCCAGGCTAGAGGCCGGGACACAAGATGTGAAAATATTTCCAAGCCGATCACCGTCACAATAAATAGGACGACAACGTCGGGACGAAACGGCCCGGTACGGCGCTTTCGGTTCATGCTTGTGCCAATTGGTAAGCCGGGTCTCATGTTTCAAGCTGTTGTAAAGGACGGATCGAGACGACTTTAGGGCGAAACGTATTTAGAAAACGTCAAAGCGTTGTTCTCTAAACGTTCTACTTCGAGTTGGCGGTGTCAAGCGCTGAATCACCACGAACGTGGTCGGTATGTCAACGGCGCTCAAGCCGCCTTGCGGCGATACGGGTTACTACCGCAGTGAGTCTACCAAGGCCGACCCAGCCGCCCACCAGCCAACCCCGCCCCAACCAAAAGCGTCCCCGCGGCCGCGAAAAACACCAGCATCGGTGGTCCGGCATCCGCCCACAAGCCGCCGAGCGCCATCCCTGCCGCTCCGCCCGCCGTCAGCATTGCATTGAGTAGCGCCTGGCCCTCCGATGTCCGTCCGGGCGGCAGTATCTGATCGATCATTTGCTGCATGACGAGCAGGCCAGGGGAGATGAAGAGCCCGGCAAGTGTCAGAATGGGCAGCAACAGAAGCGGCGGGAGTGCCAGCCATAGGCCGAGGCCGGCGGCGGCGAGTCCGAGGCCGAAGCCGCCGAGCGATGCGACAAGCAGGCGATAGGCGGAAAAGCGCCATTCCCTTGCGCCGAAGAACAGGCCGCCGCCAATGCTGCCGATGGCGACCGCGGCAAACATCAGGCCGAGCATCAGGCCATGGGTGGAGATCGCCTGCGCCGCGGAAGTCAGCGCGACGTCCATCTGGCCGAAGCCGACCGCCATGGTGGCTGCGATGATTGCGACAAGCAGGATACCCGGCTGCAGAACGATGGCGCCGGGAGCGTCGCCTGCCGATCGGCCGTCCGTCTCGCCGCTGACGCGTCCCGCCGGAGAGGCGGCATAACCCACGCCACCGGCCGCAAGCAGGATGCAGGTGGCGATCACAGGAAGCGTCGGGCCGCCGCCATAGAGGCCGCCGACCACCAGCGGTCCAAGGACGAACAGCGTTTCAACTGCTACCGCGTCGAGTGCATAGGCTGGCGCCAACAGGCCGGAACCGTCAGGGACCAGACGCCGCCAGGCGACGCGCATCGCCGGGGTGATCGGCGGAAAGAACAGGCCGACGCCGAGCGATAATCCCGCGATGGCGGGCAGGCTCCATTGCTGCGCGGTGCCGATCAGCGCAAGGCCGAGGAAGGCAGCCGAGGTGAGCGACGTTCCCGCTATAACGCGCCGGTGGGAGCCTCTATCAAGAGCCCGTCCCCAGAAGGGCACGGACAAGGCGCTGCCGAGCGCAAAGGCGCCGGAGACGAGGCCGCCCTGCGCGTAGGAGCCTGTCGCTGCCTCGACGAGGATCAGCAGGCTGAGCGGCACCATGGCGATCGGCAGCCGCGCGACGAGGGCGGCGATATAGGACCAGCGGGCTGCGGGCATGGCGAGAATGGCGAGATAGGCTTTCACGATGCAGGCCGCCCTGCCGGTGTCTGGCCTGCTCCACTCGTCATCCCGATCACAAATCCATCTCCCGAATCGGCGCATTGCCGCCTATAAAAGCGGGACCGGAACGAAATGGCAACATCTGGCCATCAGGCGGGAGGAGCCACCCTTTCAAACAAATGCTCATAAAACATCACCAGCCCCCGCTCATCCACCCTGAGATCGGCCTCGAAGCCAATCGATAACCCGAGATCGACATAGCGCACGCGCCCCGGCCCCTGCCGGTCGTAGCGCTGCTTCGAGCGGGTCACTGTCATGGCCGGGCCGTCGATGAAGGCGGTGTCGAGGGGGAGGGTGGCGCCTGCTGTTTCCGGCGTGCGGCGGATCGGGAAGGTGTTGCAGAAGGGGGTGACGGAGAGGTCGGGTTCGTCGGCGCCGTCGAGATCGGGGCGGGGCAGGCCGTCGACTTCCCAGCCGCTGGGCACGCGCTCCAGCGTCAGCTTCCTGTGGTCGCGGCCGTTCCAGCGCTCGACGGTGACCGATTGCGCGCTCCAGCCGCCGTCGAGCCGCCAGTGGTGGTCGAGGCGGAAACCGCCGTCTTCGAGACAGAGAACGGTCGATGATGCCGTCACGCTTTCGGCGCCGACGCTGAGCGTCAGGCGCTCGAACCCTTCGATATCGGTGCGGCGCCAGAACAGAACTGAAGTCTGCATGCGAATGCCTCCCTTTTTAACGCGCGTGCGCGCAATGCGGAGGCGGGCAAAGGGGGCGTCAGCCGGGCTCCGGGCCTTTTTGGTTTTGGACCGATCGACATTCAGCCATGCGCGGACTGTCGACTGGTCCTGAGGAAACCTAGCATTTCTGCCGCGTGGCTTGAACCGGGCGGTTACGTCTTCTTGGCGATCGCGCCGATATCGTGCCAGTGGCGGTTGTCGCGCTCGATGAGCTCGTCGGCGCAGGCCGGGCCCATCGTGCCCGGCGCATAGGCTTCCGGCTCGCCTTCCTTGGCCCAGAGATCGAGAAAGGGCTGGACGGCGGCCCAGCCGGCCTCGATGCCGTCGGCGCGCTGGAACAGCGTCTGGTCGCCGATCATCAGGTCGTAGATCAGCGACTCGTAGCCGGTCATCTTGCCGATATCGAACTGGTCGGCGTAGCGGAAATCGAGCGACACCGGCACGGTATCGACGGAAAGGCCGGGGGACTTGATGGAGATTTCCATGCTCATGCCCTCGTCCGGCTGTACCTGGATGATCAGCCGGTTCGGCGGCAGGCGGCGGTTGACCTCGGTCTCGCGGAACTGCGCGAAGGGCACCGGCTGGAAGGTGACGACGATCTCGGTATCGCGCGCCGTCATCGCCTTGCCGGTCCTGAGATAGAAGGGCACGCCGGCCCAGCGCCAGGTATCGGCATAGAGCTTCAGGGCCACGAAGGTCTCGGTCTTGCTGCCGGGCGCCACTTGCGGCGTGTCGTGATAGGCGGTGATATCGGCGCCGTTGAGCTTGCCCGCGGTATAGACGCCGCGCACGCCATGGGTCTTCGCCTCCTCCGGCGTATAGACGCGCAGCGCCTTCAAAACCTTGCTCTTCTCGTTGCGGATCGCCTCGGCGTCAAAGCTGTTCGGCGGCTCCATGGCGATCATCGCCAGCAGCTGGAAGAGGTGGTTCGGCACCATGTCGCGCAGCGCGCCGGTCGCGTCGTAGAAGGCGCCGCGCGAGCCGACATCGACGATCTCGGCGGCGGTGATCTGCACGTTGTCGATATAGCGGTTGTTCCACAGCGCCTCGATCATCATGTTGGCAAAGCGCGCCGTCATCAGGTTCTGCACCGTTTCCTTTCCGAGGAAATGGTCGAGCCGGTAAACCTGGCTCTCCGCCACCTTGGAGAGGATCTGCGCGTTCAGCGCCTTTGCCGAGGCGAGATCGGTGCCGAAGGGTTTTTCGATGGCAATGCGCCGGAAGCAGTTCTCGCCTTCCGTGGTCAGCTTGTTGGCCGCCAGACGCTCGACGATCTCGCCGAAGAAGCGCGGCGGCACGGCGAGATAGAAGGCGGCGTTGCCATTGAGCCGCTTGCCGATCTCGCCATAGATCTCGTCCTTGGTGAAATCGCCTGCGAGATAGGAGATGCGCTTGCGCAGCCTCAGCCATGCCTCGTCCTTGGAGAGCGGCTGGTCGCCGCCGAGGCCTGCGAGAAAGTCGTCGAGCTTGCCCCGCAGCATCTCGTCATCGCCCTGGTCGATGCCGATGCCGAGAATGTGCAAGTCGTCGCCGACAAGGCCGCTTCGCGTCAGGTTGATGATCGCGGGGATGAGCAGGCGCCGCGTCAGGTCGCCCGTGGCGCCGAAGATGACAAGCGTTGCGGGCGGGGTGGGCACGGCATCGGTCATGGCGTCTCGCTCCTTGGCTGGTCAAGCGAATATAAGCGGCGGCGCGGCGCGGGCAAGCGGGCGGCGTGACGCAGACGCCGCCACCCGCCGATCGGCTCAGGCCTCCTGTGGCGCCGGGGCAAGAATGCCCTGCTCGACGGCAAGCGCGATCAGCTGGGCGCTGAGATCGCCGAGCGTATCGGAGGCCATGCCGATCGGCTGCATGCGGCGCTCGACATTTGCCGCCGTTATCCCGCCCGCGCTCCAGGTGCCGCCCTCGGTGAAGAAATTGTGCAGCAGCGGCTGCAGCCGGTCCATGGCATTGGCAAAGCGGGATTCGGCCGAAGCCTTCGCCTCGAACTCATCCCAGAGCGCCCGGAATTCTCTCGCCTGATCTTCCGGCAGCAGCGCGAAGATCCGCTCGGCGGCCTTCAATTCGCGCTCCGCCTGGCTGGCGGCAAGTACGGTGTCGTAGGCGAAGGTATCGCCGGCATCGATCTCGACGATATCGTGGATCAGCAGCATCTTCAGAACGCGGACGAGCTCGACCTTCTCGCGCGAGTGCTCCGAAAGCACCATCGCCATCAGCGCCAGCTGCCAGGTGTGCTCGGCATCGTTCTCGACCCGCGAGCGATCGAGAAGCAGCGTTCGGCGCAGCACCGTCTTCAGCTTCTCGACTTCGAGGATGAAGGCAATCTGCTGGCTGAGGCGGCGATTGCCGAGAAAGCTTTCCAGATGATCGGCGGTGGGGCTGGGCATGTCGAACTCCTTGGGCTGCAGGCGGGATGCTGCGGGCGGGCGAGGCCACCGGCCTATCACCGAAGCCGTGCGAGCGCCATATCGCCATCGTCGCCTGAAGCCGCATCCGGACTGGAGAAATTCAAGACGGCCCTTATGTCTTGAGGCAATGGCAAGCGAATGGGAGAAAACGCATCATGGCCAAGAACACCATCTGCCTCTGGTATAACGGAGATGCCGAGGAGGCTGCCGGCTTCTATGCGGCGACCTTTCCCGACAGTGCCGTGACCGCTGTGGTCCGGGCGCCGGGCAATTATCCGGATGGCAAGGAGGGCGATGTCCTGGTCGTCGAGTTCACTGTCGCCGGCATCGACTGCATCGGCCTCAACGGCGGCCCGGCCTTCAAGCACAGCGAGGCCTTCTCCTTCCAGATTGCCACCGAAAACCAGGAAGAAACCGACCGCTACTGGAACGCCATCGTCGGCAATGGCGGCAAGGAAAGCGATTGCGGCTGGTGCAAGGATAAATGGGGCCTGTCGTGGCAGATCACGCCGCGGGCGCTGAGCGAAGCGCTGAAGGCAAACCCCGCGGAAGCCAAGCGCGCCTTCGATGCGATGATGACGATGCAGAAGATCGACATCGCCAAGATCGAGGCGGCACGGCGGGGGTAGGGTGCTATTCCTCCGCCTCGGGCGGCCACTGCCGGGAGGTGTGGACAAGCGCGAGAATCCAGACAGCGTTTTCCGCGATTTCATAGATGATGCGGTAGCTGCGATGCGGAATGAGCTCCCGCGTACCCTCGATGAGGCCGGGCCTCCCGGAACGTGGAAAGTCCGTCAGGCGCGCAATTGCTTCGGCAAACCGTTCGTCGATCGAGATGGCGGCGTCGATATTTTCGGCGGCCAGGTGCTGGAAGATCGTCAGGCGGTCGAGCTCGGCCTGCGGCGTCCAGAGGATTCTCATCGCGCGGCTTTTTGAATTGCCTTGCGCATGTCGCTGAACAGCGCCTCCACCTCGGAGGATGGCCGGCCCTCGCCGGCGGCTACCGATTTCCGTGCACGATCGACCTTTTTCTGCAGGAAATCTGCATAGCTGGCGGCGTCGCCCTGCTGGTCCACGAACTCCTGCACCAACTCGGCGATCAGCTCCTCCGGCTCGCGCTGGGCGGATTTCGCGGCGTTCAGAAATGCGTCGGAGAGGTCAATATCGAGTTCGAATTGAAATGCGCTGCGCTTTGCCATCGAAGTCTCCTGGCGGCCGGTTTCGAGTATAGCTCACACCAGCCGCCGGGCAAGCGGGGCCCTAAGCCTTCACCGCCACCATGAAAATCCGCGGGAAGCGCAGCAGCACACGGCCATCGACCATTTTCGGATGGGCCTTTTCGATACGCGCGAGGTAATCTGCCAGGAACGCCTCCCGATGCTCCTCACCCGCCTGCGCGAGATAGGGCATGAGGCCGGTGCCCTTCAGCCATTCGACGATCGCGGCGGCATCAGCCATCGGGTGGTTGTAGATCGTGTGCCAGATATCGACGCGGGCAGCCTTGGGGGAGAGGCGGCTGTAATAGGTCGATGCCGGCGGCAGCGGGGTGCGGCGTACGCTCTTCTTCTCGAAATTGGCCTTCCACGGCCCGGCATGGGCGGTTTCTTCCATCGCAAGATGCGTCGGCTCTCCGAGGTTATCGGGCATCTGCACCGCGAGCACGCCGCCCGGCGCCAG
Source organism: Rhizobium sp. 21-4511-3d (assembly GCF_053522545.1). Taxonomy (NCBI): domain Bacteria; kingdom Pseudomonadati; phylum Pseudomonadota; class Alphaproteobacteria; order Hyphomicrobiales; family Rhizobiaceae; genus Rhizobium; species Rhizobium sp. 21-4511-3d. The sequence continues at coordinate 6,179 of NZ_JBNWCF010000003.1, read as the reverse complement.
GCCATCGATCAGGCGCTCGAAGATGTCGAGGTGATTGGGCAACCACTGGAAGACGGCGTTGGCAAACAGCAGGTCGGGTTGCCCGGAGGGCTGCCAGGCCGAGAGATCGCCCTTGTCGAAGCGCGTCTGCGGCAGGCGCTTGCGGGCGGCTTCCAGCATGTTGTCGTCGCTGTCGAGACCGGAAACATTCTCGACGCCGTAGCGGTCGATGATCAGCTCCGTCGAATTGCCGGGTCCGCAGCCGAGGTCGATTGCGTTCTTGACGGACGCAAGCGGCACCTGCGCCAGAAGATCGCGCGCCGGGCGCGTCCGTTCATCCTCGAATTTGACGTATTGGCTGGCAGACCATGCCATGGGGAACCTCCTGCTTGGCTTTCTCTCTGCGGATCGCCGGCTGGCGCGCCGCGGCTCTTCTCTATCAGCAAATCACCGGGGCTCATATGCGCTGCCTGATGACATCCAGGTGAACTGCCCGGTAACTGGAATGAAAAAGGCGCCTGCAATGAGGCGCCTTTTCAAGGGTTTATGCGGCACGGATGGTTGTGCCGTCGCTGTTTGCGGCAGTCCCGATCCGCTGGATCGGGCCGGGCAATGCGGGTGCCTCGCCTGCGGTGACCAGAGCCTCGCCGCTGGCGCTGTCGATGGTGGCGGAAAACACCGCCTCGGCGCTATCGGGGTTGGCATAGCCATAGGCCTGATGCGCGCCGATCGAAACGATATCGCCGGCGAGTGCGGCGATTTCTTCGCGCCGTCCATCGGCCATCCGCCAGATCGACAGGCGTCCCGCGATGATGCGCAGCACCTGCGGGCTGTCGATCACCTCGGGCGTGGCGCTGCCGCCGGCCGGAACGGTGACGTCGACGATGCTCAGCCAGGAGCCCTGCAGCCGGACTTGCCGCTCGATGCGGTCGCCGGCCACGAAATAGACCTTCGCGCCCGTCTGCGCCAAAGTCTTAACACTGGAGTTGGACATTAACGTCCCTTTCATTCTTTTTCTTACGGCACGCCCGTTAGACCTTCGCGACGCGTTTGGCAACGGCCGAGATGTCGCGTGCTACCGTCGCGAAGCGATCGGCGATCTCGGCAAGCGCCGTCCTCTGGACCGTCTCGGCCGGGATCACGCCGCCCAGCGGGTCGGGCAGATCGCGTGTCGCGGTGGCCGAGGCGATGACCGTCGACTTGAAGCCGAGATCGAGTGCCGCGCGCGCCGTGGCGCCGACGCACATGTGGGTCATGAATCCGGTGAGCACAAGTTCGTTTCTGCCGGTTTCCTTGACTATGCCGGTCAGCACGGCATGGAGGTCCGTTCCGGCAAAGGCATTTGGCAGCGTCTTTTCGACCACGCGTTCGCCGTTGACGGGCGCCAGCGCCGCAATGATTTCAGCGCCGTGCGAGCCGGGGTCAAAGAGCCAGCTTCCCGCTCCCGACTTATGGATGACATGAACGACGGGAACGCCGTCTTCGCGCGCGAGATCGAGCAGGCTGCGGATTTCGGCGACGGCCGCTTCAACGCCGGTGAGCGGCAGGCTTCCATCGACATAGTCGTTCTGTGCGTCGATCACGACGATGACGGCTTTCTGCCAGTCGGCGGCTTCGGCGGTGGCGCCGCTGCGCTGAAGAAGGGTGAGGGGAGCCATGGATCTATCTCCTGTTTCGGTTGGCAGCGTAGGACTAGCGGCTTCCATCATGAGCGAATATTCGCTATTTCAGCGCAATGGCTGAGCAGAAACGCACAGATATCGACTGGGAAGACCTGCGCTTCTTTGCGGCGCTCGCCCGCCATGGCAGCCTGTCGGCAGCGGCCCGCGCGCTCAAGGTCAATCATGCCACCGTTGCCCGCCGGATATCGGCGCTGGAAATGACGCTCGGCGTCCAGCTCTTCGAGCGCCGTCCGGATGGATATGTCCTGACCGTGCAGGGGCAGTCGATATCGGCGGAGACGACGTCGATGGCGACCGCGGTCTCCGTCATCCGCGATCGGCTCGTGTCGCCGGAGGGGCCGAGCGGGCGCGTGCGGCTGACGACCATCCGCTCGGTTGCCGATCTGCTTCTGGCGCCCCATCTTGGCGAAATCCTTGATGGGCTTCCAGGCATCGAGCTTGAGATCCTGACCGATGTCCGCGTCCATAGTCTTGCCCATCGCGAGGCCGATATCGCGCTGCGGCTCGGCCGCCCTGCGGATAGCGATCTCAACGGCAAGCGCGTCGCCACCATCACCCACGGCTTCTACGCCAGCGAGGCGGTGGCCGCGCGCTGGAAGAATGGCGAAGCCGCGCCGTTGATCGGATTCGATCTCGACAGCGACCTACTGATCGCCGAAGCCCGCTGGCTGGAGACCCACCATGCGCGCCATCCCTATTCGGTGCGTTCCGGCAGCGCCATCACCCAAGCCGTCGCCGCCGCGGGCGGCATGGGCATTGCCATGCTCCAGCGGTTCCAGGCACGGCAATATCCCTCGCTCGTCGAGATCGATTTCGGTGCCGTCATGCCTGACCGCGAACTCTGGATGCTCGCGCCACCCGGCCTCAGGGATGTGCCGAGGGTCAGCGCCATCTGGGAGCGTCTCTCGGCGCTGTTCGCGGGTATGGAGACCCTCTAGATCTTCTTCTCCGCCTTGATCCGGCTCACCACCGCGTCCAGCACGGCGCCGTTGTCGGCGATGAGCCGCTCGGCCACGGTCCGCAACTGCTCGATATTGGTGGCGCTGGCATCGTCGAGATCGTCATTGGCGCCCTGCAGCCTCCCGTCGATGCGGAAATAGGCGAGCGTTTCAGGCTTTGCAAAGCTCATGTCGGTGGAGCCCTCGGCGTTCAGCTTGGCGCCCTTCGGGTTCAGCAGCTTGTTTGCCTGATAGGCCGCCGTGCTCGCCTGTCCCTGCATCAGCACGGAGATCAGCGGCGTGCCGTTCTGCGGGTTGATCCAGCCAAAGGCGCCCCAATCCTTGGCCTGCTGATAGGGGATTTTGCGGTTCTGCCGCCCGGTGCCGAGCGAGAGCACGACGAAACCGTCGCTCGCCGCCTGCCAGAGCTTGCGGGCCTCGACATAGGCGGCGAGAACCGGATCGTTGGCGAAGACGCCGCCATCGATCAGCGGGACCTTCCGCTGCTCGTCGCCGGCGGGCTTTGCCAGGTTCTCGACCAGCGCCGGCTCGAAATAGGTGGGTGCCGCAGAAGAACCGCGTGCCGCTTCCCAGAAGCGGAATTTGGCATTCTCCATATCGCAATTGGTCATGAACACCGCTTCGCGCTGGTGGATGTCGTAGGCGGTGATCAGCACCTTCGTCAGCCCGTCGGCGATCAGCGTGTTGGCGCCGAGCCGCGCCTGCAGCTTTTCTTCCAGCGTCGTCGCGCTGTAGCGTTCTTCCTGCCAGCCGCCGATATTAATGATCCGCGAGATCAGTTTCGAGTAGAAGATATCCTTGCCTTCGTCGGCATAGAGCTTGACGAGATCGGCGGGCGTGCAGGCGGCGATCTTCTTGTTCTTCGGGTTCGGGCAGGTGAGCCCGGCAGCGATGATGCCGCCGGTCGAGGTGCCGCCGATCAGGTCAAAAACCTCGTGCATCGCCGGTCCCTTCAGGCGCCTGGCGAGCTCCTCGATGATGATTGCTGGAATGAGGCCGCGAATGCCGCCGCCATCGATCGACAGGATGAATCGAACTGTCATGGTCCCCTCCACGCCGGAGTCATTCCGGGCGAGCGGGATTATGCCTCATGTATTATAAATTGCAATTCGACTAAATACACCAATAAATAGTTAACGATTGCGCCTCGACTGTCCCGATCCCGAACGCTCCAAGAGGCCAATCAGAATTGGGTGATGACGCTGATGCCGAGCCCTTCGGAGCGCTCCATCGCCACCAGCGCCGGGACTCCCTCTTCGAGACTGATGCGCTTGCCGATTAGCTTCTGCGGCGCGATCTTGCCGGCCGAAAGCATGGAGAGCATCGCGTCGTAGCGCCAGGCCTGCATGCCGTGGCTGCCGTAGATCTCCAGCTCGTGGCCGATGACCTGCGCCATCGGGATCTGCGGCGTCGAGTGGTCGCCGAGCATCAGGCCGATCTGCACATGGCGCCCGCGGCGGCGCAGATTCTTGATCGAGTTGAAGCAGGTGACGGGATGGCCGAGCGCATCGATCGAGACATGCGCACCACCCTTGGTGATCTCGCGCACCGCTTCCGGCACGTCGCCGACGGTCGCCGCATTGATCGTCGCCACCGCGCCGCATTCGCGGGCAAAGGCGAGCTTCTCGTCCGAGATGTCGATGGCAACAGGATTGGCGCCGAGTGCCGCGGCGATCATGATCGCCGACAGGCCAACGCCGCCGCAGCCGTGGATGGCGATCCACTCACCGGGGCCGGTGCGCGCCTGGTCGGCCACGGCGCGGAACGAGGTGGCGAAGCGGCAGCCGAGGCTCGCCGCGGTCGCATCGTCGATCTCCTCGGGCAGATGCACGAGATTGGTCTCGGCATAATCGATCGCCACATATTCGGCGAACGAGCCCCAATGGGTGAAGCCCGGCTGGAACTGGTTGGGGCAGACCTGCTGGTTGCCGGAATGGCACTCGCCGCAATGGCCGCAGCCGGAAACGAAGGGCACGGTGACGCGATCGCCGACCTTGAAGCGCATCACGCCCTTGCCGGTCGCCACCACCTTGCCGGCAAGCTCGTGGCCCGGCACATGCGGCAGGCGGATGTCGGGGTCGTGGCCCATCCAGCCGTGCCAGTCGCTGCGGCAGAGCCCGGTGGCGCCGACGGCGATGACGACGCCGTCTTCCGAAGGCGAGGGATCGGCCACGGTTCGGATCTCCGGCGTCTTGCCGAAGGCGTCGTAAAACATGGCTTTCATCGGGCTCTCCTTCGTCTGCGATTCCGTCCGTATCATCGCACGCGGACGCGACAGGATTCCATCATTTTTGCTGATAGACCCATCGCATCCGCGTGAAGCGCGGCGATGGATTGTTGCGACTTGCGATGCGCCCGCGTCATTTTCTTGCGTCCGGTTTTGGCGCGCCAGTTTCTCCTTGACCCCGCCAACGGGGAAGGATTTTGCTGCTGCAACTTGTTTGAGGAGAAGAAAAATGGCCGTCAACACAGCGCCCCGCTCGACCACATGGACCTATGTCGATGGCGAGTGGCTTTCCGGCAATCCGCCGCTGATCGGCCCGACCTCGCATGCGATGTGGCTCGCCTCCACCGTCTTCGACGGCGCCCGCTGGTTCGATGGTATCGCCCCAGATCTCGACCAGCACTGCCAGCGCATCAACCGCTCGGCGCTCAACATGGGCCTGAAGCCGACCAAGACGTCGGAGGAGATCGAGGCGCTGGCCTGGGAAGGCATCAAGAAGTTCGACGGCAAGACGCCGATCTACATCAAGCCGATGTACTGGGCAGAACACGGCGCCCCCTTTAGCGTCGTCACCGCCGATCCGGAATCGACCCGTTTCGTCCTCTGTCTGTTCGAAGCGCCGATGGGCGGCCATGGCGGCTCGTCGCTGACCGTCTCGCCCTTCCGCCGCCCGACGCCCGAGACGGCGATGACCGATGCCAAGGCCGGCTCGCTCTACCCGAATTCCGGCCGCGCCATCGCCGAGGCCCGCGCGCGCGGCTTCGACAATGCGCTGATGCGCGACACCAACGGCAACGTCGTCGAAACGGCATCCTCGAATGTCTTCATGGTCAAGGATGGCGTGGTCTTCACCCCGGTCGCCAACCGCACCTTCCTCGCAGGCATCACCCGCGCCCGCGTCATGGGCCTGTTGCGCCAGGCCGGTTTCGACGTGCGCGAGGCAACGCTCTCCGTCGAAGACTTCATGGGTGCCGACGAGATCTTCACCTCCGGCAACTACTCCAAGGTCGTCGGCGTGAATCGTCTCGATGGCCGCGACTTCCAGGAAGGCCCGGTCACCCGCAAGGCGCTCGAGCTTTACATGAACTGGGCTTATGGACGGACGGCAAGCGGGGAGTGAGCTGGCGGTGCGGTCGCAATCGCTAGGTAGGCGCCCGCGGCCCCCTCATCCGGCCCTATGGGCCACCTTCTCCCCGCGGGGAGAAGGGAATACCGTTTCGCGTCGCGCGCCTACATCCCCTTGTAACTTCCCTTTATCCGCTATCGAGGCTGTAATGCCTATCGCGGTGGCGAGCGAGAGACCGAGGCCCCTCTGGGACACCAAGCCCGCGGGAG